>PAJQ01000075.1 GCA_002710215.1 Chloroflexota bacterium | reverse complement strand
GATGAACTGGCCGTCGCCGGCGCCGAAGCCGCCGAATTGGCCCAGGAATTCATGATCAACGGTTACCCTAGAGATGCGCTGGCCTACTTCTTCAACCCCACGGTTGATGATGTAGATGATTCCGCCTGACCCCAATGCAAAGTCCTGAGGAGTCCAAAGGCCTTGGCCGTTCATCGCGTACATGCCGATGCAGTAGTTGTAGTCGAAGACCCGCCCTGCGGCGACTGTGGTCAGCATTGTTTCCTCCTGTCAGCCGGTCCGATCGGTTTCGGAACTTGATTGCTGGGGGGTATCACCCCCATCCTAACCTTCCCCCATCGAGGGGGAAGGGATTTGTCCTCGCCCCCTTTATGGGGAGAGTTAGAGAGGGTGTTGTATCGGTTAAACGAACGCCATTTGCTCGAATGTGCCACCTACGATGGGAACCGCGTCCAAGCCCAACCACTTCTCGATCACGGTGGAGTAGAAGCCCCGGAAGTCGTAGTTGGGGTCCAGGTCTCCCTGGTTCAGGTCTTCGGCCTTCAGGGACGGATAGGTCCCGTACATCCCGCCCTTTACGTTGTTGCCGATGACGAAGGCCCCGCCTGCGGCGCCGTGGTCGGTCCCGGTGCCGTTGTCCTTAACCCGGCGGCCGAACTCGGTGAACATCACCATGATCAAATTTTCGCCGGCGTCGTGCTCTTTCAGGTCGTCGAAGAAGTCGCTGACGGCGTTGGACACATCGGTCCACAGCTTTTGATGCATGGGCGGTTGGTTGAAGTGGGTGTCGAAGGGACCGTGGGAGGTGTAGAACACCTGGGTGCCCAGGTCCGCCAGGTATACCCGCGCCACATCCCGCAGATACTTGGCGATGGGTGTCTCGGCATACTCGATGGTGGACGTGTATTTCTCAGGAGCAACCTTGAGAATGTCGGCGCCTTTCAAGGCGTCACGTCCGGTCTGGCCCAAGTAGTCCATGGTCGCGCCGGTGCCGATGGCGGGGGCGTACATGCGGGCGAACCGCTCCAGAATCTTCGTCCGGTCCTGCTGCGGGTCGATTCCGGGAACGGTGGACAGCACACCGTAGTTCTCCAGGTTGGAGACGGAAGTTATGGGCACACCGCGCAACGCCAACGCCCGGGGCAAGCCCTGGCCGAAGTTAACCGTTTTTAACACGTTTTCGCCGGCGGGGTCCAGGTCGCGGGTTACTTTGGCGACCCAGCCTTCCGTGCCTACGATGTCCGGCTCACAGGTGTGCCAGATGTCCATGGCCCGGAAGTGGGACCGGGGGGAATTTTCGAACCCGATGCCGTGGATGATGGCCATCTTCCCATCGTCGTACATCTTCTTAAGCGGGCCCATGTTGGGGTTAAAAGCCAATTGATCGTCGATGGGCAGGACTTGGTCTTGGGGAATGTTCACCTTGGGCCGGTTGTCCCGGTATTCGCCACTGGTGTAGGGGATTATCGTGTTGAGAATATCGTTGGCTCCGGTGAGCTGCAGAATGACCACCACCGGGTCTTTCTTGGTTGATGCCATCTTCGATTCCTCCTGAAGTCGTCGTTGGGTTGTAGCGGCCGGTTGGCTGCTACGCGAATTGATAGTCCCTGGAGGCGGCGATCAGCGCCAGCATGATGCCCACCCTTTTCTCGGAAGAGGTGCGCTCTTCATCAGTGCCCCAATTCAGGTTTCCGTCTTCTTGGGCTTGGTCCAGCAACTCGCTATGGGTCGATTCGCTAACTTCCAAGGGCCCAAGGGCTTCTAGGCATTGAGTCACGAAATCCGCCGGCGCCAGGCTGCCCTTGGATCTGAGCCCCTCAACCACGGAACGGACACCTGGCAGAGAAGTGTCTCCCAGGACGCCTGCGGCGAAGTTCACCCTTCTTACCAGGGCACCGCCGTCGATCCACTCGGAACCGGTGTGCCAGCTTTCCACGCTGGGAGGATTCAGGAGCTCCTGCCCTTGCCAATTGCACTCCATCGCCAGGGCGGTGAGTCCGGGCCTGGGTCCGTTGTAGTTGCCGGCGATGCGGACGGTGCCCACAACCAATTCGGCGGGACTCTTCACGTGTTCAAAGCGAGCGTTCTTGAAGAAGTCAGACTTGAACAGTACCCGTAGGATTGAACGGATGTCGCCTTTGGAGTCGTTGTAGGCGTCCACCAGGGTCTGTATCGCTTCCGGGTCCCGGGGCGGCGTGATGTTCCAAGCCGGTACTTGGGCTTCGTCGGCGACGAAGAAGTTATACAGGTGGCGCGCCAGGAATCGGGGGGACGCCGGTTGGCCGGCAAGGATATCGATGATATCTTCGCCGTTGAAGTTTCCGGTGTGCCCCAGGAAGGTCTTTTCGCCGTCGTCGTGGTCTTCGGCCTTGTACTCGAAGTTCCAGTAGAAGCGGCCCAAGGGGTTTCGGGGAATCTTGGGGGCTATGGTCCAACCGGTAAAGGCGCGCGACGCCTCTTTAATATCATCCTCGGAATAGTTGCCCACGCCCAGGGCGAACAACTCCATCAACTCACGGCCCCAGTTCTCGTTGATAGCGCCGTTATGGTTTCCGTTGTTGTCCAGCCAGTAGATCATCGCCGGGTTCTTGGCCAACTCCACCAGCAGTTCCTTGAAGCTGCCCAGGCCGTACTTGCGGAACATCTTGATCTGTTGGGTCAGCTCGGGAGGATTGTCCACTTTGGAATTACCCGTGGCGAACAACTGGTGCCAGAACAGGGCTATCTTTTCTTCCAGAGGCCGCTTGGTGTTTATCATCCGGTACACCCAATCGGCCTGGTTGATGGGCGGTCCCAAAGCACCTTCGTAGCCGGGGAAATACCGGTAAAATTCGTTTTCGTCGATCGGGGGTAGCTCTTCAGGGTGCAGCAGTTCTTCTACTGTAGCGTCGTACCCCTTGGCTGCCCGGGTTTGTAGCTCCTCTTGGGGAGCCCCGAAGCCGGCACGGCGCATCAGGTGGCCCATCAATGCGATTTCGTCTTGACTTGGCATCCTAATCCCTCCTGTCCCAGATCAACGTGTTCTTCCACGCTGTATTCAGTGTGAGTAACCGGGTTTTGCCGGCTAGAAGTGGACGATTCTGATCGATTCTTTTAACTTTCTATCGTGTCCAGATAGAAGCAGAATAAAGATTATTTTACTGAGTAATTCGGATGGATACAATGCTACTTGCGCCGGTCAACCATGTCAAGAATCTGCGGTCTATATCCCCACGCTCAAACACTCGTGTCCGCGCTTCCTGAGAACCGGTCCGGCCGGTAGCGTTCCAATACGGGCGATACCCCGCCAGAGATGATCTCCCCTGCCAGAGTCTGGCCTACGATCGCCGCCAGAGAAACGCCGCTGTGCATGGCGGCCACGTAGGCCCCTTGGACGCCGGGGACGGGTCCGACGATGGGCAGACCGTCGGCAGGCATGGGCCGGGCACCCACCCGCAGCTCCTCGATCTGGCCTCCACCTAACGCAGGGCAATCACGGCGGGCCATATCCAGGAGTTGATTCATCCAGGATGGCGGGCTGGACGTGTCGGTGTCTTCGTCGACCAGATCGTCCATGTCCCGGCACCCGATGGCAACCCGGCCGTCATTGGTGGGACGGAGGTGATATTTTCCCGGATAGAGCACCCTGGAGACAGTCCCAACCGGCGCTGACACGACTCCTAAAATCCCCACGACGCGGCCCAAGGGCAGTTGGTACCCCAGGGGCGCCAGCAGGCCCACGCTGGCTGTTCCGGCGGCAACCACCACGGTGCCGGCGGACAAAAACCCATCGGAAGTCGCGACGCCCGTGACCCGGGAACCGTCCGTCACCAATTCCCGAACCGAGACTGGAGACGCCAGCGATGCCCCATATTCCACGGCCTGCTTGGCCAATGCCCCGGCCAGTAGGTCGCCATCGGCCCAACGTTCGATGGGCGCGTACAGGATACCGTCGTCCACCCCGTCAACCCTCACGTTGGGTTCCAACTCGGCGGCTTCCTGAGACGTCAGCAGGCTATACGGATAGTTGAATTCCTCCAGGTCACGGACCAGAGAGGCCATCTCCGAACGTCCTGCATCGTCCGGCGACGGCCAGTGTAGCCCGCCCCCGTGGCCGATGCCGGACCCCGGTCCCAGGTCTTCTTCCAACTGTGTGTAGGCGTCCACTCCCAAGCGGCTGAGCCGGTGGTAATGTTCCGGGCGTTTGCCCAATGCATTGATCCACCCAAAAGAAACCCTGGACGTTCGCCCACCAGGCGCATCCCGGTCCACCAGGGTAACCTTGGCCCCGCTCTTGGCCAGGTAAAATGCGATAGCGGCCCCCACCACCCCCGCGCCAACCACCACAACATCACTGCTACTCGTCAACAATCACCTCTTCTGTAGTGTTTAAACCTGATACGAATCCTTTGATAGGAGTTATTGGAAATCATTCTAGGTCTTCTGATCAACCCGCAAAAAAGCCCACCCTTCTAAAGGGGGGTTGGGGGGATTTCCTTCACCCACAAATATCCAGGGCAGTCAAAGCCAGCACCTTGCTGCAAAGGACCATTTCGTCGATGAGGGCAAAGTCCTCGCCGTAGGACCCTCCCGACGGACCGTATATCGGGGCGGGTATTCCGGCCTCCCACAGATGGGCGTCGTCGTCGCCGTAACGGGCGCTCAACGCCGAAGGAGGGGCGCCGATGGCCTGGGGCGGTTGGCCCGTAACCTTCTGGTAGCTGGCCGCGACCCGTTGGACGATTTCTTCACCGGCAGGCATGTCCATGGGCGGATGGTCTACTTGCCAGATGTTGAACTTGCTTTCAACCGGGTGGACCAGTTTGTACTCGAATCCGGGCTCTTCTTCGCGGAGTTGGCTCAGTCCCCGCTCGAAGTCCATGCGTATCGTATCCGACGTCATGCCCGGCACGGTGGTTACCGCGACGAAGGCGGTGCACAGATCGCTGTTGCGGCTGACCGACCGCAGGTCGTGGGACTCGCCGCGGCCGCCGATGATTGAGCCGATCTTTACCCAGGGCAACCCCGGAATATCCCAGGGCCGGTGGGTGAGCTTGGTGTCGTAGATCGCTTGAATCGCTTTCATCATCATGGGGATGGCGTCCACGCCTTCCAGGTCGTCTCCGGCGGGATGCCTGCCCATGACGTGGAGGGAAAATACCGACATGCCGCCGTGCTTGGTGACCACGTTGTGGGCCCCGTAGGGCTCGGTCACCACCGCAAAGTCGGTCCGGCAGCCGTGATCGAGCAGGTACTTGGTCCCCGAGCCGCCCTGAAGCTCTCCGGCGACGCAGGCCACAACGATATCTCCCGACGGTCTCGTTCCGGATTTCCTGATGGCTTCGGCGGCGTGAATCATGGAGGACACGCCGCTTTTCATGTTGCGGATTCCCGCGCCATATAGCTTTCCGTCTTCCACCCAGGGGTCGAAGGGGTCCCGGGTCCAACCGGTGGCCAGGGGATTGATGTCCAGATGGCCGTTGAACATGATGCTCCGGCCACCACCTGTCCCCTTGAGGGTGGCCACCGTCTGGTACCACCCTTTGGCCACCTCTTGAAGCTGGACGTCGTAACCCCTGGAGGAGAAGTAGCTGGCCAGCCACCGCGCCAGGGCGGTTTCCTCGCCGATGAAGCTGGGTATGCGGACAAGGGACTTGCCCAACTCCACCAGTTCATCGGGGTTGATTTCCTTAAGGACCGCGTCTTCTGAAGCTGGGTCAGCCATTCCTTGCCTCACACACCTATTTGCCAGTAACGGCTTCCCTTGTACCGTATTATGCCGAAATTGCCAACGGCGCAATCCCCTAGCTCGGCAGAATCTCCGCCAGTCTCTCGGCGATGACCTTTTCCCCGCCCTCTTTCAACAGGTGCATTAGGATAATGAACCCGTTTTCACCTTCCGGATAGTCGTCGGGCCGGTCCTGGGGGGAGCGGACCCAGATGCTGGGATTTCCGGTCTTCAGCTCGGCAACGACTTCTCCGGCGGTTTTACCTACCTTGGCGGTGTCCATCCGGACCAGTAATCCTAACGCCGGCCCCTCTGCGGGATGGATAAACGTCTCGATATTTGGGATGTCCTTCAGTTCGGCCTTCTGCGTGGCTACACGGACTTCGTAAGACGCGAAACGGTCCTCGTGGTTCATGGTCAGCCACTCTCGCAAGGCCGCGTAAACCGCGACAACTTCCTGGCGGTCCACTTTCATCGGCCGTCCGATGGACCGGGACTGGCTGGACTCGAAGCCGATGAAGCTGTGGGCGCGGGCGATCTCCACCAGGTCTTTGTCGCCAACCAGCATGCCGCTGGAATTGACCGCTCCGAAGTACTTGGCGCCGTAGGCCGCCAGTTTTGCGCCCATCTTGACGTACCGGCCGAACTTGTCCGTGGGGTAGACTTCCCCGGCGGCATCCACGATGACCGGGATGTCGTGGGCTTGTCCGATGCGGATCACTTCCTCTATGGGCAGCGCTCCCGGCTTGTTGCCCGGAGCCAGGTAGTGGATCCCCGCCGTGCGAGGCCCTATTGCGGCCTCGATGTGCTCCGGACGGGTCTCCTCGGCGTCGCCTACCTCCACCAGTTTGCCGCCCGGAATGGTGATGCACCGGTCGTACTTGATTCTAAGGTTCCTTTGGATGATGAACTCGTCAGGCATGCCCGTAGTGTCCGGCAACTGGTCGATCTTCTCTTGATCGTTGCCCGTCATGCACGCCGCTGCTCCCACGGCCAGGGCCGCCGAGCATCCAGAGGTCACCAAGGCTGCCTCAGCGCCAATCATCTCGGCAATCTTCAGGCCCACTGTATCCATAAGGTCGCCCATGTGAACGTAGTCTTCTTCGGCCTCGTCCATCATGGCGCGGACGGCGGCGGAGGGAGTGGATCCCCCCAGCAACGTCCGGTTCCCCATGGCGTTGAGCACCGGGCGCACGCCGAGTTCTTCAAAAATGCTAGCCATCGTAAGCTCCTTTCGTTGTCCCCGGATTTATCGTGAAAAAACGTTGCAGGTCATTTTTGCGGCTTTCAACCCTACCGGGAAGATCCGGGCAGAGGCGCCGCCGGAGGGAAATACTCCTCAATAGGTATTTCAATCACGCTGGGGCCGTTTTGGTCCAGGGCGTCGCGCACTGTGTCCGCGATGTCCTCGGGGCGCTCTACATAATATCCTTTAGCCCCGTATACCTCAGCCAGTTTATCGAATCGGGGGCTTTCCAGGTCCACGCCGATGTACCGTTCGTCGAACAAGCGTTGCTGTTGGGCCTTCTCGGCCCCGTGGCAGTTGTTGTTCAGCACGATGCTTACCAGCGGTATCCCCCATCTAACCGCCGTGTTCAATTCCTGGGACGTGTAAAGAAATCCGCCGTCGCCTTGGATGGCGATGGCAGCACGGTCGGGCCGGCCCAGCTTTGTGCCCAGGCCCACGCACAGACCCATCCCAAGCCCGCCCTGTCCGGCGTAGTTGAACATAGTGCGGGGCGTTTGGAAGGCCAGCCGGTCATAAGCCAATCCCGCCGATACTCCGGCGTCGATGGTCACCATGCAATCCGGAGGCAGGACTTTGGACAGCTCGGGGTAGACCCGTTGCGGCATCATAGGGTCGCCGGGAATCTCTTTCTCGGCATCCAACCGGGTTCGTCGTTGTTGCGCTAATCTCTCGGTATTCGCCCGCCATTCAGAATTGGGGCGGCCCTCCGGGAACTCCTCCCGCAAGGACCGGAGTATCTGCCGGGCCACCGCCTTGGCGTCGCCCACCATGCCCACGGCCACCGGATAGTTGCGTCCGATCTCTTGAGGGTCGATGTCCACTTGGATGATCTTCGTTTCCGGATTGACCACGTTGTAGTTCCAAGACGTGCTTCCCTGGTTGATCCGGGTTCCCAGGGCCAAGATCACGTCGGCTTGGTTTATCGCCTCCGCAGCCTCGCCGGAACCCCGCCCGCCGGGAGGGCCGATATAGAGCCGGTGGTTGTTCGGCACGGCGTCGTTGTGGCCGTAGGAAGGGACCAGAGTCATGTCCAGAAGTTCGGCCAGTTCGACCGCATCGTCGCTGGCCTCCGAATCTACGACACCGCCCCCGGCTAGCAATAAGGGCCGCCGTGCCTGACTCAGCAGCGCGGCCGCCTGTTGGATGGCTTGGGAATCTCCCTCGATCCGCCCGTTTACCGCCCGGTAAGTTTCCGGTGCTTGTACGTTGGTCTCCAGGCTCTTGCCGTCGATCAAGTCTCTGGGTATATCTAGAAATACCGGTCCTTGCTTACCGGAGAGAGCGTGACGGAAGGCATAATGGAGCATCTCCGGTATTCTTTCGGTCTGGTTCACCTGTAACGCCAGATTGGTGATGGGTTTGAACAGGCTCACCAGGTCGAAGGCCTGGGCGCCGTCGCGGTAGATGTACTCTTGGGCCGTATCCCCGGCGATGACGATCACCGGCGCACGTCCTTTGTAGGCCAAGGAGATGCCGGTAAGCAGGTTGATGCTGCCGGGGCCCGAGGTGGTGACGCAGGCCGCTGGTTTGCCGGAAGCCCGGGTGTATCCGTAGGCCATGAAGGCCGCCCCTTCTTCGTGCCGGGTATCCAGGAATCGAATGTCGGTCCGCCCCGGCAATTCGGTAACGATGCTGTTGGTGGTTGTCCCCACCAGGCCGAAGATGTATTCCACACCTTCGGCTCGGAGACCTTCAATTATCGCTTGACCGGCTCTCATTAGCGCCATTGCTACCTCTTAAGGAGATTGAAATTAGGCCACCTGATACGTTGAGGCGATTTTCTTCGGGATTGTAGCATACGGCTAATTGAGGATGGCCTCTGGTGGCCAGGACAACCAGGTTTCGTGAGGCGCCGAGAATTGCCAGCGATATAGCAAGACGGGCATCTACGTGCGGATACACCGGGACAGGCATTCAAAATAAGAAGACAGGGCGGAACGATGGAGGACGTTTACGGGAATCGACGGCGCGGATCCAGGTGACAGGTCAGGTGGGATATTCCTTGAACGGATTGGGTTTCCCCCATCCTTGGGAATTGCCGGCGCGGATGGTCCACTCATAATGGTCCACTTGTGGTATAAATGATTTATTACGCAGGTTCGCTGGGTTTATGGCGTTTCCTACTGAATTTTTGAAGACAAAGTCAGATTCCGGCCAGCTTGCCCCGGCTACCCATCGCTCGTGAAGTTGGCGGACGCGATTTAAGATAGCAGCAGGCTAGGACAAATCCACGATGGGCGAACTTAAGGGTAGAGTAGAGTTAGGGGCCGGGGGAGATTCCCACTATGACCGATGATATGTTGATCCTCCATGAAAAACCCGACGTTCAATACATGATCGCCGGTTGGAGGCGCCAGTGGTCGGATGGCGGAGAAATCTCCGGCGGTCTACCAAGGTACTTGATCGACAAGTTCGGCGCACGGCGTATTGGCGAATTGGGCGCCGAAGTGTCCAGGATGTGCTACCCGTTTCAAGTGCCGGGCACCCACGATATCTATCGGCCCAGAGTTTCCTACAAGGATGGACTGCCCGTCAGTGAGATGCACCGCAGGAACTACTTTTACGACGCGGGAAACGGACTGATCATTTACCTGGGCGAGGAGCCTTGGTTCCGGATCGATATTTACGGCCAGGCATTCATTCAAGCGATACAAGAGTTGGGAATCCGCCAAACCGTGGTGGTCGAAGGATACAACGGAGCCGCCCCGCCGGACCTGGAGAGAAACGTTAGCTGTGTGTACAGCCAGCCATTCATGAAGGAAAATCTGGAGAAATTTGGCCTGCGGTTTTCCAACTATGGTAGCCGTGGCCGAAGCGGCCCGACTATAGGAATGGCACTAATAACCATGGTGAACCAGCAACACTCCGATCTGGAGATATTCCGGCTGGGAGCCATGGCTCCCATGTACCCCTTCAACAACACAAATAACCAGCCGGTCGGCATCGCCAGAGACCATCGCGCCTATTACGACATAATGCGCAGGCTCAAGGTCATGTTCAATCTGGATATCGATCTGGCAGATCTAATCACCATGGCCGATACTGAGTGCCATGAATTGCAGGAAGCCCTGGAAAGGATCGGTTCGGACAACCCGAGAGCGAAAGACCTAATCGATCGGGCCAGATCGGATTATGTGGTTAGTCCCTTCGTGGAGCCGGCGAACTTGGACCCGGCTTTGGACAGAAGTCTTGAAGACATCATCCAGAACACGCCGGACACACCGGCCGACGAGGTCTAAGGGCTTTTAGACCAATCCCTGGTCTATCGCCGCCTTTTCCAACTCCTCCCAACCCTCTTCAATGCCGGGGACAAACGCTTTACATGCCTCGCCGTCAAGGATGCTTTTGCCCAGAGGATCACCGTAGTCTACAGACAGCAGGGCCTGTTCGACCATTCTGTACTGGCCGGGGTCCATGTCACGCTGGGCGGTAAAGCAACAGTGGCTGTAGCCCGGACTCGCCCAAAAGGTGCGAAGGGTGTCCTGGGGCAACGAACCGTCTTCAGACATTGTCCGCAGGGTCCGCTGGGCTACCGACCCGGCGTCGTATTCACCATTGAGCACACAGTCAATCACGCCCTTTTCCCCGGTCAACCCGCTGGACTTGCGGTCTTCAGAAAAAGTAAACAGGGCCAAGTCGTTTCTAGGATTGATGCCGGTTTCTTTCAGGAAGTGGTATGCCAACAGGCCGGATTCAACTGAAGACCTGCTGGCGAAGGCGAACCGCTTTCCCTTCAAGTCCTCCACGGTTAGGATGTCCGAATCAGGGCGGGTTACGAAGCAGGTCGTGAAATTCACGTCCACGTCGCGCATGGCGATGACCTGACAGGGTTCGTCCAAGAGCCGTTTGATCTTGACGTAACCCAGAGGGCCGTTCCAGGCCAGATCAATCTTCCCGTCAACGAAATCGTCAATCATGGCGTCGTAATCGGAATACAACACCCAGTCCATGTCGATGCCTTCCCTCTTGAACATCTCTCCCAAACCCTGGAAAACGGTCATGTGAGAAGCGGAAGCAACCCCGCCTAGTCTAAGCATAGCGCCTCCAGTTATGGTAGATTCCGAATATGGGTGCATTATAACCGCCCTGGATTCAAGCCAGCAACCCGGGCATGCTTCGCCGGTAACTCAAACTCAGAAAAGTGGACGCCAAGCGCGGCCTTGGACCGTTCCCCGGGGCGCCAGTAAGACCCCCTTCCCGTTGGGCGTGATAACAACGGATACACTGCTTAACCCCACGGGGATATCGGCGCCCGCTGGGACAACCACCGTTATTGTGATGGGAAAGCTTACTATACCGCGCTCGGTTCTGGGTTTGTCCGACACAAAGGAAACCGCGCCGGGAAATATATCGCCGGGAAGATTGTCTATGGTGACTTCGGCTCGATCCCCAGTGGAAATTAGATTGGCGTTAGCAGCGTCCACGAAACTCGCCACTTCCAGAACAGTGGGGTCAACTATCTCAATAATACGGGAGTCGCGGGTGACCTCGTCGTCGGGTTCCACGTTGACAAGAGAGATAACGCCGTCGAACGGCGCCCTTAGGATTGCTCCTTCGTAGTCTTCCAACGCGTCTTTGGCGACCTCCTGAGACAAAGCGACGTTCGCTTGAAGAAGGTCAACCTCCATGGGCAAGCGTTCTTGAACCGCCATTAGTCGTATTACGGCGTCGTTATACGTGGCCTCGGCTACTGCCGCCAGCGATCTGAGCCGCTGGGTTTCCAGAGGATCAATGTCCTTGGTCAGTTCTACCAGGTCTTCCACCGCTTCTTCCCACGCTGCCCGGGCCAAGAGCATATCCCGCTGTCGAACGGACAGTTCCAAAGGATCGGGGCCTCCTTGCAGGTCGGCCAGGTCCTTATCCGCTTTTTTCAGATCGGCGGTGGCATTCGCGAATTGAGCTGCCTTCAAAGAAACCTGAAGCGGGTCGGTTCCGGCGGCCAGAGCCCGCAGGACATGCTCCTCTGGAGTAAGGTTGGCAGTAGCTTCTATCGTGCCCGGAATGACGACACTCCGGGTTGCGGCCTCTGCTTTGGCCTGGATGTCTGCCAGAGTTTCTTCCGCGCTATTTCGTTCAGCCTGGGCAACTTCTACGGCGGCCTGGAGTTGTTCCAGGACTAAGGGGTCGGTCCCTTGTTCGAGTTCCTGAAGGTCCTTCTCGTTTTTTCCCACATCTGCCGTGGCGAAATCCACCGCGGCTTGGAGCCTGTTGCGCTCCAGTGGGTCCAATCCCTCCCCTAGTTGTTCCAATTCTTCCTGCTTGACGTCCAATTTAGCCTGAGCTACCTCCACGGCGGCCAACAATTGCCGCCGGGTAAATACCTCTTGGCCGGTTTCCAACTCCAACTCGGTCTGCCGGGCGCTATCCAGCTTGGCCTGCGCCAATTCCATTGCGGTTTCTAGTTTGCGCAGGTCGCGCGGGTCGGAACCGGGCTCGAGTTCGGCCAAGTCATCCCGCGCTTTTTCAAGGTCGACCGTGGCGCTGGCTACAGTTGCCCTAAGGCTGGCCAGCTCATTCACTGCATCCTCATCTTGGGCCTTAGTCACGCCAATCTTGTAAATCAAACTTGCGACAGCGTCATTCCCGGCAGTCAGCGCAACGACGGCCTTGGCCTCGGTTTGCCTCGCCGCAGCCAGTTCTTTGACGTAATCCAAAGTGAAGTTGTCCCTCTTTTCCTGAGCGTCGGCCAAAGCAACCTCGGCCTTGGCCGTCGCTTGGCGGGCATCCGCCAGGTTTTGGAGGCGGGACCGCTCGAAATTGGTAAGATCATTTGTAGCATCGTCCAGCGCAAGATCGGCTTTGGCCTTTGCTTGCCGGGCGGTAGCCATTGCCTGGGCTTGGTCCGGGTTGAACTTGGCCAAGGCATCTATTGCTTCGTCCAGACTGATGTACGCTTGGGCGCTGGACTGCCGCGCCTTCGCCAGATCCCGGTTGTGGTCCAAGAGAAACTCTGTTAGCTTCTCTTGGGCGTCGTCCAAAGTGATCTTCGCCATGGCATTTACCCTTATTGCCTGGCTAAGTGTTTGGGCGTGGATCAGGCTCAGGTCGGCCAACCCGTCCCGCGCCAGGTCCCAAGCCACTTCCGCCGTTGCCCGGTCTTGTTGAGCCTGGCTAAACCTTTGGGAATGATCCCGGTCAAGGTCGGCTAGAGAGTCTTCGGCGTCATCCAACGCCAGCCGGGTGTCCGCCACTAGCTGCTGAGCTCGGGCAACATCCACGGCCTCCGGTTGCAGGTGATTGGTCAGGTCCTCTCGGGCATCGTCTAGGGTAACTTCGGCCGCCGCCGCAGTGGCTTGAGCTTGGGCCAAGGCCACCGGACTGGAGACCGCCAGGGAGTCTAATTCCGCCTGAGCGGTGACTACCCCAACCTCCCCGGAAAACATCGCCTTTTCCAAGTCCGCTAAGGTGACGGCGTCCATTCTGGCCAGTATCTGGCCCTTTTCCACTTTGTCACCTTCTCTTACTAACACGCTCCCCACGGTCCCACCGGACTCGAAGGTCATAGCCAACCGCCGGGGGAAGTGTAGCCTGCCGCCGATGGTGACCTCGCCCGCCAGGTTGCCGCTCAGCGAAGTTTCTTGGCTGGGATTTAATCCGGAGTCCGGTCCGGACGCTAGCGCCAGGCTGAGTAAGACCGCTGGACCGGCCACCACCAGCAAGAAAAGAGCAGCCAGGCCAGGAATCAACCAGATTTTTGGAACACCTTTGAACTTTAATATTGCGCGCACGGTATGTAACTCCCGGTAGGTAGATTGGTTTTTCCCAATGACCTCTTCGATCCGGTCGATCTCGACCGGAGTAGCATCGGATCTATTTCTTCGATCGTCTTAGTCTGATCTACCTCACGACATCCTGGGGTTCGGTCTGTCGGCTACACCGATGATCGATCCAAAATACTGGGCAAGCCTGGGTATATCGACATGCACGATGGTGTAAATCACCGGTATGACGACCAGCGTCAGGAAGGTAGAACTAATCAACCCGCCTATGACCACCGTGGCCAACTCCGCGCCTATGATGACTCCTTCACCTGAGGCGAAGGAAGCCAGCGGCAACAGGGCAAATGTTGTGGTGAAGGCCGTCATGAGAATCGGGCGCATGCGGACTTGGCTACCTTCCACCAGGGCTTCGAACACCGTGCGCCCCTGTTCCCTCAGCTGCTCAACAAAAACGATCAAGACTATGGCGTTGGTCACGACCACACCTATCAGCAACAAGAACCCCATGAGGGCCGACAGGCTAAGGGTGCGGCCGGTCAGGGCCAAAGCTATCAGGGCACCCACCGCAGCCAAGGGAAGACTGATCACGACGACCAAAGGATTCCTCAGAGAGCCCAGAGTGGCCACCATGACCAGATAGACCAGAACGATTCCTATGGCCATGGCTGTAAATACGTCTTCAAAACCCTCCGCGATCTGCTGGAAGATTCCCCCGGTTTTGACCTGAACTGAAGGCGGTATGTCCAAAGAATCTATCTTGGCTTGAAGGGCGATACCCACGGCACGGGTGTCCTCGCCAACGATGCCCCCGGTAATGCTGGCGGAACGTTCACCGTCGAAGCGGCTGATAGAAACCGGTCCTTTCTCCAAAGCGATATCGCTCAGGGCTCCCAGTTTTTCTATACCGAATGGTCCTTCGATGTTTAACGACTTCAACTTGTTGATGTCGTTCACATCATCGGGATCGCCCTTGACCACTACGTCCATGGCCTCGCCTTCCAATTCAACCTCCGAAACCGTCTCTCCAACGGTGTACCGGGCAACTTGAAGGGCCACCTCCCTGGTGGTGAGGCCAAACTCGGCAGCGTGCTGCGGGTTGATGCTGATAACCACTTCATCCCTAGCCTCACTGATATCGCTGGTTAGGTTGATGATTCCGTCCAAGCCGCCCAGTTCGGACTCAAGTTGATTCGCGACCTCCGCGATGGCGGTAAAATTGCTCCCGGTGATGTTGACTTCCAAGGAATCGGTGGGCGGGCCGTTCTCGATCTCCTTCACCGTGATTGTTACATCTTCGGTTTTTGGAATATTGGCTCGGACCACGTCGCCGATGTCGCTGCGTACATCGTCCTCCATGGCTATGATGAATCCCGCACGATGAAAACCGCCACCGCCCGCCGCCGGACCGAATTCGTCCGAAGTCGCTCCCAGGCTGACCTGATAAGCCTTCACCTCGCCCTGGTCTTTAAGTTCAGCGAGTACACTCTCAACCCGGAGGACTTCTTCGAAGGTACGCTTTACCGAGGTGCCATTGGGCAGCTCGACGTCGATCGTGAGAAACTGGGGGGCGCCGGACGGGAACAGGGTCACTGGGATGACGAAGAGGAGCCCTAGGCTGGCAGTGACCGTGCCCAAGGCGATCAAAATGGTTGCCAGTTTGTGCCGCAGCGACCATATCAATACCGGTATGTATAAACCTTGCATCCAGGAATCCAATCCGGTGGCGGCCGGATTTGGGCCAAAGTTATTGGGCACGTCTCCTTGGCGCAGGAAGATTGCTCCCAACACAGGTACAGCTGTTAACGCCACTAGGGTGGAGCCAACCAAAGCGAAGCTGACCGCCATGGCGAAAGGGGAAAAGAAGGACCCGACCAACCCCTGGATAAACGCCAGGGGGATGAACACCACCACGGTGGTTAGCGTGGAGGAAACTATGGCGGCTCCCACTTCTCTGGTGCCTTCGACCGCTGCCTGTAGCCGGTCTTCCCCCGCCTGGATGTGACGGAACATGTTTTCTAGCACGACGATGCTGTCGTCTACCACCCGGCCCACGGCGATGGCGAGCCCGGCTAGGGTCATGAAGTTCAGCGTTAGCCCGGTGAGACCCATCAGGAGGATGCCGGATAGGATGCTCAGAGGGATGGAGAGTCCGATGATTAAAGTCGGCCGGAGGGTGAGCACCACACCCCTCATGATCGTAGGCCGGAGGTTGAGAAGGAAGACAAACACCATGGCAACGGCGAAGATCAACCCCCAAAACCCCTCTTGAACCAGGGAGTTGAGCTGGGATTGGATCTCCGGCCCGTCGTTGGTCAAGGTGATTATCTCAACGTCAGGGGGCAGGCCCTCCAGCTGACCCATGGCTTCCAGCACCTGGGCCGTAACATCCACTGTATTGGCGTCTGGCTCCTTGGTGACGGTGATGCTAAGACTGGGTTTGCCATTGGTCCGGGATATCCTGGTGGCTTTCTCGGTGCCGAGTCTCACTTCGGCGATGTCCGACAGAAGAATCGGCCGTTGATCGCGCCTTCCGCCAGGGACGAACTCTAAACCGATAACTAGGTTGCGGACTTCATCAAGGGAATTTAGCTTATGGGAGGTGCGAACAGGGAAGGTTCTGTTCCCGTCGTCGATACCCCCGGCGGGAAAGCTCAGGTTGTTTTCCCGGATAGACTTGGATACCTGGGAAACCGAGAGTCCTAAGTCCTTCAGTTTGTCCGTGTCCACCGTAACGAGCACCTGCTCGTCGGAACCGCCGATGACGTTGACCTCGAAGACGCCTGGAACTCGCTCGATGGAGGGTAGTACCAGGTCGTCTAGTATTCTCTGCAGCGACGGAATGTCCCGGTTGCCAAGAACGCTGAGTTGGATAACCGGGAAAACGTCGTTGGCGATGCGGCTGACGAAAGGTTCTTCGACTCCGTCCGGGAAGCGGATACCGTTGAGATTGCTGACGATGGTCCGTTCCGCCTCTACAATGTCCTCGCCGAACTCAAACGTAGCGACAACCAGGGACATGTTTTCTGAAGAGACGGACCGAATATCATCCAGGCCGCTCATACCGTCGATGGCTTCCTCGATAGGATCGGTGACATCCCGAACGACGGCGTCGGGGTTGGCCGATGGATAGATAGTGAGGATAGTTATGTTGGGGAACTCAATCTCGGGGAAGAGTTCCCGTTCCAGGCGTCCGTAGACGATGACTCCTCCCACCAGCAGCAGGATGATCAACATAATCGTTACGGAGCGGCGCCTTAGCGCGATTCCAGTGAGAAAACTCAATTCCAAAGCTCCTTGGATGTTGGAGCGAACCCACCGCCCCAGTTGCACTTCGGCTTAGATATTAGACCTGCTAGTTCATGGTTCCATCGGAGAATAGGACTATCTTTCATCGTCAATGGTCCCGGTTTTCGTCATCCTTTTCGGCTAGCCAAACTTGCGGTTCGAACACAGCGCCTAGGGGCCAGTGCTTTCTTGTGCGCGTTGGCCGGCCAGACAAAGCAATTCCATGGCTTCCACCACCCTGCGGAGCTCTTCTATGGTTAGATAATCCGCTATCAGAGCGAACTTCATCCGGTTGATTCGCCATAGCCGCTCCATCTCTTCTCTTCCGGTTTCGGTTAGCTGGCAGGCGACTACCCGGCGGTCATCTTTGTCCGGCACTCGCTCCACCAGTTCTTTGTCGACCAAACGGTCGATCATGCTGGTGGCCGCGGATTGGCTGCTGTTAAGCCGCCAAGCGATGACCCCCATGCGCTGGGGTCCTTGGCTGAGAAGCGCCATGGTGTGTAGCTGGGGCATCGTAAGCTCCAACTCGGTCCATCCCTCGGTCGACTCAGGCCGGCACTGGGCGTACATCCGCTGCACCAGATCGCCCATCTGTTCGACCAACGCTTCCTTACCGGCGTCCGTACCACCAACGTCGTCAAAGGTGTTCATTGATTCACTCTAATAATTCGTATTAATCGAATGATTATAGTTAGTTGAACTATCCTTGTCAATAAATATAAAATTAGGCCTCCTATTGGAGGCCTAATCGTCTATACGTTTGTATCGGGAGCACGCCGTGATTGCGGCTCGACTCCCGGTGTAGTGGTCCAATACTAGCCGGTAAACTTGGGCATAACCTCTTTGCCGAACCACTCCAGTTGTTCCAGGATCACCTTTTGAGGCGTTCCGATCACCGACCCTACGTTGATCGATTCAAGGCCGGGATAACGCTCTTGCACATCCTGAATCTTCTCGATGATCGACTCCGGTGGACCGCACAACCAGGCACCGGATTCCACGGCCTGTTCCAGCGTAGGCAAGCCGGCGGAGCGGGCTTTTGACGGGTCAGCTAGGTCGGAGATCTGCTGGCTGGTAAGGCCCCGTACAAATCCCAAAGGAGCGAACATCTTCATGTTCTCTTCGAAGTAAAGGCGGGCTTCTTTGATGGCCTGCTCCTCGGTATCCGCCAGGTGGATGGTATACCCGATGGTGAGGTCGCCGCCCAATTCGGTTTCCCGGCCTGCTTGGGCCAAAGTGTCCCGCCACTGTTCCATAACCCGATCCGTCGTACCGCCGGAGGCGGCGCCTCCTCCGATGATGCCTTTAATGCCGTGTTTTACCATGAAGTCCATGGCCCTTTGGCTGGCGCTGACCACCGGCTGCCAGCACTCCACGGGCAAGGTTCGGGGTCTGGGCACCAAGGTGATCTCCTTCAGGTCGTAGCCCCGATAGGGCACCGCCGGAGGTATGTCGTATTGCTCCCCATGGTGGGAGAAAGAGCGTTGATTGAAGGCCTTGAATAGAACCTCGGTTTGCTCCTCGAACAGCTCACGGTTGGCATCGTTGTCGATGGCGGTGCTGGGGTTGCCGAAGGTTTCCACCTCCCGGGAGTGGTAGCCCCGCCCGATGCCGAACAACACCCGGCCCTTGGTCAAGTGGTCGGCCATGGCGAAGTCTTCAGCTAGCCGCAGTGGGTGCCACATGGGATTGACGTTGAAGCCGCAACCGAATCTGAGGTTCTCGGTCAAGTGGGCCAAATGGACGAAGAGCAGCAGCAAGTTGGGGATACACTCGTATCCTTCCCGTTGGAAATGGTGTTCGGCGGCCCAGAACGTGTCGTAGCCCAGCCGTTCCATCGCCAGAACGATGGCTTCGGACTTGTCGAATACCGACGCTAGGTGGTCGTCGGATAGCCACCGGTCATTGACGGGTGTTCCGTCCAACCCCAAGTTATCCAGGTCAACGTGGCCGGCGTACAGGCTGCCGAATTTGGTTATCATGCCATCTCTCCTTAAGTTGTGCTGGTCCGGATCCCGCAGACGATCTCTGTTCACTCCCCATGGCCGGACTTCAATTTGCGTTTCTGATTAGTGTTGTTAGTCCATTTTAGACGGGTGCTATCCTCTGTCAACCCGATATACTCCGGTAATGGCGCCGGAAATCCTACGAGATGGACCCAATCGTTGAGGAAAACGGGCCTGAACCCCAGGCTAACTCGATGACCCGTATCCAGAATCGGCTGGAAGCATTAAAATAGGGATTGGCGTTCAGGACTGGGGTTAATGAAGATTAATTTACCTAAACCGGAAACAACCTGCATATTCCGGTGATATTTGGTAAGCAACCCTCTGGTAAAATATTTTTGGAAAGTTGTGCCGGTGGTGGTCGAGGACGGGAGAGTTAACTTCCCGGTTGGGTGGTAGTATGCGAGCCTCGAAGCAAGACAACAAGATACTGATCGTTGACGACGAGTCGAGTTCGGCGATTTTGATGGCCGTGCGCCGCAGATTGGAAGAGGAAGGATGGGTACCCTCCGTGGTTCATCCTGAGTCGGGCTGGTCTTTAGGCGAAGAATTCGAGGCCGCCACTCTGTACGCTATCGACGATGAACAGCCTGACGGTGTTCTCCTTGATGTCCGATTTGGGGAGGACCGGGACGACCGGTTCAAGGGCTTGGAGATTCTTCAGAAGATCGTTAAGCGCTATCCTAAGCTGCCCATCCTGATGTTCACTCAATACGCCCAGGGACCCGACCGGGACACTGCGGCCCGGGGAGCGCTGCTTTGGGACGCCCCCGTTGATTTCATCGACAAACTGGCAAGTCCGGAGGAAGTCGTGCTGCGGCTGCGCCGCTTGATCGGCACGGCGCCGGAAAGGATCCCCGTGGGAAATCGGATTCTGGTTGATGTGGAAACGGCGATGGTCTACGCCAAGGATGGCGAGGAGCTTATACCGGTATCCGAAATCCAAGGCATGAAGTTTGAGATTTTGCGTGAGTTGGCGGCCGCATGGTACCGGAGCCCTGGTGAGATGGTCCCCTTCAGTAAACTGGAGCGTTATTCCGAGGGCGACGACCCCCGAGCTTCCTTGCGAGTCAGGATACGGGAAATAAAAGATGTACTGGGCGTTGCGTTAGGTGTTAGATTCGCTGCCGGGGAGCTTATCATCAACGTCCGCGACCAAGGGTACCGCCTGCTGCCTCCCCGAGGGTAGTCGTGTTTCCAATTCGTCTGTATCACAGATGGACCGGTATGCAGAACGGGCTTAAGACCGCCGGTGGCATTGTTTTCCTTTTGGGGATATTAAGCCTTATCTTGGCGCCTTTCGTTGGGAGTTTGGCCTTCGACAATCTATGGAGTGTCGAGCCGTTAACCTACATCGGTGCAGTGCTGGCAGCGGTTGGCCTAGGCGTCGTCTCGATTTCCTACACCGTGAACAGTGTGGTAAACAAAGGGCGTGACGATGATGCCAGTAACAACAACGGTTTCCACAATTGGAGTGAGGTTACACAGAGGTATTTCGATCTATTTGACCATGACCTAGGCCGGCCCATCAGAAGGATCTCCGGAAAAGAACGGGAGTTGCGGGCGGTGCTGAAGTTCGCCGGAGCAGAAACCGACCCGAACGTACAAGAACTGCTCGACGAGATAGAGATGCAAACCCCCAATTTCCGCCTGATGATGTCCAATATTCAGGTTTTGGTGCAATTGGAGGGTCCGGATAGGGTGGCCCAGCCCCAGCCGGTTGAGCCTTCGGAGTTGATACGTAAGATAGTTGACCGTTACACTTTGGTTGCCGAGCAATCCGACAAAGAGATCTCCTGGTGGGCCGAGCCTTCCGAGTTCGGTCTAGTTTATTCAGACGGCTCGGCGATCGAACATATCGTGACCAACTTGGTTGATAACGCGGTGCGATTCGCGGATAGCCATATCGAGGTTACGCTAAGTAAGAATGATACGCATTTCATTATTCGGGTTTGGGACGACGGGCCGGGAATCCCCAGCCAATACGCTCAACATATCTTCGACCATGGTTGGACGCCTGAAGTTGCTAGGAGAGAGGAAAAATCCAGTTCCGGGTTGGGTTTGTTCATTGCCCGGACGTTGGCAAGCCATTGGGAAGGCGGCCTAACTCTTGAGAGCGTCGCCGGTTCCGATGAAAACCACCATACTTCGTTTATTCTTGAGATGCCCATGAATTCAGGGGAGTAGCACCGGGGGGAACCCAGGCCGGAACACATGGCGGTGGGGCAGGGTCCATCAGGGGAGACAGCTTGGTGAAGAGAGCCGGAATCTGGTTGTGTTTCCTTTTGGCTGGAATGGTAATGATGCTGACAGGCTGTTTTCAGACGGTACCGCGGACGCCCGTCGACCCGGTCACTGTCGCCCCGACGGTCAGAAACCTGGTTTCGACTCGTATCCCAACGGCGACACCGGTAGTCGCACCCACGTTTACGCCGGTTCCTGAAGTAACCAGCGTCCCGGAGCCGCCGACTCCAACGCCCCAAACTGCTACTGCCACTCCTAAGCCCACTTTGATTCCCACCAAAATGCCCGTGCCTCCTCCTACCGTGTTACCAACGGTGACACCCCCGCCAACTCAGGACCCCGTGCCCGAATTGCTGCTTGAAGTGCACGAACCGGTGGATGGAATCGAGGTATCCGGCGACACGGTGGTCGTCCGAGGAATCACGCAATCCGGCGCGGCGGTTACTATCAATGACGTTCCCGCTATTTTGGAGGGTAACGGCAAACAAGGGATAGCGTTCCGGGGATACGTGCCGTTAGCGCTCGGAGAAAACGAAATCATGGTGGTGGCTTCCGATAATCTGGGGAACCAATCGACCCGGGTGCTGACCGTGAAGTCCATCGCGCCGCCTCCGCTACCATTCTTGCTGGTGATCACCGAACCCCGGGATCTCAGCATCGTATCTACGGGCATCATTCGGCTTTCAGGGCGCACCGGGCCGGAAGCGGTGATCAGCGTTAATGGCGTCTCGTCGCCCATTGATCTCGTGGGCAACTTCTCTACTTTGGTGGCGCTGGAACCCGGACCGAACATAATTGACGTAGTATCTACCAATAGCGATGGTCAGGTTATGAGTGCGGTTGCCGCGGTTATTTACCGGCCTTAATGTGGAGGCCTCGAAGGTAGGACATGGGGATTAGCGTATTCAAACTCGCCGGGATACCGGTTTGCCTGCTTTTGATATGGGCAACGGTTGCTCTGAACCCTCTAGGGATTCGAACCGCTGCGGCACAGTCGCAGACGCCCGACACCACACCGCCTCAGTTGACTCTGCCGGGTAGTATCACCGTAGAGTCAATCAGTAGGCAGGGTGTCGCCGTAACCTTCGTGGCCACGGCTAGAGACTTATCTGACCCCAATCCGGCTTTGGTTTGCAACCCGGCGTCGGGCACGGTTTTCCCCCTTGGGACGACGACGGTGTCCTGTACTTCTACCGATGCGGCCGGGAATTCTAGCAGCGGAAGCTTTCCGGTCACGGTGCGAGACATCACTCCCCCCACTCTGACTCTTCCCGCCAGTTTCAAGATCGAGGCCAGCAGCAGATTAGGGGCGCTGGTGATCTATGCAAATAGGGCGTCAGATACGGTTGACCCTGGACCGGTGGTGGTGTGCGACCCACCTTCCGGCTCGGTGTTCCCGTTGGGCGCCACCACCGTCAGTTGCACCGGCATCGACGCTTCCGGAAACGTCGCGGGCGAGCACTTCGTCGTGACCGTGGAGGACACTTCCATGCCCACGATCCTGGGCCGTGTGTCCCCATCTCCCAACGCAAACGGATGGAATAACACCGACGTGGCGGTTACTTTCACCTGCTCCGACACCGCTTCTAGAATCGTAACCTGCAAAGGGGATACAACCCTAGTCCGGGAAGGAGACCGCCAAAGCGTTGGGGGTATCGCGGTAGACAGCGCGGGCAACGTCGCGGTAGCGATGTTGTCCGGGATAAACATCGACAAAACTCCCCCGATCGTGGCCATAATATCGCCGGCCCAGGGCGCTGAGTTTCTGTTGTCAGAGCCGGTGTTGACCGCCTGGGAAGTCAGAGACACCCTGTCAGGAATCTATAAAGCTACCGGCACTACTCAGCCTGGATTAGCTGTCGACACAAGTAGCCTCGGTCCCCATGAATTTTCCCTCACTGCGATTGATCGCGCCGGAAATTCGGCCACTGGCTCCCTTTCATACACCGTTGTTTCGCCCTTCGCCGATTTCGTTATTCACAATACGGCAGTGGGACTTGAAGGGGGATCTCCCAGGGACGAATTTCTGGTGGAAGGCACTTTCAGGACCGGCGGTTTTAGCAATGGAATAAAGATGCCGAATGAAGCTATCACGGTAAGATTCGACGGGTTTACCCAAACCATTCCGGCGGCATCCTTTATCCGCGAATCCAACGATCTAGGATTTAAATATGACGGGGCGCCCGGTGGCATCACCAGATTTATTGTTCGGGACGATGGACAATTTTTGGTCAAAGCGGAAATGCTGAAATTGCCCGGAGTCGGCTTGAGTTCGCCGGTCCGGTTTTCCTTACGCATCGGTGACGATGTCGGACAGACGGACATTGGATTGCGAGTTATAGGACCATACCGTTTGGAGAGGCGCCAAACCCGGGACTTCTTCGGCGCCGTGGTGTCTGCTGGTGATGGGGTCCTGACGGCCAAGACCAACGCCGGCATCGTCAGCGTCGCGGTTACACCTGCCACCAGCATAAGGCTGTCCCACAAGCCCGAAGCGGGATTATCTGACCTCATCGCCGGCGACTTGGTGGCGGTATCCCTGGTGGAACAGGACGGGGAATTTTTCGCCGATAAGATAGTCCGCGTTCCGGCTAAGACCAGAAACAAGCATGTACCGGGTGAGGTCGTTGCTATCACCGATACTCACATAACCGTTGCGCCGACGGTGCCGGAAGCAGCGCCCGTGGTCTTCCGGAGGACCCAGAATACGCCGGTGCGATTTCATCGTGGCGAATCCGAGATCGGTGTCGGCGCTTTCGTAATAATTGGTGCGGTTCGCGACCCACTCACCGGACTGCTTTCCGCTGAAGCGAAAGAGATCAACGTGATCCCGGAAAAAAAATCGACCGGGAAAGGAGCCGACGGCGATCCGGCCGACGGTCTCAACCCCTTCAACCAGGCCAAGATCGTTGGGGTGCTTGATGGTATAGACAAGGACGGGAATTGGATCGTTAATGGGATTCCGATAGCTATAGGCGCATTGACCCAGCTTGACGAAGGATTGACGGTGGGGCAAACCATTCAGGTTCATGCTGAGCTAATGCCTGGCGGCCGTCTGTTGGCGCGCCGGGCGGGAAAAACAGCCAAGGGTTCAGAGGCCGTTGGAGAGACCAAACTGGAAGGAGTTTTTGAAGGCATCGATGAGATGACCGGTGACTGGATTATCAGCGGGTTGCAGATCAGGGTGGGGGTTACCGCCGACACTGATGGCTTTCCGTCGTTGGGACAGACGATCAAGGTCTTCGCCCGGCTTGGAGACGGCGGTTCCATGTCAGTGAGGGAGATAGAAAATAGGCTCGACTCGGAATACACCGAAGCGGGTAACTCCTTGTTGAAGTTGCAAGGCGCATTCTTAGGGGTCGACAGCCAAGGAAATTGGGAGATCAACGGAGTAAAGTTTGCCGTTGACCGGTCCACCCGATTAGAAGGCAGTCCAACTCTAGGCCGGACCATCGGAGTAGAAGCCATCCGTCAGGAGGATGGTTCCCTATTGGCCCGAAGTATCTCAGGTGAGACTCCGGTTGGACGGCTGTCAGGAAACCGGGCCGAATTAACGGGCGTTATCGAGGAAGTGCTGGACAATGGATCGCTGGTGATTCAAGGGCTCTCGATCGCGCGGGGCATTCTGACTGAGTCAGAGGGAGACATTCAGACCGGTGACTTCGTCGAAGTGGAAATCCTGATTCAAATGGGTGGCTCCCTTTTGGCGATGGGAGTTGAATCAAAAGACCAGTCGGCGCTACGGGACTATCCGGGTTCTAGTCCAGTAGACATGCAAGGGATATTGGACCGGGTAAATCCGAACGGCACATTGATCGTTAACGGCATCTCAATTTCCGTCGGTCCGTTATCCCAAGTTAAGGGAAGCCTGATCTCTGGCGCCGGCGTCAGCGTGAAAGGCTTGTTTGCTCCGGACGGTTCTATCGTGGCGCGAGAGCTAAAAATACGGGGAAGGCGAGCTGCCCTCGGCGGGGTGCAAGCCACGATACAAGGGTGGTTGGAAGAGGCAAAACGAAACCGGTCAGGAGAAGCCAGTGCCATTGTGATTAATGGCGTGGCGATAAACTTGGAAACTCTTACCCAGGTCAATAGCGGTCTGGACACTGGGACCCCCGTGTTGGCCAGGGCATTCATCGTCGATGGCGAGTTCGTGGCCCGGGAGATCGAGGATCTTGACACCTCCACGGACCCGCCGAAGAGGGGCCGGTTCGTGATTAATGGTTCCATAGACGACATCGAACTTGACGATCAAGGCCAGCCCGAAATCCTGGAGTTAAACGGACGTGACTTCGTAGTAAGCTCCATGGCCATCACCGGTAAAGTTCCGGTCGAGGGGAGCGCCGTGGAAATACAGGGCGATATCGATGATGGCGTTCTCCTCGCCACGAAGATCGAGTATGAGCCAGAATCAGCCGAGAAGCAGGGTCGGATCGAGTTCGATGTCCAAGGAGCCATAACATCGATTATCAACGATGAAAATGCCAACCTTGCCGAATTCGTGGTGGATGGCAACAGACTTTCCCTACAGACACTGACCCTGTTTGACGGGATTTTGGAAAGAGGCATGGTAGTGCAAGTGGCCGGGATAGTCAGTGAGGGCCAGCTCCTAGCCAGCAGGATCGAGCAGATAGAGGAATTGCCTTAGGGAAGCGACTCCAACATCCCTTGACAGGGAATTGGGAAAATTTTACACTCAAAGTAGTGGATGGAATTTTCTCTGTTCGCGAGACGCGGCCCGGTGGTGTAGTTGGTTTAACATACTGCCCTGTCAAGGCAGAGATCGTCGGTTCGAGTCCGATCCGGGTCGCCAAATTTAGGCACGAGAAGGCCTCTGGGATATTTCCAGGGGCCTT
>PAJQ01000074.1 GCA_002710215.1 Chloroflexota bacterium | reverse complement strand
TGCCCCGGCCGCGCCCTGATGCGTGACAAGATCTGGTGGCGGGGTCTGGAAAAGAACAAGTTGTACTTCAAGCGCTGCCGCCCCGTTATGGCCCGCTACTTGGGTTGCGGCATCTGCATGAAGACCTGCCCTATCCAGAAGTACGGCCTGAAGAACGTCATGGAGCACTACGCCGAGACCGGCCAGGTCCTAGGCAAGGGCACCCACGACCTCGAAGGTTACACCCTGGAAGGCAAGGGTTACTTCGGACCGGGCGAGCTCCCCGTCTTCGACCGCGGCTTCTTCGACATGCCCCACGGTGACACCGAAGAGTGGGCTTTCGAGCAGTTCAAGGAGAAGGCCAAGTCCGCCGGCGGCGTCATCACCGACGATCTGATCACAGAGTTCAAGGAAGAGATGGCCCGCGGTTTGTCCCAGAGCAGGGACAACCTGGAAATGATGGAAGAAGTGGACTACATCTAGGTCAGCCCCCACCTACCATCAATAGGGTAGCAACTAAGAGGCCCCGCCCCGATTGCATCGGGGCGGGGCCTCGAGCTTTGTCTACCTGATGGAGCCTATTCTAAACCTACAGAAGTGGGACAGCGCGGGTCTTCGATAAATCGAGGGAACCGGATAGTATGGTACACACGAATCGCCCTTCCGTCGGTGAGCTTGTTGACCAACGAACCCAGGCGATGGGATCGGTCTAACGCGGGGGGTTTTAGAGTTGGAGGCTTTCTCCACTATCTCGATAGACCGGCACCCCAGCCGCTCTTGGCTCAGTCGTCTTCAGGGCTTCAGCCAGGCGGGACAATTCCTGCCCGTACTCTTCTGGGTTGCCGTCCTTTCCGCTCAAGTCAAAGACTACATGCTCGCTGCTCAGAGTCCTTGCCAGGCGGCCTCTACCCTGGGTGAGGTTGCTGTCCGGAGCCACAAGATACAAAAGCCATCGGTCTTTACTCTGTTGAAGCCCTTGGGCCGCTACGATGTCGTCGCGCACCGCTTCCGTGTCCAGCCCCGATTCAGAGCAAACCACTACTAATTTGTCGTAGGCCCGCAGCCAACGCTCCACCTCTTCTTGATCGGAAGTGCTGTGCCGTTCCACCAAAGCATTACCTCTGACGTCTTCAGAAAACACCCAGCAGCGAATACCCTGAGCCTGCAAGCCGGCCTGCAGAGATTGAGCGAACGCGGCATCTTGGGCCGAACAGGAAATGAAACAATCACCCGGAGGCAAAGTAGCGTCAAGAAGGCTCCGCTGGAACTCCACGATGGACTCGAGAGCGCCGGCGTTGCGCAAGAATAGATCGCTTATCTTGCCCCCAGACCGGTACAGGGTGTCCAAGCCTATCGAGCTGGGAGCGTCGTGACGGACCTCGTCCATACCTTCGGCCACGCTGAAGTCGCAGTTTTGGAACACGGTGTATCCAACGATGCTGCCGGCAAACTTAGTCTCCGACAATTCCACGTTATTAAAGCTCGCCTCATAGAAATCGGCGCCCTGCAGGTTCGCTCCACTCAATACGGAATGGGTTAGCTGGGCCCGGTGCAGCACCGCTCCGGTGAGGTCGGCGTTGGTGAGGTTTGCGCCGGTCAGATTGACCCGAGACAGATTGGCTCCGGTCAGATTAGCTCCGGTCAGATTAGCATCGGACAGAACGGCCCGGTCCATATCAGCGTTGGATAGGTTCGCTTCCCTCAGGTTGGCTCCTCTCAGGTTGGCCCCGTTCATCAATGACCGGCTCAGGTCGGCCTGTCGCAGGTCTGCCCGGTACATATGACAGGGATTCAGGTGGCACCCCGAGAGGTTTGCCCGGACCAGGATCGCCCCCATCAGATCGGAATCGCGGATGTCCGCTCCCCTAAGGTCCACTTGATGCAGGCGCGCGTAGCTCAAATAGGCGGCGTTCAGATCCAGGACCTCGCCCACATGCTCCTCCCGCCATTGGGCTACAGCGTCCCGGCCTTGCTTTACCAGTTGTACTTGCTCCATATCAGCCATTACATTTGCTCCACAAAACAGACAAGACTTGAAAGCATTCCCTCAACGGCTGGTCGTGGCGGATGTCTGTTTTACCGGTCAACCGCCAGACACGCCAAACCGGAGGTCAGCTTGGATTCCACGCAGTGGGATTTTAGCACACGGCAGAGATGTTTGGGCTAACGGTTAGTCTCGATTATGGCCCTACGGTGGCTCCCTTCTCCGATCTTCCGGTCCCCCTCGTAAGCCTCAACTCGAAAGGTCAGCCGGTTGCGGTCAATCTCGATGAGCTCGGCATGGGCGGTGATTGTCGCCCCGATGTCCGCCGGAGCCAGGTGGCGCACGTTTACTTCAAATCCCACCGAGGTTTGCTCTGCGTCAAGGAACTCGTGGACTGCCTGGATAGCGGCCTGTTCCATAAGGCCGATCATCGCCGGAGTGCTGAACTTGTCCACGTGTCCGGCCACATTATGCTCACAGACCAGAACTTGCCGCTCTCCCTTTAACCCCGGCGTGATTTTGGCATTTACCATAAATTATTGCCTCCGTTTGCCTCAAAGTATCCATGGGCTTTGTATAATATCAGATACTCTGGAGACGACGGCACGAGGTCAGCTTGAACCGCCTCTAGTATTAAGATATGATTCTCCAGAGCGGAATGCCAAGAATGCCGAGCAAGAGAAACTTTCTATCAATCACTGATTTCAGTCCCCAGGAGACCGCCGACCTGCTCCGCCGGGCTTGTCAGATGAAGGCGGACCGGACGATGAAGCCCCTCGAAGGCAAGAGCGTAGCGCTCCTTTTTGAGAAACCCTCCCTCCGTACTCGGGCCAGCTTTGAAGTGGGGATCAAGCAGATGGGGGGGAATTGCGTATACATGGGTCAAGAAGAGGTTGGACTGGGAGTCAGAGAGTCCATATCCGACGTGGCCCGGGTGCTCTCGGGGTACGTTGATTGTATCGTCGCCCGGGTATTCGACCACAAGAGCCTGGAAGAGCTTGCGGCCTACGCCGGCGTTCCGGTGGTCAACGCCCTCTCCGACTGGGAGCATCCTTGCCAGATAATGGCCGATATGCTGACCATTCAGGAGCACCAAGGAGAACTATCCGGCCTGAAATTAGCCTTCATCGGCGACGGCAACAACGTAGCTCGTAGCCTATGCCTGGGACTTCCCCCCATGGGGGTCCACTTCTCCATCGCCGGGCCGCAGGGCTACGATCTAGACGAGGCTTCCCTCTCACTTGCCCGCCAGAGAGCCGGAGACGACTCCATCCAGGTGCTCACTACTACTGACCCAGTAGCCGCCGTGAATGACGCCGACATCGTCTATACCGATGTCTGGACCAGCATGGGAGCAGAAGACGAAGCGGAGATACGCCGAAAGGCGTTTCAAGGCTACACCGTGGATCCTGAGTTACTTTCCAAGGCGAAACCCAGCGCTAATTTCATGCACGACATGCCGGTGCATTACGGAGAGGAGATACCGCCAGGGATGCTGGAACACAGCCAGTCGGTGGCCTACGACCAGGCCCATAACCGGTTGCCAGCGCAAAACGCGATCCTGGAGTATCTTCTAACCGGCGGCTGACCGGGTCCGTCCCTAGATCGGGTACGGGAACAGAAGTGTCCAGAGACTGGGTTCGTCGATAACTCTCCGGCACGCCGGGTTCGGGCCCCAATGACCGATCCTCGGCAACAATCCCAATTCCAGGATGACCGAATGCCGGACCTACAGACACAGGAAGAGAGCCCCAGGGCCCATCCCAACAATTCATACGTCTCTTTGCCTATAGTTGCCATCGTTGGCCGGCCAAACGTGGGTAAATCTTCCCTGTTCAACCGCATCCTGGGACGCCGTCACGCCATCGTAAGCGAAGTTTCCGGGACCACCAGGGACCGCCTTATCTCCGAGGTCGAGTGGGACGATCGCAGGTTCATTCTGATCGACACTGGAGGGCTTGAGTCCAGCCCGGAAGGTCCCATCAGAGAACGGGTGCAAGAGCAGGCGGATATGGCGGTAGCCGATGCCGACGTTATCATCTTCCTTACCGATGTCACCGAAGGCCTCACGGTCAACGACTTGGCGGCCGTGGAGCGGCTGAGACGGAGTTTGAAACCCGTAATCCTGGCGGTTAACAAAGTCGACAACGAGACTAGGGAGTTCAGCGCTTCGGAGTTTTACCAACTGGGCCTCCAGGAACCTCTCCTGATAAGCGCTTATCACAACATAGGCGTTTACCCATTGATGGATCAGGTTTTAGCTCTTCTGCCGGCCCCGCCGGAAGTGGAAGAGGATTGGGACCAGGACGGCGAATCGGAACCCACTGACCTGAAGATAGCCATCATCGGCAGGACCAATGTAGGCAAATCCATGTTGATGAACAGTATCCTGGGCCAGGAAAGGTCTATCGTCACACCTGAAGCCGGCACCACCCGCGATGCGCTGGATACCTACATGAGCTATGACGGCCACGACGTCACGCTCATCGACACCGCCGGTATGCGCCGGCGGGGCCTGGTCCAACGGGGTATCGAAAAATTCAGCGTGATAAGAGCCGTCAACGCCGTAGGCAGAAGCGATATCACGCTTCTGGTCATCGACGCCACCGAACTGGCCACGGCTCAAGATTCCCACATCGCCGGACTAGCCTGGGAGATGTGCCGGGGTTTGGTGGTGGTGGTCAATAAATGGGACCTAGCAGAGGACGGCAGCCGGTACGCTCAACAAGTAACCGATGATAGAATCCGAGAGAAGATTCATTTCATGTCTTACGTGCCGATAGTCTTCACTTCAGCGCTGCACGGACGTGGGATAGACCCTTTGATGCGGACGGTCCTAGAGCTACAACAGGAGCGGTCTCGCTTCGTGCCGGCCCGGGAGTTGCAGTACGTAATGGCAAGGGCCTTGTCCAGCCACTCCCCGCCGCCGGTGAAGGGCCACTCCCGGGAGCGGGTCTACTTCAGCCGCCTGCGCCAGGTTGGCGTAAACCCGCCCACATTCTTATTCACCGTCGACAAACCTTGGCTGGTACACTTCTCCTATGAACGGTACTTGGAAAATCAGATTCGAACCAACTTCGGCTTCGACCACACGCATTTGAAGCTGGTGTTCAAGAAAGCATGAACCGGCTCAATCCGACAATCATTTTTGCTTTAACCGGGATACCCTTGTTGGCGGCAGCCTTCGTGGCCGTGCTTCTGACCATGGGCGGACAACCCAAGCCGGTACAATACGCCGCCGTCTTGAGCATTTCCTACCTGTTGGGTTCCGTTCCTTGGGGATACATCCTGCTGAAGATGCGCATGGGGGTAGATATCCGGCAGTACGGCAGCGGACGCACGGGCATGTCCAACGTGTTGCGGACAGCCGGGGGCAAGGTGGCGGCTTTGGTTCTGCTTTTGGACGTGAGCAAGGGAGTCCTTCCGGTTTTCCTGGCCCGTACAATAATTGGAGCGAGCGAAGCTGACGTCGCTGCGGCGCTTCTAGCGCTCATCGGCCACAACTGGCCTGTGTTCCTGGGATTCCGCGGTGGCCGGGGCATTGCCACCGGGGCTGGGGCGCTAACCATACTCGCCCCAATCTCCGCCGCCGTTGGATTCCTTGTTTTTGTTTCGGCCACTTTTGCCAGCCGTTACGTCTCATTGGGTTCCATCACCGGCGTAGTTGCTGCCAGCCTGGCCATGCTGGCGCTCGACCTTTTGGGCTACTCTCCCACTCCCTACACCCTTTACGGTTTCCTGGGCGGCGGAATCATCATCTGGCAGCACCGCGACAACATCCGGAGGATCCGGGAGGGTAACGAGCGGCGTTTGGGACACCCAAGCACCGGTCCTAGCTAGTTTCCGGTCATGAGCCGTCCACCGGCCGTCACAGCGTTGCCAGCGGTACACCGGCAGCCCGCGACCGCTATAAACCTTGTACTCGGGTCAGGAGACACGTCCGGCCGGTTAGCAGCAACAACCAAGGAGTAGCCTAGTTTTGGACGCAACGGTGGCTATCATAGGAACCACCACCTGGGGGACCGCGCTGGGCATCACCCTGGCGCGGAAGAATATTCCCGTCAGGATGTTAGCCCGAACGGCCTCAGAAGCTGAGCAACTCCAGTCGGACCGGCGGAACGTCCGGTTTCTGCCGAATGCTCCCTTTCCAGACTCTCTTACTGTCAGTGCCTCTGTGGCCCAGGTGGTCCCCTCCGCCGATTTAATCATCGTGGCCGTGCCTTCCCATACCTTGCGCCATAATATCCAGACAATAAAGGACTGCATTAACCCGGGCGTCCCGGTTCTCAGTGCGGCCAAGGGCCTAGAATTACCCAGTGGTAAGCGGATGAGCCAAGTCATGGAAGAAGAGCTGCCGGGCAAACTTCATTCAGGGATCTGCGCGATTTCCGGCCCGAATTTCGCCGACGAGATCGTTCAGGGAAAGATAGCATCCACGGTAGTGGCCGGCCGCGATGGCCACGCGCTGGAGCAAGTCCAAGCCATTTTGGTGTCACGTTCACTTCGTGTTTACACCAGTGAGGACCTGTTGGGAGTGGAACTGGGCGGAGCCCTAAAGAACATCATCGCCCTGGGAGCCGGTATCGCCGATGGGTTGAACATAGGGGACAACGGCAAAGCCGCCTTCATTACCCGGGGACTGGCCGAGATAACCCGTTTGGGTATCGCCGCCGGCGCCCAGCCCTTGACGTTTGCCGGATTGGCCGGACTGGGCGACGTGATAGCCACCTGCGCCAGCAAACTGAGCCGAAACCGGCACGTGGGAGAGCAACTGGCTCAGGGGTATTCTTTGGCCGAGATCCAAGAGTCCATGGACAATGTGGCCGAGGGCGTCAATACCACCGGCGCAGCCCTGGCTATGGCCAAAGAATTGAAGGTGGAAATGCCCATCGCCCAGGCCACCTACCAGGTATTGTTCGAAGGTCTTTCTCCCCAGGAAGCCATCACCCAATTGATGGAACGGCCACCCCGCTCCGAGTGGTGATCAAAACTTGAATATCCTTTGGCGTCTACCCAAAAGGTGGTTCGACAAGCTCACCACGAACGGTGGAATTGTTTTTCCGTTCGTCTTGAGTCTGCCGAAGGACCCAACAGCAGGTAATATAGAATATTGAGATAACTTCTAACGTATCCGGCCGCGAACCAAACCCGGCGCCCGCTCCAGCAGCCATTCCGCCAACACTATCCGGTGGCAAGGCTGGCCTTCCCGCTCAAAGCAGAGCAGAGTAAAGTCTCCTAGATCCGGCATCACAGCCAGCCACTCTTGCAAATCGGCCGACTCCTCGTGTCTAAGGTCAAGGGAGCTTCGATACTCGGCGGACAGCGCGGCAAAGTCCACCTCTCCGGCGCGGTAGGCAAGCAATAGGTCTCGAGCCGGATAAAGAAAAGGCAACGTCTCCCACTGGGTCCGGCGTCCCCGTGGATGGCTTCGAGAAACCCGGTAGCGCAGTCCTTCCCAGTTGTCCGGAGCGTAAAAGCTAGCGGTATACAGCATCAGACCTCCGGACCGGGCTCTTGCCCGGATGGTATGGTTCCTTCAAACCCCACCTCAAGGTGTTTGGGGTGTGACCATTGGGGAATCGCCTGGCGCAAAACGAACAGCAGGGCGCCTACGATGATGACCGAGACGTAGGTGATCGACCGGTCCACCAAAACCAACGCCGCAGCGGCATTCACGGATAAGCTGGACAGCCGCACCAGCAGTCCGGCCACTCCCGATTCCACCGCTCCGATACCACCAGGAGTTGGCACCAGGGTAAGGAGGGAGTTGGCCAGGGCAATGAAAATCACCAATGGAATACCCAGACCAAGGTTCAAGGCGTGGGCCACCAGGTAAAGCCGTCCCACCTCCGACAACCAACCCAACATTCCCAATATGATCACCGGAGGCAATTGGCGGAAACTTCCAACAGCCCCTTCTTGAAGCCTCTGGTAGCGTTCCGCCAGCCATCCTGGCAAAATACGTAACGCCCGGCCTTTTGCCAGTCTCAATACCAAGAACACCGCAGTTAATGTAAACACCAAGGCCACGGCCGTCCCCAGCACGGTCCAGGTAACGATCTCGCCGCCTCCCAGCAAAAAAGGAACCGCCGCTAAGAGCAACAGTACCACCAGTATCGCATCAAGCATCCGGTCGGCCAAAAGAGTCCCTATGGTGCGGGAGAATGACGCGCCCATCTCGTCGCGGTACAGATAAGCCCGGTAAGCGTCGCCCAATCGAAACCAAGCAACCGAGTTGGCGAACCAGCCCAAGAGCACCAACTGGCTGCAATACAAGACCCCCGGGACGGCCGATCCTTCCCCCTGGGCATTGCGCAGCAAGATGCGCCATCTGGCGCCCCTGAATAGGAAAGTAGTGTAGTGAACCAACACTGCCAGCACCAGATACCATGGATTGCTGTCCTTCACCAAGGACCAAGCGGCTCCCGGGTCCACGCCGAAACGGGTCACCAGGAAAAACAGGAAGGCTCCGGCCAAGGCCAGGGAGACCAGAGAGGGAAGAGAGAACACCCTCCGCTTGATGGGAACAGGTCCTTCTGGGTGTTCGTTGGACCGGGAACGGAATGGGAGCATTAAAGACGCAAAGGGACACCCGAGCGGTAAGCCCCCAAGGCTAGCGCAACTCCTTGGGCAGGGTGAAGCTCACGTCCTCTTCCGCCCCTGAAAGCATGGTCACTTTCTCCGGATTCAGCGCTAGTATCACGCTTTCTACCAGAACTTCCGGGGTTGAGGCCCCCGAAGTAATCCCCACTGTCACCGCGCCCTCCAGCCAGGCCGGATCTATCTCTTCGGGCCCATTTATCAGATAGGATGGCGTCCCTTGAGCTTCCGCCACCTCACGTAACCGGTTGCAGTTGGAGCTATTTACGGCGCCTATGACCAAGACAAGGTCCACCAAAACCGCCATTTCCAACACTGCCGACTGGCGATTCGTGGTTGCGTAGCAGATATCGTTGCGGACCAAAGCATCGGGGAACCGTCCCTGTATAGCGCCGATGCTCTGGGCGGTGTCGCCAACAGAGAGTGTGGTCTGAGTCAACACCGCAACCTCGGTATCGGCGTCCCAATCCGGCAGGTCGGACGGAGCGGCGTCGTCTATCAAGGTCATTTCCACCTGCCCCATGGTACCCCGTACTTCCTGATGGCCACGATGCCCGACCAGGAGCACTTTTTTACCCTCCCGGTGGTATTTCTTGGCCTCGTTGTGTACCTTGGTAACCAGGGGACACACAGCGTCGATCACCCGCAGACCGCGCTCCTTGGCTTGTTGAAAGTCCTCGGGCGGGGACCCGTGGGCTGAGAACACCACCCTGGAGCCGGAAGGTATTTCCTCAACGGACTCAACGGTTATCGCTCCCTTTTGCTCCAATTCGGCGACCACGTAGGGGTTATGGACGATCTGGTGCTTCACGTAAACGGGAGGCCCGTACCGTTCAAGACAGATCTCCACGACCTCGATGGCGCGCACCACACCCGCGCAAAAACCCCGGGGAGCGCTGAGAATCACTTGCAAGACAGTACCTCCCTAAAAATATCCGGGCCGCTATTCACCGTAGCCACGGATCAGGTCTAGGTATTTGTAACCTGAGCCGGTATTAAGCAGCACGGTAACGTCGTCTTCGGCCAGATCTCCTGAACCTAACAGCCGTTTCAGAGCAACCAGAGTAGCCGATCCTTCCGGGCAAGCGATAACCCCTTCTTTGGAAGCGATCTCGTACATCGCGTCAACCATTTCCGTGTCGTCAACCGCCAAAGCCGTCCCCCCCGTTTCGCGAAGCGCTTGCAGGATCAAGTAGTCGGCGAAAGGACCAGGCACCCGTAGGCCGTCAGCCACGGTTTTCGCGTTCGGCCACGGCTCGGCCGAATCCGCCCCCGCCTCAAATGCTTTGACTATGGGTTGGCAACCGGCGGCCTGCACCGCGATGAACTTGGGCGGCTCACCTTCCACCCAGCCCAGGTCCAGCAATTCCCGAAACCCCTTGTGCATGCCTATGATTCCGGTGCCACCGCCGGTGGGATAGATGATGGTGTCGGGCATCCGCCAGCCCAACTGCATGGCGATCTCAAGGGCCATTGTCTTTTTGCCTTCGGCCCGGTAAGGCTCTTTCAGCGTAGAGAGGTCAAAGAGTTTCTCTTCTTCCGCAACCGCAACCGCCTGACGCCCGGCATCGCCGATGTGGCCATCGACAAGGTTGAGTTCTGAGTCTGCCAGAAGACACTCCTTCTTGTTGGCCTCCGGGGCATCTTGAGGCATATAAACCTTGACGTCCAATCCCGCCCTAGCGCAATAGACGGCGGCGGCGCCGGCCGCGTTGCCCGCCGAAGGCATGGTGAACCCCGTTGCTCCGAGCTCTTTGGCCTTGGAGATGGCCGCCGACAGTCCTCTGGCTTTGAACGTTCCTGTAGGATTCAAGCCTTCTTCCTTGATGAACAGGTGTCCCATGTTGAGGGACTTCCCAATGGTGCTTGCGTTCAAGAGGGGAGTGGCCCCCTCGCCTAGGGTAACTATGTTCTCATCCCGGAATACCGGCAGTAATTCAGCAAAGCGCCACATATTATCGGGACGCCCGGCAAATACGCCCCGGCTCACTTCCCGGCCCAGCCTGGGAAGATCGTAGCGAGCGAAAAGGACTTTGCCACAGCATGGACTGACTTTGATAAGTTCACCATAGGGGTAATCCTTACCGCACTGGGTACATTCCAAGTGGTCCAGGTAGCTCGTCATTCGGCAAAACCCCTTATAATCTGGCGTCATCCGCGCCGCCAGATTATCATACTCCATGGGGATGGTCTTTGGTACGGGTGCAGGTTGGGCGAATAGGGTGTTACGCCGCTTTTGCACGGATTAGGCCTATGCTATAATCGGGTTTTGCCCCTAGTCCGTTTTGAGAGATACGATGCCTGACTACCAGCACGTCCTTCTGGAAAAAGACTCGGTCGAACACATCGCCAAACTAACCCTCAACCGCCCCGATCGCCTCAACGCCCTCAACGATTTAATGATTGATGAGATCGGCGATGCGGTGGAAAACGTCAGCGGCGACGACTCGATGCGGGTCCTGATCCTCACCGGAGCCGGACGGGCCTTCTGTTCCGGCGGCGACCTCCAAACCCTGATCGGCGGCAACGAACCCGGCTCCCTGGTGTCGGACAACTCCGATGACATTCGCCGGGGATTTGAACACATTCAAAAGTTCATTCTGGGAGTCCATCGGATGGAAAAACCGGTGATTGCCATGGTTAATGGCACCGCCGCCGGCGCCGGTTTCGACATGGCCTGCGTCTGCGACATCCGCATCGGTTGCCCTCAGGCCAGATTCATGTCGGCATACGTCCGTATAGGCCTCTTCCCAGGCTTTGGCGGGACTTGGCTGTACCCTCGGGCGCTGGGCAGCGTGAGCAAAGCCGCGGAGATGTTGTTCACCGGAGATTTCCTTGAAGCCGAGGAAGCTTACCACTTGGGATTTCTTAGTAAGCTGGTGCCCCAGGAAGACCTGGAAAGCACCACCATGGAGATGGCCCGGAAGATCGCCGCCGGCCCGCCCGTCGCCATCCGCCTTTCGAAGCTGATGCTATATAAAGGCTTGGAGTTCGACCTGGAGACCGCCATGAAAATGGCGGCCGCCGCCGAGACTATCACTCTTACTTCCCGGGATCATGAGGAGGGTACAAAGGCTATTCGGGAGTCCCGCAAGCCGGCGTACGAGGGTAGATGATGGAAGCGATACTCGACGAACTCAAAATATTTACCGGCAACGCACACCGGGGTTTAGCCGAAGAGGTGTGCAAGTATCTGGACATACCCCTAGGCCAAGCAGAGGTATTTAAGTTTTCTAACGACAATACCTTCGTAAGAATCCAAGAAAACGTCCGTCAAAGGGACGTTTTTATAATTCAGCCCACCTGCGCTCCGGTGAACGATAACCTGATGGAGCTGCTGATTATGATAGACGCCTGCAAGCGGGCGTCCGCCGGGCGCATCACCGCCGTGGTCCCCTATTATGCCTATGGCCGCACCGACAAAAAAGACCAACCCCGGGTGCCCATAACCGCCCGGCTGGTGGCCGACCTGCTCACGGCCGCCGGCGCCGACCGTCTCCTGACCGTCGACCTCCACGCCGGCCAGATCCAGGGCTTCTTCAACATCCCCGTGGACGAACTCACCGCCTTGCCCATATTGTCAGACTACTTTCAAGCCAAAGAGTTGTCGGACCTAGTGGTGGTGGCGGTGGACATCGGAATAAGCAAAAAGGCTCGGGACGTGGCCGAGCGGCTCCATGCGCCGTTGGCTATCATTGAAAAGCGGCGTTTGGGAAACGGCGAACGCACCGAGGTGATGAACGTCATCGGCGATGTCGAGGGCAAGGTGGCATTGACCTTCGACGACGAAATCGACACCGGGGGCACCATCGCCAACGCCGCGAATGTTCTGGCCGAAAGGGGAGTCAAGGAAGTTTATTGCTGCGTTACCCATCCCGTGTTTTCCAAGGACGCGGCTGATGTAATGGCCAGAAGCCTCTTTAGAGAAGTAGTCGTGTCCGATACCATCCCCATGCCTACGGAGAAGCGCAACGGTAAAATCACCGTGCTGCCGGTGGCCCCCCTCCTTGGCGAAGCGATCTACCGCATCCACAAAGGTCTCTCCGTGGGGGAAATGTTTACCTGATCTAGGAGGTTTCGCGCCCCATGTACGATTTGCTGATCAAGGGCGGGACGGTCATCGATCCCTCCCAAAACCTGAACGGTCTCAACGATGTAGCTGTTGAAGACGGTAAGATTGCACGGGTGGCGCCTAACATACCCGCAGAAGAGGCTACCCGAGTGATTGACGTGGCCGGGAAAATCGTCACTCCCGGTCTGATTGACCTGCATACCCACGTCTATGACGGAGTCAACGGCAACGGCGTAAAAGCCGATCTTGGGGGCGTTCGAGCCGGGGTCACCACCATGGTGGATGCCGGCAGCGCGGGTTGCGACACCTTTGGCGGCATACCCAAGCACGTGATACCCGGCAACGATACCGAAATCATCTGCTTCTTGCACATCTGCCGCACCGGCCTGGCTACCACTCCGGACATCTTCAGCCCGGCCAGCATCGATCTGGACAAAACTATCCAAGTGGCTTCCGAGAATCGCGATGTGATCTCCGGTATCAAAGCGCGCATGGTTTCCCCCGCCTTGGAGATCATGGGGATAGAGATGCCCAAGCTGGCGAAACGGGCCGCCAAAGAAGCCGGCGTCAGGCTGATGGTGCACATCGGCGACACGGAGAAAAGGTACGATCCCAACGTCATCCGCGAACTGCTACCCATCCTGGAAGAGGGGGACATCGTAACCCACCTGTTCACAGCTAATCCGGGCGGCATTCTGGACGCGGACGGCAACCTGGTTCCCGAAGCCAAGGAAGCCAAGGACCGGGGGGTGTGGATGGACACCGCCCACGGCCGGATGAACTTCAGCTTCGACGTGGGCCAACGGATCCTTGACCAGGACCTGATTCCCCACTGCATCAGCACCGACCTAACTCTGCCCGGCCGGGCTCTCACCGTCCATAGCATGACCGAGATGATGACCCGCTTCCTAGCAATGGACTTCACCATGGATCAGGTAGTCACCATGTCCACTCTGAATCCGGCCAAAGCAATCGGTCAGGAAAACCGTCTCGGCACCCTGGGCGTTGGCATGCAAGCCGACATATCGGTCTTGGACATCGAGGAAGGGGACTGGGTGGTTAGCGACGTGGTGGGCGGGACCCGGCGCACCGAGAAAGCGGTGGTTCCGACGCTGACGGTCAAGAAGGGGCAGGTATTTGAAGTCGGCTGGGGCCCCCGGTCCTGGGGCTGGGAACCCGACTCCGCCTAAACGCGGGTCAGAAGGCTCCAGTCTCTACTCATGAGGGAACGGAACTGTCAGACAGGCTTCTTACTCCGATTCTTTTTGTTTGGTTTTCTTCGGCCAATGTATCCGCCTAGTCAAGCGGCGAACCTTAGCCATCGGATGGAACCTGGGCCGGAGATTAGCCGCCAACAGAGGCGCCACCTGATTATTCCCCACCACCAACGGAGCGGCCCAACGTCGCAACTCCTTCAACGTGGGCGGCTTTTCCTGCCAGGTGGGCACCAAGTTATCCATGACATGCCACCCTTTTTCTTTTGGGGACCGGGTCATTACCGTGCCCCCGGCTTCCATGACCGCCAGGGCCCCCGCAGCCATGTCCCACATACGAGGAGCGCCGAAAACAGCGTATTGCATAACACCGCAGGCGGTCATTGCTAACTCGTAGGCGATGCTGCCGGTGGTGCGGGGTTCCCCCGACTTACCCCGCAGCCCTTTGCCGTACTTGGTGAAGTAGCTGAAGTGGCCGGGAAGACCGGCCAACCGGTTATTCACCGGTTCGTCTGACTTATAGACTTCCACCGGTTCTTCCCCGGCGAAGCATCCTCCGCCTTGCCGGCAGTGCAGGACAAAGCCGCCGCCCGGTTTTGGCCACGGAATAAACAGAGCCCCGGCCAGGAGTCGGCCCCGGTGCAACACCCCGATCGACACCGCGTACACCGGGAGGCCGTTGAGAAAGTTGGTGGTCCCGTCCAGAGGATCTAACACCCACAGGAAATCCCCACAGGGCGTTTCTGTCGCGTCGGTGTCCTTCTTAGATTCTTCAGACTCTTCCTCACCCAAGATTGAATGGTCCGGGAAAAGTCTGCTTATCTCGCCGACCAAATATTCCTGGCAGGCCTTGTCCACCTCGGTGACCGGGTCGCGTTCTTCTTTGTCCTTATACTCTATGGATATCTTTTGGCCAAAATGGGCCGCCAAGATGTCACCGGCGCCCTGAGCCATTTGAACCGCCGCAGCTTCAATCTCACGGGCCAATACGTGGTCTTCAAACGATTTAGATGGTTGGTTCACTGGACCTCGCTGCATCGGGAAGAGGCTGGGAAAGAGCCCGGCCTGGCTTCAGGCCGACTCAGTATAACATCGGGGGAAATCCAAGAACCTTGGTCTTCCACCGGTCAATGTTCTAGCAAAGCATTCGTCATTCCGGCGAAGGGAGGAAGCCATGGTGCGTTCGCCACAAAGTAACATCTGGACCCCGGCTTTCGCCGGGGTGACCGCGGGTTATTCTCTACGTCTGTGAGCTCTTGCCAGCCTCTAAGGCGCCAATATTGGTTTGGCCTCAAGGAAAGTGCCTGATATAATCGGTTGCCGGGTAAAATTAACCCAGAAAAGTTGAGGCGAAAGGACAGATGGACCTGGAACTGACGGGCAAGGTAGCAATAATTGGTGGCGCCAGCAAAGGCCTGGGAAGGGCCTGCGCCGACGTGCTGGCTCAAGAAGGCGCTAAATTAACCATGTGCAGCCGAACGGAGGCCGACCTGCATCAAGCGGCTGAAGAGATACGCCGGGAAACAAACGCCGATATCCTGGAATTCCCTGGTGACCTGGACAGCCCCAAAACAATTACCGCGCTGGTAGCAGCCACCGTGGAGCGGTTTGGGCGCTTGGATGTGATGGTCAATAACTCCGGTGGGCCGCCACTGGCCAGGGCGGCCACCGCCAACGAGGAACAGTGGGAGACGGCGGTGCAGCGCTCGCTTCTGTTTTTCGCTCGCATGTGCCGGGAAGCACTTCCTCACCTGAGGCAGCAGGGCGGGGGACGGATCATCAACATCCTGGCCAGCACCGTTTACCAGCCCATCGATAACCTGGCGTTGTCCGGAGCGACCCGCATGGGAGTGGTTGCCTACGCCAAAAGCCTGGCCGACGAGGTGGGCCGGGACAATATTACGGTGAACAACGTATGTCCAGGTTCGATTCTCAGCGACCGCATGCTCTCCAACGTTACCTCTCGCGCCAACGAGATGGGTATTTCCGTGGAAGACGCTCTGGAAGAAAGAGCCAAAGAAACCGCTTTGGGCCGCGTGGGCGAACCGGCGGAATTGGCCCACCTAGTTGCCTTCTTGGCATCGGGCAAGGCCACCTACATCACCGGGACCACTATCCTGGTTGACGGCGGCCTGGTACGTTCGGTGCTGTAAACAGCGCCGGACCATCGCTCATCACCGGCTACGCGGTAACAGGAAGGCGGTCCCAAAAATCACGAACCGTACGCATTAACTCACCAAGGCTGAAGGGTTTGGTGATCAAGGGGTTACCCATTTGGGAAATAAAATCCCGCGTATCCAGACTAATCGTATCACCGCTGATGAACACAACCTTGTTCGCCAGAGTCTGGCTGCTCCTTCTCATGCGTTGGTAGAGTTCCCGACCGCTCATTCCCGGCATCTTTAGATCAAGAATGATGCAACTGTATTCCATGTTGGTCAACTTGCGCCAGGCTTCCCGGCCGCCGCTGGCCAAGTCAACGGTATAGCGCTCCGACATCAGATACCTTCTGAGAAGGTCTCGTATATGCGGTTCGTCGCCCACCACCAGCAAATGCCTGGTGACTTTGGCGAGTGAGGCCGCTGGGGCCACCTGGGAAAGCGCTGATTCTTCCGGACCGGCAACGGGAAGGTTAATGTGGAACTTGGTGCCCTTCGCCGCGGAATTTTCGACCCAAACGTCGCCGCCGTGTTGCTTAACTATCCCGTAGCTAATGCTGAGTCCAAGGCCGGTGCCCCGGCCAACTTCCTTGGTGGTAAAAAACGGCTCGAAGATCTTGCTCAGGACTTCCGGTGGCATTCCCGGCCCGTCGTCTTTGATGGTAATCTCGAGCCGATTGTCCAACTCACGAGTCCGAACGTCGATATGTCCGGCACGACCCGCTTCGTGGATCGCTTGCTCCGCGTTCGTTAGGATGTTCAGTAAAACTTGAACCAATTGGTGCTCGTCAATCATTGTCTTGAGAATCTTTGGTGAAAGCTCGGAGTTTACCGAGATATTGCTGACTTTGAAGTGGTAAGTCTTCATCTCCAGCGCTCGATTAACGATAGAGTTCAAGTCGATATACTGTTTTTCGGTGCCACTCTTTCGGGCGAAGAAAAGCAGATTCTGTACGATTTTGGCTGCTCGTTGCGTCTCATCGGAAATCATTTGGATGTCTTTCCGGTATTCATCGGGAATACTGCTTCGCAGCACCATTTCCGAATAACCCAGCACACTGGTGAGCGGGTTGTTAACTTCGTGAGCCACGCCTGCGGCGAGTTCCCCGATGGAAGCCAACCGGGCAGTCTCATGCATCCGCTCTTCGGTCCGTTTCCGCTCGTCCTCTAATCTGGCATTTTCGAGCAAACTGCCCAACCCATTTATGATCCCCAGGACAAGACTCACCCTCTCCGGAGTGAAATGGTTGGAATGCACCGCGCTGACGGTGACGACACCAATCACATCGCCCCGGGAAATGACCGGCGGCGCGAACGCTGTTTCAGTGCCCCGCTCTACAGCGGACTTGATCGCCAACGGATGGTTTTGGTAGTCATCGGCTACGATCACTTCCCGCTGCTCGAACGCCAGTGCCGGGATATTGCCTTGGTACGGCGATAGCGCGTCAGTGATGGAAAACGGACCGGGGGCGGCAACGAGTCTTAAACCACCTTCATCCGGCACTCTGAATGTAGCTGAATCAACATCACATATTCGAACAAGCTCCTCCATTACCCTGGAGACCTTGCTGTTGAAGCTATCGGGATGATTAAGGATTCTTGCGACTTCCAAGATAGCCGCCAGCTCTTGGGACCTTAACCGCTCCGCTTCCTCCGCCTGCCGAGTCTTGGCATGAAGTTGAGCGTTGGCAATCGAACCCGCGATCTGGTTACCAATCCGCTCCCCCAGATCCAAATGCCGCTGAGAATATACCCCAGGCACTTTAGATCTTATTTGGAGGACACCTATAACCTCGTCATGGTCGACCAAGGGCACCCCAAGAAAAGACCGCAGTCCGGCGAGGAAGGCGGGCACTAAGCCGGGAAATTGACTGCTAAGGTCGTCCTCATGCTCGGCCATCAGCATCTTTGGCAATCTTGAGCGGGCGACTTCCTCGGTCATAGTTCCGGAGATCGGAATATTATCTCCCGGATGCCGGTCTAAGACATCGATACCCGCTATATACGTTGGTCTGGTTACGCCGTGAGTTGGGTCGATGATGGTCACGCTGATGCGATCGAAGTGTATAAGATTGCCTACCTCTTCAGTCAGGCGTCCGTAGACCTCGTCGATGTTTAAAGACGAGGTAATAACTTTGCCTATCTCAGCCATTACCCGGCTTTCCTCGGCCGCTTGGCGCTCCTCTTCTTCAGCCTTCTTCCGCTCCTCGTAGAGTTGAGTGTTTTCAATCGCCGGAGCGATCTGTTTGGCGAGACGTTCCAAGAGCATTTAAGCCTGAATACCAAAGGCGTTGGTTTGCCGAATGCGCAAAGTAAGGGCACCGACAAGCCGGCTATGAGAGAGCAACGGCACGACGAAGGCCAAGTGTAGTCCGGCCTGAATGTACTCCTTGTCCAGTGGATACCTGGGGCTATCCGCAAGATCGTTCACCACAACGGTCTTGCTGGTCGTTACCAGGTCGAGAGATCGGATATGTTGCAATTGTCTGACCGAACCAACTTCGCTTCCCGGCGGGCCTATTCCTTTGCGAAACTTCACGATACTTGTCCCAGCTTGCTCGTTTATGGCATGGATGATAATTCGATCAAATTCCACCAATTTGTTGACTTCGCTTGCGAACTGTTCGAAGACTTCGGCAACCTCAAGAGATGAGGTAATGATGCGGGCGATTTCGTCGGTCACCGCAAGCGTTTGTTGCAATTTTGCGTTCTCAAGCAAGGGACTCAACTGGCGCGCCACCGCTTCCATCAACGCGACATGATCATCGGTGAAATGCCCGAGTTTGCGACTGCCGAACAGGAAAACCCCGATGACCCTACGATCTAACAACAACGGCAGCGCCAACGTTGATTTTGTACCCGCATCCACTTGGCGCGACAAAGCGCCGGGGTGATTGGGATAGTCGTGAGAGATTATCGATTTTTCAGCCGCAAATGCCCGCCCGGACATCCCTTAGCCGTAAGGCAGCACTTGGGGCGGTGGCGATTGTTCGGATACGCCGCCAACCGACGCGATCAACTTCAAACCCAAAGCGTAATCGTCAGGAATCCTGAGGACCGCCCAGTCGGCTGCGGCAGCTTGGGCCATACTCGCCGCTACTTGAGTTGCCTTTTCCTCGAACCCTCTTACGCCGGAAAGAATCTGGGCGATGTCAGAGAGGGTTTCAAGCTCCAGCGACCTAGATGTATCAGTGCCCTGAGTTCCCGCCTCCCGCAGAATCAGGCTGGCTGGTACAGTTAGCCCAATAGCCGAGGAATCATCTTTAACCTGTGCCATGTTGCCTCCGTAGTGCGGCGGGCGTAGCCAAATGTAGTAGGTTATGCCAAGGTTACGCACCCTACTGGGTCGCCTAGTTTCTGAAACATCTAAAGCCAACCTGGAGCACCGGCCTACCGAAGAGTCCGATGCTAGCTGAATCCAATTACGCGACTAAATATAATGTTTGCGGTCAGGATCTGTGTGAATAAGTTATGTCAATAGGGCACCGTATTTGGCTGCCAGGATTGTTTAACTAAGCTTGCTCCTATCTTTAACCCCCTGCCTCCCATGCACAACAGGGCAAACCCCCATTTCATTCCAGGGTATTCTCCAAGTTGATCGTTATCCTATTGGCGCCTGGGTTCTCTCTGACGCGCCGTTTTTGGCTCCCTTCCTATAAAGATTTGCCATAATCACCTTCGCTGGGGATTGTCCGCGATAACATGGTTATTTAGCAGAACTAATCTTCACCGTTACGCCGGCAGATTCAGCAAAAGGGGGTATTTTTAGCGGGTCCCCGCTGAAGCAACCAACTCCTTGGACCGCCTCCCCTGTTTCCACCAAGGGTCATGTCGGTGACCGGTTGGTGACCGAATTTCTTTATGGTTTCTCGAATCTACCCTTTGGCGCGTCTCGAATCAGAAGTTTCGTAGTAAATCTCTTCAAATTTGAGATGGGAAGTATACCGGACAATGGGTAAGATGATTTATAGTCGTAGGCATACCACAGGCTCACAAGCTTGGGATAACGAATTTGACTCGATAAATCTTGAAGTATATTACCATCGCCGATGCGCTGGCCCCTTCGGCGGACCAACCTCGTTTGTCCCACTGGACACTCGAGGCCGTGATGACCGCCAATGGCACAATTTACCACAAATAACCACCTTATCTACGTGGTGGATGACGATACCGCAATCGCCAGACTGGTGTCGGTTAACCTGACGGCCCGGGGATACCGGGTCAAGGAGTTCGACAGGGGATTGCAGGCTATCGCCGGGCTGAAGATCGACGACCCCGACCTGGTCATTATGGATTTAACGATGCCAGACCTCGACGGTCTGGAGGTCACCAGACAGATCCGTCAGGTTTCACAGGTGCCGATCCTGATTCTCAGCGTTCTGGACGAGACCGCGTCCAAACTGACCGCTCTGGACTTGGGCGCTGAAGACTATCTCACCAAGCCTTTCCGTATAGAGGAATTGTTGGCTCGGACGCGGGCCATTCTGAGGCGAACCGCCCCGGCCACAAAAGAGGATTCCTTACAGAGCACCTGGGATTACCGATCGGGTGAACTATTCGTAGATCTGAACGGTCTACGAATCGTCAGCCACGACTCCGACATACAATTAACACCACGAGAGTGGGCCCTGCTACGAGTGTTCATTAAATATGCCGGGCAAGTAGTCGCCCCGCGGACGTTGTTGAAGGAGGCCTGGGGGTCAGACTACGGCGACGAGGGAGACTATGTTCGGACCTACGTGAATCGCTTACGGCGAAAGATAGAGCCTGAGCCTCGGCAACCTCGTTATTTGCTACTGGAGCGCGGCCTGGGCTACAAGCTGGTCGAAGTAACCTGATCCGGCAATCGCCGGGAATCGGAAGATCAAAACAGGCTCGGGCGTCTTATTTTGGCAGGATCACTTAGGCGGCGGGCTTGAAATACGGCACGGAAATTTGGTCGGTGGCCCGGACAAACGTGACCTCCACCGGCATCCCAATGCTCACACTCCTGGGGTTGCAATCAACGATGTTGGTAAACATGCGGACCCCTTCTTCAAGTTCCACCAGGGCCAGCACGTAAGGGACCTCGTCAGCAAATCCCGGCGTTCCGTTCTGGTAGGTCACGGTAAACGTCCAGACAGTCCCCTTGCCGCTGGCAGTGACCCACTGGATATCGTTGGACCAACAGTTGGCGCAGATTCCTCGTGGATAGAACTGGTACTCTTCACATTTGTCGCACTTCTGAATCAATAATTCGCCGCGCCGGCAGTGGTCCCAGTACGGCTTGGTCTCACCGGAAATAGTCGGCAACGGCTTGTTCCACTCCGGCATCGTCTAATCCCTCCCCAAGATTACGGTCCCGCCGCTGTGCCGGCTGCCCAATGCGCCTCCGGTGCCATGACATAGAGCGATGTTGCAATCGGCTACCTGTCTGGGAGTCCCGTCGAATTCGTGTCTGAGTTGGCGCGTGGCCTCCAACAGCAGGAAGATTCCCCTCATGCCCGGATGGTTGGAAGAAAGACCACCGCCGTCTGTATTAATGGGTAGCTCGCCGCCGATGCGCAAGCGGCCGCCGGATACGAAGTCACCACCCTCACCCTTCTTGCAAAAACCTAGGTCCTCCAGGGTTTCCAGAACGGTGATGGTGAAGGAGTCGTAAATCATCGCCATGTCGATGTCTTGATGGGTGACACCGGCCATACCGAAGGCCGGCCCATGGCTCTGATGAGCGGCGATGTACATCAGGTCACGCTTCCCCGCCCCCTGATGCGCCACCGCCTCTCCGGCGCCCAGCACCCAAACCGGTTGATGCCGGCAGTTGCGGGCGACCTCCGCCGACGCCACCACGACGGCCCCGCCGCCATCGGTAATCACACAGCAGTCGGGCAGATGCAGAGGAGAGGAGATCACCCGGGAGTTGACCACGTCTTCCACGGTGATAGGGTTTCGGAACAGTGCCTCGGGATTCATGGAAGCGTGATGGCGCACCGCCACGGCAATCTCCGCCAGTTGCTCCGAGGTGGTGCCGTAAAGGTGCATGTGGCGCTGGGCGATCATGGCATACAGACCCACGGTGGTCAGTCCGTACAACTCCTCAAAACTATCCGGCGACGGCTCCAATCGGGGATGGCCGAACCGGGCCACACCGCCCGTTCCCACCGAGACGCTGCCGGAGCGGGCCAGGCTGCTGTATGTGATAACGGCGCAGTTAAGCCGCCCGGCAACGATGGCGTTGAGGGCGTGGGAAAGATGGAACTCGAACGACCCTCCGCCCACGGTGGTGTTATCCACGAACCTGGGGTACATGTTCAGGTAGTCAGCCAGGTTCAGACCGGTGTTGCGGGCGGAACTTGAGGCGGTGAGCAACCCGTCCACGTCCTGCTTGGTCAACCCGGCGTCCTCCAAAGCCTTGATAACACTCTCGCCCTGGATCTGCAGTTCGCTCTTGTCCGGAGCGTAACGGGTTACGTGCTCATGGATGCCAACGATGGCCGCGGCATGCTTGAGGTCAACCATCGATACCGATACCTCCTCTCCTGATTGGTGGGAAACCGCTTGGGCATGTCCATAGCCGCCAGCGCGGTTCTGGGCAATCATATCGCCCCGGTCCTAGCCGGTCAATCAAACTTTTTGAGCCTCTTTCTAATCCGCGGCCCACCCGATATAGTAGGGCGCAGTACATTACGGTCCATGCGGCAAAGGAGAGGGTATGCTGGCTTTCCTAGGGGGCACCGGACCTGAGGGCAGGGGCTTAGCGCTACGGCTGGCGGCGGCCGGTGAACCCGCCATCATTGGATCCCGCGACGCCGGACGGGCCGCCACCGCGGCGGAAGAGTTGCTGCAACTTGCTCCCGGAACCAATATCAGTGGCGCCGACAACGCCCAAGCCGCCGCACAAGCCGACGTGGTCTTCCTGGCGTTCCCTTACGAGGGTCAACGCGCCACCCTGGAACAGCTCCAGGATGCCCTGGCCGGAAAGGTAGTGGTAGACGTCATCGCCCCCATGAGTTTCCAGCGGGGGCAGGGCGCCAGCGCTGTCGAGGTCGAAGCCGGGTCGGCCGCCCAGGAAGCCCAGGAACTGCTGCCTGATTCTCTGGTGGTGTCGGCGTTCCAGAACATCAGCGCGGAAGAATTGCAGCAACCGGACACCGTCATGGACGGGGACGTTATCGTTTGCTCCGACCATGCCGAAGCCAAAAACCTGGTCATGAGTTTGGTCAGCAAGATTCCCGGCCTGCGTCCCGTGGACGGCGGCGGCTTGGCCAACTCCAAGTACGTGGAACAGATAACGCCCATGCTGGTCAACATCAACCGCATCTACAAGATTCACGCCGGCATCAAGATCGTAGGAATTTAACTCGAAAACCAAACTGAATAAAAGAGGAGCGTTCGCATGCCAAGAGCAACGATAGACCTGATGGACCCGGCTGATCTGAGCATCGTTAAGGCCCAATGGCGGTTCGCCCCCGGACTGGTCCCCGGCGAGCCGAACGAGGGTCTGGTCTCTCAGCTAACCGGCAGCCCAGCCCGGTTACCCGACTACGACGATTCGGGCTGGGAGGCGACCAACGATCTGGCCCGCTGGCATTCCAAAGGCCTGACCTTTGCCTGGTACCGCATCAAGATTACCCTGCCGGAGACGGTGGCAGGTCAAGACATTCGGGAGAGCCGGTGCCTGTTCGAGACTTGCATCGACGACTATGGGGAGCTATGGGTGGATGGGGAGTGCAACCGGGACCGGGGAGCGGTGCAGGGCTTCAACGTACCGCAACGAGTGGTGGTAAGCGCCGAGCCGCAACCGGGCGCTCAGCACACCATTGCCCTATTGGCAATAAATGGCCCGATCGCAGCGCCGGGCGGAGCGGTCTTTGTCCGCTGGGCCCAGCTAGGCTTCGAGTGGCGAACGCCGGGGTATTAGAGCCTCTTAAGACACCAAACACCGGACGGTCGTAGGGGCAGGTATGATACTTGCCCCTACTTTGCAAGTCGATCAATAATTTGGAGGATTCACGCTTTAGCTGCGACAAACGGTTCGGAGTCCTACCGCTTTAATCCACGTCCTCGTCATCTTCATCGTCCAGGTCCTGGGACTCGTAGCCCATCCCCTCAAGTTCAGCTTGGAGAAGCTGGGCAAATTCTTCCACGGTACCGGTTTCCGGTATCGTGATCTCTATTTTGCCGCCGTCGGCTCGATTTATCGAACCGGGGTCCTCTTTGGTCAGTTCCACACTGACGGACTCCCGGTGGATGCCCATTGCGTCGGTGACCGAGAATATAGTTCCCATATCCGTCATGTTGATGATTTCGTCGGGCATGTTGAACACCTTAAGAGTGTGGGTTACCACTCACCGCAGAGAACGCAGAGGACACAGAGATAATATCGCCCCTTCCTCCGGAATCTCCGTGCCCTCTGTGGTGATAATTTAGGCTAATCTTCCGGGGGCCACTTGGTGCCGCCCACGGCGGGGCGTTCGGAAGCTGAAGACTGCAGCCCTTCCGCCACGGTGCGGCCGAAGGAGTCTAGGATAACCTCGCCCCATTCCTGGGCGTGGGCTACCCGGAAACTCATTCGCTTGCCCCGTCCCGCGGCCCGCTTGTTCTCCTCGCTTTCTCCGGCAATCTCCTGAGCGATGGCTTCGTCCATCGCGTCAAGAGCGGGAACCAGTTCGCCGGCCGTTTCGATAAAGCGGGCGATCTCGTTCATGGACTCATCCATGATGATGAATACCGGCACCGTGCCGGCACGGTTCTCCGGCAGGAAGCTGTTGGTCAGTTCCAGCTCGTCGTCCCGGTTGAAAACCTGGATGGCAAGCCCTGGCGTGCTCTCGGCCAAACGCATGATCACCGGGGTGGTGCTGACCGCGTCGCCACACCAATCGGCGGTGAACACTGCCAGCCGAAGGGGCTCGGACCGGCCATCGAACTGGGCCTTGGCTGTGTCGGGTATCTTGATAGTGTTGTAGATATCCAGAATCGTCTGCTTATTTACCTTGATCTGGTCGATGTACACCTGAGGTGTCATTCCCTGATTAAACTTGTCTTCGGTTAACGCCATGGTGGCCTGCCTCCTAAGAACAATTTGTGAGCGGCTTACCCCGGGCATTTTCAACGCCTAGTGTCTCAATTGTTTCTCCATTTGACAATGGGGCGCCACAAGGTGCTAAGGAAGCCTTTTCCACCCCGGCTCGACTAATAGAACCGGCATGTTAGAATTGAAAATCATCGCAGTACCGTCCTGGGAAAGGAGCATCCCATTTGGCAACTGATCAAAGCGAGCCTTATTTAAAATACGCCCTGTTCTGCAAAGACACCGAGGAAGGAGCCGACGGCGATCTGGTCCTGAAGGGAATAATCGATCTGGTCGACCTTCCAACGCCCACCGAGGCTGTCACTCAAGACAAGCCGGTCCTGGCCGAAGTAGACGTCCAATTGGCTTTCTGTATCGGGGGCGTCTCCGCCGGACCCCATTTTCTTCTGGTCGCTATCAAAGCGCCTGGCTCCCCTCTGGACCCGCCGCCTCCCCAACGGATAGATTGGGAGGAAGGGATTATTTTCCAACGCTGGATCAAGCTGTTCCGGATCCCCGTCCAAGAGGCTGGGGAGCACAAGGCCGCGATCCTTTTCGACGGCCAGCCCTTGGGCGAGGCCAGCTTTTTGGTCCGGTTCAAATCCGGCACGCCTCCAGTTGAATCAGCCTGATGGTCCGAAGAAGATAGCCAACACCGTACTAATATTGAGACTTCTGTGTTGAACGTGGGAATCGTCTTGGCTATAATATAGGCACGATTGAAGCTTAGTAACCAAAGGGGGCGGAACCAGTGGCCAACCAAACAGGAAAACGCTATTTCTGCGAAAAGTGCGGATCGGAGTTCATTGTGACCAAGGGCGGCGACGGCGCGGTGAACTGCTGCAGCCAACCGATGGCACAGAAGTGAGTTCCGGCGCCCAACCGCGGATCGCCGGATTGATCCGCCACCTGATCCAAAGGAGTATCTATCAATGGCCAACGAGCTAGGGAAACGTTACAACTGCGAAAAGTGCGGCAGCAGCGTGCTGTGCACCAAGGGCGGCGAGGGAGTCATTCTCTGCTGCGAAGCCGATATGGAGCTTCAGGAAGCCCGTAAGCTTCCCTCTTCCGACTAACCTTCTCCGCAAGCTTCCTAAACACCTCAACGGTTGTATACCAGGTAAGGGCCCGCTAAAAGCGAAGGCTGCTGGGCGTGCCGGATACCTGGTGATTTTTTGATTACAGTCCCGGCACGGTTCGGAGTCGGCTTTTCGACCTCCCGCAAGCCCTCCTACCTCCGATTAAGCCGTGGCTGGGCGGAAGAATGTCCAGCCTAGGAAGGTTTCTGCTAAAGTCCACCGACGCTTGCCAATCACAGTGTTTCCAAGCCACCGTTTTCGTATGGTTTCAGGGCGGCGTAAACGGCGAAATTAAGAGGCGTGTCGACGCCTTGTTCGCGTCCCAGGCGAACCACCGTCCCGTTTAGGGACTCTACCTCCAGACGTTTTTCCTCCAACAGGTCTAAGAACATTGAGCTGCGGTGGGTGGGCGGCACATTGTTGCTAGCGAACTCAACCAGTTGGTCCGGCAACTCAGGCGATAGATTTGCTCCCACTCCGTGTGCTACTACTACAACTTCCTGCAAGAGGCCAACCAACAGGTCTTTAGTCTCCGGAGTAGCAAGGACCGGCCCCATGGACTGACGGGCGAGAATCTCGGCGCCGCCGACGCCGCAAATGGCTACAAACTTCTCCCATAAGAAACTCTGCATGTCGGTACGTGACTCTACGTCGATTCCCGCATGATGGAACGATTTGACCAACTGCTCAATCCGAGGGGTCAAGCTACCGTTCATCTCACCAAAGGATGTCATGTGAGCCGATCTTACGAAAATGACACCCGGTTTCTCGATCAGGCCATTAACGTAGCTCACGCCAGGAACAAAATGCCCGGCGCCGGAGAACCAGCCATCAACATCGCCAGCCATGAAATGCCCGAGGGCCTCGGGATGCGGATAGACCCGATCCTCCAAGAACGACAGGCCTAGGTCATCTTTGGGGAAGGAGACAGCTTAAAGAGTTTCTTTGCCACTTTCCTTGCCGTCATCACTAAGCTCGGTATAAGCCGTGCTGGCTTGATCCCGGAGCCGGGCAGCGTCCTCTTTTTGGACTATGAGACTGACGTGGATACATTCTGGGAGCGGGTCAACATGATTACCGGTGGCTTGGGAGTAACGATACCAGACGGGCTTTATTACCGGCACATGGTGGAGCCGTTGGTGGGCGATATTGACGGCGTGAAGGCCGCAACCCGGGACCACGGCATCGAGTTATTGATCGTCGACAGCGCGGCGCCGGCGGTCTTGGAGCCGGAGGACTGGCACTTCACAACAAATTCCAGACCAGGATCGAAATTGAGCAGGCCACGGCGGCC
>PAJQ01000073.1 GCA_002710215.1 Chloroflexota bacterium | reverse complement strand
GCCCCTGACGCCGGAGAAAGTGTGGCGGGCCATTCAGGACGCTGGTTAGGCCGGGGGTGATGGGCTCGGTGTGAGGGCTTCCGACGGATTTGATTTGACAAAAGAATGCGCGGTATCTGAAGAGAAATGAGTTGATTCGGCTAGACTATTCGTCGCCGCGTTGGTGGCCGTCAGTATAATCAGTCCTTGCAAGGGGTAGGCTGTGAGAGTATCCTATCGCCAATTAGTTGGAAATCATCTGGCAACAGCGGATCAATCCGTGGACACGTGGCAGGAGGGTAAGAGATGGTGGAGTTAGGTAGCAGGACAGGCGCCAACGGCAGCAATGGAACCAATGCAACCAATGGCCGCACCATTGACGGCTCGCCCTTGGCCCACGACGCCGAGATGGCGTGGCGCGAGGCGCAAGGTGCGTCTCAGATCGGCCCCTTTGACTACGTGCCTCCCATGGGGTTCCGGGAGTATTGGTCCCCCGCCGTGTTCAAGAAGGACGTCGGCGCCAAGAAGCCGGTGTTCGTGAAGATGCTCGGGGAAGACATAGTGTTCTTCCGGGGCAAGGCGGACAAAGTGTACGCCTTGTTCGACTGGTGTCCGCACCGCAGCGCCCGGTTGTCCCAGGGAGAATCCTTGTTTCCGGGCACCATCACCTGCGAGTACCACGGATACACTTTTAATGGCGAGGGTGAGTGTGTCGCAGGCCTGATCGACGCCCCGAACACACCCATCGTGGGCAAGATGAAAGGCAGGTCCTACCCCACTGATGAGCACGATGGCGTCGTGTACGTCTGGATGGGAGAAACCGAACCGGTGCCCTTGGCGGAAGACCTGCCGCCGGAAATTGTCGACTCCCGCAACCATAGCTACAAGCACGTGAGTGAATGGGATGCCAACTGGACCGAGCCGGTGAACCAAGGTATCGATTACCATGAAGCCTACCTGCACCGCAAGACCTTCAACTACATGGGTGGTTGGACCCAGCCATGGAAGTTCAAGTTCCACGGATTGCTCAGCAAAGAGCTTCCCTTCTTCAGGCCCAGGGTTGCCAACTACGGAGGCATCAAAATCACCCACGAGGACGAGAAGCGGGTTTGCAGCAATCCGGTCAACGTCGCCTATGGGGAAGACTTCCATCCAGGAGTCAACGCCAGTTGGCCCCGTAAACGGTGGTACATGTTCCTGCCCAAGCGCGTGCGAAGAACATTCTCTATGATGGGCGCTGACGGCGCTAGCCTGTTGGGAATACCCAGTTTCTCCCACGGAGTGGAGTTGCCGTCCAAGATACGAACCGGCAGCGGGAGCGAGAAACCGGCGATCAGTCTACACATGCGGTGGATGGTCCCCATCACCCTGGAAACCTGCCGGGTGTGGACTTACACCATCGGGCGGGAGCCTAAGACGATTCTGGGTAAAGCCTACAAGAAGCTGTGGTACGTCTTGTGGCGCAAGCCCAATACCATCACCCGGATAAACGAGTGGGAGGATCTGGTCACTTTCCAGAAGGATCGGCTGAGGTACGACCTTCCCCAGAAACTAAGCACGCTCGACACGGTGGTCATTTACTTCCGAAGGCACCTGGCCCAGCGGTCGCGGGACTTCCAGCGTTTGGGAGGCGCCTACGGCTCGAATCATCCGCCGACGAATGGGGTTGGGCTGCAGCAGGTAGCCACTACCTTCGAGCAGCGAGAGATGGTGGGGGTCGAAGGCGGAGACTGCTAACGGCTAGAGAAGGTACTTGCCGCCGTTGGCCATCAGACACTGACCGGTGAGATAACCCGCGTCCTCGGCGGCGATGGTTACGGCCAGGTACGCAATCTCTTCCGGCTTGCCCCACCTTGGCATCGGGTCGCTTTCGCTGGGAGGGTACACTTGGGCTGCTGATTCTCCGGGGGCCTGGGCCCCACCAGGACAGATGCAGTTGGCGGTGATGTTGTGTTTCCCGTATTCCCTGGCTATTCCCCGGGTAAGGCCGATTATGCCGAATTCCGAGGCGCTGGACCCGGCGTCGGAACCCTGGAAGGCCGCCAGGCCGCTGTAGTTGATGACCCGGCCCCAATTGTTTTCCACCATCAAGGGCAGGATTCCCTGGCAGATGAAGAAAGAGCCCTGGAGTTCAGTCTCTATCTTTTGTTTCCAGCTGTTGAAAGTTAAATCGCTAAAAGATTGAGGAGCCACCGCAAGAATCGTGTTGTTCACCAGCACGTCCAGGTGGCCAAACTCGGCTACTCCCCGCTGAGCCAGTTGGCTCAACTGGGAATCGTTGCCGGTGGCGCAGGCGCCGGTAATCACCCGCACCCCCTGGTCTGAAACCTGGCGGGCCGTTTCCTCCAAATCTTCGCTGCTTTGAGCTGAGGCCAGAACCAGATTGGCTCCCTCTTTGGCGAACGCCACCGCCGTGGGCCTGCCGAAGTTATTCACCGACTCGACGACCAGTACGGTTTTTCCTTCAAGTCCAGTGTTCATCTACGTAAGTTGCTCCTCGGTACTTGAACTATTCCGCCGTGTTAGATTGCGGCGCGTTAACAATTTTCGACTCGATGTCCTAATGGAAGTAGGCCCCGCCGTTGACCAGGTAGTTCTGGCCGGTTATGTACGACGCCTGCTCGCTGGCCAGGAAAACTACCGCCGCCGAACACTCTTCCACGGTGCCCTGGCGGGGAACCGGGATGTTTAACGGTCCATGACCTTCGTCGGGCCCCGTCTCCTGCCCCGGAGTTCGGGCTACCGCGATGCTTCCCGGACCGATGCAGTTGGCCGTAATGTTGTAGCGGCCGTATTCCTGAGCGATGGCCCGGGTCAGCCCCTCGGTCGCCATTTTCAGGGTCCCCTGTCCCGACGCCCCCCGGAAGGGAGCGATGCCTGAATAGTTGATGATCCGGCCCCAATTATTCCGGACCATGTTGGGAAGGACCGCTTTGCTGGTGAGGAAGGGGGCGTGGAGGTTGACGCCTAGGGCCGTTTGCCACAGGTCTTCGTCGATGGACAGCAGATCGCCTCTGGCCCGCCATGCGGCGTTGTTGACCAGAACGTCTATGTGCCCGAACTCGGTTAGCCCCATCTGCACGAAAGCATCGACCTGAGTCTCGTCGGTGACATCGCAAGCGCCCGTTACCACCCGCACTCCGCTCTTGGAAGCCAACTGGGCGGTTTCTTCCAGCATATCCATGCTGCTACGGGTGCATAACAGCAGGTTGGCGCCCTCTTCGGCAAACGCGATCGCGCTGGCCCTGCCGTGGTTGCGAGTCGCTCCCGTGATGAGTACCGTCTTTCCCTTAAGGCCTGTGTCCATTCTCGCTCCTGACCGGTTCTGGGGTTCGTTGCCGGTTCTGGTTTAGCTTGGTCCGCATAGCTGACAGGCACGGCTACACAACGGCACCAGTATACCACCCATCGTAGGCGTTATAGACGGGTTTCTTACTTCGTTTGCCATCTGCCAGGCTCAATCACATGATATACTGCGCCACGGTACCGGCTGCCCGTTGGCCGGGTGCTCCGGAACGATATTTAAGAGGGGTTGAAAATGGCCGCCCAGCAGTCTTCCGACGAGAGTATCATCGGAATATTGAGCGAATACATGGTCGAGTCCCGCACCGCGCCGGTGCCCGCCGACGTGGCGTTAAAGACCAAACACCATATTCTGGACACCATCGGCGCGATGGTTTCCGGAACGACGCTGGAGCCAGGCCGGTTGGCCATCAAATATGCCGAGATGCAGGGTGGAACGCCGCAAGCCCAAGTCGTCGGTTCCTCCCTGATAACCAACGCCGTTTCCGCCGCTTTGGCCAATGGCATCCTGGCCCATGCCGATGAAACCGACGATTCCCATGCACCATCGGGGACCCATCCGGGCTGCGCCGTGGTGCCGGCAGCCCTGGCGATGGGGGAGAAGAATGATTGTAGCGGAGAAACCTTGCTCAAGTCGGTGGTGCTGGGCTACGATGTGGGCAGCCGGGTGATGCGGGCGCTACGCCCCAAGGATCCCTTCGAGGGCGACCGCGGGCGAGGCTTCGCCAGTCACGCCATGGGCGGAGTCTTCGGCGCGGCGGCGGCGCCCAGCGGCTGCACCGACCTGAACCCGGTCCAGATCCGGCACCTTCTGTCCTACACCTCCCAGCAGGCCTCGGGCATAACATCTTGGCAAACCGACGTGGACCACATCGAGAAGGCCTTTGACTTCGCGGGTATGCCGGCTCGCAGCGGCGTGACCTCTGCGACTATGGTGGAGGCCGGGTTCACCGGAGTATGGGACGTCTTCGAGGGATTCAACAACCTCTTCGATAGTTACACCGTCAATCATGACCGGGCGGCCCTGCTGAACGAACTGGGCAGCCGTTATGAGGTGATGCTGACGAACATCAAGCGTTACTGCGTCGGGTCCCCCCATCCAGGCGCCGCTGGACGCCTTGCTGAACATCATGCGCGAGCACGGAGTTGGGCCCGATGATTTTGAACACATGGTGGCGGTTACCGCCAACGGAGAGAACCGTCTGACCGGAGCCGAGCAGTCCATGCCGGATATCAACATGCGGTATCTGTTGGCCGTTTCTTTGCTAGACGGTGACTTGACCTTCGAAGCAGGGCATGACGTGCAGCGCATGAATGACCCCAAAGTTGTCGAAATTACCAGCCGTATCGAGGTGCGGGCAGACCCTTCCCTGGTGACCCCGGAAAGCCCACGCCAGGGTGTCATAGAGTTCACCACCAAAGACGGCCGGGAATTTCGCGACCATGTGGTGGTGGTCAGGGGAGCCATGGAAAGCCCATTAACCAGCGACGAAGTGGAAGCAAAGGAGAGGGACCTGTTAACCGGAGTTCTCGGCCAAGAGAGGACGGACCAGCTCATCGCCGCGATCTGGGACTTGGAGTCTTTGAAGAGCGTTCGAGACCTGCGGCCCTTGTTAAGCCTGTAACCAAACCTAACTTCAGGGCGCGTTTAGTAGACGAAGAACCGCAAGATCATGGGGATAGGGTTGTTCTATCTTGAGGGCGCGGGCGATGCTAGTACTGTCTCGAGATGATTTTGATGCATGAACCAGCACCCCCTCTCTAACCCTCCCCCGTAAAGGGGGGGAGGGCAAATTCCTTCCCCCTCGACGGGGGAAGGTTAGGATGGGGGTGATTTGCATCCATCACAATTAACTGGATGCCGCACTAGCGACGTTCCGATCCTCTAAGGCGGGGATCAAACATGTCCCGGAAGGCGTCTCCAACAAGGTTGAACGCCAACACTACAACTACGATGGCGATGCCGGGCGCCAAGGACAGCCACGGGGCAATAGTCAAATAATCCCGGCCCATACCTGACAACATCCGGCCCCATGATGGATGAGGCGGCGGCACGCCAACTCCCAAGAAACTTAGGGATGCCTCCTGCAAAATAGCTATGCCCAGGCCGGCGGTGGCGACGACCAGGTAGGGAGGCAAGGAATTAGGTAGGACGTGCCTGAATACTATGCGGCGCCAACCGGCTCCCGTGGAGATTGCCGCAGCGATGTAGTCCATGTTCCTTATGGAGATTGCCGACGCCCGCACTACCCGTGCCGAAGTGGCAATGAGTCCAATGCTGATGGCGACGATAATGTTGTTCAGACTAGAGCCCAATGAGGCCACAATCACCAGGGCTAATGCCAGGGTCGGTATGCTTTGCAGGATGTCAATGAGGCGCTGGCTATACATGTCGAATTTTCCACCCGCATAGCCGCTCGTTAGTCCCCAGATCGCTCCGAATCCGGTGCCGAGAATCACGGAGGCGAATCCCACGTATATGGAAATCTTGGCCCCGCCGATAATATTGCTCAGCACGTCACGGCCAAATAGGTCGGTTCCTAAGGGGTGTCTGAGATTTGGACTCTCCAAGCGGGCTAGAAAGTCCATGTCAATGGGGTTGTAGGGGGTTAGAAACGAGCCGAAGATACTGAGGAAGAACATCAACAGGACAACTCCGGCCCCAACAGCGCCTAGGGGTTTGTAGATAACGAATCTTCTTAACCAGGCCCGTTGATATTGCCACCTGGCTCCGCGGAGATTCAGGACGTTTTGTGTCGATGGCGCTCTCGGCTCTACTTCCATTCGTTCACCGGGTGATCTAAGTAGTTAAGCAAACCTAATTCGGGGGTCTAGGAAACCGTACAGGAGGTCCACGCCCAGGTTCACGATAATGTGGGCCACGGTTATAAAGAGAACGAGAGTCTGAATCACCGGATAATCACGCAATCTAACCGCGTCTACCGTGGCCGCCCCCAATCCGGGCAGGTTGAAAACAACTTCGGTCACCAAGGATCCACTGATAAGCCCGCCTAGCTGAGCCCCGGAGATGGTAATCACGGGGATCGCCGCATTCTTAAGAGCATGCCGCCACAAAACAGTCCGGCTGCTTAAACCTTTGGCGTTGGCCGTTCGAATATAGTCCTCCCTCAGGACTTCTAACATCGTGGTCCGCGTCATCCGTGTCTGAAGAGCCGCCAGGGCGGTCCCCAGCACCACTGCTGGAAGCATGAGTTGGGAGAAATTCTCCACAGGGTCCTTCCATGGCACGGAGTAAGTCAAAGCCGGTACCCAACCTAGGATCGCCGCCAGGTAGGTCATCACCAGGATGCCAAGCCAAAAGTTGGGAATGGCCAATCCAACGATGCTGACAAGGCGTGGTATGTAGTCTAGCGGAGTGTCCTGCTTAACCGCCGTTAAAATCCCTATGGGGATGGCAATTAACCAGGAAAGTAATAGGGCCATTGCCGAGAGCTGTAATGTCAGGGGGTAACGGCGAATCAGCAACTCCTTGACCGGTTGCCTGGTCCACAACGACCGGCCAAGGTCCCAGTGGGCCAAGTCCCACATCCAGTTGGCGAATTGCATGTGGAGGGGCTGGTTCAAACCCAGGGTGTCGCGCATCTTTTCTATTGCCGCGGCGCTGATCTGTTCTTCACCCTCGGAACCCCCGATGGCGATCAAGGTGGCCACGTCACCGGGCACCACCCGCATGATGACGAAGATGAGGATAGCCGCGCCAAGAATGGTAGGAATCCCTAGCGCGAGCCGTTGGGCCGCATATTTGCGCACTGTTACGCTCTCTTCCCTGCCATTTGCGGTATCAACTGCAGTATTCCAGTACTGTGACCTTGGCGTAACTCTACCACGAATACTGGGCTCTGTGCCGAGAATCCAAATACGTCAACCGGACGTATCGAAATAACGAACGACTCATCAGATAGAGAGCTATTTATGGTGCTTTCGCGTAAGACGCCGGACACCGGCTAATGGCTCCGGTTAGAAAGGCGGGACTGCCTGGCATGCTCCCAGATTACGCACCGGCGGCAAGGGATTGACATGTAGCTACCGGGACATTTATTCTTGCAACGCCACAGCCTCGAAAAGAAGGTCTATTAGTCTATGGTTCGTACTCTCGAGGATTTGATGGCACAGGCTCGATTTTTTAGAGAGGTAAATTGGCATGATTCGTAATTATTCGAGACGGGTTGCGTTCCTCGGAGCCGTTGTAGCGATCCTAACGTTGGTCATCGCTTGTGGGGCTTCGGAGCAACAAGCGGCGCCTCAAGGGAAATCGGCGCCCCAGCAGCCGGCAGCGGCGGCAGCAGCGGCGGACCCCGCCCAGCCGGTCGCCCCTCAGAGGAAGGCCCCGGCATCCGAGACGACTGCGGGAGGGTTCAAGACTGGGGCCCAGGCTCCGGACGCGGCAAAACCCACTTCGGTACCCGTTCCCACTGACATCATTAAGAGAGGGGGCGTCCTTAGGCAGGCGCACCGGCGCAGCCCTCTTCACTTCAGGATGGACGTGCGTTCCGCGACGGACGAGACTACAGCATCAGGGCCCATTTTCAATCAGTTACTCGCTTTGCAGAACCCCGATTTTGTGAACCTTGGCCCCGACTTGGCCGAGTCCTGGGACGTAAGCGCTGACGGCAAGAAATTTACCTTTAATCTGGCATCCGGTGTGATTAACCACAACGGGAACCCATGGACGTCGTCCGATGCAAAGTTCACGTTGGAAACATTGGCCTCGGAGACCGAGAACCGGCCTCCCCATGAACGGGTCAGTGTCGGGGGTGTCAGCCTCCTCGAATCCGTTGAAACCCCTGACGAAACGACGCTCATCGTAAATCTGACTCAGCCCGATGGACTGTTCCTGGCCAATATGGGCCTGCAAGAGCCAATGATGTACACCGAAGCAGACTACGATGAAATAGGCTCGTTGGATAATCCCGTTGGAACCGGCCCATTCCGTCTGACGGACCACCTAGTGGGCGAGAAGCTTGAGTATGATCGCCACGACCAGTATTTCAAAGACGGACTTCCCTACCTAGACGGTATCGAAACCTTTATCATCCGGGATGTGGCGGCCAAGTTGGCGGCATTCGAAGCCGGCCGGATCGACATGATACTGATGGGTAGCAGCCATGGCCTATATGCCGCAAACCTGCAAGTTGTAGCCGATCGTCACCCTGGCGAAATCACGTTTTATCCCGGCCAACACCCGGTGCTGCGGGGCCTAAAGTGGAACTGGAGGGAAGAAGGCCCCTGGCAGGACAAACGGGTACGCCAGGCTATCAACTTGGCTATAAATCGAGACGATATCTGCAGTGCTCTTGAGAACTGCATAATGGGCGACTATATGCCCTCGAAGACCTTCGGTGTGACGACTCGTGAGGACCTGGCCACTAAACCTGGCTTTGCCCTACCCGGTCCTGACAAGGAGGCCGAGCTTGCCCAGGCCAAGACTTTGATGGCCGAGGCCGGGTTCCCCGACGGCTTTGAAGTCAAAGCCCTGTGCCGCGACACTTCCGAATACCGGGATGCCCTCTGCCCATTGGTAGAGTTCTTGCTGCGGGACACTTTGAACATCCGGCTGACGCTGGATGTCCAGGAAAGCGGCGCTTGGGTAGAGAAGCATAACTCGGCGGACTGGCTCTTCGAGGCTGGCTCCTCGGGCTCCGCCCGCGTCGATCATCCCTTCGACTGGCTGGACGAAGCGACCTTCTGCGGTGAGGTCCCCGTCGAGAACATCATCGGTTACTGCAACGAAACTCTTGATGATCTGATGCGCCAGATGCGCGTTACCTCGGATATTCCCAAGTTGCAGACCCTGACCAAAACGACCTTAGACCTATTTTATGACGACTTGCCTTACCTGCCCTTGTTCTGGCCAGCTCGTTTCCCGGTTCATTGGAACTACGTAAAGAACGTTCCTGACGAGCACTTCTCCGGCCAGTATTCCCAGGCACGGCGTTTAGAGCAGGTGTGGTTGGACAAGTAACCACCACCAGATTAATCACGGAAATTTGGGCCACCCGCGCAAGCAGGTGGCCCTTTTCTTTTGCCTGCGACCCTTCACTCCCCGCTTAGCGCCTGGCCCTACCCGGTGACCTTTCAAGCCGGCTTTGGGCCTGCCCTTACCTTTTGACCCGTCACGTCGGCTTTGCGCCCGCCCATACCATGAGACCCTTCACACCGGCTTCGGGCTTGGCCATACCTGCAACTCCGATGTCGTGCAACGTTGCCGCGTCTGACGCCACGTCATTCCGAAGAGCGTAGGGACGAGAAACCTCGGGTGGAGCTGGTGTCTCCTCATACCCAGAATCCTTTCCGTGGCCGGAATGGCAATCGCCTAACTGATGGTTTGCAGGGTGGGGATGGGTCGTTAACAGAGGGCATAAAATTAGCCACCCGTCATTGCGACGGGTGGCCGACTTGTTAAAGCAACTTACGAAGGACCGATTTTGTAAGGTATCTAGACTATCCTAGTTTCCCCAGACGCGCCGTCTCTTAGCCCTCGGGCTTGGCAGTGACCATTAACGTAGCGCTGGCCCCGCCGTTTTTGCTGCCAAGGACGACCACGCCGTGCAGACCCGGCTTCAGCGGCCCGCCTTCCCTCTCCCGTTTTCGAGGTCTGATCTCAACCTCAAAGGTGCCCGAAGCGTCTGCTACGGCGCCGCCGATGAAGACGTGGTACCCGTCGGGTCCATATACCTCTACGGTCACCGCCTCCTCGTTCTGCCAGCCGGAACCAAAGACCTTAATCTTGGGCCGTCCTTCTTCGACTTCATTCGGGGAAAGCATGATTGCTACCGGATATGCGGAACTGGGAGCTCCCGAAGCGCCGGTTGGTCCGGAAGATCCTCGCTCGCCCTGGGGGCCGCGCGACCCTTGAGGGCCTGCGGGGCCAGGGGGGCCGTCGAGGCCGGGTAGTCCGGGTAGTCCGGGATTGCCTGCGCTTCCGGGATTTCCGGGCAGTCCTGGGTCTCCGGGTGGGCCTTGCAGCCCACCCGCTCCAGCGCAAGCGACGAAAGCAAAGGTGACTATCGAAATTAGTAGATAAACAGGGATTGCTCTAAGGACACGCTTCATCTGAATTCTCTTACCTCGGTTTGTTAATAGATCCAGGTCTTTTGAAACAAGCTATATTGCGGATATCCGCAACGCGCCTAGTATATTTCAGAGTAAAAGGCTCAGTCAAGCTCGATTAGCAGTATGGCAGGCCTGTTTTAACTTGCCGAGTGCCGTCGCATTTCGGGAATTTTCGTTCGCCTCATTTATTTACTGGGCACCCTCGCAACCTCGTTAGAGAAACAAGGCTATCTCTATAGCACAATCGAGAGAAAGATGTTGACGCTTGTTGTGTTGCTGACTACAATCAGGCTGTTGATAGATATGAAAAAGTCCGGCTGTAGCGACAGGTGGCACGGGGTGATTCAATCGAGGAGGAGTTATGCCAAAGATTAAACACATCGCGATGACTGCTAAAGACCCGCAAAAAGTCGCAGCCTTTTACATGGAACTGTTCGGTATGGAAGAGGTCGGCCGCAGTGGTGATAGCCACGTGTATCTCAGCGACGGCGAGATGAACTTGACTATCCGAAGCTGTAAAGCCGACGGCGACGCCGACGTGGGCGAAGGCGGGGCCGGTTTCGAAGGTATCCACCATATCGGCTTCGTGGTGGACGACGTAGAAGAATATTCTGAAAAGGCGTTGAAGATTGGGGCAAAGATGCTCTCACCAGCCAAGGCCGTGGCCGCAGGAGCAAGTACCGGTGGTGGAGCGCCTCCAGGCAGACCGGCCAGGAGCAATGCCGAGGTCAAGATTAGCGGTCCCAACGGAGTGGTGCTGGACATGTCGGAGACTGGCTGGATAGGCAACTAGCGGGTTTTTCCGTCTCCCGGTTTTACGAGAGTTAATCCTCGGGCGGCAAATAGGCGTTGGGTACGATGGCGCTGCCCTGACCCACGCCTGTCGTGTCGCCTTTCTGGTTCTGTGCGGTGATTGCGACCGAGATTTTACTACCGTTGGCCTCCCGGGATATCCCGGAAATCTTGCCGGAGAAGGTGATGGTGTCTCCGGGGCGAACCGGCCTTAGAAATCTTAGGTCGACCATCCCACTGTGGTTGAACACATCGGCGCCAAAATACCTTCTCAGCATCTCGATAGCAAAGGTGAGTGACATTCGGCCCGACGCGACAGTCCCTTCGGTACCTAGAACGTCCCTGGCGGTGGCTTCGTCGGTAAATTGAGACGGACCGGTTTCACCGGCGCTTCCCTCAAAGAGATTGATGGCCCCTTGGGTCATTTCCTTAACGATCGGCGTGATATCGTCGTCGATCTGATAATTCCGGCTTAGCTCCCCCATTTTTTGCCTACCTCAGACGGTTGCTTCAGTTCATGGGTGATGACCCGGTCGATCAACCGCCCATCTTCATCCACGGAGACCGCTTCCGTCACGATGTAGTTCTTGCCCCTTCTCAAGTACTTGTCCGAGATCCACGCCCTAACGGTTATCTTCTTCCCGGCAATGGGAGGGCTGTAGCAATAGAAGGCGCATCTGGCGTTGACCGATCCGTTGTCCCGGTACTTGGCGTTGTACTGTTTGACGTCCACTTTATGAGCGATGGTGGGAAAGCCGGCTTCGGGGTCCATAACCCCTTTGCGATATGTATCAATCATCTCTTGGGTCAAAACATATTCGTATTTCTCGAACGTTTCACCCACTTCCAAAGCGTCCCAGTCCAGCAATATCTTGTTGTCAGCTTCTACCATTATCGGCCCGTCCTTTACGAATCTGAAGCTATCGGTCAAGTATAGACCACAGTCTGCTCCCAGTCATCCCGGCGAGCCGCCCGGGTCAAGTCCAATTGTGATAACGTTCACCCTGTTGAAACACCGTCCCGTATGCTTGGATATCCGCCAAGGGAAGGGTAAGAATTGAAAGAAGCTGGTTTGGTGATGCTGGGGGGCGCCGGCGGCGCGCTGACGCGTTATTTGCTGCAATTATTGGCTGTGCGCATCGGTTTGACCGGCCAGATCGGTCTTCTGACCGTGAACGTATCCGGGAGCTTTGCGCTGGGGTTGTTGCTGTCGTTGTGGTTGGCCAGGTCCCCGTACCCAACCGGGTTGCAGCTCCTTCTCGCCGTGGGATTCATCAGCAGCTATACGACGTTCGCCACGTTGATGTGGGACAGCTTCCGGTTGGCGCAGAACGGCTCGGTGCTGATGGCCTTGCTTAATCTCTTTGGGAGCCTGGCGGCGGGTTTGGGCGCCGTGGCCTTGGGATTCCTGGCCGGACGTCTGATTGGGCAGGTTGCCTAGAGGGAGTCCGGAGGGCGGCCTGCTTAGGCCGCTATAATTAGGATGGGGACCGGGCGGTTATTTTCCGTGACACCTTTTGTACTTTCTGCCGCTGCCACAGGGGCATCTCTCGTTGCGGCCGATCTTACCGGGGTTTTGGGTGGCAAAGGTCCGCTTCTCCTGACACTGAGCGCAGGTGCAAGCTTGAGGATGTTCCGCGTACCAGTTGGGTCTTACCATCTTCCACCTGGGTCCGATTCTGCGCGGAGGCTATCTGCCTGAGCTGGGTGTACCGGTGTTTGGCGTACTTGAGGGGGCCTACATCACTCGGGGCCAAACGCTCGTTACAAAAAAAGAGGCCCCAACTTTTGTTGAGGCATTAAAACTATTGTAGCATAACCTAAATAGGTTTGGCAAGCGTTTGTGACTGAAGACATAAAAACCCATGGATTACCCGGCGTATACAGGCCCGTAACGATGTCGTCGTTGGGCCAATGGAGGACCAAGTTAAATGGATGATCTGCTGATTCGTGGCGGAGAGGTGATTGACGGCACCGGCGCGGCGGCTCGCCGGGCTGACGTGGCGGTCAGCGGCGGACGGATCGTGACGATCGGGGATTGCGCCGGTCGAGAAGCTATTACGGTTATCGATGCCTCGGGGCAGGTGGTGGCGCCGGGGTTTATCGATATTCACACCCACTCCGACTTCACCCTTCCCCTTAATCCCCAGGCGGAAAGTAAGATCCGGCAGGGGGTAACCACTGAAGTGGTAGGCAACTGTGGCTATTCCACGGCTCCGGTATTGCCCGGCCAGGCTGACAAGCTCAAGGACTTCCTAGCCGCCGGAGCGCCCTGGCTGAGTTTCCGGGAGACCAGCTTCGCCGACTATATGGACACCTTCCCCCAAACATCGGTGAACACCGTTATGCAAGTGGGCCACGCCACGCTCCGGTTGATGACGATGGGGATGGAGGATAGGGCTCCTACCGCCCAAGAATTATCTAGGATGGAATCGCTCCTGGAAGAGGCGTTGGACGCGGGAGCGTTGGGGATGTCTTGCGGGCTGTTTACCGCTCCGGGAAACTACGCCGATTTTGACGAACTCGCCTCGCTAGCTCGAGTTCTGAAACAACGGGGCGCCACTTACGCATCCCATATCAGGGACGAAGCGAATCATGTCCTCGAGGCCATAGACGAGGCTATCTCCGTTGGCGAGACCACCGGTGTGCGGGTTCAGATCGCCCACATAAAACTCTCCGGCTTGGACAACTGGGGCCGGACCGAGGAGCTGCTGGGGCGCATCGGCGCGGCCAAAGAACGGGGGGTAGACGTTCATTGCGACCAATATCCTTACACTGCCGGGACCAACCCTCTGCGCAACCTGCTGCCCCTGTGGGTCCAGGCCGGTGGGATCGAGGCCATGCTGGAGCGGCTGGTGGACCCTCAAGCCATCGAGCGTATGAGGGATGATATCCAGCGCGACGGATTAACCAATTTCGGCCGGATAGCGTCTTGGGACGCCGTGCGCATCGCCATCTCTCCCAACCAGCCTGAGATCGCCGGCCACACCATCGAGGAGGTCGCCTTGGAGCGCGAGTGCGACCCGCTCACGGCCGCTTGCGAAGTTCTCGCGGCCGACCAAGGACATACCCGGATCGTGGTTACTTCGATGTCGGAAGATGACGTGCAGGCAATATTGCGCTCGCCGATGGTGATGATAGGATCCGACGGTAATTCTCTGGCTATCCATGGTATTACCAGTCAAGGCAGGCCCCATCCCCGGTTCTACGGGACGTTCGCCCGGGTTTTGGGCCACTACGTCCGTGACTTGGGAATCCTCTCGCTGCCACTGGCCGTTCACAAAATGACGGGAGGATCGGCCGATGCTCTGAGGATGTACGACCGGGGGAAGTTAATCGAAGGCAACTGGGCCGACATCACAGTGTTCGACCCGGATCAGATCGGCGAAATGGCTTCCTACGACGACCCTCACCAGTATGCCAAGGGGATTTCCACGGTGGTTGTAAACGGAAAAGTTGTCATTGAGACTGGTGAGCACACTGGGGAGCTTCCCGGAAGAGTCTTGCGCCGGGGTATCAATGGCGTGGGTTAAGAGACTCATGTTGCATCTTAGCGTTGCCAGACGTATTGGACCGTGACGGTGGTATACTCGTTGGCCGAGGCATTATCAGGCACCAAAATATTTCTAGAGGGTTCGCCAGAGTGTGCGCAGAAAAGAGCATTCAGACAGACGTATTAGTGGTGGGATCCGGTGCGGTGGGCGTAGCCGCCAGCATTGAGGCAAAGGAAGCCGGCGCCCAGGTAATAGTTTTGGAAAAGGAAGATCACCTAGGCGGCGCGGCCGCGATCTCCGGGGGAGGTTGCTGCATCGTGGATACGCCGCTTCAGCGGGAGAAGGGAATCCAGGACAGCCACGACCTGGCGTTTAACGATTGGGTCAGTTGGGGACAGGGTTCGGCCGACGAAGAGTGGGTTCGCTTCTACGTTGAGCAATCCTGCCGGGAGCTGTACGAATGGGCCAAGGATCGCGGGGTCAACTGGGTCGGAGTGAACCCCAATGAGGGCAACAGCGTTCCTCGTTGGCATCGGCCCGAGGGGGGCGGTGGCGGTCTCTGGCACGCTCTTTACGCCACGGCGCTGAGCCGGGGTATTGAGTCTTGGATCACTTCCACCGCCGTTCAAGAGCTCATCGTGGAAGATGGAAGGGCGGTTGGCGTCCGGACGGAGAACCTGGAGACGGGACAATCACAGGAGTATTTCGCCAAAGCGATCGTCATGGGAACCGGCGGTTTTGCGTCAAACTTGGACATGGTACTGGAGCACCGTCCCGATCTTAGAGACCATCGGATCCTGGAAGGCTCCCACGTCGGGGCCAAGGGAGATGGCCACCATGTTGTGCAAGAGGCTGGTGGTATCCTGACTCACATGGGTGATATCTGGTTCTACAGCTTCGCCATACCCGACCACCGGGACCCGAACCAGAGAAGGGGCCTAGTGATAAGGGGGATGTCAGATGCGGTTTGGGTGAACATGCAGGGACATCGGTTCCACAACGAAGAGATGACTGGTGGATGGTCGGGAACCAGGGCCATAATGGCCCAGGAGCCGGCCCAGTGTTGGGCAATCATCGATGGGGCCATGCGAGAGCACGTGATCGTCAGCGATCCTTATTATTACCAAGAAGGCATCTCGGTGCGGGACTACGAAAAGGTGGCTGAACTTCTGGAAGTCTCGCCTTACGTCAAACGCGGGTCCACATTGGAAGCACTTGCCCAGGATATGGACGTGACAGTGGAAACCTTGAAAGATACCATCGACCGCTACAACTCCCACATAGATAGCGGCCTGGAAAAAGACCCGGACTTTGGCAGACCAATGGCGGGGCGGCAGAAGATTGAGCAAGCGCCTTTCTACGCTCTGAACTACGGACCCCTGGCCCGGAAGAATTTCGGCGGGGTTAAAACCGACCTGCGCTGTCAGGTTGTGGACAAGAACTACCGTGTCATCGACGGATTATTCGCGGCGGGGGAACTGGCGGGGATGGCCGGGGGCCACATCAATGGCAAAGCTGGACTGGAGGGGACAATGCTGGGGCCCGCCCTATTCAGCGGCAGAGTAGCGGGGGCTTGGGCGGCCCGGGAAGCAGGGTTCGGCAACGGATTTCCAGGTTAGTCGGACTAAGGGGCGTTCAGCGCCTCGCGAACTTTCTGTGCGGCATCTTTAGTCACCCATTGGGTCCAAACGGCCTGTTCCTTTTTCAAATAGCACACAGCCGCTTTCTCGAAACTTCCACCAGTCTCTTCGAAGCATCCCTCCGCCACGAACAGCGTGGACTCTTTGAAGTCCCATTTTCGGAACAACTTGACCAGATCGGCAGCTTCGGCAACCAAGCTCGGATGCACCGCAATCCTTACCCGTGAGTCGTCATAGCCACATCCGTCCTCCGGGTTTTGGCCGACGCCGCAGTTTGGCTCAACCAGCCTCGTAAGGTCCAAAGTTGAACCAGCCTTGGTCGGACTCCACATGTATCCCAACCAAGCTAGTTTTTCTTCGGTAGCCAGGAGGACCTTGTTAAAAAGCTCCTCCTCTGAGCCTGGATTCCTCAGTTCTATTACATCGTTAAGGCCATAGGCACTCACCTGCCCCTCGTTTATATTCGCGCACCCCCAGATGGGCGGGCAGTTCCACATCACCGCTTTGCCACCGCTGTCGGGCAGGGCGAATATCCCGGCGTAGTTCCGTAAATCGTGGACGGTTGTGAGTCCTGGGGCTAGCGTCTCCCCGGTAGTGGGGTCACCTTCAATCATATAAGTGGGAACTACGAATCCACTTTGCCACGTCACATCTAGGCTTTTGCCCAACGGTATCACTGACCCGGCCTCTAACGCCTTCTCCCATTCCTCTCTAAGGTTAGGCAACCAGACCTCCAAATTTACATTTATGTTGCCGTTGACAAGGCTCTTCCAAACGTCTCCTGCCCCGCCAGGAAGGTCTGGAATCGTATCTGTCGGGTACCCGTAGCCGTTTTCGACAACGAACCGGGCGATAGCGTTCTGCTGGCGAGCGGTGTCCCAATTGAGGTTGGCGAATATTATCGTTGGCGGGATTGGAGTATGGGTGGGGACCCTGACCGAAGGGTTGACCGGCTTTAATCCCGGAGTAGGGGTGGGATGAGGCGTAGTTGTGGGAGTGGGGAGAACGACCTCTATATTTCCCGCCCTGACGGGAGGCTCGTCTTTCTTGCGGCTGAACTCCAAAATATACGAACCCTCCGCGACGCCTCGGGGCACATTGACCATAATCTTGTTGCCGTCGACTGGCAAAAAGAAAATTTGCTCGTCGCTAGGTCCGATCAAGCGGGCCTCGGTTACAAGTTCCAGGTTTTGGCCGGCGACAACGATTTCTTCGCCGGGCACGACGTTTTCGAGGTTGACGCTTTCGATTTCAGGCTCGGGCGGGTCTGGTTTGAGGACGCCGACAATTTGAATGATCGTGAATCTAAGTCCAAGAAGGACGGCAAGGAATCCGATCGAACCGATAGCGCCCCGTCCTAAGACCTGGAAACGGAGAATCCGGTCTGTCCAATGAGACGTGGGCGGCCTACGCCTCCTCGGGGTTCTGGGTGGCTGTGGCCGGTTCTCTATCAGTTTGCCCGGTTCCAGGCGGTAAATCGAGGGGCCTTGGCCCACCAATAAGCTTTAACCTGTTCCAAACGGAATCGACAGTGGATCAGCAAGTAGCATCTCCATGACCTCCCGGGCAGGGAGGGCGCTTTCCGGCACTGCTGAAAGGTTAGATTAGGTGATAGCGGCTTTCCAACGCGTACTGGCGCTTGGTGTCAATCATGCCTAAGGCGGCCAAATTATACATTCATTAGGAAGATCGCTCAAATCACGACCTTGCCAGACAGATTTCCCCGGCAGGTAAAGCCAGGAATGTCGTGCGGTCACCGAGTAAAACATTCGTCCATGTCTTTTCGCCGATCCTTTACATAATGACGTGACGCGGGTGTAAGATATTAGATGTGACATCTCCCTCAATGCTCCGAGTCAACTGCTTTATCCCTCGTTCTTCTTATATTTTTACTCTTCACCGGTTCTATCCATTCCGCTCTCGCTACTATCCAAAACTCTGCGAGGTTGACCGTGCGACTTGCAATACCTGACGTCTTTCGACAAAAACTCTCATTCTTGCCAAAAGAAAATACGTTCTTTTTCCTGCTGCATCAAAGCGCGATGAACATCCAACAGGTGGCGCGCCGGTTACAGGACTTGATGGAAAACTATGAGAATGTTGAATCCAAAGTCCAGGAGATCAAGGATCTGGAAGATTTCGGAGACCGGATCATCCATGACATTACGCGGTCTCTACACCGGACTTTTGTGACCCCAATCGACCGGGAAGACATCTTGGCCCTGGCCGGGAGCTTGGACGACGTGGTGGATGCCATGGACGAGGCAGCTCAGTACACCATGGAATATCACATCGAAGCATCCACCGAGTCTGCCCGTCTATTGGCCGCCATCATCGTTCAATGCGCCGATGAACTGGAGCAGGCGGTGGCTATGCTATCGACCAGAGGCACAATGTTAAAAGATATCCTACCCCGAGTCGTTGAGATTAACCGGTTGGAAAACGAAGCTGATGGCGTACACAGCAGGGCTAAAGGCGAACTGTTTAGCAATGGCTTCGATGTGATGATGATTTTGAAGTGGCGGGACATTTACGACGATCTTGAACAGGCCACCGATAGGGCGGAAGACGCCGCCGATATCCTGGAAGGAATAGTGCTGAAACACTCCTAGTCTTGGCGGGCGTTACAAGAGCGGCAGGTCCGAACTTCGCGGAATGGTCTATGGGAAGGTTCAGTGGTTGCCGGCAGGCCAACCGTAAGAGATTTGCCGCCGAAGAGGTCGATCTGATTTCATCATATTTGGTGGGAGGTGCGGATGCCCGTTTTGACCGGTGATTGATTCCACGTCATTGACCTTCCTGATCGCGGTAATATTGATCGCCCTTGCCTTCGATTTCGCCAACGGGTTCAACGACGCGGCAAACGCCATTGCCACCGTGGTATCCACCCGGGTGATGTCCCCGTTGGTTGCCGTCACCATGGCCGGTGTGATGAACTTTCTGGGAGCTTTGTCCGGGACGGCAGTCGCCAAGGCCGTCGGCAAGGGAGTCGTCGACCCTGATTCCGTCACGCTGGTGGTTGTGGCGGGTGGGGTGGCCGCTGCGGCAGCCTGGGTATTTCTGGCTAGCCGTATGGGTCTGCCGGTCAGCGGCAGCCATAGTCTTATCGCCGGTGTGGCCGGGGCGGGGATCGCGCATGGCGGCACCGGCGTGCTGGTAGGGTCGGGCATCATGAAGATCGTCCTGGGCCTGGCCTTTTCGCCCCTGCTGGGGCTGACCGGCGGGTTCGCCATAATGCTGACCATCTATTGGGTGTTCCGCCACGTAAGTCCGGCGATGGTAACGTCAGTCTTCAGTAAGCTGCAGATCGGGACTGCGGCGGCCATGGCCTTCAGCCATGGCTCTAATGATGCTCAAAAGACCATGGGAATAATTACCCTGGCCCTTTTTGTGAGCAGGGCCTACAATCTGGAAACCTTCGAAATTCCCTTCTGGGTAATTCTGCTTTCGGCCAGTGTTATGGCATTGGGCACCTATTTCGGGGGGTCGCGGGTAATACGCACGCTGGGAGTGCGTATCATCACCATGAGACCCGTTCATGGCTTCGCTGCGGAAAGCGCCGCCGCCACCGTTATCGAAGTGGCAACGCGGATCGGCATACCAGTCAGCACCACCCATGTTATTACCTCAACCATCCTGGGCATGGGGTCCACCCGGCGCATCTCGGCGGTGCGATGGGGCGTGGCCAAAGGTATCGTGTATGCGTGGGTGCTGACCTTCCCGATATGCGGTGTATTGGGGGCGGGGCTCTACCTTCTGGTCAACCTGGCGACGAAGAGCTAGGCGTCCTGCGAGGCGGTACCTGCCGGTTTGTTTTAATCTCTCCTTTTATGTGGTCATTGGGAAAGTGATGAGACGCATGGCGTTCTGCACTAACCGGTAATTTCGGATCTTCTGGAGGCGGCATGGTTAGAGTGGTCCGAGCGGGACTCATCCAGGCCGGAATGGGCGATGAACCCGCCGACGATGTGGACCGGTCGAAGAAGTACATGTTGGAGAAGCACTTCGCTCTCATCGAAGAGGCGGCCGGCAGGGGAGTGCAGGTCCTTTGTTTGCAGGAAATCTTCAACGGTCCCTACTTCTGCGCCGAGCAAGACAAGAGATGGTACGCGATGGCCGAGGCCGTTCCCGGCGGACCCACAGTGGGACTGATGCAGGAACTGGCCAAGAAACACGGAATGGCGATGGTAGTGCCGGTTTACGAAGAGACTATACCCGGCGTGTATTACAACACGGCGGCGGTGTTGGATACCGATGGCATCTATTTGGGGAAGTACCGTAAAAACCACATTCCCCATCTTCCTCCCGGCTTTTGGGAGAAGTTCTATTTCAAGCCGGGCAACTGCGGCTATCCGGTATTCACCACCCAGGTCGGGAAGATCGGCGTCTACATCTGCTACGACCGGCACTTCCCTGAGGGCTTCAGGGAGTTGGGGTTGAACGGTGCGGAGGTTGTTTTCAATCCCTCCGCCACGGTTACCGGATTATCGGACCACCTGTGGGAGTTGGAACAACCGGCGCAGGCGGTGGCCAACGGTTATTTCGTCGGCGCGATCAACCGGGTTGGGCGGGAAAAGCCTTGGGACATGGGCGAATTCTACGGGCGGTCCTACTTCTGTAACCCGCGAGGCCAAATCGTCGCCCAAGGCTCCCGGGACAAAGATGAAGTGATTGTCGCCGATCTGGATCTTGACGAGATCCGGGAGGTACGGGAAACCTGGCAATTCTTCCGGGACCGCCGGCCGGATACCTACGGTGGCCTGGTTGCTCAATGAGGGGCGCCAGTGGATGGCCGCCCTCATCAGTCTCTGGTTTTCGATTAATCATGTGGTTCGACAAGCTCGACCCGAACTGTAGCAGCGCTACTGTCCGTTCGTCCTGAGCATGTCGAAGGCCGGGGCCGCTCGCCGCAACGATTTTGCCGTAGGCCCGGCCCCTAACCGGGCAATATGGCCGTAGCCTCGATTTCTATCTTCAGATGCGGTTCCACCAGCCCGGCGACCTGGACGCGTGTGCTAGCTGGCAGATTGTCTCCGAAGTATTTGGTTCGCACTTCGTGGGTAGCCGCTCCGGCCTCATGGGAGATCTCCGTCACGAAACTGGTGATCTTAACGATGTTGTCCAGGGTCCCACCCTCGGCCTCCAAGATGAACTTTATCCGCTTTAGGATCACATCGGTCTGCGCGGCCATGTCGCCGTACTCCGCCTCCGTGTCCCGGGCCGTGGCCCCGGATAGAAACAGCATGTTCCCCACTCGCACCGATTGGTAATGGGGCGCCCCGGGCGCCGGGAGTTCCGGGTAGTTTTTCCTTATGACGTCCATCGATTCCTCCTGTGGTCCTCAGACCTTAATCGCACATCTAGCGATGTGGTTCGACAAGCTCACCACGAACGGGAGACACTTCATCACCGCTCGCCCTGAGCTTGTCGAAGGGTAGGGCTGTGTTTCGACAGGCTCACCACGAAAGGGGAAAAGCCGTTCGCGGTGCTCCTGTTATCGACTTTCCATTTCGTTTACCAGGGCCTCTAAAGCCTGGTGGAAACATTCCAGAGGCGCCCGGGCGATGCCCGCGCCCACTTGACCCGCCCCGGCCTCTTTGTGGGCGATTCCGGTGTTGATGGCGGGCGATATGCCCGTCTCGACCACCTTTCGCAGGTCGATGCCAGAGGGTACCCCCTGATAATCAAGGTTGGGGATAGATAAGTGGGGGTGGTGGCCCAACGTAATCTCACCCATCTCCTGGGTGTAATTCAGGGCGTCGCGATATGTTCCCGCTCCGACGAATCCGACAACGGCCGGGGAGCCGGCCATGGCGAACGCGCCCAACCCCAATGTTTCCAGGATGGCGCTGTCTCCCATGTCAGGATTGGCGTCGTCGCTGGTGAACCCGGGGAAATACAGTCCTTCCGGCATCAGAGACGGTGCGGTAAACCACCGGTTGCCCAGGGCACCGATCCTAATGCCGAAGTTAGTGCCGTTTCTGCTCATCGCGGTTATTAGGGTAGAGCCATTTATAGACGCGGCGGCGTCCATCGCCGATTTCGCAGCGGCCATCGCCAGATTTAGGAAGAACTGGTCGTTGCCCACCAGAAAATCGGTCACCTCGCTCAAACTTGCCTGTTGTGAGGAGCCGCGCACCAGGTGAGGGGCGATGGCCCGAAAAAAGAGGGACGTGGCGGCCACGTTGCGCTGGTGCATCTCGTCTCCCATGGCCAACGCCTGGGCCATGAGAGGCCTCAGATCGACACCGCCGGCCCGGAGCACGGCTTCTCTGAGCGCCGGCGCCAGGGTTTTCTCGATCCATCTTAATCGCTCGATAACCGAGTCATCGTTGGCCCCGAACCGCATCACCTTGCCCAATCCCTCGTTAATCGTGCAATAGGCCTGGTTGCCCAGGGTCCGGTTCTCCACCACGAACACGGGCATGGATGGGCTAAATATGCCCGTCATGGGACCGACGGCGGAGAAGTCGTGAGCCGATTGAAGTGATACAGAACCGCCGGAAGCCAGGGCCGCCGCTTCCTCCTCGGTGCCCGCCCAGCCTTGGTACCGAAGCGCTCCGACGACCGCTCCCTGCATGGGGCTGCACATCGCGGGCCACTGGACCGGCGGCCCGGCGTGCAGCAGCGTTCCTTCGCCCAACTGGGGCATTACTTCCGACGCCGGAGCAACGTCAACAAGGACGGGGTCGGCATCATACATATTACTTAATGCGGCCTGATTGGCCTCTTCGATGGTGTTTCGCAACTCAGTTAGTTCCTTCGGCGTTAGAATCACCGGATTGTTCCAGGCGGCTTAGCAAGTCTGTCAGCCGGTGGTCCCCTCCGGCGGAGGGTCTCCAATCCACTTGAACCACCGGGAACCCCAACTCCTGAAGGGTGTCGGCAAAGACCTCCAATCCCACGTTGATGGTGGCAGGAGGTCCGCCGAGCAAATCTCTTTTCTCAGCCACGGGTGTCACCTCCGGGCAAGGGGCCGGCAGCGCCGCGGCTGATGGCGGAGGCGATGCGGGCGGCCAAAGCGTTGCTGTGCACCACCAACGCTCCGGCGTGTGTTAGGGTTTTCTGCTGTTGGTCCATATCCTGGGGATCATCGGGGCTGCCGCACAGGGCCACCACGCAAGCCAACCGGCGCCCGCCATTTCGAGCTATTTTTTGGGCTTCAAGTATCGCGGGCGCCAGTTCGGCGGCGGGGTCGGGGTGGGCGCCGTAGCCCAGAATCACGTCCAAGAGTACAACACCCACTTCAGGATCAGCTGCGGCTTGGACCAACGCGTCGCATCGTGACCGGAAATCGATCATGGGGTGGGGACGTCCCACTGTATAACGGTCGTCGCCCATGTCAATCAGCAAATCGCCGCCAACTTGTTCCCGTTCCAGTCCGGAGCCGGCCTGATGTCCCAGATTCCTCAGGATAAACAAGGACTCATAGCACAACGTACCCCCGGAATAAAGCCCTCGAATGCTCCGGTGTCCAGGGTCCGTGCTGGCGATAATCGATTCGATCTGCTTCCTGCTTTTATCGTCTAAAAATGCCCAGCCGGGCGGCTCCTTGCCTAATAGTTTCAGAATCCGGAGGGCAGTACTTTCGAGATTATCTTCCATCTGGATATTTCCGCGGCTGGCTCGTTCTTCCTGTTCTCCGAGGAACGAGATAACGCACGGCTTGCCACATCGGGAAGCGGCCTCCAGCACCCGGTCGCGGGCGGACTGGGCGGGAGGCTTGGAGATAAGAACGATGATTTCAGTGGCCGAGTCTTCCCGCAAGGCCCTTAACCCTTCAAGCATCATCGCCCCGTTCACCTCATCGGACAGGTCCCTGCCACCCACGCCCAACGCGTGGGAGATTCCCTCTCCCGATTCGGCCAGAAGGCAGATCACCTGCTGCAGGCCGCTGCCCGACGCCGAAACCAATCCAACCCGGCCGCTGGGCACGGCGTTGGCGAAGCCCAGGGGGACGCCGTTGATGATAGCGGTTCCACAGTCTGGACCCATCATTAACAAGCCGCGGCTGATCGCCTGCTGTTTCAGGTCAACCTCGTCTTCCAGCGGCACATTGTCGCTGAACAGTAACACGTTGAGTCCCAGGTCCAGGGCCTTCGTGGCTTCGCGGGCGGCGTGTTCTCCAGGCACCGAGATCATCGCCAGATTGGCTTGGGGTAAGGTCTGTAATGCCCCTTCCATGGAGCGGGGCCGGTAGCTTGTCCCGCCGCTCGTTCCTTGCCGGCCGGACATAAGCCGATGCTGGACCGACGTCATTACGGCCTCTTCCCGGCCGGGCGGGGTCAAGTCGAAAGCTACGATCAGGTCGTTGGGTGTGGCCGACTTTCCACTATCCGCCAGCAGACCGGCCTGGGCCAGCAACTCTTTGTTGTTGTCGGTGCCCATGATGGCGGTGGCTTGCGCCACGTTTTCCAGCCCTTCCATCTCACGGGAGAGCCTCATCAAAGCCACCGAATCGCGGTACACGTTTTTGAGGACGTGGTTCTTGACCGTCATGCCGGTGTCCCAGCCATCCCGCGGCTAAAGGCGATCGAGCTTTGCGCCGCCGAATCTGGGGATGCCTGGGATCGGCCGATTCGCAAACCACAGTAAATCCCCAGTAATATCCCGGCCAAAGCGTCCCAACCCGACGTATGTCCCGTGCGGATCAGGTCCAAGGCGGCATTGACCGTGTCCGGCCTGGTATCCACCCCCAAGAGACATCCCAGCAAGCGGTGCTGGGCCGCGCTGCCATATCCTTTCGCCGACTGCTCCAACATCGCGGCGCTGATCCGGGTGGTCTCGGCGGCCGCATGCCTGGTGACGCAATCGGCCAGCGCGTCAACGCTAAAAAGTGAAGCCGTATTCTGCATGGCCCTTAGCGCCACCAACATTCCTCCCAGTAGGTCGTCGCCCGAGGGCGTTAGACCCGGCCCCAGACCCACTAGATCAGCCACGGCTTCATCTATCACTTCCTGGGCGGAACGGGTTAGGCCCCCGGACAATCGGAACAAGCGTGGCATCGCCAACTCGGCCACCGCGTTCATGTTTACGATGCCGGACGACCCTGCGTTGGCAATACCGACGGTGTGGGGGATAATTTCGGCCAGGCCATCCGAGGGTATCAGTGGATTCACTAGGTTGATCAAGACGTCCAGACGGCGAAGGGTTTCATCCGGCGGCGCCGTTGATACGACCGGGTCCGGCTCCCAGATCACCGTTTCTGCCGTAGTGAGCACTAACTCATGTCCAACCACTAAGTCCACGCCATCCGTGTCCAGATGGCAGCCTTCGTTGACTCCGAGACTGCGGAAAGTGGTTTCTGAGGGAAAATTTACCCCCAGTGTCAACGGTCCTTCGCCCAACCCTTGGTCCGCCAGACAAAAAACCTGCCCGCCACCGGTCTCCAGATAGCAAGACCAGCGGAAGACGGCGAAGACCGTTCCCCAACGCCCACAGGGGGCGAGCTGTTTCGCTATGGGAGCGCCTATGGAAGTTATTGGGTATATGGTTCTGGAAGTCATTAGAATCTCCGGCCCATCATAGCTTGCCTTTACGCACGGTGGCAAACTGCTTGACACTCCCGCTGTCCCCGTTACAATCAACCGATACCCGGCGGAATCCGGCCAGAGATTCCCGGTGGGAGAGCCAAACGATGAGCAGTGACGCCAACAGAACCAATTTAGAGCCTAGCGCCGAGAACGGCGCGTTGACGATGGAACGGTTGGAGGAGTTCCGGCAGAGCTTTGATGCCAAACCTTCTAATAGACTTATGCAAAACGCGGTGACCCAGCACGATGTCAACGACATCGCCCTTAACCGGTCGATAGTTACCGAAGCGGACCACACGTTTTCCACCGTGTTGGACGACTGGGGAGTGACCAACCAAGCCAGAACGGGCCGCTGTTGGATGTTCGCCGGCCTCAACCTGTTCCGCGCCGGCACCAGAAACATCATGAACGTCAAGCAGTTCGAGTTCAGCCAGAACTACCTGATGTTCTGGGACAAGATGGAACGGGCCAACTTCGTGTTGGAGGCCATAATCGAAACTGCGGACCGTCCGGTGGACGACCGTACGGTGGCCTGGTTGCTGCAGCGCTCTATCGAAGACGGTGGACAGTGGGATATGTTCGTCGGTCTGGTGAAAAAGCACGGCGTCGCGCCCAAGACGGTGATGACCGAGACCCAAAGTTCGGCCAGTTCGGCCCGAATGAACTCCATGCTGAACTACCAGATGCGCCAAGGGGCCAAGAAGATCCGGGAGTCCTACGCCGGAGAATCCGGATTGGAAGCGATGCGCCGGGTCAAAGATGAAACTCTCCAGGTGATTCACCATGTCCTATCCATTCATCTGGGTACGCCTCCCAGATCCTTCGACTGGCAATGGAAAGACAAAGACGGCAAGTTTCACCGTGACGGCCAGATGACACCCTTGGAGTTTGCCGACAAGTACGTGGACACTCCTTGGGAAGATTACGTTTGCTTGGTTCATGACCCCAGAGAGACCAGCCCCATGGGCCGGACTTACACCATCGCCTACCTGGGCAACATGGTGGACGCGCCGCCCATCAAGTACCTGAACGTGGACATACAGACCATCAAGGACATCACGCAGCAAATGTTGCTGGACGGCAAGCCGGTGTGGATGGGCTGTGACACCGGCAAACAGTCCCACCGGGACTTGGGTCTTTGGGACGCTGATTTGTTCGATTATGCCGGCGTCTACAACACCGATTTCTCCTTGGACAAGGCAGGACGCCTGGAGTACCACCAGACTCGGATGACCCACGCCATGCTGTTTACCGGCGTGGACCTGGTGGACGGACAACCCCGCCGCTGGAGGGTGGAAAATAGCTGGGACGAAAAGGTGGGCGACAAAGGGTTCTTCCTGATGAACGACTCCTGGTTCGCCGAATACATGTTCGAGATAGCCGTCCCCAAGAGCTACCTGACCGCAGAGATGCAAGCGGCGTTGGACCTCGAACCCATCGTTCTGCCGCCCTGGGATCCCATGGGGTCGCTGGCGGGGTAGGGAGTTCCTGCGCCATTTGGACGAAATTGACGCGTGACGTTTCACCCCCTCTCTAACTCTCCCGCAAAGGGGGAAGAGGACAAATCCCTTCCCCCTTTGCGGGAAGTTTAGGATGGGGTGCGGTTCCCTACAAACTGCAACCAGAGGCAAGCTATGAAGTTCGGTTTTTTCATGATGCCGTCCCACTCCCACACCGAGAACCCAACCCTGGCCTTTGAGCGGGACTTGGGGCTTATCGAGTATGCCGAGACGCTGGGATTCGACGAATTCTGGGTGGGCGAGCACCATACGGGCGGCTGGGAAACCATCCCCGCGCCGGACATCTTTCTGGCGGCGGCGGGAACCCGCACCAAACGGATCCGTTTGGGTACGGCGGTGATCAACCTGTCCTACCACCACCCATTCGACGTAGCCGAACGGATGGCCTTCCTGGACCACCTTACGTACGGGCGGGTCATGCTGGGCTGCGGACCGGGAATCCTGGCCCCAGACATCAAATTGTTCGGCCTAAACCCCGCTGAACTGCGTCCGATGATGAACGAGTCTCTGGACATCATCCTGAAGCTGTACCGCGAGGACGGCCCGGTCTCCTACGAGGGCGATTATTGGCAGATCAAGGACATGGAGGTACAGGTCAAACCCTACCAGCAACCCCATCTGCCGGTCTACATGGTCAGCTCGGGCAGCGGCAACAGCATCCGGGTGGCGGCGGAACGCGGTCTGGGGGTGATATCCGGGGCGTTCACTCAGCCTGGAGCGATCGACATCACCGAGCAGTGGAAGTCCTACGAACAACAGGCTGCGGCAGCGGGATATCAGGCCAACCGGGAAGATTGGCGGCTGTCCACCAGCATCTACGTCGCGAACTCCATGGACGAGGCCCTGAACGATGTCTCCCAGGGCATCATGACCGAGGTTCGGGAATATTTCTTCAACAACGGAGGCAAAGTCACCTACGAAGCCTATCCGGGACAGCCCGCCGAAGAGATAACCGTTGAACAGATTATTCAACAGCGCAATTGGATCATCGGCGACCCGGACCACTGCGTGCGCAAGATCAAAGAGCTTGAAGAGGCCACCGGCGGGTTCGGCGGGTTGCTGATGGTGGCGGTGGAGTGGGCATCGTCGGAGAAATGGAACCGGTCTCTGGAGCTATTCGCCCGTTACGTCATGCCCCAGTTCAAGGGGACTCTGAAAGGCATCCACGGCTCCTACCATCGGATGGTCGAGGACAACCGTCTGGGGCTGCTGCCCACGGCCCGTTCCGGGTCTATACGGGTAGATGGTGGGCGGGGGTAAATCCCCCCAACCCCCCTTTACGAAAGGGGGGCTTTTCGGTGAGCCCGTTTACAGCGGGACTATTTTACCGTCAACCTTCCCATTCTCTAATTTGAGAAACCCGATGGAAGGCACCACTTTGAACCGGCGTTTGCCTGCCGCGCCGGGGTTGAAGAATAGGATGTTGCCCAATTCTTGCTGGTAGGCGATGTGGCTGTGGCCGAAAACGACGACGTCGGCGCCCGTATCGCTGTAGCGATGCATTGACGGATGGTCGGGGCTCTTGGGCACTTTTACAATGTGGGTCAGGTAAAAGCTGAAGCCCACTAGCTTTAAGGACACCTCTTCAGGGTAAAGGGATTCGGGTCCCGTTCGGTCGTTGTTGCCACGCACCACGGTTACTGGGGCGATCTCGGCTAATGCCTCTATGATACCGCCGTCGCCGATGTCCCCGGCGTGGAGGATGTGGTCCACGCCTTGAAGCAGTTCGGGTACTCTGGGGTTGAGATAACCGTGGGTGTCGGAAACAACTCCTATCAGCAAGACGGCCTCCGGTTCACAGCATGCCCTCGTTCAACGTCACCCCAAAGCCAGGAGCGTCAATGGGCTCGATGTAGCCGTTCTCTACCACCGGCTCGTTGAACCAGAGTTCGTCCCTTGGCGCGCCACGGTTACCCGGGTTCTTCTCAGCCAGGTCCATACAGTCGCTGGCCACGATCAGGTGCAGGCCCCAAACCTCGCCGCCGCGGTGGGGTGCCACCGGAATTGAATGTTCTCTGGCGATGTCCAATATCCGCCGCCCCGCAGTTATACCGCCGCACCAGGTGATATCCGGCTGCCACAGGTCCAACGCTCCCGCTCTGGCGATATCGGCGAATCCGTGGTGGGTGAACTCGTGCTCACCGCCCGATATCAGCACCGGCTTCACCGGCTGGCGCAGCGCGGCCTGGCCGGATAGGTCGTCGGGTGTCAGAACGTCCTCGAACCAGTAGATGTTGAACTCGGCAAGGCGTTGGCTCATCTCCAGCGTCACTTCGGAGTCCCATGACAGGTAGGAGTCGATCATAATCCTGGCGTCGGGGCCAAAGACCGACCTGGCCTTGATAGCCGCGGCGACGGCCGTGTCGTAGTCCGATTCCTTTCCTGTCCACCGGTGGGGAAACTTGTGGGCGGTGAATCCCAACTCCCGGTACCATTCGGTGTCCGGGCCGGTGGCGTACGCGGGGACCAAGTCTTTGGTCCTTGGGCCGATCAGGCGGTGTACCGGTTTGCCCTCGGCCCGTCCCAACAGGTCCCACAAGGCCAGGTCCACTCCGCTCAGGGCCATGACTGCGATGCCCTTGCGTCCATAGGGGAGAGAAGCGTCGTAGAGCCGGTCCCAGGCGGACGTGATGTCGTCAACGGTGTCAATGCTTTGTCCGACTAGAAGTTCGTTGAAGTGGCGGTTAACCACTTCCACCGCCGCCGCGCCACCGCCGCCGTAGCCTAGTCCGGTAACCCCTATGTCCGTCTCCACTCGAACAACGATCTGCCAGAAATGGGTCCTCCAGGAAGGGACCACGTGCTTGTAATTGGGGTAGACGGCTTTAATACCGGTTATCTTCATCGTTCCGCGCGATTATTTAGGATTGGGCCGCTCGCCTGATGGTCAAGGTCGATTGTAGCCGCCAAACGGCGGTAGTCAAGGAGCCTTGTCTCCCCGACGAGATTGCTTGACTGGCCAATTGAATTCGGCTATAAATACGCGGCGACGCCCCCCGAACTATGCCAGTCAGCAATGAGGAGCCTGTTCCTTGGCCTCGGTCTTCGACCTCCACGTCCACACCAACCAGGGTAGTCCCGACAGTAGCTTGACCCCCGAGGAAATGGTGGTGGAGGCTTCGCGCTTGGGTCTTAGCGGAGTTTTGGTGACCGAGCATATGGGCTGGCCCCGCCCGGAATTCAACGCCTTCGCCAGCCAGCAGACCCTCCCCCTGATACTCACCCTTGAGGCGTACACGCCCTTGGGCCACATCATTACCCTGGGACTTGACCACTACGTAACGGGCTATTCCGGCGGACTGGACACGATCAAGACCCTTCGCAAGGAAGTCGACCGGGTCGGCGGATTCATGATTCTGGCCCACCCGTTCCGGCACCTCTTTGAGAACCAGGGCAACTACACCCAGAACATCCTGTTCGAAGACTGGGGGACAGTGCCCCAGACGGCCGAAGAGGCGATACAGCACCCAATCTTCGAACTGGTGGATGCGATAGAGGTGGTCAACGGGGGCAATCTGGAGAAGGAAAACCGTTTCGCTCAAGAAGTGGCCGGGCTCTGGGGCCGCGCCGGGACCGGAGGAAGCGACGCTCATTCGGTCAACGGCCTGGGCAAGGGCGTCACGGTGTTTCCGGGAGATGTGCGCACCCAAGACGACCTGCTCGAAGCCCTAAGGGCCGGGGAGTTCTTTCCGGTGGAAGGGTTCCATCTGGGGCAACCTGTAGAGTACGGTGGGAGCCTGGACCAATCTGGGTAAACAGACCGTAGAGGACGCACGAAGGAGGAAAGGCCAAATGGACGGCAACACAGCCATAGCTAACATACTGAAAATGGAAGGTACAGAGTACCTTTTCTGTTTTCCGGCCAATACATTGATCGAGGCCGCCGCCGTCGCCGGCATCAAACCCATCATGTCGCGTACCGAGCGCACCACGGTGAATATGGCCGACGGCTATACCCGCATGACCAACGGACACCGTACCGGCGTGCTT
>PAJQ01000072.1 GCA_002710215.1 Chloroflexota bacterium | reverse complement strand
TCCTTTCTTGATGTGGACGATTTATACCCAACACCAGGAGTCCAAACCCACCATCACCCTCATGTTTTTCTCCCCTTAAATGTGTCCCATTATCGCTGAACGCCTACAGTCCCGGGCAAATAACCGGCTTTTTATGCCCCAACTTAACGCCACTAACACCGCCAATCTGTGTTTCAGAGGGAGTTCAACTCTCCCACGTCTCCACCAAGTAAAAGACTGTTAGGCCACCTTATCTAATCTATAAAGCCATGTACCGCTGCCGGGGATGGCTATCCCCGAATCTTAGGCCGGTGCCGCCGGCGATTGCTCTTTCCAGGACGAATGGTTTAGATTACGCCCACCGTCGTTGGTGGCCCCGAAGTATTCGAGGTGAGCTGCTGTTCGGCATTGCTTCTAGATGACTCCCCATGACCTGGGCGGCCAGTAGCAGATCCACACCCTTCCTAAGATCTGCGCGGCGGGTACGGAACCGAAGGCCCGGCTGTCGTCGTGGCTGTTCGGGCGGTTGTCGCCCATTCCGACGTATTCACCTGCGGCGTTCCACCACTCCTTTTGTGGCGGATCTTCTTGGTCTGGATTCGGGATAGGATAGTCCTCCTCCAGCGGGACATCGTCGAGATATACTTGGCCGCCCTCGATCCAGACGTGTTCACCCGGGAGGCCGATGATCCGCTTCACGTAGATACCGTCGAGACCCATGGGGTGGCGGTGCACCACGATGTCGCCGCGTTTCAGCGGCCGGCGAGGGGAGGATGTCCGCGTCAGCAGCACGTATTGGCCGTCCTTTAACGTGGGCAGCATGCTGTTGCCTTCAATCTTGAAGGGCCGCGAGGTGAGGGCGTGGACGAGGGTTTGATAGATAGACATGGACAGGCAACAGTGTATCAGCTAGACGTATGGGCACGATCCTTCCGCCGAAGGATGCCCATACACACAACATGGCAAAGGCGGATAGAGCGGTCCACGCTCCAGACCGTGGCCGCTGGACGCGACTGTAGGCGCACCCTATAATGACACGACCCCTTCACATAACGTCCAAGGAGAGCGCCATGGCCAATGGAATCGTCCGGGTTGGTTTGGTTGGGGCGGGCGGCAACACCCGTCTTAGGCATGCCCCCGGGTTTAGGGACCAGAGCGGTGTTGAGATAGTAAGCGTGGCCAACCGCAGCCGGGAGTCCGGGGAGCGGTTCGCTGGAGAGTTTGAGATTCCCAAAGTCTACGATAGCTGGGTGGACCTGATAAACGCCGACGATACCGACGCTATCTGTATCGGCACGTGGCCGTACATGCACCGCACGTTGACCCTGGCCGCGCTGGAAGCCGACAAGCACGTTTTGTGCGAAGCCCGCATGGCCATGAATGCCAAGGAAGCCCATGACATGCTGGACGCCTCCCGGCTCAAACCTCACCTGATCGCCCAGATAGTTCCGGCGCCTAGCACGCTGGACGTGGATTCCACAATACAGGGGTTAATAGCCGACGGGTATCTAGGTGAGATATTGGCGGTGAAACTCCGGGTTTCCAACACCGAAGGCCGGGCGAACCGTAACGACACCTTCGTCGACACCGAGGCGCCTTTCCACTGGCGACAGAACCAGTTGCTTAGCGGCTACAACGCCATGAGCATGGGGATCTGGTACGAACAACTTATGCGGTACGTGGGGCCGGCCTCCAAGGTATCGGCAATGACCAAGGTTTGCGTACGGCAGCGGCTGGACGAAAATGGAGTGATGCGGGCGGTTTCCGTTCCCGACCATATCAACGTAATCTGCCAGATGGCCTGCGGGGCCCAGGCGGATCTGAGTTGGAGTTCGGTGTCCGGTTTGCAGAAGGGCAACGAGCTTTGGCTCTTGGGGACCGAAGGGACCCTGAACCTGAGGGGCGCGCCCAACGTTTTGTATGGTGGCCAAAAGGGGGACACCGAGCTATCGGAGATTCCCATACCGGCGGAAAAGAAGGGCGCTTGGCGGGTGGAAGAGGAGTTCATTAAAGCCATCCGGGGCGAGGAGCAAATCACCCGCACCCCCTTCGACGTTGGCGTCCAATACATGGAATTTACCGAGGCCGTTGCCCGCAGCTCGCAGACAGGGCAGGCCATCTCGTTGCCTTTATAACCCTTAAGGGAGATTTTTAGTGCCTGACGAAGAGATTAGAGTCGGCTTGATCGGCGCCGGCGGCAACGTCCGCAACCGCCACATCCCCGGCTTTCAACGGGTGCAAGACCTGTCCATCGTGGCGGTGGCCAACCGCAGCTTGGAATCCGGCCGCGTCATAGCCGACCAGTTCAACATCCCCCAAGTTTACGGCGATTGGAAAGAACTGCTGGACGATGAAGGAATCAACGCCGTCTGCATTGGCACCTGGCCTTATATGCACCGCACGTTGACCCTGGCGGCGTTGGAGAAGGGCAAGCATGTCCTAACCGAAGCCCGCATGGCCTCCACCGCCCAAGAAGCCCGCGACATGCTTGAAGCGTCGCGCCGGTACCCGAACCTGGTCACGTTGCTAACACCAACGTCAACGGCCTACCGCGTCGATACTTTGATACAGCGAATGATTGGCGAGGGCTACCTGGGAGAACTTCTGTCGGTGGAAGTCCATGCCCTGCAAACCAGGTTCGCCGACCGGATGGGCGACTTGCACTGGCGTCACGATTGGGAGATGAGCGGCTACAACTCGTTGAACATCGGCGCTCAATACGAGACCATGGCTCGATGGCTAGGTCGCGCCACCCGCGTGATGGCAATGTCCAAGACCCACGTGCCTACTCGTAAGAACGGTGGCGGCGATTTCGTGTCGGTGGGCATCCCCGACCATTTGGACGTGATGTACGAACTGACCAGCGGTGCCCAGGTGCACATGCGGTTCAGCGCCACCACCGGCCTGTCCACTGGGAACCAGATCTGGCTGTACGGAGCCGAAGGGACGATCCATATCGGCCCCGGGCAGACGGTATTCGCCGGACGCCGGGGCGATAGCCAACTTTCCGAAGTGCCCAACCCCGAGGAGCAGCGGGCCGGTTACCGGGTGGAGGAGGAGTTCACCAACGCTATCCGGGGCCGGGAGCAGGTGAAACACAACTCCTTCGAGATCGGCGTTCACTACATGGAGTGGACCGAAGCCGTAATCCGTAGCGCCCAGACCGGGCGTTCTGTTTCGTTACCTTTGTAAATCTTGCTAGCAATCATTGGAGGAGACTTTTCATGGCCATTGAACCGATTCGCGTAGGACTGATCGGCGCGGGACGCAACACCCGCGAGCGCCACATGCCGGGTTTCGACAAGGTCCCAGGATTAGAGGTCGCGGCGGTAGCCAACCGCAGCCGGGCATCGGGCCGGGTTGTTGCCGACCAGTTCAATATCCCCACGGTATACGACAATTGGCAGGAACTGCTGGAAGATGAAAGTCTCAACGCAGTGTGCATCGGGACCTGGCCAAACATGCACCGCACCCTCACCGTGGCCGCTTTGGACAAGGGCAAGCACGTGCTCTGCGAAGCCAGGATGGCCACCAACGCTCAGGAAGCCCGCGACATGCTTGACGCCTCTCGAAACCGTCCGGACCAGACGGCCCAGATAGTACCTTCGCCCCTGACTTTCAAAGTAGACCCGCTCCTGCAACAAATGATTGGCGACGGTTACTTGGGGGAGTTGCTGTCGGTGGAGGTCCAGTCCTGTTCTCCCAGCTTCGCCGACATCGACGGTCCCATGCACTGGCGCAACGACCGGGATATAAGCGGGTTCAATATTCTGAACATGGGCATCTGGTACGAAGGGATGATTCGCTGGGTCGGCCGCGCGACTAAGGTCATGGCGATGGCCAAGGTTTGCGTGCCCAACCGCCGGGATGAAAACGGCGCCTTGGTCCCGGTCAACATCCCCGATCAGGTCAACGTCCTGTGCGAGCTGGCCAACGGGGCCCAGGCCCACTTGCGTTTCAGCACCGCCACCGGTCTGGCCACTGGTAACGAAGTCTGGTTCCACGGCACCGAGGGGACCATTCGTGTCGACAACGGTCTCAATGTTTTCGCTGGCAAGCGCGGCGACACCCAACTAGCCGAAGTTCCCAACCCGGACTCCATGCAGGGATTTTGGAGGGTGGAAGAGGAGTTCGCCAACGCCATCCGCGGCAGCGAAACCATCACCCGCACTCCCTTCGACGTGGGCTTGCACTACATGGAGTGGACCGAGGCCGTGACCCGCAGCGCCCAGACCGGACAGGCGGTGGCACTGCCGCTTTAGGGTCGAAGTACGTGGGCCGACGGCGTAGGTTCAACGTATGGTTCATGCAAGGCTTGCGCCTAGAGTTCTCGATCTTGTGCAAGGATGGGTATGGATAAAGCTCTTTTCGAGTCTGAAGGAATCTTCCCGGACCAATGGCTGCGCCAAGCGGCGGACCGGGGTTTCATCGACTCTGGGGAGTTTAAGATACCCGATGCCAACTTCCAGCCGGCCAGCCTGGACCTTCGTCTTGGGGCGAAGGCTTATCGCCTGCGCTGTAGTTTTTTGCCAGACGACAAGACGGTGAGGGAAAAGCTCGACGACTTTGTGATGGGCGAGCTCGATCTCCGGGACGGCGCCATACTCGAGAGGAACCGGCCTTACCTTATCCCTCTGATCGAAGAGCTACGCCTACCACAGAACGTCTACGCGAAAACCAACCCCCGCAGTTCCACGGGCCGTCTGGACATCTTCACCCGGGTAATCTCAGACCGGAGCACCCGGTTTGATGAGATTTCCCCCGGATACCACGGCAAGCTATACCTTGAGGTGGCCTCCCGATCGTTCACCATCCATGTGCAAGAGAGGGTTTCCCTGAACCAACTCCGCCTGATCAGCGGCAAGTACCGGTCCTCCGAGAATTCTGCCCGGGATTTCCACGAGCATTCGCCGATCATCTTTGCCGGTGGCCAACCGGCGGACGCCAGCTACCTAGATGGAGATAACGGTGTTTTTCTAAGCATCGACCTCAACGGGGACGAAAATAAGATCGTTGGATACAAGGCCAAGAAGAACAGCCTTCTCCTGGATCTGTGCGCCATCGGGGGGCATAACGTCGAAGATTTTTGGGACCCGGTGTACCCGGAAAAGAAGAACAGATTGGTCTTGGAACCCGAGGAATTCTACTTGCTATTGTCGGCGGAGACGGTGAGGGTTCCGCCCCTGTTCGCCGCCGAGATGAACGCCTACGAGCCAACCAGCGGAGAATTGCGGACCCACTACGCCGGGTTCTTCGACCCTGGATTCGGCTACGACAGCAAAGGCCTTTTGTTGGGGAGCAAGGCCGTTTTGGAAGTCCGGGCCCATGACGTGCCCTTCATGATTGAAAACGGCCAGAAGTTGTGCCAGCTAGAGTTCCAGACGATGGCCGAAGCCCCTACTGTGCTGTATGGCACCGACGTCGGGTCGTCCTACCAGAATCAGGAATTAACCCTCAGTAAACACTTCCGCCGCCCGGAACCTCAGACCCCGGTCCAATTCCCCCTGGACCTCCGTTAGGCTCGTCCCGGTCGCCCCGGGCTTGTCCAAGGGCGGTCCCCGCTAGCCGTCGTTCAACAGGCTGACCACGAACGGCGTAACCCCGGATTGTCAGTAGACCGGGGGACGTGCTTGCCCTAGCGAGAGCGTTTCTTCGGGAACAAGTCGGGGAACTCGAACCCGGGAGTCGAGGGCACAAGCGGGTTCTTGGGCTGGGTGAATTCCTCGGGCCTGGGTTGTGGGAAGTTTCTCGACCGCGGCTGTAACTCCCGGTCGGCGGGCCACTCTCCCAGGTTTAACGCCACTTCTAAGTTTTCTCCATCCCGCACCAAGCCCAAGGTGACTTCGTCGCCGGGCAGGTGGAGATTTAACATGGCAATTAGGCCGGCAACGGATCTTACCGGAGTTCCATCCACCGCCACGATGACGTCCCCGCCTTTGGGCGGACGGCCGCGGTCCGCCAGACCCGCCGCTACCAAGCCCGCCTTGTTCGCGGGGCTGCCGCTCATTACCTGGGTGACGTAGACCCCATGATCCACCGTCAGGTCCAATGCCTCAACCAGTAATGGCTCCAGAGACGCGGCGGTGATGCCCAGCCAAGGAGGACGAATCACTTGATTTTCTTTCAATCTGGGCAAAAGATTTACTAGAGTATTGGCGGGGACGGCGAATCCGATGCTGCCCCGGCCCAGGTTTCTGGGATTGAAGTCGTTAAGGGAAACCTGGATCGCGGTATTGATTCCCACCACTTTGCCTTGGCGGTCCAGCAAGGGTCCGCCCGAGTTCCCCGGATTGATCAACGCGTCGGTTTGTAACACTCCGGAGATCGGGCGGGAGAGATCGCTGTTGAGGGTCCGGTCGACGCCGCTGATCACGCCCACCGTTATCGAGCCGCCTAGACCAAAGGGACTACCGATGGCGATGGCCAGTTGGCCGGGTTTAGCGTCTCCGGAATCGCCCAGCGTCAACGGCTTTATGTTCTTGACTGCTTCCGCACTCACCTTGAGCAAGGCTAGGTCGTTGGCCGGGTTGGTGCCCAACGTTTCTGCCTCGGCGCTGGAGCCGTCCATGAAGGAGATCCTTATCCGGTCGGCGCCTTGAATCACATGGTTGTTGGTTACGATGTGCCCTTTCGAGTCAACCAGAAATCCAGACCCGAAGCCGAGCCGGTTAAAAGAGTCTTCCAACTTGCGGTCGACGTTGATATCCACCACCGCCGGGCTGGCCTGCTCGTAGATTCCCTGCACCAATTGCTCGTCGAACAAGGCGGCGGAAGCGGAAGGCGTGACGTTGTTCAACCCCGGCCCCTGCCAGGCGAAGACGACTACCAGAATCACTGCCGCCGACAGCGAGGTGATCGCCAAGGCGAAAGCTTTTGACACGCCGTACATAATATGTCTTCCTCTTTGGGGTGGTAGGTCCCAAGGATATGAACCCAACGTACGTTACATTTAACCGCTTGTAAAGGTTCTGTCGATCGCCGCGTCGCAAACATTAAGGAACAAGCTTGTGAAAAGCGGGCACGGCTATGTTGCTAGGTAAATACGAACGATTGGCCGATGCGGTTCTCCCGGCTGCAATTCCCCGCAATTATTATTTCATTAGACGCTGAAGATGCGCTTTGCGGTGCATTCGTTAACGGGTTCTGCCAAAACCACCGCCGGTTCCCAATGCGCCAGTGCGATTCGGTATGTGTATCAGCAGCCAGACCGCGGCCGCCGAGAACAGAAGTCCCGAAGCGTAATAAAAGACGACCGTGTATCCAAACTGAGTGACTATCCATCCCGCAATCAACGGAGCGGGCAGGGTAACCACTTGCTGAAACAAGCTCATGAAGCTTTGGGTCGTGCCCTGAACCTGGTCGGCTGCCACATCCAACACCGCGGCCGTCGCTATGTTGCCCGTACCGTAGAAGAAAAGGCCCATGGCCGAGATTATTAACGCTAATGATATGCCCGGCCCCGGCATGGGCAAAGCGAGATACAACAATCCCAAGGTGGCGAAGGACGGGAGAAGCACGGTTTTGCGGCTGAACTTATCGGATAATATCCCCATCAACGGTTGGGAAAACATGCCCATGGCGTAGAGCAGCGCCCAGTGAAATCCCAACCAGAAGGAGGAGTAGCCCATCTCCTCGGCGAGATACAGTGGCAGGAAAGTTGTCACGCTCAACCGCGCCATGCCGACGAAGCTGCTGGCCAGCATCACCATAAAGATGGTGGGGCGGACCAGAATCCCTTTTATGCCGGCAAAATACGACCGGCGGCTGAGCGTAGATGTGCCGGTGGAGTAGTTCTTGTGGACGGTCTTCCACATCAAGAGCGCCAGGACCAATGCAGGGATCAGGTGCCACTGGGCCAGGTCCCGCCAGCCTACCAGGACCAATAAAGCGCCCACGCAGATCGGGCCGACGCTGTCACCGATGCTGGCGCCTACGCCATGCAATGCCAGGGCGGTGCCCCTCCGGTTTGAGAACTGCAAAGACAACGTGGAAACAGAGGACGGGTGCCACAGGGCGGACGCTGCTCCCAGCATGACTAGAAAAACCAATACCCAGAAATACGTTGGAGCAATGCTGGCCAGGAAGTATGCGAGTCCACCCATCGCCAGGGCGGAACCAAGAATCACGGCCTTGTGTTTGTTGAAAGCGTCGGCCGCGAACCCGGAAGGCAGGGTTAGCAGCCCGCTGGCGGCTTGCTTGGCGGTCATCAATCCACTTACCTGGACATACGTGAGACCCAGGTCGGCCCGGATGAGGGGAAGAATCACTGGGAACATCTGCTGGTACCAGTGAATGACCGTGTGCCCCAGGGTTAAGGTCCCTAGTAGGTAACGCTTCTCCATCTGCGATTTGGATTGATATCGCTGGGTTGGGAGATCTTGTGCCACAGATATTGTCCTAATTCAGTGTGGACTCGGGGGTGCTGGGCTGGTTGAGATCAGCGTGATAGGCCAGGTCAACATGCTTCAAGGCGGCCAACCGATCGTTGATGCCGGAAATGACGTCGCCAGTCACGCCCACGAGCCATTGGTGGTGCACGGCCATATGGTAAAGAATAACATTGCGTCAACAATATCATCAATAGGGGACGTAGAGCGCCTCGTTCCCCAACTTCTGGCCGTTAATTCATTCCCAAGTCAGTTTGTTCGGTTCGCATGCGCAAGATAAGGGCCGTATGCCCCGCCTTTCCCCGGCATATGGAGGATTGGAAGAAGAGGGGAGAGGTTGGAGCGTTTCCCCCAGACCACAGTGCCTCAGGTTTCTTCGGGTTGGCGCAAGGGACTGACACCGCAACGTAGAAAATCAAAGGAGAATGGTTCACAATTAAATAGCGGCAGTGTATTTGGTTGCTATAAATACAATGTCCTGACATCCAAATCTCTGCGCTGTCAATCGATGAGGGGTTAGATGTGGACAGTCAGTTCGAAATGAAGCGTATCCTCATCACCGGAAAAACCTATCCTAATCCGGCTAGGAAGGGAGTTGAGGTGTCTTGCGTCGGTGGCGTTACATCGGTGGCGTTACAGAAGAAGGAAATTGGATCCGTCTGTTTCCGATTCCGTTCAGACTTTTGGCAGACGACAAGCAATTCAAAAATATGATGAAATCGAGGTAATGGCCAAAAAGGCGCGGAGTGACCAGCGGCCGGAAAGCTATCAAGTTGACCCAGACTCTATTAGTGTGGTCCGGAGTATGTCTAGCGGTGGTAATAAGTGGAATGAAGTGAGAGAAAGATTACTTCCCTTAGTATCCGCTTCCATGTGTGTAATACAGGAACAACGAAAAATCACCCGGGTTACCTTGGGCGCATTTCAACCTACAGGCCAAATAAAGTTAACGATTGAAGCGACAGAGACCGATTGGACACCAGAACAACTCCAGAAACTGGTCAATTACGGGATGTTCGATAAAATTCCTCAGAGTACCCTCGAGAAGGTCCCTTACAAATTCGTCTATCATTTCAATTGCGGAACGTCGGAATGTAATGGTCACAACATATCGTGTATAGACTGGGAGATGTGCCAAACCTAAAGGAGATTCCGGCGTATTTATCCTCGTGATTGGGAATTACACTTTCGGGAGGCCTACGATAGCAAGCTGTTCGAGAGCTGTGATGTCTACTTTTTAGTGGGAACAGTCCATGCGTACCCCGATAGCTGGATAATCGGGAACGTGTTTTATCCACCCCACGGGCTGGCTCGACAGCCATCACTATTTCGGCATTAACCTATCTGATTTTGGACGCGTACACATATATTCCAAGTGAGTAAGTTTGAATCAAATACGACCCCACATCTGAATTAACCCCGATGAATGGGGGGAGAATAAGCACTTTTGGGACAGTATGGACGAGATTGGCCCTACCCGCCAGGCGCGCCGCCGCCGCGGGTGGGCCGGCGGGTGCGGCGCTGGTCCCGGTAGTTGGGGGCGGTGATCGACTGCCAGAGCACGACGTTCACGTCCATGAGACGGGAGCCGATCCGTGGCTTGGCCTCTTCCAGTTCATCTTGGCTAAAGGCGCTGGTGATTACCGTGGGCAGACGCGCCTCATGGCGGTGGACGACAATCTGGTACAGCTTCTCTTCCGCCCAGGCGGTGCTGGTTTCGGCGCCCAGATCGTCCAGTATCAATAAAGGCACCGTCATGAGTTGTTCGAATAGCTCGTCGTAGCGGATGGGGCTGTCTGGGCTGAACGTGGCTCTCAGGTGGTCCAAGAGAGTGGGGACAAATGCGAAGAAAACCGGCCGGTCACGGCGCAGGCACTCCGCGGCGATGGCCACCGCTAGGTGGGTCTTTCCCGAACCTCTGGGTCCGTTGAACACCAGCCAGCCATCCGGATTGGCGGCAAAATTTTCGGCGGCGGCCTTGGCGAGTTCCAAAGATACCCTGTCGTCGCGGTCGGAGGTACGGCCCCGGGTGTCGAAGGCGGCAAAGGTCATCCGTTGCTGCATCTCGGTGGGAAGGTCTCCGATGTTCCGGGCCAAGCGGGTGTTGTACTGTCCTAGCTGGTAGACATGGGAAAAGCCCTGGACCAACTCGATTCGGGTCCGCAGGGACTCGTCCAGCCGCTGAAGCGGCCCGCGCACGGTGATGACGGTGGGCAATTCAAGATTGAACCGGTGGTTTATCACCTGGAACAGCTTCTCTTGCGCCCAGGGAGTGGTACTGTGGCTGCCCAGGTCGTCCAGGATGAGCACCGGGACGTTGCGCACTTGATCGAACAGCTCGTCGTAAGAAACAGGGTTGTCCGGCGAATACGCCCCCCGTAGATGGTCCAGCAAGTCGGCAACCACTATGAAGAACGTGGTCTGGCCTAGTTCGATGCACCGGTTGGCCACGGCGACCGCCAGATGGGTTTTGCCGCTGCCGCTGGGACCGGTTAGTACCAGCCAGCCGGTCGGACGGTCGGCGAACTTGACGGAAGCTTCCAAGGCCTGCTTGAACAGATGGCTGCTGGCGGCGTCGGGCAGAGGACCGTCCGGACGGGTGGAGGCGAAGGAGACACGGCTAAGCGGGCCAAGGTTGCTGTAGCGGCGCAGGGCATCGATGCGGGCCGCCGGGTCCTTTGTTCCCTGGCAGTCGCAGGGAAAGGTCTGGCCGAAGTCGGAGTGGCCTACCGGAACGCGTTTGGAAACCCAGCCGGTGCCGTTGCAGATGGAGCATACGGGGCCTTCGGGCGGGCTATCGAGATACGCGGCCCCGCTGCCGTTTGAAGTCCTCGAGGAACTTTTGGCGGTTATCCTTCTGAGGATGTCTCCCAGACTTTCCATCGTACTTCCCTTCGTCTTTCCCTTCGGCGGCCCAGCGCCGGAGTATACCGGCGATGTAGCGCCAACTGCGCTTGTTCTCGGTGACGGCGATATGGAAGGCGCTTTCCAACCAGCCTCCGGGGTAGAGCTCTTCCGCCTCTTTCAACTCTTCGGCCAATATAGGGGAGAGCATGCCGATGTTCTCCTCGTAGAGAACGAATATGTTGGGCCGGTCATCGGGCGCCGGTGTCACCGTCCCGGACAACGGTAGTCTTTTTTCCGGAATCGGGACTCCTTCCGCCATCATGCGTTTCAACGCGTCACGGTTGTTGTCCGTGTTCAGCAGGTAAAACTCGTTGTCCGATTCTCCTTCTTCGGCTGGATCACGCCGATAGCAGAGAAAGACCCCCCGGTCTGCCGCGAGACGCAGGCCCCGGCGTATCTCCGCTTGGGCGTCTCCGGTGGGCTCGGCCAAGCCACGCAACAGGGTCCGGTCGTCGAGAAATTCCTGGGCGGTGAGCATTCGCGGCCGGGTCCGCTGGCGGTGGAGCAGCCACAGCCCCCGCAGCGCCACCTTGAGTTCGGCCACGTCCTGGATGTGCTCCAATAACGGTCCGAAGAAAGGATTGGGCACCGGCGTGTAGAGCGTGCCGGAGCTGAACCCTGGAAAGGGGTCCATTCAGACAGGTTCCATCAGAAAGCTTCCACCCGCTGTATCGAGTCGAAACGCAGCAGGTTGTCCCTGAAGTATAAGTTTATGTCGTCGGTGGGACCGTTCCGGTGCTTGGCCACAATTATTTCGGCGATGTTTTTGGGGTATGGGCGCCCCGGAGAGTGCTGCTCCCATTCCTCTTCGGTGTAGTACATATCCTCACGGTGTATGAACATGACTACGTCGGCGTCCTGCTCGATACTGCCGCTGTCTCGAAGGTCGGAAAGCATTGGCCGGTGGCTCGTCCGGTTGGTCACTCCACGACTGAGCTGGGAGCAGGTGAGCACGCAGATGTTCAGGTCCCGGGCCATACCTTTCAATGACCGGGAGATCTCGCTTACCTCCTGGACACGGTTGTCTCCGCCTTTACCACGCCCCTCGATCAATTGAAGATAGTCGACGATGAGGAGATCCAGACCGTGTTCTAGGGAGAGGCGCCGGGCTTTGCTGCGCATCTCAACCATTCCTTGAAAGGGGGTGTCATCGATGTACATGGGGAGCTCGGACAGGCGGCCTATCGAGTCGGTGATCCGCTGTTCGTCGGCTTCGGTAACCAGGCCGAGACGGAGACGGTGGGAGTCGATCTGAGCGTCGGCGGCCAGGATCCGCAGAGCAAGTTGTTCCCGGCTCATTTCCAGGCTAAACACGCCGACGGTGGCCCCATCTTGGGCGGCGTTTATCGCCACGTTTATCGCCAGTGTGCTCTTGCCCATGGCGGGGCGCGCCCCCAGGACGACCATGTCGGAGCGTTGCATCCCGCCCAAAAGTTCATCCAGGTCGTTGTACCCGGTGAGCATCGGCGTGTCCGACGCTAGTAGGGGATCGGCGATGGCGGCCCGCTCCTCCAGATATTGGTCGTATATCTGGCGAAGGGGCAGGAAGCCGCGCTGGGGTTGACCGGTGCGGACACCGAACAGGATGTCCTCGGCTTGCCGCAGCGTGGCGTCCACGTCGTCGGTGTCGTCATAACCGATGACGGAGATTCGGGAAGCTGCGTCAATGAGCGTCCGCATGGTTGAGGTGCGGGCGACCAGTTGGGCGTAGTGTTCCGAATGGGCCGAAGTTGGGGTAACGGACACCAGATGACTGAGGTAGGCCATGCCCCCGGCCGATTCCAACTGATTGGTGCGGGAGAGTTCCCGCGCCAACGTCACCTGGTCGATGGCCTCATTGCGCTCGAACAGCGAACGGCAGGCGGCATAGCAGAGCTGGTTTCTTTCCCGGTAGAAGTCCTCCGGTTTGATCAGTGATGAGATACGGACGAAACTGTCCCCATCGATCAACAACGACCCAACCACCGCTTCCTCCGCCTCCAAGTCGTGGGGAAGGAGTTTCTCCGCGTACATCAGTCTATTTTGTACTTCCTATTCTTCGATTTCCGCCGCTA
>PAJQ01000071.1 GCA_002710215.1 Chloroflexota bacterium | reverse complement strand
TTCCGGGAAGGCAAAGACCGCTATTTCGGCCAGGACCCCGATGCCCCCCTTACTCCGGAGCAACAGGGCCGGTTCTCCGGGTTGGCCTACTATCCGGAAAACTCAACCTTGCAGCTTGCTTTAACCATCGATGAGCTGAACGACGAGGAAAAAGAAACCATCGAGATGGCCACCAGCACCGGAGATTCCCAGCCCTACGTTCGTTGGGGAATGATTTCTTTCCATGTTGACGGAGAGGCAGCCACGCTGACAGTTTATCGAGATAAAGATGACGGCGAGTTCTTCCTGCCCTTTACCGATCTAACCAGCGGACAGAGTTCCTATGGTGAGGGGCGCTATGTGGATGTGCAGCCCCTGCATCACGGCAGGTTCTTGGTGGATTTCAACTACGCCTACAATCCCTATTGCGCCTACAATCCAAACTGGAGGTGCCCCATTCCACCTACGGAAAACCGGCTGAATGTGGCGATCGACGCCGGAGAAAAGAGCTTCCCCGACGCCGAGGCCCACTAGGGCGTCGCCACCGCCGGAATACACTCAGCTCGGTGGGTTGGCCGCTGCGGCTCCCCGGGTGAGATGGTAGTGGCCCACGGCCAAGACCTCCCATTCATGGGTGGTCTTACCCTGGCCGATGAGGCCTAGACAGGCCATCACCGCATAGGCGAGTTGGTCCCGTGAAGCGTTGGGATGGCCGGCCATGGACTCACGGACCTCTTGAGCGGTATAGGCGTATACGGCCAATCCGTGTTTCCGGGCCCATTGGATCAAGTTGTTGCTCAACAAATCTAGGGCGGGCACCGGCCAGCGGATGCCCGAGGGAAGGCTGTGGGTCACCTCGTCCGGCCGCCACTGCTCAACCAGCAAGTCAAGACTCTCCACCAAACGGGAAATCCTTACTTGAGCTTCGGTTCGGCGTTTAGTTCCAGGGCCGATGACTCCCGTCGTTACCGTGCGTCCATCCTCAAAGACAGCCCAGCCGCTCTCCCTTACGCCAGCGTCTAAAGCCAAAAGGATTCGGTTGCCGGTCATATCTGGAGCACCGTAGCCGCTATTGCCGGTTTCTGCGGCAGGCTAGGCGTAATTAGGATTCGGCATTCCCGGGAAGACATGGGTAGCGCCGATGATAGACCGGATCTGGCTAGACGAAGAAAACCGGGTGCCGATAAGATTGCGCCGGCGGCCTTTTCCTCGTCCGGCGATATATTTTCCTTGTTGTGAGCGTTGGCTGGAGCAGACTCTTGATACAACCCCGTGTAATAATAGGTGCCGCATTGCAGGCATAGCCAGTCCGAATTGTCCCAGACCAAGTCACCCCGGCATTTTACGCATGCCTTAAAACGGAACCAGTTCACGGTCTCACCCTTGTCTGAATTAAGATTGCCCGTAGAAGCCAGTTGGGACACTCTGGGTGTGGAACCGGAATAATAATATCAGAACATATGTACTTATTCCATTGGCCATTGTCAGCCACTGCCTCCAAATTCTGGAAGAAACTCTAAAATTACCCTTTGGGACACCGGGCCATGGGGGTTAACATCCTTGACCCGCCTTCCGACGAATCCTATAATGGTCAAGCACAATATTACGAATTAGGGCCACGCCGTAGTGGTGAAGGTAACCTCACTTGACCCAGCCTACCAGCCAATCCTCTGCCCAATCCGTTCAAGAGTTAGTTGACGCGGCGGCCGGCGAGTTGGCGGGCATCAACGATACCGACTCTCTAGAGGCATGGCGTGTGGCTTATCTGGGCCGGCGTGGCCGCTTGACCCTCTTTCTGCGCGGCCTGGCCCAATTAGACCTGGAAGAACGCCGGGTGGCGGGCGCCTTGGGGAACCAGGCAAAAGGCCGCCTGGAAGAACTGCTAGACGAGCGGTCGAAGTCGATCAGCGAAGCCCAACTGACCAGGTCGGCTTCCGAGGACCGTCTTGACGTTACCCTTCCCGGACGCCCTCTGGTTACCGGCCGCCTGCACCCTACCACCCAGATCATGAGAGAGATTTGTAGCGCCTTTATCGCCATGGGATTCAGCGTGGTGGAAGGTCCCGAGGTTGAGACGGACCACTACAATTTCGAGATGCTGAACATACCCTTGGGGCATCCTGCCCGGGACATGTGGAACACCCTATGGGTAGACCAGCAAGACGAAGCCGGGAATTACCCAATGCTCTTGCGGACCCACACTTCGCCGATGCAAGCCAGGGTCATGGAGAGCACTCAACCACCGGTCCGGGTGGTAGTGCCGGGAAAATGCTACCGGTACGAGGCCACCGACGCCACCCATGAATGGCACTTTTATCAGGTTGAAGGGCTGGCGGTGGATGTAGGAATCACCTTCGCCGACCTGAAAGGCACCCTCTTCGAATTCGCCCGCCGGTTGTTCGGCAACGAGCGCAAGGTGCGGTTCCGGTGCGACTACTTCCCCTTTGTGGAGCCGGGCGTGGACATGTCCATCGACTGCTTTGCCTGCAACGGAGAGGGTGGCGGTTGCCGCATCTGCCGGGACAGCGGTTGGATAGAGATCATGGGCGCGGGGATGGTCCACCCGCGGGTGCTGGCCGGTGTGGGTTACGATCCGGAGAAGTACACCGGTTTCGCTTTCGGCCTGGGCCCGGAGCGCATCGCCATGCTGAAGTATGGCATAGAAGACATCCGCCTGTTCTACTCCAACGACCTGAGGTTCCTGAGCCAGTTCTGAGCCGGCCAAACGGGTGTCAGCGAGACGCCCTCCGAAATGCACCTGGATGCCAACCTAGCCTGAGCGGAGACAGACATCGAAATCATCAACGAAATACCGGTCCATCTGCCAAAGTGGAACAATGTTCCAAAAGAGCAGCTAACCGGCATGATTAGGGAGCTATAGCAGCCCATGAAAGTTCCGCTGAGTTGGCTGCGTGAATACGTTAACGTGGACCTGCCTGCTGCCGAGCTTGCTCATCGGCTAACTATGGCCGGCGTAGAGGTCGGCGAAGTTATAGAGATGGGCGGGTGGAAAGAGTGCTTCGTGGGCCAGGTCCTCACAAAGGAGCCTCACCCGCAGGCAGACCGCCTATCCCTCTGCCGGGTATCCACCGGTAGCGAAGAGATGGAAGTGGTCTGTGGCGCGCCCAACGTAGCGGCCGGCCAGAAGATCTGCTTCGCGAAGGTTGGCGCCGTCCTGTATAACAGCCACTCCGGCAAGCAGGAAGCACTCAAGCCCGCCAAGATCAGGGGCGTGGTGTCCCAGGGAATGATCTGTTCCGCGTTGGAGTTGGGGTTGAGCGAGGACCATGAAGGTATCGTGGTGCTCCCTGACGACGCTCCCACCGGAATGTCCTTGGACAGCTACCTGGGAGACACGGTGCTCGACCTAGAACTGACTCCCAACCGGCTAGATTGTCTGTCCGTACTGGGCGTGGCCCACGAGGTGGGCGCGTTGACCGGACAGCCCGTGCGGGAGCCGGACATAAGCTATCCGGAAGATGGACCGGCCATAAGCAGCCAGGTGTCCATATCGGTTGCCGACCCAGACCTGTGCCGGCGTTACACCGCCAGCCTTATCACCGGTGTCAAGATTGGCCCGTCGCCCCGCTGGCTGCAAGAACGATTAACCAAGGCGGGGTATCGGCCCATCAGCAACGTGGTCGATGTGACCAACTACGTTATGCTGGAATACGACCAGCCGTTGCACTCCTTCGACTACGACCGTCTCAAGGACCATACCGTTATCGTGCGCCGGGCCCAGGCGGGCGAGACGTTGGTCACCCTGGACGGCGTGGAGCGTAAGCTCACCCCGGACGTTCTGGTTATCGCCGATGCCCACGACCCCATCGGCATCGGAGGCGTCATCGGTGGGGCCAACAGCGAGATCGGGCCGGACACGGTATCGGTGTTATTGGAGTCGGCCACGTTCAACGAACACAACAACCGGGAAACCGCCCAGGGCATGAACCTGCGCACGGAAGCCACGCTGCGGTTCGAGAAGGGACTCCGGCCTGAATTGGCGCCCATCGCATTACGCCGGGCCACCCAGTTGATTCAGCAGGTGGCCGGAGGTCAGATCGCTGAAGGAATCATCGATGTCTTTTCCGGAGAAGCGGCATCTCCCCAGACAGTAGGCTTGAGCACGGAGCGGCTGAAGAAGCTGTTGGGGATGGACATCGACCTCGAAACAGTCGAGCGGGTCTTACAGTCGCTGGGGTTCCACTGCCAGAGAAGCGGCCCCGGCCAAGTGGAAGTTACCGTACCCTACTGGCGCAACGACATCAACATCGAGGAAGACTTGGTGGAAGAGGTGGTGCGAATCATCGGCTATGATTCCGTTCCCACCACCATGCTGTCCACGCCTATTCCATCACAGCAGACCACTCCGATGACCTCCATTGTTGGAACGGTCAAGGACGCCTTGGTGGCTGCGGGGATGCAAGAAGTTATCAGTTATCCTCTGGTCAGCGGGGCGGACCTCCACCGGGTAGGCCTGTTTGACGAGGCCGAACCTCCGCTGCGGATGGCCAACCCGATGAGCGCCGGGCAAGAATACCTCCGGCCCACGTTGCGGGCCAGCCTGCTGGCCACGTTGGCCGCCAATGAGGGGCACAGCGAAGGTCCCTTCCGGTTGTTTGAAGTGGGACGGGTGTTCAATCCCAACGGGGGCGAACTGCCTGAGGAGCGGGACATGGCCGCCGGCGTCTTGTCCGGCAGGAGATGGGACCCATCCTGGTTAGTTGACGACAGCACTCTGGACTTTTACGATGCCAAGGGCCCGATTGAGTTGGTGATGGACGATCTAGGTATCACCTGCGTCTTCGAGCCCGTTGATGACCCATTTTTCCATCCGGGAAGGTGCGCCCGTATCTTTGCTGGGAAGGAATACCTGGGCATCGTCGGCGAAGTGCATCCATCCATCCTAGACCGGTTCGACTTGAAGGCCCAACCGGTTGCTCTGTTGGAATTGGATCTCCCGGCAGTTTTGCAGTCCCAGAAAGGGATCAGCCGCCAGTTCAAATCCCTGTCCCGGTACCCGGCCGCCACCCGGGACATGGCCCTAGTAGTGCCAGCCGGCGTGCCAGCCGCCCAGGTTCAAGAGATTGTCTCAAGCCACCGGCTGGTGGAGCGAGTGGAGTTGTTCGACGTTTATTCCGGTGAAAATATCGCCTCGGACTCCAAGTCTCTGACCTTTCATGTGTTTTTCCAATCCCACCAACGAACCCTGACCGCTGAGGAAGTCAACCGGGCGCTGCAAGGATTGCTCCGCACGCTGGAACAGCAGGTTGGGGCCACGTTGCGCGCCTAAAGGGAGCAAAGAGGAGCCTTATGGCAAGCCACAGCCACCGGGAAGGCCACCAGCAGTCTCACGACCACGAACATGGCCATAGCCATGCGGAAGAGGACATGTTGAGCGTAGAGGAAGCCTTCCAGCGCATCATGGCCTCATTCAGCCCCCTGGAAGCCGAAGAGGTCTCCTTGTTGGACTGCTTGGGCCAAGTGCTGGCCGAAAACATTCGATCGCCGCTGGACCTGCCTCCTCTATCCAACTCGGCCATGGACGGTTATGCGGTGCTGAGCGCCGACATACAGGGGGCCTCGCCGGAATCGCCCCGTAACCTAGAAGTTATCGGCTTGGTAGCGGCAGGCCAGGGTTCCAACCAGACCGTTGTCTCCGGCGCGGCGATCCGCATCATGACGGGCGCTCCCATCCCCGCAGGAGCCGACGCCGTCGTGCCCTTCGAAGAAACCGACGAGGTGGAGCGCCGCCAAGCGGGCAGACCACTGGACCAAGTGGCGATATACTCCAGCTTACCCGTGGGCGTAAACGTGCGGCCGGCAGGTGAAGACGTCCGGCGGGGGCAGCAAGTGCTGGATGCCGGCACCCCGGTACGGCCCTCGGAGATAGGCGTCATGGCATCGCTGGGGTTGACCTCAACCAGGGTCATCCGCCGGCCGGTGGTGTCCATCCTGGCCACGGGCGACGAGCTAGTGGCCAGCGGACGGCCCTTGGAAGAGGGCAAGATCTTCGACAGCAACAGCTTCAGCGTGGCTGGGTCCGTAGTCGCCTGCGGCGGCATTCCTCGCATTCTAGGAATCGCCCGTGATAATCTAGAGGACCTGAACAACAAGTTGACGGAAGCGGCGGGCAGCGACCTTATCGTTACGTCCGCCGGTGTTTCCAAGGGCGACTATGACATCGTAAAAGATGTGTTAACCGAGCGAGGCGACATGAACTTCTGGTCGGTGCGGATGCGCCCGGCCAAGCCCTTGGCATTCGGACATCTCCGGGAGGATGGAGGACGCTCGGTGCCCCTTCTGGGTTTGCCGGGGAATCCGGTCAGTACCATGGTGGCGTTCGAGATGTTTGCCCGGCCGGCGATTCGCATCATGTTGGGCAAACGGATCCTTGCCAGGCCCATGGTGGAAGGGGTGCTTACGGCGCCCATCTACAATGCCGACGGGCGCCGCGTTTATGCCCGGGTAGAAGTAACCAGGAAGGATGGGATGTACTACGCCAATCCCGTCGGACCCCAAGGCTCCAATATTCTCACATCCATGTCCAGGGCCAACGGTCTGGCCATTTGCCCCGATGACCTTCCCAGCCAAGGCGCTGGCGAACAGGTACAAATCATTATGTTGGACTGGAACGAAGAGGTTGACGTATGACCAGCCCCAAAGCCCAAACCGATAATCCGGAAGAAGAGATTGTTGAGGTACCGGAGCCTCTATTGTTTAATATCAGCTTTGCCCGTTTAGCGGAGTTGAAGCGATCGGCTATCATGTTGGTGGCGGCGCGGCGGGTCCCAACCTGCCCATCTTTGGACCTGCCTGACAGCGAGTTGACCGACCCGCAAAAGTTGGTCAACGAAATAGCCGACCATTTCGAAGACTCCGATGGTTTTATCACCAGCGAAATGACGATTCAGGAGATTCTTTTCCGTACGTTGTTGTCTCGCCGCAACGCGCCCACATTACTGAGCGATCTGCATTACGAGCTCACCGAGCGTTGGTCGACACCTGTTCGCCCGATTAACTTAACTGAAGGCGGGTTGCGGATCGTCCTGCAATCGGACAATTACTACGGGTTTGCCACGGTTGATAAGTAAAACCCGGATAGAATGACGATTATCCGGACTGCCGGATAATTCCGCCGATATAGTCTCGCTTAAAAAGAAAAGGTGCGGATAACCGCACCTTTTTGACATCTATAGCTAGATTGCCTGGGTTACGCAGCCGTTTGTTGTCCGGCCAACTCGACCAATTTATTGAAGGCCGGTTCGTCCCGAACTGCCATATCGGCCAGTATCTTTCGATCCAACTCGATACCCGCCAGCTTCATTCCATGCATGAACTGGCTGTATGTGGTTCCGGAAGCCCGGCACGCCGCTCCGATCCGTATGATCCAAAGCCGCCGAAAGTCGCCTTTCTTTTCCCGGCGGTGACGATAAGCATGGGACCAAGCATGAATCAGGGCCTCTTTAGCCCATTTGTAGTTCCGGTGCGAACTTCCATGGAAGCCCTTGGCCGCCAGCAAGACTTTTTTATGGCGTCGATGTTTGGTAACGCCGCGTTTAATTCTGGACAAGACTGGTCTCCTAGTGTGGTGTGGGGCCCTTAACCGTAGGGGAGCAAGCGGCTCAAGCGGCGAACATCGCTGCTATCAACAAGTAGTTTGTCGGAGTACTTGCGCGTGACCTTGGTGGGCTTCTTACGCCTTAAATGGCTGCTCATGCGCTTGCGCCGCATCAATTTTCCGGTTCCAGTGATGTGGATGCGGGCTTTCGCGCCCTTGTGTGTCTTAAGCTTTGGCATCTGCTGGTTCTTCTACCTTCTGATCCGTAGTTTTTGGCTTCTTTGCCGTAGCCTTAGGCTTCGTGGCGGCAGCCTTCGGTTTCTGATCGGTAGCTTCGACATTCTGGTCGGTTTCTTCCGATTCTTGATTCTCAACTTCCGGCTTCTGGTCGGTCCGCTCAGGTTTTTGCGGCGTGGGCAGGAGAATCATCGATAGCGCCCTGCCCTCTAAAGCCGGTGGCTTCTCCAAGCGAACTTCATCTCTCAAATCGTCGGCCACCCGTTTCAAGACCGCCAGACCCAGTTGCTGATGGGCGGCCTCTCTGCCCCGGAAGCGAACGGTCAGCTTGACCTTGGAACCATCCAAGATAAGCTCTCTCACCTTCCGGGTCTTCGATTCCAGGTCGTGGCTACCGATGTTGGGCCTGAAGCGTACTTCCCGAAGCTCGGTGCTCTTCTGACCTTTTCTGGACTCCCGGTCTTTCTTAGCGGTCAGGTAACGGAGTTTACCGTAGTCTAGCAAGCGGCAAACCGGGGGTTCGGAGTTGGGAGCTACCTCTACCAGATCAACTTCGGCGTCCTGAGCAAGACGAATCGCCTGGGCAACCGTCATTACCCCCAGTTGACTGCCGTCCTCGCCGATAACCCGAACCTGGGCAGATGTGATTCTATCGTTTACCCGATACTGCCTAGCTATGCTTTCCTACCTCCGACAGATTAGCCCCCTGAATGAAGGGGTAAAGTCGATTCACTCTACCACACGCCCATGGGCTCGTCAATCCGCACAATGTTGGCCCTGTAAATGTGCGGCCACCAACTATTTCGCCATTAATAGGTTATATAATTCGTAACAACATGGGCAAATTATTGCCCAAACCTGTGCATAAGCTGATAGATTGCCTCCGTTCCAAACGTCAGAGCGTCCACTGGGATGCGCTCGTCCGGCCCATGAATCAGGTGGGAAAAGTGGAATTCGGGAGGCAGCTTCATGGGCAAGTAGCCGTATGTTTGAATACCCAGTTTGGAGCAAAACCGGGCATCGGTGGCCCCCGGCAGCAGAATCGGGATCGGCTCACCATCCGGGTCGGCCGAACGCAGGATTCTTTTTAGTGTCTCAAACAATGTCATGTCCGGTTCGGGAGGACCGGGGTCGTGCCTAATCACCTCAAGTTCCACCTCCTCTCCCACTGTATGGCGCAACTCGGAAATCAGATCGTCAGGGGCATAGCCCGGAAGCAACCGGCCGTCCAATTCCACAAACACAGTGCTGGGCACAACGTTTACTTGCTCACCACCCCGAACCACCGTAGCGTTGGCCGTATTGCGGAGCAAGGGCTCAAAGGGCTGTCCTTTTTCGCCCATCAGTTTCAGAACCGTGTCCGTCATCCTTGGATGCAGTAGCTGACGGAACACCGTACCCTGCGGCCAAGGCAGTTTGGCGGAGATAGTCTGGATCATGCTCCGAGTCACCGGCGTAACGTGGACCGGCAGGCGGCGCTGCTCCAACTTACGTAAGAAAGAGGCCATACGGCCCATGGCTCCTTCCCGTTGGGACAATGAACCGTGCCCGCCCGGACCTGTGATCGTCGCTTGAAGATGGCAGATCTGTTTTTCGGCCACCATGACGGGATAGAACCTCTGCCGTCCCACCTCGTAGCTGAATCCCCCGAACTCGCCGATTGCGTATCGGACCCCTTGAAACAGGCCGCTCTGGTTCTCCACCAGATATTTCGCGCCGGCGTCTCCCCCACCTTCCTCATCGCTAACCAACGCCAATATTACGTCGCCTGCTAGATGCAGGTCTTCGGCCTTGGCCCTCAAAAAGGCGGACAGCATCATGACGATGCCGCTTTTCATATCCAGGGCCCCCCGGCCCCAGACGTACCCGTCCACTAGCCGTCCTTCAAATGGAGGATGTTGCCAAGTTTGGCCGACGGTAGTAACCACGTCTACGTGGCCGTAGAGCAGAAGGGGTGGGGCGTTGCCTTGACCCGTCAAACGGGTTATTAGGTTGGGGCGGTCCGGGGAATTTCCGACGATCGTGGAGTCGCATCCAGCTTCGGCAAGCAGGTTGGAAATATAGGCGACGCACTCCCTTTCATTGCCGGGCGGGTTGGTGGTGTCGAAGCGGATGAGACGTTGCAACAACTCCACCGGATTGGGGGAGGCGCTTTGGCTCTCCTGGGTAAACGTAATAGACATCAGACTCGCCTACCGGAGAACCGGCAATAAGCCAGGTGCAAGAGACCATTTGAAAGTAAAGGAGTGCTTTCAGTCTTAATCCGCATATGAGGGAGAATATTTGCTGGATAAGCAGACTTAAGCCGCGGAAAATATGAGAGGCAAGTTAATAGGGTTCAGGTCTGGCCGGGCGGATCAAAATCCTGGTTCAACCCTCGAAGGAATTCCTCTATATCGGGAGAAAGTTCGGCCGGAGTGGAGGGCTCTTCGTTCTGTTCCCGGTCGTACCGCTCCTCCAAGCGCTGTAAGAGAGACGAAACTTCAGAAGTGTCGGTGACGATGTTCTGCAGCGCCTCGTACTGTTGGCGGCCTCGCTCGGGCTCCTTGAGCCGGTCGGGAAGATCGTACAGGCTACAGAGCACCTCCATGAGCCGCGCGGTTCCGGTAAAGTCCTCATCTACTTGGAAATATTGGGGCAAGTGGACCACGAACGTACGGGTATCCATCCCTAGGGCTTCCGCTTCCTGAGAAATCAGGTAAGTGATCGTGGTCGGCCCTTCGTAGTTGCTGGGGCGGGCGCCCACCAAGCGGTACTCTTCTTCAGCCTGGCCCTGGTTGCTGCCGCCGGTAACCAACAGGGGTCTGGTATGGGGAACCATGTCGTACATGGCGCCGATCAAAGAATACCGGCGAGCGCCGACAAACTTGAGCAATTCAAGCACCGAGTCCGTATAGTCCTCGCCATAGCAATGAGGCTCAAGGAGGTGGAGAAAAATCAAGTCCGGTCCTTCTTCGCGGATCGAATAACGAACCACCGTGCTGGGAATGGAGTAGCCCCGTTTGCCGTGTTCGATGTAAGAGCGGGGCCTGTATCGGGTAAAGTCGTAAAAGCGTCCGGGCCGGGCCAGACGGCCCAACTCCTCGGCGTGTAGATGTCTTTCTATCCTGTCTAGACTGAGCGTCCCAACGTTGCCTACATCGATCCAAGGCCTGAGAACCGCAAGCACGTGGGGCTCTTTGAACTCGGGCAATTCGCCGGGAATCTCGAAATCGCCGATACGCATAATATTAGTTTGACAGCGGGTAAATCTATTTACAAGGGCTGGGAGTCCGGTTAACGGCCAATTGAGGGCGGGCACGAACCAGACCAGTAGTCATGCCTGAAACAGCACCTCGGCTGGTGTAGGGAGAGACGGCTGCTCAGCACTGACCCATGTGGGTCAGGCGGCCTTCCCGCCATACAGCGTTGCCGGCCCGAACGGTTAGGAAGGTGTCCAAGCGGACCTTGCCGTCAACGTTGTGCCCGGCCATGTCGTGCCAGACGAAGCGGCCCTCCCTCAGATCGAACACCGCCGCGTCGCCGGACATTCCGGGCTTCAACGAACCAATCGAGTCTTCCAAGCCCAGGACCTTGGCCGGTTTGACCGTGGAGGCGGATATTGCCCCTTCCAGAGATAGACCCATGGCGTGGAACTTGCTCACCAAGTCGTTCATTAGGTAAACGGTCCGGTCGGGAGGCGGAATGTGGATGTCGGTGCTGATGGTGTCCGGGAAGAAATCCTGTTCCAGGGCGGCCTTCACTACCTCGGTGTCGCAGTGCACCCCGGCATGGGCCACGTCCATGATAACGCCCCGGTCGGCGGCGGCGCGGGCTTCCGGGCGAATCTTGCCGTTCCGGTCCAAGATGGACTCATGGTCGCCGTTGAAGGCGTGGGTTGAGATGTCACCCGGTCCCAGGAATTCCAGAACCTCGGGGAGAGGAAGCGGAGTGCCGCTGACGTGTACCATCAACTTGGTCCCCGATTGGTCGGCAGCCTTCCTGGCAAGTTTCATGGCTTCACGGGCGTTCCAAGGCGCCACGGCGTTGTAATGCATCCGGACTTTCACGCCGAAGCAGAAATTCGGGTTGCTCTTGATGGCGTCGGCGGTCTGGTCCACGTCGATGACTCGCATGTCGTGCAGGCCGCCTCCCAGCACCCTGTTGGAAGCCAAACCCACGGCGCTGATGTGCAAGAATGCCAACAGCCGGGTCTGGTGCGCCGGAAATACGTAGTCACGCATGGCCTGATAATTCAGAAAGCCCGCGCTGCCGGCGTCGACACCGGTGGTCGTACCTGCGGACAAACAGTTCTGGTCAGGGTGAACCGCCGAGCCGTTGCCGCCGTGATAGAAATGGCCGTGCAAGTCGATGAGACCCGGCGTTATCAGCTTGCCGGTCACATCAATTATCGTGTCGTCTGGTTCCGCCTCGATGTGCTCGGCCACTGCGGCTACCAAGCCATCCTTGAAAGCCACATCCCGCCGTCCGTGAATGCCCTGGCCGGGGTCCAGAAGCGTGCCTCCGGTCAGAATCAGGTCATAGTTGGTTGGTGTGGTTGTCACTATCTTCTTCCTTGATACCAGGGAAAGTTAATTAAGTTCCCGTTGGGACCGGTGGATGATGGCTCGGCAAGGTCTATTCGTCCTCTGGCGGAGGCTCCACGTACTCAAGTCTTCGCAACCTGGGGTAGACCAACTCTTTGGGATTCTGGAAATCCTCGTCCGAGATATCCGAAGACTCCTCCATTCTTTTAACGCCGAAGCTATCTATTGCTTGTTGCACTAATAGATTAACAACCTGCGGAGAACGGCCATCCAACCGGCCCAACTGGTAGGCCAGAGTCACCGCCAACTGGTTTCTGGTAATTTGATCGAAGGCCGTCGAATCGTTCAGGTCTTCGGGCATACCACCGCACTGGTCCAGAAAGTCGTCCAGCACTTGGCCAATGATGTCGGATAATCCCCCCAACTCGATCTCCGTCATGTATCCAGTGAGCTTGTCGGTAAGCTCAACTATCCCGTTTTCAGGCAGCAGAAGGCCGTCCAAGTCCATGCCGGAAGCTTCGCTTGGGTCTTGAGCCATGAGATATGGAATCTCCTGGATTGATGGAAATACGAGTAACTGCCGGTCTGGTCAGCCGATAGCGATAGCGGTGAGGCCCCTGATTACCGGCCCAAGGACAGTTTGCAGTATACCCAGTCCAACCGCATAGTCCAACATTATGACGCCGATCAGAATCACTGGGCCGTACTGCTGCAGGCGGGCGTAGGCAGCCGAATGCTCTCGTGGGATAAATCCTTCCAATATGCGGGAACCGTCCAGTGGGGCGAGGGGGATCAAGTTAAAGACCGCCAAGAGGAGATTAAGGGTGATAATCAGCGTAAATAGAATCGAGAGCGTGCTCAGGATGCCACCGTCAATCAATTGGGCAATACTATAGATCCCAAAGCCGGTGTAGTCTAATATCCCTAACTTGATTGGAACGGCCAACACAAAGGCGATCGCCAGGTTGGAGATAGGTCCGGCGGCGGCAACCAGGGAAGTTCCCGTGGCGCCATGGGCCAAGCGGTGGGGATTCACGGGCACGGGCTTACCCCAACCGAACCCGGCCAACAGAATCATTGCCGTTCCGCTGGGGTCCAGGTGCTTGAGCGGATTAAGGGAGAGGCGGCCCAGGCACTTCGCGGTGGTGTCTCCCAGTCCGTTAGCGACTACGGTGTGGCTGAATTCGTGGATAGTGATCGCGACTACCAACGCCACGGCCCAGAACGCCATCATGATTAAGAACGTTAACGGTTCGTCTGGGAGAAGGTGATAAAAACGAAATAACATCCGCTATTACCGAACCTGCAGATAGTAAGTGGGGCGAACATAGTCCGCCATCACAGCAGTGTGAAAGATCAAAACTGCCAAGATGGTCAACTACTCGTCGTCGTCGTCTTCGTCCGGCTCTTCCGGGGCCGGGGCCCGGTCTACCGCAAACACAGAACTAGGCAACACTGCGGCGGTCCGTCCTTTGCGGCCGGGCTGAGGACGAGGCATTTCTTGCAGGTCTGATTTCAGCTTGGAAAGGCTGTCCATGGAAACCGAACCGGCGTCCACCACCAGACCGTGGACCCCAGCGTCTCGCAGTACCTTCAAATCTTTTGCCCCCGGAGGCTCGCTGATGGAAACCAGGATGTATTTATTGACCCGGCTGCTGATGGCTGTGATGTTGGTGAGGTCGCCCAATGTCCACGTCCCGGACTGACTGGTAACGTCAATCAGAACGACATCCACCGGTAGCGGGTTGATGGCCCTCAGTTGCCGCTCGTCGGCGCTGGGATCCAGGCACAGCACTCGAGCCATCTCGTCGGAATTTATAGCCGAGACCGGTGTATCGGCCAAACCGAAAGCCAGCATATCGCATCCAGCTTCCTTAAAACCGTTAACACTATCCTCGGTAATCGTACCTGGGCTGAGTCCCCAAGGAATGGATGGGAGTCCCGGCGCAATCTTCTTCAATGCCGCCAGATCGTCGATCCCGGAAAGCAGAACCGCTTCCGGGGAGAGATCGGAGACACCCTCGCAAACGGAGTCATGATCCGAAGATATCTGGACGATCAAGGCCATTCCCGGGGGGCGCTGTTCCCTGCGTACACCAAAACCCAAAGGCAACGGGGCGTTGATACTAATCTTCTCGAGACTGTCTAGAAATTTGCTCATCCATATAATTACCGCGGTTGGGATCCGGTTTGGCCCGGCCTTACCCGCGGTTGTTACCTCGTGATTGAATTTGGACTTCTGACCGGCTACGAAGCCTTGGCGGCCTGGGTACGTTCAAGTTCCCGCCAGCTTTCCGTGATTATAACGCAAAGAGTGAGATTTGTCGGCAGCTTGAGGCGGACAACGCGACTCGCGCTAACTTCAACTTAAGCCGAAATCGATCTGGACGTGGAGTATGAGACAGCTCAGAAAGAGGGCCTTCTTTAAGATATAAAATGGCTAAACCGAATATATTACTATGAATTAGATGTAAAAACAGTTACTAGATTTAAATGGTTATTAAAAACGACCCAATTTTAGAAAACGCCCAAAAAACTGTTGACAGCTTCACCAGCATACCATATGATTTAGTTCGTCAATTCAGCCTCGAGTGAGGTACGGAAACCTCATTCGGAATATAAGTTTAAGGGGGCGCCGAATGGCAAACAAAGAAGACCTTGCCCAGATGGCTCATCTGATGCGCCGGGCCGGATTCGGAGCGACGCACGAAGAGCTGGATCAGTACGTAGCCAAGGGCTACGATGCCACAGTGGAAGAGCTCATCAACCCACCCGATAACATGCCGGCGGGCGACATGATTGGGCTTCTCCGGTACATGCCGAACTGCCTACTGCCCGGTGGGGTACCACAACCGGGTCAATACAACTGGATGTACAACATGATTACCACCAAGCGGCCGTTGGAAGAGAAGGTGGCCCTTTTCTGGCACCAAGTCTTCGCCACCGGCAACTCCAAGGTGGACAACTGCGACCAGATGTTGGAGCAGTTGGTCATGTTCCGCAAGTACGGAATGGGTAACTACCGGGAAATGCTGGTGGAACTGTCCAAGAACCCGGCCATGCTCTACTGGCTGGATAACAACGAAAACCACCGTGACGCGGTGAACGAGAACTGGGGCCGCGAGTTGTTGGAATTGTTCTCCCTGGGCGTCAGCAACTACACCGAGGTTGACGTGCGGGAGGCCTCGCGGGCGTTTACCGGCTGGACCATCGCTCCCAAGTTGCCTCGTCAGCCCTTTGGACGCTTCCCTTGGGCTTTCGAGTACCTGGGCGAGGACCACGACGATGGAGAAAAGACATTCCTGGGTCACACGGGCAATTTGAACGGTGAAGACATCATCGACATCATCGTGAAGGAACCGGCCACCGCCCGGTTCATCTGCCGTCACCTGTATAGCTTCTTCGTGGCTGACGAGGTGCAGGTCCCGGCATGGACTATCCAGGATGCGCGGGACGAAGATGCTCTGGAAATGATGATTAACGCCTTCGAGGAGTCGGGCTACGAGATTAAAGCGGTGCTCCGCACCATGTTCAACTCCGACTTCTTCAAGAACGCCCGCTACTCCAAGATCAAGAGCCCGGCCGAAGTGGTGGCTAGCACACTGAAAATGGTCGGCTCCTATCAACGACCCGAACCCACTATCCCGGACATCGGCCCCGAGGCGACTTATATGGGACAGTCGCTGCTTGACCCGCCCAGCGTTGAAGGTTGGTACACGGGACAGGAGTGGATCAACAGCGGTTCTCTGCTGGCCCGGATCAACTTCGTTGCCGACCGGGTAGCCAACACCAGCCTGCCTGGTATACAAACAATCATCGACCGGATCAAGGGCGATGGAGTCAGCACTCCCGAGGAACTGGTGGAAGCGTCTCTGGAGCACATGGGCTTCCTGGAAGTCGGTGAAGAGACTATGTCCCAGTTGCTGGACCATGCCAAAGGCGAAGGCGCCATGAACTGGAGCGACGAGGCCGCCTCAGGCACCCGGGTAGGCGAGATGCTGGCCCTGGTCGGTGCCACCACCGAGTACCAGTTCGGATAAATCCAGCCGTCAGCCCTCAGCAGTGAGCTTCCAGGAGACCAGCGACGGGTTGAAAGCTGAGGGCTGAAAGCTCACTTTCCAGAACAGACCAACAAGAAGGAGATAAAAAATGACCTCAACCAAGAAAGACCCGGTCATCGTCGTACTGCAGCTAACCGGCGGTAACGACTATATGAATACTGTGATTCCTTACAACGACTCCCTGTATTACGACAACCGCCCGACGGTGGGATACCAGCAAGACCAGATCATCAAGATCGACGATGAACTGGGCTTCATGCCCACCATGGGTCCGGTCAAGGATCTGTACGACCAGGGTAAAGTGGCGATATTCCACGGCGTCGGCTATGCCGACTCCCCCAGGTCCCATTTCCGCTCCATGGACATCTGGCACACCTGCGAGCCGGACAAGGTAGGCACCGAGGGCTGGGCCGGGCGCTTGGCCCGGGAACTGGACCCCAACAAAGAGAACGTCCTGACCGCTATCAACTTCGGCCACGGTCTGCCCCGCGCTCTGGTAGTGCCAGGCGTGCCCGTCGCCGCCATCTCCGACCT
>PAJQ01000070.1 GCA_002710215.1 Chloroflexota bacterium | reverse complement strand
CCAGGTCCCATTTCCGCTCCATGGACATCTGGCACACCTGCGAGCCGGACAAGGTAGGCACCGAGGGCTGGGCCGGGCGTTTGGCACGGGAACTGGACCCCAACAAAGAGAACGTCCTGACCGCTATCAACTTCGGCCACGGTCTACCCCGCGCTCTGGTAGTGCCCGGCGTGCCCGTCGCCGCCATCTCCGACCTGAGCACCTACGGCGTACTCACCGGCATCGCCGATCAGACCCAGCGCAGCAAGGCCCTTGACCTGTTCGCCCGGATGTACTCCCCGGCGATAGGTTCGGGGATGGTCACCGATTACCTGCGCTCCACCGGCATGGAAGCCATGACCGGCGCCGACATCGTAAAGGTAGCGCCGGAGATGTATTCCTCCAGCGTTGAGTATCCCAACTCTCCCATCGCGGCCCACTTGAAGGACATCGCCCAGGTGCATTTGGCTGACCTGGGGACGCGGATCTTCTACACCCAGCACGCCAGCTTCGACACCCACGCCGGCGAGGCCGGGGCCCACCCCAAGCTGTGGCAGGACGTTTCCGAAGGCATCGCGGCCTTCTTCGAGGACCTGCACGCTCACGGCGAGGGCGAGAACGTTGTGATGTATCTCTTCTCCGAGTTCGGTCGCCGGGTTCGCGACAACGGTTCGGGCACGGACCACGGCGCAGCCGGCGTGGCCTTCGCCATCGGCGACACGGTTAAGGGCGGTATGTACGGCCAGTACCCGTCGCGCAAGGCCGAGGACCTGGAGCAGGGCGACCTGGTTCCCAACTACGACTTCCGCGGCTTGTACACCACCCTGGTGGAGGACCACTTCGGCCTGGACGCCAAGCCCATCGTGAACGGCAACTTCGAGAAGCACAGCTTCCTGTAGGCCGTCGAATCAAATGACTAGCTGACCTGAGAGGCCGGAATGGTCTCCGGGTAGAACCTGACTTAGGCAAGGGAGGAAGGTACATGTCGGAGATAACACTAGCGCCAGGCCGATGCTGGCAATACAGCCACTACGTAGGCCGGCGCGCCACCGCAGGCATGGGTTTCAGTCAGCCGGTGGGAGTGGCCGCAGGTAAGGACGGCGTGTTGTTCGTCGCCAACCGCGCTGCGCCCCGGATCACCAAGGCAACGATAAACCAAGACTTCATCAGCGAGTTCGGGCGAGGCGGCGATGAGCAGGGTCAATTTACCTGGCTTACCGCCATCGCTTTGGATCAAGACGAAAGGGTTTATGTCGCTGACGAGTGGCTCAACCGCATTACCATTTTCGACGCCGACGGCGACCTGCTCAGCACCTGGGGCGAGGCCGGAGATGGGGAAGGCCAGCTCAGCGGACCGTCCGGCCTGGCCTTTGATGCCGACGACAACATATGGATCGTCAACAGTTTGAATAGCCGCGTCCAAAAATTCACCAAAGACGGCAAACACCTGGGTGGATTCGGCGTTAAGGGAAGCCAGGAAGGGGAACTGGATATGCCTTGGGGCATAACCATCGACAACAATGGCGATGTCTACATCGCCGACTGGAACAATCACCGCGTTCAGAAGTTCTCCACCAGTGGCGCCCACCTGCGCACCTTCGGCTCAGGCATTGCAACCGGGGTTTCCCCAGACGGAGGCACCCCTTACATACACGCCACCGTTCGAGACATCGAAGCCAACCCTAACGACTTGAACCACCCTACCGGGGTCGCGGTTGACGGGGAGGGAGACGTTTACGTGGTGGACTGGATGAACGAGCGCGTGGTCATCTTCAACGCCGAGGGCATGACCATGGCTACCCTTCGGGGAGAAGCCCGAGGCCTGTCCAAGTGGGCGGAGCTTTCCATAAACTCCAACCCGGACATGGGGCTGGCCCGGCGCCGAGTCAAGAATCCGGAGGTACAGAACTACTTCCGAATGCCGGTAGCCTGCATCTTCGACCAGCCCACCAACCGCCTTATCGTGTGCGACACCCACCGGGGGCGGCTGCAGATCTACGAGAAGGACACCGGCTACAACGACCCTCAATTCAACCTGTAGCGAGCGCCTGGACCCATCAGCATTCTAACCCGGAGCCCAATACCAGGGCTCCGGGTTTTTCATTAGACCGAATAAGTCACGTAAAAACCTCTGCTGTGCTATCATTTGTTCCACACTCAATCGCGGTTGACAAAGAAATTCGTACCGGCTATATTTTCGCGGACCCAAGTAGTGTTCAGGGTCAGTTAATTCCGGGTAGTCTCTCGTCCCCGCCAGTATCCTTAAGGGGGGTTCATGGACTTTAAGTATCAATACACTCAGGAACAGGAAGACTTCCGCCAGGAAGTCCGCTCCTGGCTAGAAGAGAATGTCCCCGTTGATATGAAGGCCCCGGTGGACCGGCTTGACCTGACTGAAGAGCACCACCGGTTCTGGCGGGAAACCCATCAGAAGATAGGGGAGAAGGGCTGGCTGTACCCCACCTATCCCAAAGAATACGGCGGCGGCGGACTCTCGGGAGAACACGAGACCATTATCCAAGAAGAGTTCGAGCGCTTCAGGGTGGTCCCCGACTTCACTAACCGGTATATCTTTCCCACTATGTTGGTCTGGGCCACCGAGGAGCAGAAGAAGAAGTACCTTGCTCCCATACTGAAAGCGGAGAAGGTTGCTTTCCAAAACTTTACCGAGCCCAATGCCGGCTCCGACCTGGCATCACTTCAGAGCCGGGCGGTGCGCGACGGCGACGACTGGATAATATCGGGGCAGAAAACCTTTATCAGCGGCCACGGAGACCCGGACTACCTATTTGGCCCCATCGTCACTGACACCGACGCCCCTAGGCACCGCAACCTGGGGTACTTCCTCATCCCCTGCCCATCGCCGGGTTTGGAGCTAACCCGGTTGAACCTGCTTACCGGGCACGACCAGAGCTTCATCTTCATGGACAACGTCCGAGTTCCCGGCGACTGTTTGATCGGCGGGGAGTTGGAAGGATGGCAGGTTACTCAAACCACCCTGGAAATCGAGCACGGGGGACGGGGCATCGCCCTTCCCATCGACGAAGCCCTGGAAAACCTGCTGAAGTATACCAAGGAGATCCAGCGCAACGGAGAGCCGGTGGGGAACGACCCCGTGATGCAGCAACTGGCGGTGGACGCTTACATCGACTCGCGTATCAACACTCTCTTCGCCCAACGTAACTACTGGATGTACCAGGCTCGCCAGGAAATGACTTACCACGGTTCCCAGAGCGACCTGTTCCGCAAGACTTTCCGTATCAGAAACGCCGACCGAGCCAGGGACATCATGAACATGTACTCCTTGTTGGGCGTCGACGACCCTCGGGCGCCCTTCGGGGGACAGCCCGAGGTCTATCAGCGTAGCAGCCTGACCGGCGCCCATCCCGGTGGCACTCTGGAGGTTCAGAAACTCATCATCAGCCGGCGTTTGGGCATCAGCCGCACCAGAGAGCGGGCCGCCGCAACGCCATCCACATCCGGCGTTCAGGGCGTCTAAACACTGAAGACCAGGGGCAGTCCAACGCCGCTTGAGGTGGACCATTCAATTCGAAAGACCTTACACCCAATCTCAGCAAGACTTTCGGATTGTGGTCCGGGATTGGTTGTTGCAACATTCCCCCGGTGACTTGCGCATCCCGCCCGATGGCAGTCCTCTCCAACCGGAAACCCAATCCCGCGTAAAAGAATTCAGACGGGCATTGGGTTCTCAAGGCTGGCTCGCCCCTACGTGGCCCAAACAGTACGGCGGCGGTGGGCTCATTCCCGCCTTGGCCGAGGTTATACAGGAAGAGATACAGAGCCTCGGTTTGCCGGCGATGGGCGACAACAGCCGCTGGATCCCGGCCATGATGGTCTGGGGCACCGAAGACCAGAAACAGCGATACGTCCTTCCGGCGTTGCGGGGTGAAACCATCACCTGGCAAGCGTTCAATGAGGCCAACAGCGGCTCCGACCTGGCATCGGTTCAGACCCAGGCCGTCGCCGACGGTGAAGATTTTCTGATCAACGGCCAGAAATCGTTCATCACCGGCCGCTTCGACCCCGACTATCTGTGGACGCTGGTGGTGACCAACCCCGACCGCCCCAGGCGGTTGAACTTGGGCTTATTCATGGTGGACGCCAACTCTCCCGGAGTCACGATAACCACCCAGCGGCTGTTGATGGGCAGCGAGCGAAAAGTCGTCTTGGACGGGGTCCGTGTCTCCGGCGACTGTCTGGTTGGCCTACCCTACCAGGGTTGGGAGATCGCCCAGTCGATCCTGGAGGAAGAGCGCGGCGGCGTATCGCACGGTCCATCGGATGACGGGACGGTGGAAAGCATCCACCGCTATCTCCGCCAAGAGGGCGGGCAGGAGCGCTGAGAGAACCGGTGGACTTTACCTACAAATATACCGATGGTCAGCAAAGTTTCCGCCGCGAGGTCCGGTCCTGGCTGAAAACCCATCTGCCCCAAGAGCTACAAGACTCTTCCGGCCAACCGGTGCTGGACCAAATTGGTTGGGGAGAGTGCGCCGCCCTCCGTAAAAAGTTGGGCGCCAAAGGCTGGCTGGCCCCCAAGGAGCCGATGGAGCTGGGCGGCGAGGGCTTGGACCCCGCCAATGCGCTTGTCCTTTTTGAGGAACTGGACGCCAGGGGGCTAGGATGGCTCACGGAGGAGGCCGCCGGTGTATTGCAGGCAATGGGGCGACGTAACAACCAGGGCGACCGAGAATCCCCGGCAACCGCCATTGCAAATGGCCGGGTAGGTTGTTGGCGGTCCCAGATCCATTCCTTAGATGATTTGGACCCCGGCGATTGGGGCATCCAAATAACCCGCGACGCCGACGATTGCATTCTAGACGGCGAGGGCATTTTTCAGGGACGGGACCCAGCGCCCGGATACCTGTGGACCCTGGCGGTCCATGATCCCGGCGGCCATCCGGAGCAAGCATTCAGCGCGTTTCTGATTCCCCCGAATCTGGACGGCATTTCCATCCACCCTGTTCGGCGTATGTCACCGTACCAAGTCCATCGTATATGTTTCGACCAAGTCCGTGTGCCGCCCCACTGTCTGGTGGATCAAGCAAAGGAAGGGTGGTTCCTGACCCAGTCCGCTTTCCTTACTCCGCCCTTGCCGGTCCGAGACCGGCCGCTGGACGATCTGTTGGACTACGCCAGGACAACCACGGTCCAAGGCGTCTCCATAGCCGCCGAGCCGGTCCGCCAACAACTGCTTATGGAAGCCTACATCAACAGGGGCATCCAACGGCTGTTCCGGATGCGGGATGCCTGGATGCGGTCAACAGGAGCAGCCCTGACGTATCACGCCGCCCAAACCCGGCTCTCGGAACAGCGCTCGGCGCTCCGCCTGTCCGAGATCACGCGGGAAGTCATGGGGGTTTATGCCCTTTTGGACCATCGCGACGCCCGGGCACCCAAGAACGGTAGCTTCGCGTTGCAACAACGGCTGGCCCTGGCCGATGGTAGAAGCGCCGGAAGCGACTCGAAGATGATCGCCGATGCGCTGGGGTTGGTTAGCCACGAACCAGAAAGAGCGGAGAGTCCGGCAGCTTAACCGAGCCTGCGGCGGGTGGACAAGACCAGGCTGATCCTGGAACGCCGACAAATGCTAAATATCATCAGGAGACCGTCATGGACCTAGCCCTGAATGAAGTCCAAACCATGCTCCAGAACTCCGCCCGGGAGTTCATGGTAGCGGAGATGCCCAAGTCGCGAGTTTTGGAGATCGACGACAGCCCGTCGGGATTCGCCGTCGATCTGTGGGAAAAGATGTGCGGCATCGGCTGGTCCGGCATGGCCGTGCCGGAAGAGTACGGCGGCTCGGGCAACTCCTTCACCGACCTGGGCGTGATCTACGAGATGATGGGCTACTACGCCTGCTCAAGCCCGCACCTTTCATCGGCTGTTCTGTGTTCCCAGGTCATTCTCGAGGCGGGAAGTCAAGAGCAGAAACAGTCATTGCTGCCGGCGATCGCCTCGGGCCAACAAATATTCTCTCTAGCTTTGACCGAGCCTGAGTACGGTTGGGGCGCTGACACGGTCCATCTCCAAGCCACTCGTCACAACGGCTCTTTTACCCTGGAAGGAGACAAGCTGTTCATTCCCGATGCCAACGTGGCCGACCGGCTGCTGGTGGTGGCCCGCACCGCCGACGGCCCGGACCCCGAACATGGCCTGTCCATTTTCATAGTTGATAAGGACGCGCCGGGCGTCTCGGTGCGAGTTCAGACAGGTTGGATCGGCCCCAAGGTCTGCGAAGTCAACTTCGCCAATGTGGCAGTGTCCGAGACCAATGTCTTGGGTCCGGTGGACAGCGCCTGGCCGGCCATCGCCAAATCGTTGGACCGGGGCACTGCCTTACTTTGCGCCTACATGGCCGGCGGAACCCAGAAGGTGTTTGAAATGGCCCGGGACTACAGCCAAACCCGCATCGCGTTCGGCGTGCCTATCGGCACCTTCCAACGGGTGCAGGACCACGTCATAGACACATTGAACGAAGCGGATGCCGCCAAATGGTCAGCCTATGAGGCCCTATGGAAACTGGACCAGGATGACCCAGGAGCGTCGGTGTCCATCTCAATGGCCAAAGCGGTGGTTAGCACGGGGTTCCCTAAAGCCTGTGAGGCCTCTCACCACGTTCACGGAGGGATCGGCACAGACCTGGAGTTCGGCCTCACCCAATACACCAAGAGGGCGCGGACACTGCAGCATTACTTGGGGGATGCTATCTACCACAAGGCCCGAATGGCGAAGCTTCTGGCAGTGTAGGTCAACACTCCCAAAATGGGTCGGGAGTCAGGCATTGGAAGGCGTCACCACTATAACAAGCATTCAGCAGATCTCTCCCACTGTAAAGGTCTTTGGATTCGACCTGGGGGGAGTAGAACTTGATTTCTTGCCGGGGCAATGGGTAGACCTGTACGTTGACACGGGCCTCTCGGTACAGGTGGGAGGGTATTCCATCATTTCAACCCCGTTGCAGCAAGGCGCCATCGAACTAGCGATCAAGAGATTACCCCACGGCCGCGCTGCGGCCTATCTTCACGATCGGGCCAAAGTTGGGGATGAGGTCGAGTTGCGGGGAGGATTCGGAGGCTTCCATTTCGAATCGGATTGGCATGGCCCGTTGACGTTGATAGCCGGGGGTATAGGCATCACGCCGTTGGTCAGCATATTGCGCTACGTGGACCAATCCCAACTGGAAAATCCGGTTGAGCTTATCTACAGCGCCAGCCAGCCCTCGGAGCTCCTTTTCCGGGAAGAGATCCAAGCCATGGCAGACCGCAATCCCGGGATACGCTGCGCTTTTACGGTATCCCGCCCCCAGGAGGGAGCTTGGGACGGACGGGTTGGCAGGATAGACCTGGAGTTGCTCCGTGAGCACGCTCCAAAGCAGGATAGCCTGTACTACCTTTGCGGCCCCCCCTCTTTCCAGGACAATCTTTCAGTCCTGGTGAGCAATCTGGGAGTGGAAGCTTCGATGATCAGAGCTGAACGGTGGTGGTAGATACCTTGCGTCTGCACTTATAGAGCCGTCAGCCTATATTCCCCAGGTCTTGCCGAATTCAGCCCGGTCCACCACTTGTCCGGTGAAAGTCTTGGCGTTCTGGATGGCCAGCCAGGCCGACGCCTCCCCGACAACTTCCGGCGGCTCCCAACCGGTCCAATCGAAATCGGCTGGCCGCACCAGCACGGCGCCCTCGGTCTTGATCCCGCCTGGATTCAGGGCGTTGACCGCTATATTGTGCTCCTCCAGTTCCTGGGCCAAACCAAGGGTCATCATGTTCAAACCAGCCTTGGTTACCGAGTAGCTGATGCCGTTGGGCCGGACTCTCTCGGCCGCTCCGGACGTGATGTTGATGATGCTTCCGCTGCCCTGTTGAGTCATGATAGGTACCAAGTGCTTACAGCATAAGAAGGGGCCCCGCAGGTTCACCCGCATGGTCAGGTCCCAATGGCGTGTTTGAAGATCCAAAAGGCCGACGTTCACCTGAACTCCCGCGTTGTTCACCAGCACGTCAATACGCCCGTAGGCTTCCACCACCGCGGCCGCCAGCGCCTCGACCTGCTCCTCGTCGGTCACGTCGCAACGGAAAGCCATTCCCTGGCCGCCAGTATCTTGTATTTCCTTTACGGTGAGGTGAATGTTGCCGGGGAGCCTGCCCCCTTCCTCTTCACTGCGGGCCACCACCGCCACTCGTGCGCCTTGCTCACCAAAAATCTTTGCTATACCCTTGCCGATGCCCCGGCTACTGCCGGTAACCACCGCCACCAATCCTTCCATGCTCATCGTTATCTCCTCGGATATGGGCTGATACAAAGCTCAGAGTATAGTGTTCTCCCAGTTACGGCAAGCAAACAAAAAAGAAGCGCCGACCCGTTTTGAATGGGCCGGCGCTTGATCCGGAAACAGTTTCCCGAGGAACTTTTCTAATTCAGCTCCATGATAGCTTTCAACTCGGGCGGGGTAGTCCGGTTAACGATGACCACCGCTCCCTTATTGGGTTTGACTTGGATGGTGAATTCCCTGCTCTTGGGTAGCAACGGACTCAGGTTAGTCAGCGTAACGGTCATGTCCACCTGCTCGCCCGGGTCCACCAAGTCACCGGAGCCGATAATCCAGCTAGTGGACCATGAACACTCGGGGGTATCGGCATCCCCGTCAAAACTCTGGGGGTTCTCGCAGTTGATGGCTTGGTTGTTGTCCAGGTAGGTAACCACCACACCAGTGGTCGAAAGGTCCACCGCGTCCGACGCCTGGGCGGCGCTGGATAGCGTGAATTTTACGGTGTCTATGGCCGTCTTGCCCGAGTTGGAGTCGCCAATGACCGAGCCTCTTACGCTAATGGTCGAAGAAGTCTCCTCCAATCCTCCCAATACGGTTTCTTTGCTCTTTTCCGAACTGAGCAGTCCCGTGCTAAGGACGGCGAAGGCGAAAACCGAGGCGACCACGACGAACGCAATGAGTACTATGGCCGTTTCAAGACCGGTGATTCCACGCTGGTTGGCGTGTAAGCCGGTCACTTTACCTAATGGCCTCATTACTCGATTCCTCATAGTTCCTCTTCAAACTTCGTCCCACAACCATAGTAGGTTGGCATCGAGTTCCGATCGATTAGCGACTCGTTTTGCTCACTCTAGAGCCTGGATCGCTTTGTATTCTGGGGCGTGGTCCGATTGACGATAATCACCGCTCCGTTGTTGGGCTTTCCTTGAATGGTGAATTCCTTCTTCAGGCGGTAGTCCGGGCAATTGTCGCAAACGGAACAGATTGATTCGCGAAACATATCCGAAGACGAGCCCGGCTTAGGCGCCTGATCCATCCGGTGGCTCCGCCACCTATCCTCGACACGCGGCTGCTCAGATGAATTTCTTGCGGCGAAACATGCGCCGGGTTATACTCCTTGGGCCAAAGTGTACCCAGAATTGGATTCCCAAGTCTAGCCGCGGCGGAATTCTGCCCGTGGTTACGGTAGTAACCAGTACTGGCCTCTCTCACTTGCTCGTCTGCCTGGCCCAACCTTTCGCGGCTCGGGAAGCGGGAGCTAATGAGACCAAACCGGCACGGACAGCCATGATTCAACGAGCCAGTCAGACATGAAGCCAGCCAGATTCGACTACTACTCTCCAGACTCTCCGAACGAAGCTCTAGAGTTGCTCGGCCAATACGGCGACGACGCCAAGATATTGGCCGGCGGACAGAGCTTGATGCCCATGATGAACATGCGGCTTGTTCGCCCGAAAGTTGTGATTGACATCAACCGAATAGCCGGCCTGTCGCATATCTCGCCCAGGCCGGATGGCGGATTAGCCGTCGGCGCAATGACCAGGCAACGGGAATTAGAAAGGTCTGCTCTGGTTCTTGAGACAGCTCCTTTACTGTCTTTGGCAATTCCTTACATCGGACATTTCCAGATACGCAATCGGGGTACCGTGGGCGGCAGCTTGGCCCACAGCGACCCCGCCGCGGAGATCCCGGCGGTTTGCCTTACCTTAGACACCGAGTTTGAACTTGCCAGCAGTGCCGGGGAACGTACCGTCAAGGCGGAAGACTTCTTCTTGAACCACCTGACCACCGCCCTTGAGCCGGCGGAATTGCTGACTCAGATCCGAATACCTCAGACAGTAGGGAACTGGCGATGGGGGTTCCAAGAAGTCTGCCGCCGCGACGGCGACTTCGCTCTGGTAGGGGCGGCCACCATGTTACGTCTCGACGACAGAGGTATCTGCCTTGAGTCTCGGATAACGGCATTCGGCGCCGGAGGCACACCGATGAGAATGAACGCGGCGGAAAATCATCTATCCGGCTCTTCAGTGAACGCGGATGACCGGTCAGAGGCCGCCCGGTTGGTTTCAGATGCCCTGGACCCCATCTCTGACATCCACGCGTCCGCCAAATACCGGCAGGACGTGGCTGGCGTCATGGTCCGCCGGGCACTGGAGCAGGCCCTGCTCCCCATGGAAGGAGAAGACGCCGCATGACCACTGAGCGCAAAATACGATTGACGGTTAACGGCAAGGCATACGAGAGCCTGGTGCCGGTGCGGATGACCTTAGTCGACTTCCTTCGAGGAGAACTGGACCTTACCGGCACCCACGTCGGCTGTGAGCACGGCGTCTGCGGCGCCTGCACTATCCTGGTGGACGGCAGCGCAATGCGGTCATGTTTGATGCTGGCGGTCCAGGCCGATGGGGCCAACCTGATGACCGTGGAGGGACTGGCCGAGGGGCCGGAACTTCATCCGCTTCAGCGGGCATTCCAGCGGAATCACGCTCTCCAATGCGGGTTTTGCACCCCCGGTCTGTTGATGACGGCCTACGAATTTCTCAGAGATACATCCAGTCCCACCGAGGAGCAGGTCAGAGAGGGAATCTCCGGAAATATCTGCCGCTGCACCGGATATGCCCCGATCGTTCAGGCCATATTAGACGTCAGCCAAGAGGCCGGATAAAGCGGTTCCGGACCCTCCGCCAGCTCCCCGTCCCTAACCGAGTCCCTAAAAGGGGAATGCCATGGTCCAGCAATATATCGGAGCCTCAATCACTAGAAAAGAGGACGAGCGATTCCTAACCGGACGGGCAACCTTCGCCGACGACGTGAAGCTGCCCGGCATGCTCCATGCCGCATTCGTGCGCAGCCCCCATGCCCACGCTCGGATCGTAGCCATCGACACCACGGCAGCCTTGGCCATACCGGGAGTCGTGGCGATCTTTACTTACGAAGACATCGCCGACCTGGCCAAGCCTATCCCGGTCAGGTTGTACCCACTGCCAAGCCTGGAACCTTTTCTACAATATCCCCTAGCTCAAGACAAGGTTCGATATGTGGGAGATCCGGTGGCCATCGTGATCGCGGATAGCCGCTACGTGGGCGAAGACGCTCTAGACGTCATAGACGTGACCTATGAGCCTTTGCCGGCCGTCGTTGACATCGAAGACTCGCTGCGGGATGAGACTATCATCCACGAGGCGCCGGGAACCAACCTGGCGGCGCACTACGTTGTCTCCACCGGCGATATCGATCAGGCATTTAGAGACGCCGAATACACCCGCAAAGAACGCTTCAAGACCAACCGACACACGGGCAACCCGCTGGAAACCCGGGGAATGGTAGTGGCCTACGACTCGGGCGAACTGACGGTTTGGGGAGCCACCAAAGTACCCCACTTTAACCGGGAGGTATTGTCTTCTCTTCTGGACTTTCCTGAAGAGAAGATGCACTTCGTTGAAGGCGACGTGGGTGGGGGATTCGGCATACGAGGGGAGTTTTATCCGGAAGATTTCCTGGTCCCCTTCGCGGCGATGAGGCTGGGTAGGCCGGTAAAGTGGATGGAAGACCGGTTGGAGCATCTTATCGCCGCCAACCATTCCAGGGATGTTCTCTGCGACATAGAGATCGCGATGAAAAAGGACGGCGCTATCTTGGGGATTCGGGCCCAGGTTTACGGCGACATGGGCGGATACATCCGGACGCATGGCAGTCTGGTGCCCGCTTCAACCGCGGGGCTACTGATGGGCCCCTATAACGTGCCGGCCTACGAGTGCGGCGTACATTGCGTGATAACCAACAAGACCGGTGTGGGGACTTTTCGAGCGCCGGGTCGATACGAGTCCTGTTTCATCCGGGAGCGCTTGCTGGACATGGCCGCGGCGGACCTGGGAATAGACCCGGCGGAATTGCGTTTCAAGAACTTGATTCAGCCATCCCAGATGCCTTACAACGCGGGACGCACCCGGGCCGACGGCGACACCATATTCGACAGCGGCAACTACCCGCAAGGATTGACCCGGGCGTTGGACCAGATAGGCTACGCGGAAACGAACCCCAAGCGATGGGTGGATGAAGCCGGACGATACCACGGCATCGGCATCGCCACGTACGTCAAGAATACCGGCCGGGGCCCCTACGAAGGCGCCCGAATAGTGATAAGCGGCACTGGAGACGTTGCCGTATATCTAGGTATCACCACCATGGGGCAGGGCCATGAGACCACCATGGCCCAGATCTGCGCCGATAGCTTGGGCGTCTCCATGGATGCCGTCACCATCTACCACGGCAACACCGACTATATACCCTTCGGCGGCGGCACTTACGGCAGCCGGGGCACGGTGATGGGGGGCAACGCGGTACACCTGGCCTGTCAAAATATGAAGGAACGGATCCTAAGCCTGGCCAGCACGTATCTGGACACCGAGCCGGCCAACCTGGTCTTACAAACAGGCGAGATATTTCGTAAGGGCACGGAACAGGGACCTGCGTTGCTGAGCTTGGGAGAGATCGCATGTCTGGCCGAGGTCCCTGGATCCAATGAAGAAGGCTCGGGGACTCTGGAGACAACAGCCTACTTTGAAGCGGACCAGCTTACCTTCAGCTACGGGAGTCACGCCGCCCATGTAGCCGTGGACCCAGAAACCGGCAAGATAGAAATCATTCATTACGTGGTGGTAGAGGACATCGGCCGCGCCATCAACCCGTTGATGGTCCACGGTCAAGCAGTGGGGGGCGCTGCCCAGGGCATCGGCGCTACCCTATTGGAGGAACTGGTCTACGACGACTCCGGACAGCTTTTGGCCGGCAGTTTCATGGATTATCTGCTACCCACCAGCACGGACGTGCCACCGATAGAGAGCATCGTTCTGGAAGAGGCGCCCTCACCGTTGAACCCTTTGGGGGTGAAGGGAGCGGGTGAGGGTGGAATCGTGGCAACCGGCGCAACACTGGCCAATGCCGTGAGCAACGCCCTGGCGCCACTGGGCGTTCAGATCACCCAACTGCCTATTAGTCCGAACTTTATCGCCAAGCTTCTAAGCAGCTAACGCATCCCGGCCTACACACAGATTGGTGATACCGCCCGCCGCCACTTGGCCGTCCAAAACCAATTCTATCGTGTTTTCCTCATCCCGCGAAAAGAAATAGCCGATTTCATTTGGGCTCACGTCTTCATCCGGACCGCTAACCTCTCGCAGTTTAAATCCCTTTTTAATCAAAGTGCCGGCGGGGAGGATGAAACCAGACGTGGAATAAAGCTCTTCAAAGGCCACGACTTTCCCCACCAATCCCTCCGGCTATCTATTCCGCTATCTCTTCTTACCAGGTAAGTCCCCCAATAATCAGAGGAACCTCCTTTCCACCGGCGCAATATAACCTGTGAACCCGAAAGCCTCCGCACTGCCAGGGTTGGAAAGCCGCTATCGAAGAAAAAATCAATCTCGCCTTGGTCGAGATAATGCGCCATTTCAGGAATGTCCTTGGCAATGACGACGTCTCCCCTCCCAATACCAAACTCAGACAGATTCTCCGCCAAGTAATCGGCCAGCGGCTTAAACCGCTTGACCTTTTTAAGAGGCTCGTACGCGTCAATGTCTCCAATAACGATGATCCGGTCGCCAACCCGGGAAGATGGAGGAGTCGCCGCCGGGGCGGCCACATGGGGTTTGTCCGCGCAGCCGTTCCCTAGGACCAGCATCAACCCCAGCAAAAGCAGACAACCTGTTGGACTCTTGAAGAGAAGAATAACCTTCACTGTGTCCTTCAAGAGATTCTTTGCGATAGGGCGCTATTTGATCCGTTTTTCCTGATGCTTGCACAATCCATTGCCAAGTTGGGTTTCAAGATTACGCGAAATGATAACCGGCGTGGAGCGTGGTTTTAGATAAAAGGCATCCAGCGCTAATTCGAACCAGGCGGCGACGAAGGAGCTAGAACTCTCAAAAGGAGAGGAAGTGCTATAGGAAATTTGCCTTCAACTGGAGGTAGGAGTGCAGAAGCGAGTGGATGCGAAAGCGCGAAAATATTTAAGGAGGATTTTTTTAGAAGGTCATTACGCCATGTGAGTCAGGTTCACCGGCCCCTGCCCCTGGTTCGAAATTCATTGAACAACCCCAGGGCGGTGGACAGAGTTATGCCTCCGATGGCTGCACCGAAATGCAACGAGTTGTCGATGGTGTATTGCCTGCCCAAATAGGTGGGTTCGACATTCTGGCCGTATACCAAACCGATGTAGGTGCCGACGGTTCCCCCTGCCAAGACCAGGAGCAGAGAACCTGCTATGAGATACCAGCGGAGAGTCAGATTCATCCAACCGAAATAGGCGCCCAGCCCAGCGCCCAGACCGATACTCACGAAATATATATTGGTGTGTATATCCACGTCCCAAGGATACCCGATCATGGCGTTAAATATTAAAGCCAGCCAGCCGCCCAAAATCCCCAGAAAAACGCCAATGAAGAAGCCGGCCAGCATCCTACCTAACGGTATCGCCCAGACGTAGATACCACCTTCGATCATATGAGACTCTCACCCTTGCTTCCCACTTGCGTGGAATTCACCTAAATATTAAGGCGGCCTCGTCGCGTTGGATTCGGCAACCCGATAGTCTAAGTATACCGCAGGCGTAGCCGATCTGAGACGAGCCCCATGATGCATCTCACAATATTCACCACACAGACGCTAAGACCGCGAAGTATCGGCCAGTCATTATCCTATCCCTCTGCGTTTCTACGGTTATGTTGGATGTTTCTAGCCAACTAAAAAGAGCCCCGCCGAAAGCCAGCGGGGCCATTGCGAAAATTAGAAAGTCCCAACCGATTTTAGAACGTGACGCCGGCCTCCTTGGCTTCCTTGGTTGCCTTCAACCAGCGCCACCGCTGTAACGGGTCGCTAACAGCCCGCAGCCACACACCCACCAAATTGAAGGATAGGGCGGTCAGGAATATGGCCAACCCCGGCAAAACTACTATCCACCACGCCGAGGTGATGTACTGACGCCCCGAGGCCAACATAAGTCCCCATGAAGATTCCGGCGGCTGGATGCCAAACCCCAAAAAGCTCAACGCCGACTCGGTCAAAATGTTCCGGGGGACGTCTAGGGCCGCTAGGGTTAGTATGGGCGTGATGAGGTTCGGAATGATGTGCCGGCCGATAACCCGCTGGTCGCTGCAACCGATGGCCCGGGCGGCCTCAATGAAGGTTTGCTCCCGCAATGACATGACCACGCCCCGGGTAACCCGGCAGAAAAGCATCCACCGGGCTACAGCGAACACGATGATGATATTGGTAAAGCTGGGCCCTAAAATAAATAACACCATCAGCGCCAGCAGCAGCAGCGGCACCGACATGAAAACGTCCACTGCCCGCATGATAACGTCGTCTACGACCCCACGGTAATAACCCGCCATCAACCCCAGGAAAATCCCGATGGTGCCGGAAACCAAAACCCCAAGAACTCCGACTGTAATGGAGATGCGGCCGCCGTGAATCAAGCGGCTGACCATGTCCCGGCCCAAGTGGTCGGTGCCCAGCAAGTAGTACCGCTCTTCCGTCACGTTCCGGGCGTCGGTGTCCTTTACGATCGCTTCGCCGGAAGAGAAGGGAGCCAAATGCCGCAGCTTGAGCTGCTGCTCCTGGTATCCGTGGGGGGAAACCAAGGGAGCGAATAGTACCCCAATTAGAACGACGCCCAAGAAGGCGCCAGATAACAACGTAACCGGGTCGTTAAAGAAAGCTTGTACCAGCGGCTTCTGCCAAAAAGCCGCGATCGGATTCGCCCGTTGCTGTATCGCTGTCGTCGAGTCCTGCATGGCTGTTCTAAGACCTTACTTTCTTATCTAAATGAATAACCGGCCTCTTTTTACCGTTCCCATAAACTATTTGTAGGCTATCCGCGGGTCAAGCCAGGTGTAGACCAGGTCAACCGCCAAGTTGATAAGCATGACCATCAGGGCTACCACGAAGACCGTAGCGGTGACCACCGGCAAATCTCGGGCATTGATGGCATCGATAAGCAGCTTACCCAATCCGGGCCAGGCAAAGATGGTTTCCGTTATGGTGGCCCCGTTCATAAAGCCAGCCAACTCGTCTCCCATCAGGGTAACGATGGAGATGGCGGCGTTCTTCAGAACGTGGGTATAGAGGACAGTATTTTCCGCCAGACCCTTGGACCTGGCAGTTGCCACGTACTGCTTCCCAAGCTCGTCTATCATGGTGGCCCGGGTAATCTGGGCGTTGCGTCCCAACACCCGGGGGGAAAGGGCGATGGCGGGTAGCATAATATACTTCCAGCCGTCGGGGCCAAGTCCGACATACCCCGAGGTTGGTAATAGGTCGAACTGAACGGCTACGACCAAGATCAGCATCAGGGCCAGCCAGAAGTCCGGTACGGAGATAACGGCAAAAGACAGGATGTTGACCGTGCGGTCCATCATACCCCGGGGACGCCGGGCCGCCAACATGCCGATGGGAATCCCCAGCATACCTATGGACCAAGCCACGGCTGCCAAGGCCGCCGTGTTGGGCAGGCGGTCCCAAACCAGAGTCCGTGCTTCGATGTGATGCCTTATGGAGCGGTCAAAGTCCCCGGTGAGAAAATTGAAGAAGAAATCGCCCAACCGGACGTACATGGGCCGATCCAACCCGTATTTCGTTCGCATTGCGTCGATGACTTCCTGTGTGGCATCATCGCCTGCCAGCAACTCCACCGGGTCGCCCAGCACGTTGACAGCAAAGAAGAGCAGGACCATCAGGCCCATGACTATGAAAACCGAGTGGCCCAGGCGCCGGATCATGTAGTTGCGCAAGGCGGTCCCTCGTTACCATCGACTACCGGAGACTTCGGCGGAGACCTCGGGCTACCCCGAGTCCCGATTACGAGATACTACGACCGAAAAGGCCACGCCAGTTTTCGCAACAACCGTGCCCCGAGGGATTCTCAGGGCACGGTCTTCAGCGTGACTTCAGCGTGACTTCTCTTGGAATAGCCCGAGTTACTTGGTGAACCTCAAGGTGTTGGCCCGGATGCGGGGAGAGTAGTAAGGGTCCCACTCCAGGTCGGCCGACAGGCCGTACACGGCCACGTTGACGAAGTTGCCATAGACTAGGAAGTTATCGCGGACGTAGTCCGCTATCTCAGTATTACACTTCACCCGCTTCGGCCCGAAATTAACGACGACGCACGCGTCGGTCATGGCCTGGAGGGTGTCGTCGCAGACGCCGCTGCTACGTCCGTAGCAGCTGAGGCGCAGCCTGCCTTGTCGGGAGGCGAAGTCCAGGGACTCGGTGGACGTGGCCGGGGCGGTCAGGTGCATCGACTGGAATGTGGTTTTACCCGGCCCTAGATCAGCGCATTTTTCGTGGAGGGTACTACCCGCCGCATTCTCGAAATCGGTTTTGGTGCGTCCGTGGCCGCAGTTGGACCGGCCTACGCCGGTGTGGACCGAGGACTCCACCACGTGCAGCTCGGCGTTGATGCCCACTTCCTTCCAGTAGGTCACCACCGCCTCCCCGTACTCCGTGTCCTTGGGAATCCGCTGGTTACGCATGTGCAGCTTGATCACGTTTTCCGTG
>PAJQ01000069.1 GCA_002710215.1 Chloroflexota bacterium | reverse complement strand
GCTGACCGCTGACCGCTACCCAAAATGCGGCATCACCTTTTCAGAGAAGAGGCGCATGGATTTTTCCACTTCTTTGTGGGGGATCATGCCACCGGCGTTGAACCAGCACATGAACTCTTGGTTTTGATACCTCTCTCCCAACGATCTCAGCTTCTCCACGACCTGGTCCGGGTCTCCGATGGCGGCAAAGTCATCGTACACCCGGTCGTACGTCAGTTCGGAGATACCTCTTAGCGACCGGGTCCGGTTGGCCCGGATAAGGCCCAGATAGTTGTCAAAGCTGGCTTGGGGCATGCCTTTGGCCTTGCTCTTGTCCTTGGTAACGTACACCGGAACGTTCACGTTGACCTTTACCTTGGCCGGGTCGTGACCGTGTTCGGCCAATGCTTCCCGGTACACCGCCAGCCCGTCCAGCGCCCCCTGAACGGAAACAACTAACGGCGCTACCAGGATGTTGTGTCCCAAAGAACCAACGATGCCGAAAGTGTCCGGGCTATTGGAAGCGATGTACACCGGAGGATGGGGATCTTGTAGCGGTTTGGGCACGATCCTGAGTTCCTGGGCTTGAAAATACTCGCCTTCGTAGGAAAGCTCGTCGCAACTCCAGGCTTTCAGAACAAAGTCCAAGGCTTCCAGGAACCTTTCCCGTCCCTCGGCTACGTCGACGCCGTAGCCCGCGAACTGGCGGGGATTGGAGCCCCTGCCGATGCCGAAGATGGCCCGTCCGCCGGAAATCACATCCAGAGTAGCGGCTTCTTCCGCCAATCGGACCGGATTATGTAAAGGCATCAGATTGACGGCGGTGCCCACCTTTATCCGCTTGGTTGTTTGGGCAATAGCCGAGGCCACCAAGAGTGGCGCCGACATGATGGAAAATTCCGGATTGAAGTGCAGTTCGGCCAGCCACACGGAGTCGAAACCCAATTCGTCGGCCAGTTGGGACTGGGCGATAGTGTCGGAGTACCGCTGTGACGGTGACTGATCCTCCGAGCAAGGTAACTGATAGAAGACGCCAAATTCCAAGGATACACTCCTTTGAGTCGAAGGTTATCAGCTATCGGCTCTCCTGAACGCTGACAGTTGAAAGCTGATTGCTACAACGGAATATTGCCGTGTTTCTTGGCCGGCAGTGTATCCCGCTTGTTTTGCAGCATCTCCAAGGCTCTAATCAAACGGGGCCTCGTTTCTGACGGATCGATGATGTCGTCGATGTAACCCCGGTTAGCGGCGACGTATGGGTTGGTGAACTTTTCCTGGTAGTCGGCCACCAACTCCTTCCTGGTCTGGTCAGGGTCTTCGGCGCTGGATATCTCTCCCCGGTAAATGATGTTAACTGCGCCCTCGGCGCCCATCACGGCAATCTCCGCCGAGGGCCAAACGAAGTTAACATCAGACCTCAGGTGCTTGCTACTCATTACGATGTAAGCCCCGCCGTAGGCTTTTCGTATGATGACGCTAACCTTGGGGACTGTGGCCTCGGCATAAGCGTAGATCAGTTTTGCGCCGTGGCGGATGATGCCGCCATACTCCTGATCTACACCCGGCATGAATCCGGGAACATCAACCAATGTCACCAGGGGGATGTTGAAGCAATCGCAAAACCGAACAAACCGGGCCGCTTTGTTGGAAGCGTCGATATCCAAGACCCCGGCCAGATGTTGGGGCTGATTGCCGATGATGCCCACCGTGCGGCCGTCCAGGCGGCCCAAGCCCACCACCACGTTGGGAGCGAAGCTTTGATGGACTTCCATGAACTCTTCATCGTCGACGATCCGGTAGATAATGTCACGCATGTCGTAGGGCCGGTTGGCGTCATACGGAACCAATGGAGCAAGGTCCGGGTCAGTCCGGCCTGCCCCATCGCCGGTGACTACAATGGGTGAATCGTCCAGATTATTGCCGGGGAGGAAACCTAACAACCGCCGCACTTCGGCTAGACACTCTTCCTCGGTTTCATAAACGAATTGGGCCACGCCGCTGCGGGTGGCATGGGCAGCCGCTCCGCCCAGCTCCTCGTGGGTAACATTCTCCCCGGTTACCGCCTTGATGACGTCCGGTCCCGTGATGTACATCTGACCGGTGCCGCTGACCATAAACACAAAATCGGTTATGGCCGGAGAGTACACCGCCCCTCCCGCTGCCGGTCCCACGATCACCGAGATTTGGGGTATCACCCCTGAGAACAGGGTGTTACGCAGGAAGATATCCCCGTAGGCGGCCAGGCTGGTGACCCCTTCCTGAATCCGCGCGCCCCCGGAGTCGTTCAGACCCACCAGCGGGCAACCGGTCTTTGCCGCCAGGTCCATAACTTTACAGATCTTCTGGCTCACCGCTTCGGACAAGGAGCCGCCGAACACTGTGAAGTCTTGGGCGAAGGCGAAGACTTGCCGGCCGTCGACCCGGCCATATCCGGTGACCACCGCGTCTCCCAAAAACTTGCGGTCGGCCAAGCCGAAATCCGTCGCCCGGTGAGTGACGAAGGTGTCCATCTCAACAAAAGTATCATCGTCCATGAGCAGCGCCAGCCGTTCCCGGGCTGTCAGTTTGCCCCGGCTATGCTGTTGGTCTATGCGCTCTTGGCCGCCGCCCTTTTGGGCTTGCTGGCGCATCTGCTCCAGAGTGACCAATTTCAATTGAATGGACCGGTTTTCCGCTGTCACTAGCGCCTCGTTACCATTGCCGCCGGGCAGGTTGGCCCCATCCTAGCAGACGGGTATAGGCGGTGCAAGGCGAGGGTGAAGCGGGTGGTGGGATACAGTGTCCTTTATTCAGTGTGGAAGACCGGCAACGCGTTTGGCCGGCTCCTCTTTGCTTAAGGCCATAGCCGCCATCCGTCTGGTGCTCCGAGATTTAACGTTGGCAACCACGGATGTGTTACCAAGCGCCGCCAGGCGGGTCTCCGCGCCTCATCCATGAGAGCTATGGTAGTATTATTTTCCAAACCCCTTTTGAGAAGGAGGACTTCATGGAACGAAGTGCTATCAACCCCTGGGCTTGGCAGGATCAATTCGGATTCGTGCAGGCCAGTGACCTAAGCGGTGTTAACAGGGTGCTGCTATGCTCCGGCCAGACCTCAGTGGATGACGAATGTAATCCGGTTCACGTGGGAGATATGGCAGGCCAGATCAACAAGGCACTGGACAATCTGGAGACGGTACTAGGCCAGGCGGGGCTTGGCCTATCGGACGTAGTGCGTCTAAATTACTACGTAGCCGACGTGAACGCCTTTTTGGAAGCATACGAATCCGACACCATGCCCCGCCTGAGCCAAGCAGGGTGCCGGCCTGCCACCACGTTACTGGGGATTGCCGCGCTGTTCCTTCCTGAGCTGCTGGTGGAGATAGAGGCCACCGTGGCCCAATAGAGTCCCATTGACCGGAACCAGGGCGGTCCAAGTCGCCGTTCAAGCCAGCATTGCTAGCATTGCTAGCATCGTCAGATCCCAGGGCCGTATCCGTAGTTTGCCGATAGGCAACGGCGGGTAGATCATGAGTGCCTACATTCATATAACCGTAACCAATGGCGAGCCCCTTGTGTGGGGACGGCGCACGTATGTTATGGGGATCATCAACCTAACCCCAGATTCCTTTTCCGGCGACGGCTTGAGATCGGACGTTTCCGCGGCCGTTGAGCAAGCGATAAGGTTCGAGGCCGAAGGCGCCGACTTTATCGATGTGGGAGCCGAGTCCACCCGTCCCGGCCACGAATCCATCACCGCCGAAGAGGAACTGGAGCGGCTAATGCCTGCTTTGGAGGCCATAGTTTCCCGCGTCAACCTGCCGGTCAGCGTGGACACCAGCAAGGCGGTAGTTGCCAGAAATGCCGTAGCCGCCGGAGCAACGATCATCAATGACCAATGGGGCCTGAAATCCGAACCGGAAATCGCGGTAGCCGCCGCCCAGACCGGCGCGGGTCTCATTCTGATGCACAACCAGAAGGGACGGCATTACGACGACCTGATATTTGATGTTGCCGCCAGCCTGTCCGCCAGCGCCCAGGCTGCTCTCGACGCCGGCGTCCCGAAAGGGAACATCATCTTGGACCCGGGCAGTGGGTTCGGCAAGACGCCGGACCACAACCTGGAGGTCCTGAACCGATTGCGGGAGTTCACATCCCTGGGTTATCCCTTGCTTCTGGGCACGTCACGCAAGTCGACCATCGGCTGGGTACTGGACTTGCCCGTTGAGGACAGACTAGAAGGAACCGCCGCAACGGTGGCCCTGGCCATCGCCGGAGGAGTGGACATCGTCCGGGTTCACGACGTTCAAGAGATGGTGCGGGTTTGCCGGATGAGCGACGCTGTTGTCCGGGGCTGGAGGCCTTCGGGTTGGAAATTGTAACGGCATACCTGGGTTTGGGCTCCAATCTGGGAGAACGCCGGAAAAACCTGGAAAGAGCAGCCGAGTTATTGTTCAGGTCTCCATCAGAGCCGCTAGACCATGGCCGATTGAAGTCGCACGGACATCTTCGACTTCTGCGCTCTTCGTCCGTCTACGAGACTGCTCCATGGGGATATGCCAACCAGCCTGACTTCCTCAACTGCGTCCTAGAGGTGGAGACCGGCCTAACACCAGACCGGCTCCTAGATATCACCCAAGGAGTGGAACGGGAGATGGGACGGGAATGGAGCCTTAGGTACGGACCGAGGGTCATCGACTTGGATATATTGTTCTACGGCGCCATTATCATCGAGCAAGCAAATCTCCAGATACCCCATCCCCGGTTGCACCAAAGGGCGTTCGTGCTGGCGCCGCTGGCGGAATTGGCTCCCGAACTGACCCATCCGGTGCTCGGTCTGACGGCCCAGGAATTGACGGACAAGGTGGACGGCAAGGGCGGCGTCAAGTTATGGGGGCCGCCTATGCATCTCCCGCGTCAAGACGAGCCCGCTCCCCAGGCATGAAAGCTAGAAAACCGGTTGACAATCTAACCTGACTATCGCATATTGGTATCGACTGATTTTCCAACTAATCTCCCTGTTTTCCGCCATCATTTTCGGCTCGATTCCAGGGAGCCTGCCATAGAGATTGGATGATAACTTACCGAGGAGACAGGAATGCCGGATAAACAGCTAACTTATAGTGAAGAAGCGCGAACCAGTTTGATGCGCGGCGTAGACGAACTGAGCCGTGTCGTTGGTTTAACCCTGGGGCCCAGCGGCAGAAACGTACTTTTCAGCCGCATGTTCGGCTTGCCGGTGGTTTGCAGTGACGGCGTTACCATCGCCAAAGAGATTGAACTGCCCGACGCCTACGAAAACATGGGCGCGCAACTGGTTAAAGAGGCGGCATCCAAGACCAATGACGTGGTCGGAGACGGTACCACCACATCAGTGGTGTTGACCCGGGCGATCGTGCGCCAGGGATTCCTCAACGTTGCCGCCGGCACCAGCGGTATGGCCTTGAAATCCGGCATCGAGAAGGCGGTTGAAACCGTCGTGGCAGAGTTGAAAAAAATGGCGATCCCCGTGGAAAACCGGGACCAGGTCGCCCGGGTAGCGGCTCTTTCCGCCCATGAAGAAGCCATCGCCCAACTACTGGCCGACGCCATGGATAAGGTTGGCCGGGAAGGCGTCATCACCATCGAAGAGTCCAAAGCTCTGGAAGACGAGTTGGAAGTCGTAGAGGGCGTCCGAATAGACCGGGGCTATCTTTCGCCCCACTTCGTCACCGACACCGACCGTATGGAATCCGCGTTGGACGATCCTTTGTTCTTGATTACCGATCAAAAACTCAGCTCACCCAATGACATCGTCGCCACTATGGAAATGGTCATTGCAGAGGGCCGGCGGCCCCTGGTAGTCATTGCGGAAGATGTTGACGGTGAGGCATTGGCAACCCTTGTGGTCAACAAGATGCGGGGCACCCTGGTCTGCGTAGCCATCAAAGCCCCCGGGTTTGGCGAACGCCGAAAGGCCTTGCTGGAGGATATGGCCATCCTCACCGGCAGCACGGTGATCAGCAGCGACGTGGGCTTGCGTTTGGACAGCGTGGAGATGTCGCACCTCGGATCGGCTCGACGGCTGGTTGCCATGAAAGACGACTCCACCATCATCGATGGCCGAGGATCGGAGGACGCAGTCAAGGACAGGGCCGAACAACTCAAAGTCCAGATCGAAGAGACTACTTCCGACTACGATAGGGAAAAGCTTGAGGAGCGCCTGGCATCTCTGGTCGGAGGCGTGGCCGTCATCAAGATCGGCGGGGCCACCGAGCCAGAGGTCAATGAGCGGAAATCCCGGGCCGAAGATGCCCTATCCGCAACCAAAGCGGCGGTCGAGGAAGGCATCGTGCCCGGCGGCGGCGTGGCCATGATTCGAGCAGAGAGCGCCGTGGAAAAGTTGGAGTCAACCCTGAGTGGCGAAGAGGCTTTGGGCGCCCGGTTGGTAAGGCGAGCACTGAGCGCGCCACTGATTCTGATATGCGACAACGCCGGCCACCGCGGCGAGGTAATTCTTAACGATGTTCGCAACGGCGAGGGCGACTGGGGATTCGACGCCGAGGAGGGTGAGTATTGCCACCTGATTGAACGCGGCATCGTCGACCCATTGAAGGTAACCCGTTCCGCCTTGGAGAACGCCGGCAGCATCGCGGGAATGATGCTAACCACCCAGGCCGTAATCACCGAGATTCCCATTGTAGTGCCGTTGCCCCAAGACGTCCAAGACTTCATGCACGACTAGGTCCATCGCGGTTCTTAGCTCCGCATTCTAGGGAGAAGAAACTAATGGCCCGGAATGTCATCGCCACCCCGGCGGTAATGTCCGGGCCAGAATTTTGGCAAGTGACATGACATCTAATGCTCTGGACCGGAATGCCATCGCGGAGTTGATCCTAGGTTCGTCGCGCCTCATCGAGTCGTACCTATCTCTGGACGAGCAGCTTCAGTCTAACGGATTCGACCTGAGCCTGAAAGAAGTCTCTCGCCTGACCTCCGGAGGCAGCATGGGATCCGGGCCGGACCAAAGAGCACTGTCAGACACCGAAATCCTGGATTTCGACCGGGAAGGCTGGCTGCGATTATCTCCCGGACCCTACCTGATCAGCTTCAACGAGATCGTTAACCTCCCGCTGGACCTGATGGCCTTGGGCCGTCCCAGGTCCAGCCTGTTGCGCAGCGGGGTGAGCATCCACACCGCGGTTTGGGACGCGGGTTATCGAGGCCGCTCTCAAGCGTTACTGGTGGTGCACAACGATCAAGGCTACGCAATGCAACGAGATGCACGCCTGATGCAATTGGTATTCTTCCACCTAACCCAGCCGGTGAGCCAGGGGTACCAAGGGCGCTTCCACGGCGAAAACTTATAGGCGGGATTTCTCGATTAGGCGCCGTCCCCACGCCTACGCTGTCGTGGATAGTGCCCCAGGACCGGTCTTGTCAAGTACATCTGGCACTTACTTATACCCGATACCGTGCTACGATGACTGAATGAAATATTTTGAGATTGTTTTTATTTCTGCGATTTTACTGGCGGCCCTCGGATGTTCATTGTTGGAGTCTGCGATAGAGGAGATACCTATCCCGACGCGGCCAGCTACAACCTCTCCCGCTAGTGAGACGGTTGTCTCTCCCGCCGCGACCCCGCAATCCCAAACAGATCCAGATGCTTCCCCGCCGCGGAATCAACAGCCCACAGCAGTCCCTAACTCCAATGCGCCGGCGGCGCAACAACCAACAGAAACCCCAGACTCTACTGCGCCGCCGACACAGCAATCCACGACAGTTCCGGACACTACGGTATCGCCGTTGGATCAGCCGACGGTAATTCCCGCTCCCACCGGCTCGGACACTCCTTCGCCGACCGTTGCCCCGGCAGATCCCTCCACGCCGGATACCACCGTAGTAGAAACTACGCCCATTCCGGTGGTTGAACCGGAGCCCGAAGCACCGGCTATGCCCCGCCAACTCACCACCAGCCCGGGCGACGAACTCGACCCGGCCTGGGACCCCAGGGGCGGGACCATTGCCTATATGACAACTAAACCTGGGGCCACACCCGTCCTTATGACATCGCCGCCGTGAATCCCGATGGGACCAACCAGCGAGTACTCGCCACCGGCCCCAACCGGGACATCGGCCTCGCTGGAGAACTCTCCTGGGTGGGTAAAACCGGTTTGATGATGACCAACGAGCGGATCTCGGGTCACTCGTATATGACGTTTGATACCGCCAAAGCTCCCTTTAATCGCACCGTCTCCGACGGAAACGATGCTGCGTTCACGCGAAGCCTGGCGATTCCCGGCGGCATGGGCGGCGACGGGCTAGCAGTTTCCAGGGACGGCAGCACCGCCATGTGGATGATTCGCACCTCCCATAATCCATCGAGTTGGCTATTAACAGTACGCTCCGCTGCGGTAGCGGCCCTCAGCGGCCAGTCTGCCAACGGCTTCGGCAATGTGCTACTAACCGAAGGCCGGGACTTTAACCGGGGATTCAGTATGTCGCCGGATTCCAATTTTTTCGTCATCAGCCTGAAGAGCGGCGAAGGATACGATCTCTTCCTTAGGGACATTGGCACCGGAGAAACGATTAGCCGTCTCACAACGACCGGCGAGACCACCGGCATACACAACCTCCACCCGGATTCTTCACCGGATGGTCAATGGGTAGCATTCGCGGCGCAGCCGGACGCCAACGGCAGGGGTGATTTGTACATCACGGGTGTCAATGGGATCGGACTGAGACAGATAACGGATACTCCCGATACCAGCGAGGGCCGCCCCTCATGGTCACCAGATGGCACGGAAATCGCCTACCATGGGAAGCTCCACACCGTCCCGGCCCCCAATTGGGACATCTTCGCCATTCGGATATTTACGCCGGCACCCACCGCCATCCGGGAACCCCGAGCGTTGGCCGTTGGATCCGGCGAACAGTTAGGCCCATCCTGGGACCCCAGAGGCGGGTCCGTCGCCTATATGACCACCAAGCCGGGAGCGACGCAGCGCCCTTGGGACATCGGCGCCGTGGATTCCGACGGGAACAATCAGCGAGTTTTGGCCGCCGGTCCCAACCGGGATATCGGCATCGGCGGTGAACTATCTTGGGTGGGCAAATCCGGTCTGCTGATGTCCAACGAGCGGATATACATCCACTCCTACACGACGTTCGACACGAGCAAAGCTCCCTTCCAACGAGTCGATACCGACAGCAACGACGCGGCGTTCACTCGAAGCCTGGTGATTCCCGGCGGACAGGGCGGCGACGGGCTGGCGGTCTCTAGGGACGGTAAAACCGTTATGTGGATGGTTCGCAATTCCCACAACCCCGCAAGTTATGTCAATACGGTCCGTGTCGCTCTAGTCTCGGACCTCAAAGGTCAACCTGCGGACGCCTTCGGCACAGTGGTCCGCACCCATAAGGCGGCTGCCGACGGTCCCGACCTTAATCGGGGATTCAGTCTATCTCCGGACAGCCGGTCTTTCGTCATCAGCCTCAAGATAGGTGAGGGGTATGACCTCTTCCTCAAGGACACCTCATCTGGACAGACGATCCGCCGTCTAACGACGACCGGCGAGAACAATGGCGCACTGAACCACTATCCGGACGTGTCTCCCAGCGGCAAATGGGTCGCCTTCTCGGTCAGGAAAGGTATCGGGACAAAGGCAGACCTACACATGGTGAAGACAGATAGGACAGATCTGCGACAAGTAACAGCTACCGAAAGTGTTGACGAAGACCGGCCATCCTGGTCACCAGACGGCAAGGAATTGGCCTACCAGCGGCTTGATGACGCCGATCCAGAATCCGGTTGGGATGTCTACGCGATTCGTGTCCCAAATTAACCGCGACTAGCCTGACGAATGTAGGTTCGCCGGATAACCGCCAGTGCCATAATGTATCCAGTGCATCCGTGAACACATCAAAACAAACCGTCACCGGCTACGCCCTGGAACTGGGGTTCGACCTGGTGCGTGTCACCTCGACTGACGATTTCGTCCAAGACCGGGAAATAGCTCTGGAGCGCCTGCGTGACGGCTTGATGGACGGTCTGCCCTGGTATCACCAGGCTCGCGTCATGCGGGGGACCAGCCCGCAAGAGCTTTTACCGGGCGCTCGCTCCATCATATGTTTGGGCCTCAGCTATTATCGCCCGGTTCTTTCCGATGATCCCGCTCCCCGATTGGCGGGGAAGGTGGCACAGTACGCCCGGCTCCAGGACTACCATAAGGTTATGAAGACCCGGATGCGTGACTACGTTCGTGGCTTAACTTCCCGCCTGGACACCCCGATATCCGCTCGATGGTATGTGGACGACGGCCCCATGCTGGACCGGGCGGCGGCCGCCCGCTCGGGCCTGGGTTGGTTCGGCAAAAACACTAACATCCTCACTCCAAGCCACGGCTCATGGATATTCCTGGGCCAGGTCATAACCGATCTGGCGTTAGAACCGGATCCGCCTCTTAAAAAGACCTGCGGTTCCTGCGTCCGGTGCATCGACGCTTGTCCCACTGGAGCCATCGTGGCTCCTTACGTCATCGACAACACCCGGTGCATATCCTACCTGACCATTGAACATCGGGGCCCCATACCTCGGGAACTGCGGCCCAAGATGCTGGATTGGGTCTTCGGCTGCGACATTTGCCAAGATGTCTGCCCAGTGAACCGGAATGCCCTCACCGGAGACTCAGCCATGTGGAAGCAGGGGACCAGGGGAGACTCGCATGAAACAAAATTGGACACCCTAGATCTGGTTAATCTGCTCCAGATAACCGAGGAGGAATTTCGGCAAAGATTCAAGGAGAGCCCGATACTACGCGCCAAGCGAGAGGGCCTGCAAAGGAACGCCTGTGTCGCCTTGGGAAACCTGGGAGACCCCTCAGCGGTCCCGGCCTTGAATGACGCCTTATCTCACATTTCGCCGTTGGTTAGGGGCCACGCCGCCTGGGCTTTGGGGCAGATCGGAACCGTTGACGCACGAGAAGCGTTGAACGCCATCCGGTTTAAAGAGGTGGACCCGATGGTCTTGGAGGAGATCCAGGCTACCCTGTCCGATGCGGCCGGCCGGGATTGTGTCTCGGCCATCGAAGACATCTAAGCTTAAGGCACAACAGGGGCGAGTTTACATTCCCGTTCGGATGATCCCGGCGTTAAAGTGTCTACCCATCGGGAGCAGTCCCAGGGGATGCGGGCGCACTGGGACCAGTAGGCGCCTGTGCTGCGCCACCTTGGGCCGACTGAGCCCCAGCAGGCGGCTGGACCGGGGCGCTTGGGGCCGCCGTTGCTCCACGTCCCGTGGGCGCCTGGGCTGAGGCGCCTTGGGCCTCCGGCATCGGCCTTTGCCCCCCACCCCTGCCTCCGTGTCTCCTTGAACCCGATTTTCTCTTGCGGTTGCCCGAAGGAGGTTGGAGAGCCGCCGTCGGCTTGTAGTCCTTCCCGAACTTCAGCTTCTTCATCTCTTCTTCGATCAAAAGAAAATCGCCCTTGGGCAACAGGTGAAGATTCCCCTGGAAGGCCATATACCAATTTTCCGGCGTCCACCGCTTCACGTAGTCCAATCGGGGCGCCAGCAGGTTGGCGTCGATGTATTGGGAGTCGTCCAGAACGATTTCAGGTTTAATCTCGATCCGGAATGGCCAATTCGCGCCGCCCTCGTTTTCCCAGATGGGCGTGTCGTCCTCGAAGAAAGAGGTGGTGGCCGTCACCGTGGCGGTGAATTTCCGCTTATGAGTGACGTAATAGAGTATGCGGTCGCCGTTTCCGATACGTTGAACCTTGCGCCGGTGCTGTGGCTTCAAACCCAAAAGGTTGAACCCACGCTCCTGCGTTATCCGGAAGTTCTCGGCATTGCAAACCACCATCCAGAAATTAAGAGGCATAATCCCTCCGAGCAGCCCACCGGCTTTTACGGAATGGCCAGGCCGGATTCTGTTTATATTTTACCATGCCGAAGCGCTGTCAATCTCCGTGGAGTCCGTCGCCTCAAGGACGATTGTCGCCACCTCTTAAAGCAACCGGTTGTCCTGTCAGGTTGGTTGGTGTAACATCATTCAGGCTGCTGAATGAGGCCAAGTTGAAGCTGGGTGCTATAGCGACCTGAGTCAGAATTTCAGCTTGCCGCAGACGCCGGGCTATTCGTGAGCCCGACGGCAAACCGGCACCGGGAATCCCGGTAAGAGAGGAAAAAGGAATGACATCAAGCGGTTCCAGAGAGCGCGATATCGCCATCGTTGGAGTGGCCGAGTCCGACGAGATGGGTACGGTCCCTAATAAATCGTCGCTGCAGCACCATGCGGAAGCGGCCCACAATGCCCTGGCGGACGCCGGACTCTCCAAGAATGACGTGGACGGCGTTTTCACCGCCGGATTTTCCACGATGGCCACCTCCGAGTACCTGGGGATCCAACCCAGATTTACCGACAACACTTCCGTTGGTGGTTCGTCCTTTGTGATTCACGTCGCCCACGCCATAGCCGCCATCAAAGCCGGTTATTGCGAAGTAGCGCTCATCACCCACGGACAAGCGGGGCGGTCCACCCGGGGCCGGGTCCCCGGCGACCCGAACCTTCCGGTCGCTCAATACGAAGCGCCTTACGGCATGGTTGGGCAGCCCATCAATTACGCACTGGCTTGCTCAAGGTACATGCACGAATACGGCGAAGACCGCGCCAGACAGGCCATGGCGGAGATCGCTGTTTCCACTAGAAAGTGGGCGAACCTAAATCCCAAGGCGGCGATGCACGACACCCCGATGACATTCGAAGACTACCACGACTCCCGATACGTGGCGTGGCCTTTCCACTTGTTCGACTGCTGCCTGGTCACCGACTCCGGAGCGTCCATCATCGTGACCACTGCGGAGCGAGCCCGGGCTTGCCGCAAGGAACCAGTTTGGGTTTTGGGCGCCGGAGAGGGTCATGACCACAACCTGATCAGCATGATGCCATCCCTCACGTCCCTGATCGCGCGGGAGACCGGCCCCAAAGCAATGGCCCAAGCGGGCATCAGCCACTACGACATCGACCTGACGATGATTTACGATTCATTCACCTATACGGTCATGCTGACGCTGGAATCCCTGGGTTTTTGCGGCCGGGGAGAGGTAGCGGACTTCGTTGCCGGCCAACGCACCGCGCCCGGCGGGGACTTCCCCCTGAACACCAACGGCGGCGGATTGTCCTATTCTCATCCGGGAATGTACGGCAGCTTCCTCTTGGTCGAGGCGGTACGCCAACTTCGCGGCGAGGCCGGCGAACGGCAAGTATACCGGAAAGGGTCTGCCGACCAAAATCCTCAGATATCCTTGGTCAACGGTACCGGAGGCTCTCTGTCCTCCACCGGCACAGTGGTGCTTGGCACCGGCTGATCAATACTCGGGTAGCCTCAGACTCCCGCATCCCCCTCGTCGATTTTGACATTACGACGAGGGGGATTTTATTTGGGAAAACTTCAAATAATCGACATAACCGGTTGAATTAGCACACATAACATCCCCGGCTGCTCTGGTAACATTCAACGATATTGGCATGGCGTTCAACCGCCATCCCATCTTTATCTGCTAATAGCGAAGGAATTCGTTATAGCGAAAGGATTCGATCATATGGAACAGTCTATAAACTCGTTTCTTCAGCACCTCATTGTCGAAAAAGGTTTTTCCCGCAACACCTCCGAAGCCTACCGCAACGACCTGGGCCAGTTCTATCAATTCTTCCAGGACCACAACAAAACCGAAATAAACGGGAGCAGTCCCTGGCGGTTGGTGGACCTGGAAATGCTGAACAAGTACATCAGCGACCTGCGAGGCAACAAAGGATACCGCGACACCACTACCGCCCGAAAGGTTGCCGCTCTTAAGTCCTTCTTCGGGTTTTTGACCGAAAGCGGCACGGTAACCGAAGACCCGACCCAGTCGCTGAGCTCCCCACGGGTGGGAAGGTCTTTGCCCAAAGCACTCTCCCAAGACGAGGTTGTCAGACTTCTGGACATGGCGTCCCGCTCTGGAAGCAACGAGGGACGCCGCGACGCCGCCATCCTGGAACTGCTCTATGCCACGGGACTCCGCGTTGGCGAGTTGGTGTCGCTGAATCTGCAGAATGTGGACCTCAACGATTCCTACATCCGCTGCTGGGGCAAGGGCTCCAAGGAGCGCATCGTATACATGTACCCAAAGGCCCTGGCCGAGATCAAAAGCTACCTGCACAAGTCACGTCCGGGATTGCTGGGGACCCAGAAAAGCCAGACGGCCTTGTTCATCAATCACCGCGGTCAGCGGCTCACCCGGCAATGGGTGTGGAACATAATGAAATCCTACGGGGAAAAAGCGCATCTCTCCCAGCGGATCACTCCGCATACCCTGCGGCACAGCTTCGCCACCCATCTATTGCAGAACGGGGCCTCGTTGCGCCACGTTCAGGAGTTATTGGGGCATTCAAGTATCTCCACCACCCAGGTGTATACCCATCTCACCGATGGCTATCTGCATCGGGAATACGAAAAGAGCCATCCCAGGGCCTAAGTCGAACACGGAATGTCGTTGCAATTAGGGGCAGGTTTGAAACCTGCCCCTACCAGGTTGGGCGATATGGGTCGCCTTGAGCAACCGCAGGTTCTCTCCAAACTGCGAGGCCCACTGCCCAATGCGGCCAATTGCTGTTATAGTAAAATTGTCTGCCCAGGAACCGGGTTGGTCGAGATTCGCTCAGACACTCCCGCTCCTGACATGGGCGTGACGGACATCAGGAGGTAGATTCCCATGCCGGGTAAAGCTCGCCGAGTGGCGTCTCGCCAGGCACAACTCAACCGAAGAAAAAGGCAGCAACGTGGTCCCAGCGGGATCCCTGCCGTTGAAGCGACGGCGGCCACCGAAGATCACCATTCCGCCGAAGAAACTACCAGTCAGGCCAATGGTGTCGTGAATCCCTCCGAGACCACTGCGGCTGCGCCTTCCGGCACGGCAACCTCGGCCGCCCGCGCGCCTCGCCCCGCAGGCCCAGGCCGCCTTCGACGGGAACATGTCGCCTCGGCCAGCTACGTTGGTGCCGAGTTGCGCCGTATTCTAATAATGGCTAGTGTGGTATTGGTGATTATCATCGTCTTAGGAATCACCGTGTAGAAGTAATGGCTCTTTCATTGTTCGAACGGCGCTTGCGTAACGCCCCGAACCGTCCTGGTGTTTACATCATGAAAGACGTCCGGGGCAACGTTCTATATGTGGGGAAGGCCAGCGTCCTCAGCAACCGCCTCCGCAACTACTTCGGCTCGCCCGCCAATCTGCCCAACAAGATTCGCCGGATGCTCGGCCAGTTGGACGACTTCGAGTGCATCGTTACCGACACCGAGGCCGAGGCGCTGATCCTTGAAAACACCCTGATCAAGCGCCACAAACCCCGTTACAACGCCCGGCTTAAAGACGATAAGACTTACCCTTACCTGAAGATTGACCTTGCCGAGGATTTCCCCAAAGTCTACATCACCCGTAAGGTCGCCAAAGATGGCGGCCGGTACTTCGGCCCCTTCGCCACCGCCGGTACCGTTCGCCAGACCATGGACCTGATAAAAAGGCTGTTCCCCTACCGGTCTTGCACCAAGGCCATCACTGGGAAAGATGTGCGCCCTTGCTTGGAATACTACATCAACCGGTGTGTCGCTCCTTGTACCGGGCTGGCCAGCAAGGAAGATTACGCCAAAGTGATCAATCAGGTCACGCTGTTCATGGAAGGCGATACAGAAGCGGTAACCACCGACTTGCGAACCAACATGGAGAAAGCGTCGGAGGAACTGGAGTTCGAGAGAGCCGCCGTTCTCCGGGACCGGATGCGCAGCGTCCAGAAGGTCGCCGATGAGCAGCAGATTAAGGTTGACGCCAACCCCATCAGCGACATGGACGTCATCGCATTCACCCAGAGCGACTCAGATACATGGGTCGAGGTGTTCTTTATTCGGCACAACAAGCTCGTCGGCCGGGACCACTTCTTTATGGACGGCGCCCAGGACGAGCTTCCCGGGCTGGTGATGGGCCAGTTTATCAAGCAGTTCTATCAATCGGCCTCGGCCATTCCACCCCGCATCCTGCTACAACACCCGTTGGAAGAGGAAGAATTGATCGGCGATTGGCTGCGAGACTTGAGAGGCGGTGCCGTCCGTTTGGTCCTACCCCAACGAGGTCAGCACAAAAAGCTGATTGACATGGTTGCGGAGAATGCCCGCCAGGGATTGGAGCACCACCGGGTAAGGTGGCTGGACAACACGGACGTTATACACGGCGCCATGGCCGAGCTCCAAGAAGAGTTGAGCTTGCCCACCGACTTGCGCCGCATGGAATGCTACGACATATCCCATATTCAGGGCACCAACACCGTGGCCAGCATGGCCGTTTTCGAGGATGGCAAGCCCAAGTCTTCCGAGTATCGCCGTTTCAAGATAAAGACCGTGGAAGGCGTGGACGATTTCGAGAGCATGCGGGAGGTGCTAAGACGCCGGTTCAAAAGGATGGCCGACGCGCGGGCCAAAGGGAATCGGCCGGAGGACAACGGTACCAATAGTAAGGACGCCAGTTGGGGCATCTTCCCCGACCTGGTGTTGATCGACGGCGGCAAAGGGCAGCTTTCGGCCGCCCTGGAAGTGTTCCTTGAGATGGGACTGGACAACGTTCCACTGGCGTCTTTGGCCAAAGAAAATGAGTGGCTGTACGTACCTCATACCCCCGAGCCCATCGTCTTGGCCCGGAATTCTCAAGCGTTGTATCTGGTGCAGCGCATCCGCGACGAAGCACACCGCTTCGCTATAACCTATCACCGGAACCTGCGCAGCAAGAGCAGCCTGAAATCTCCCATCGACTTGGTAACCGGCATCGGCCCAAAGCGGAAGCGAATGTTGCTGCGCCGGTTCGGCTCGGTCAGCGGTATCAAGCAAGCATCGTTGGATGAAATAGCGGCGGTCCCCGGCCTCACCCGCTCGCTGGCAATCCTCCTAAAACAAAGCCTGTAAGCCGTTGCGCTAGGCCCCAGCCGAATGGGAAATGTCCCAGTCCCGGTTGGAGTCTCAAGATCGATTACTCTAACCCAAACCGTTACACCTCAAGACGCAACGGTAACTTATCACACATGGTTCTATTCCAATGCGGTTATACACTTCTACCGCCATCCGGTTGATTACCAGACTGCGGTCGGTTAGTATTACCTGGTGGAGTGGTATTCACAGCCAGGTAATGCATTATGGTAAAGGTTTCCATTTCTCTCCCAAGCAACGCGCAGATAACCGTTGAGTCTCAGGACCAAGCCGAACTTCAGGAAATAGTAGGGATGCTGCGCGGTCTGTCCAGGGACTTAATGCATTCTTCCACCGAAACCGGCACGGCGGCCAACGGCGCCACCTCGCAAGCGTTGGACACGGAAAAGAGTAGTAGTGTAGACGATTCCTCAAGCCGCAACGGAAATGTTGAAACCCCGGCTCCTCAGGAAACTGCTCCAGCACCGGTGGACGGCGATGATGTCGTGAATCAGTCCGGCCAAACACCCGTCGCCGAAGAGGTCATTCAACCTCCTCCCGGACATCCTCCAGAGTCCGGCACGGTCGGCCGCGCAAAGGCCCAGCAAGAGGCCCGCTCCGCAGCGGCGGTAAACGCTTTCGTACAGTTCTGTCAGTCGATCAATCCCCTGGGCGACATGCGGAAAGTGGTGGTCGCCGCGGAAGGCGCGGCCCAGTTCCTTCAGATGGATAGTGTGGATGCCGACGATCTGGCAAGCCTGTTCGACCGGGTGGGCTGGCTGATACCCCACAGTTTCACCCAAACCTTGCGCAACGCCGCCCGAAGCAAGTTCCGGTGGTTGGAGCGGGCACCCGGCCGCTCCGGGCACTACATGGTTACCATTCTAGGCCGCACAACTATCCTGGGCGAGTAGCTGCCAGGGCCTCCCTCGTTCGTACTGCGGGTTGCGACCCACCGACGCTGGTACTATGCTTACAACGTAGTTCTAGCTTCGGCCATGGATTGCCTTCCCACATCTCGGAACGCCGAAGCGCCCGAAAACTCACCGGCAGATCGCCGGATGTTTCACCGCGCGTCGATGGAATTTTTCCACAATGTCCATCCTCTGGAAATTAATCTATGAGAGGCGAGAACCATGAAAATGTACATCAACGGGCAATGGATCGATAAAGCGGAAACCATCCCGGTCTTCAATCCCTTCGACCAATCGTTGCTGGACACGGTGCCCCGGGGGACCGCCGCCGACGTGGAACTGGCCGTCACAAGCGCCGTGCGCGGGGCCGTAGCCATGGGAAAGCTGACGTCCTTCGAACGCTACAGCATCCTGCGCCGCACCGCCGATATCATGGCGGAGCGAGCGGAAGACCTGGGGCAGACCATCACCAAGGAAGAAGGAAAAGTGATCGCGGAAGGCCGTGGTGAGGTGCAGCGGGCCATTCAAACCATCACCGGTTCCGCCGAAGAAGCCAAGCGCCTTCATGGCGAGACGGTCCCCTTGGACGCCGCGCCGGGCAACGTCAATCAGTTCGGTTTCACTATCAGGGTCCCGGTGGGAGTGGTGGCCGCCATCGCCCCCTTTAACTTCCCGTTGAATCTGGTGTGCCACAAGGTTGGACCGGCCATCGCCGCCGGCAACGCCGTGGTGCTGAAACCCGCCGGGGATACACCCCTGTCGGCTCTAAAGCTAACGGAGATCCTCCTGGAAGCGGGACTTCCCGAGGAAGCCATCCAGTGCGTCACCGGGCCCGGAGGGGAGATTGGAGACACCCTTACCGGCGATCCTCGAATCCGTAAAATCACCTTTACCGGCAGCATGGAAGTGGGCGACCGCATCTGCCGTAACGCCGGCATAAAACGGGTGACCATGGAGCTGGGTTCCAACAGCCCGCTGATAATCATGTCCGACGCCGATATCGAGAAAGTTGCCGCCGCCACCGTAGCCAGCGGCTTCGCCAATGCGGGACAGGTATGCATATCCACCCAACGGGTGCTGGCCGACCGGCGCATCTACGCTGACTTCTTGGACGCCTTGGCCCCGGCCACCGAAGCTTTCAACACCGGTAACCCCCTGGACGATTCGGTGCGAATGGGGCCCATGATCCGGGCCTCCGACGCCGACCGGGTGGGCCAGTGGATCAGCGAGGCTGTGGGCCAGGGAGCCCGGGTCCTGGTGGGCGGCGACCACGAGGGCACCATGCACGCGCCGACCGTGGTGGTGGACACCAAGCCCGACATGAAGGTTTCACGGGAAGAGCTGTTCGGCCCGGCCGTGGCCGTAAGCTCCTTCGACGACATCGATGATGCCCTCTCCATGGCCAACGACTCCCGCTTCGGCCTGTCCGCCGGCATCTTTACCCAAAACATCGATTGGGCGATGCGGTTCGCCCGGGAAGTCCAATCTGGCAACCTGCACATCAACTCCTCGCCCCAGTGGCGGGCCGACCTGATGCCCTACGGAGGTCTGAAGGACAGCGGCATGGGCAAAGAAGGCCCATCCTACGCCGTACACGAGATGACCGAGTTGAAGATGGTGGTGTTCCACCTTTAGGGGCTATCAAGGGTTCGCGCCTATAAACAATAAATGCCGTCAAAGCGGCTAATTTTCTAGGTAAGGAAGGATCAATAGCTACATGGAAATCATAAACGAAGGGCCTAGACGGGCCCTGGCAGTCACCCCACATCCTGACGATTGTGAGGGGGGCTGCGGTGGCACCCTATCAAAGTGGATCCATGAATCCGGGACGGAGGCAGTGGTAGTCCTCTGCACCAACGGCGACAAAGGCACCTCTGACCGGGACATGACACCGGAGTTGTTGGCGGCGACCCGGGAGCGGGAGCAGCAGGAAGCCTCCGATGTTATGGGGGCCGCGAACGTAGTTTTCCTCTCTTATCCCGACGGCGGCCTGGAAGACACCATCCTGTTTCGCAGCCAGGTGGTACGGGCCATCCGGATGTACAAGCCGGACATCATCATGGCGATCGACCCCTACCGTAGCATCAGCCACACCCACCGTGACCATCGGATGAGCGGCCAGGTGGCCGTGGATTCGGCGTTCACTTACGCTTGGAACGAACGGCACTTTCCGGAACAGATTACCAAAGAAGGGTTGGAGCCACATCGCGTCACCGAAGTTTATTTATGGGGCAGCGAAGACCCTAACGTTTTCGTGGATGTCTCGGAGTACCTGCAGATGAAGGCCGACTCTCTGACCAAACACGCCAGCCAGATGCGCGGCCCCGTGGAAGGCCGGCTTGAGCGGGTGACCAATGGAGCGAGCCGCAGTGGGGAGAGGGCCGGCATTCCATACGCCGAAGGGTTCCGCCGCATCCGGTTTGAAATAGGGTCCAGGGATTGGCAGTATCTGAGTTGTTAACTTAGCTGTCGGCTATCAGCTTTCAGCCGTCAGGAGAAGGCCGTTAGGCGCCGTCCTGGAGTTGCTGGATGATTCGGCGTAATTGGACTTCTTCTATGGGTCCATCGGTCGAGGGTGAGAAGTTAACGTCGTCCAATAAGTCTCCGTACCTTTCCAGGAACCTTCCGGCTATCTCGTCGTACTCGCCGATCACGGCGAAAGCGTCCACCATTTCGTCGCTTACCAGTTCGCCCATCTCCGCCCATTCACCCTTAAGGGACATCTGGTGCAGTTGGACCCCGATCTCCTCGAACCCGTGGGCTTCCAATACCGGGAAGTAGGTCCTGGTGGAGGCGTAGAAAGCGATACGGCGGCGCACTTCGGCAGTGGCGGCCCGGATGCTACTTTGGTTCGGCCCAGTGATGATGAACCCGCTACCGGTTAGCCGGGCTGGCGGCCCGGCACGGCCGGCCTTCCCGGCTCCTTTTTCCAGACCGGGGCGAACGACGTTGCGCACGTACTCAGCCGAAGTAAGGCTGTGCAGCATCAGACCGTCGCAAACTTCGCCGGCCACTTGGCAGTTGTAAGCATTCACGGCCCCAGTGAAGACCTCCGGGGCTTTATAAAGGCTGGGGCCCGGGTTGAAGAAGGGCGTCATCAGGGAGAACTGATAATACTTCCCTTGAAAGTCCAGTTTGCCCCCATTTGCCCAGCAGTCCCAGATATGCCGCAGCGACTGAACGTACTCCCGCAGTTTTGGCCCAGGCGCCTCCCACGTTGTCGAAAACCGGCGCTCGATGTGGCCCTTGACTTGAGTCCCCAAGCCCAGTCGGAAACGGCCTTGAGAAAGGTCCTGCATGTCTCTGCTGGTGTGAGCGGTCACCATCGGTGAGCGCGGGAAGGCTATAGCCACGCTGGTGGATAAAGTCACCCGCGAAGTGGCGGTGGCGGCCAGCGCCAGGGGCAGGAAAGGGTCGTGGGCGGTTTCGCTGCTGGATACGCCGTCATATCCCATAGATTCGGCCCAGGCGGCCTCACCGGAAACACCGCTTAATTCCTTGGAACTCAACCGGTAGTTGACGCGCATGAAGGCCCCCAAGATGGAAATAACTCGACAGATGTTAACACAACGACATCTCAGGATATCCCGAGGAAACGTTTCGGCAGGGACGAATCAAGTTCGACCCTGCCGGGTTAGGAGATCGGAAGGGGGAAACTGAATATCTCTGTTGGCCGTCTCTTAGGCAAGATCAGGAGCTTCGCGCCGTGGGCATCAAGCAGATTTCTAGAAACAACCACGCGAAGATTCTTAGCCAAAGAGATTCGGGCCGGGCGGTCATCCTTGTACAAAGAAGGGGCCTGTTGCCTCCTGGATCTGGCCTTTCCGGGCCGGACTGGGTTAACAGTCCCTATCACGATGGCCGGCCCGCCTTGCCTCCGGCAAGCCTTAACCTGGATCGCCTCTCCGGGCAGGGTGCACTCGGCTGCACAGCGAATCAGGTGTCCCAGCGCCCGAACCAGGTGGGTAGGATCCACCAGCGCCACGGGTAAGCCAGGCTCGCATTGAAACGTTACTGCCTTAGACCAATCGACTAACTCCAAATCCGCTTGCGCCAGGTCAAACAGGACGTCGATACTGGCGTGTTGAAGATTGAGACTCAGCAGGTTAGGCTGACTATCGACGGCTAGCAACAAATCACCAACCACGTGGTCCAAGCGGTCGGTTTCCCGATCGATAGTTTCCAGGAACTCCCGGTAAATCTCCGGCGGCCAGCTAACATCCGACTGGAGCAAGGCGCTGCTGTAGCCTTTAATAGCGGTTAGCGGCGCCCGCAGCTCATGGACGGCGCCAGCCCTCTTTGATCGTTGTACTTGTAGGGCCTGCCCATCTCCCGCTCTCGCTCCTTGGATCGCAAACCGCGCGTTCTGGATCACCGGAGCGACCTGAAGGGCGAGCCGCTCCAGAACTCTAGAGTCTTCGGCGGTAAACCTTGATCCGCCCTCACGGGTCAAAGACAAAGCGCCTATTTCTTGATTACCAAACACCAGACAGGTTTGTAATCTGGGGCAATCGACGTTGTTGAAGTACACTGCCCTGCTAGCGCCGCCGGGCCAATGCAGAGCGCTGAGTTCGCTGCCAGCCGGGTCGATCCAGGTCACGGTGGCATGATCAAATGGAATCAACTCGCTGACCGCCTTAGCCATATGCCCAAACACCTGTTCCAGTCCGTCCAAAGAGCCGAGTGCCTTCCCCATCTCGTCGATGACGGCCAACTCTTTAGCATTTCCTTGCAGCTGCCTATCCAAGCGGAGATTAGCTACCCAAGGCCTCAGGAGTTCTGCGGCCTTGGACAAAAGGCCCAGCTCGGCCGGCCCATAGGCATTTGGCCACCGGCTTTCCAACGCAACAACAGCGGCAACTTCATCTGAGTGGCGGACGGGAGCTATCAATGCCGATCTCAGATCGGCGTCGTCGTCCAGGTCCGGCCAAAGGGAGGCACCGAGTTGAGGTTTGTCCTGAATTATCAAACCCGTCCCGCTTGAAACAAGCGACTCGCAGGCAGCACTGCCAAGATCTCGCTTTGGCCCAGGTTCGCTGCGGCAGACCCCTAGACCAAGCTGACAGACCCGGCTCAAGTTGCCGCCCGTCTCATCGGCGAGATAGAAAGTGATCCTGTCGTAGCGCGTCAACTGCTTAACTTCGTCCGCGAAACGCCAGTACAGGGGACCGGGTGGCAGGTTGGCGGCAACCAAAGACGCAATGTTCTCCAAAGCCTGGTCTTCAATCGACTTACGACGCAGGCGTTCCTTCAACTGGATATTCTCCAGCGTCAACGCCAATTGCCGGGTGATGGCTTGAAGCGGTTCCGCCTGCTCATAGTCGCACCCAGGGGGGAAATCACCACGAAACAGAACCGCGCCTAAACTCCCTTCCCGTCCTTGGAGGTTTATTCGTAGCGAATGTTCCGGGATGTCAGCAGGGCTGGGCGTAAGGGCCAATGACGCGCAATGGGAGGTTCCGAATCGGTGCGGAGGCCCCCAAGTGAATGCAATCTGGCCTGGATGACCCCCAGAGTTCAATAAGACAACCGCCAGGCTTCGGGGGTGAAGCACCGGCTGGACCTGTGACACAAACCGGTCACCAGCCTCAATGACGGCCGTGTCGAAATCGGCGGTGGCCTCAATATAACCCATCAAATTCCCAAACCGGCGCTAGATATGAATACATGCTGGTATTTACGAGACAACGTCCAAACGATGGCGCACATCAGCATGATTTTATCTCACGTGCCAACCTTGTTTTGGAGGCCCGCCCCAAGAAAAGCGGTTAAGTATCGTCAGCCACCAAATCTCGGTAAATTCGATCGGACTTGGCAGCCATAACGAAATCGTTGCGATGAAGGTTGCGGATCTTGTGCGTCCACCAGGTGACGGCAACCCGGCCCCACTCGGTAGTCAACCGGGGATGGTGCCCCTCGGATTCGGCCAGACTACCAACTTCGTTGGTGAAATCCAGGGCGTGCTGAAAGTTGTTGAACTTGAACACCCGGTCCAGCTTGCTGATTCCATCTTCCGAAATCAGGTCCCAATCAGACACTTGGGCATGCAATTCAGCCACCTCTTCCTGCTCCACGGGCGGCGAGTCCCGGCGGCAGGCCACGCATTTTTCCTGATTGAGTTGAGTCATCCCTAGCCCCCTGACAACAAGATAGACATTGTGATTCACCAACTAATCATAGGTTCGATACGGCCGGCTAATTCCGGGTCAGCCTGGTGGTGAGATTCACCAAAATCGATACTGAATCTTAGCACAGACAATGGCTTCCCCGTCTTCGGCGCAACCTCGGCCCGGCGGCCAACCTAGTGACAAAGGGGCCTGCCGCATAATATATTGGCCATAGCGATTGAGTTGGCAAAGCATATTTTCTCCGCCCCGGATCCGGCGTCGGGCTCGCGCAGCCAACCGGTGGGGAGAATAAACCGAAAATACAAACTCAATAGAGGCGGCGAAGATGAATTTCGGAGCAATCACGAACTCCTGGAAACTTCAATTGAACGACACGGAGCTGAGAGACTTGGTGTCCGACGCCAAAACCAGAGGCGCAAAACACATCGAGCTCAGGCAGACTTGTTTGGGAGACTGCGAATCTGGCGAAGGCGATAACTGGCGCCCGGTCTTACCCCGCTTGCAGGCCTTGGTAGACTCATTCCCGGACTTAGACTTCGACCTGGCGATGGCTTGGCCGTGCTTGACAAAGAAGTCTGACCCCAGCGGTGAACAGTTCCAAGCCGCATTGGAAGCAGCCAAGCTGGTGGGCCGGCATACGCCTCATCTGAGAATCGTCGACCCCAGTCCCTTCGATCAGGCATGGGAGAAGGTAGAGGACATACCAACGGAAGCCCTGGGCGTGACGGAGTTAGCCCGGGAGGCGGCCAGTCAGGGCGTCATCCTCTCCATGGAGAACTCGGGGCAGCCCATTCGCAGCATGGCGCTTCTGGTCAGCGAAGCCCGGAAGCAGCTCTCGGATGAGGAAGGCACTTACCTTGGACTCTGTCCCGACGCCACCAACCAATTGCGGCGCTTTCCTGAGAGCGACCCACTGGCGGAGCTAGACGCGGTGCCGCTGGACATGCTCAAGATAGTTCACTTCAAACAGGCCCGGGACGGACGAGCCCATCCCACCGTGGACACCGGCGACCTGGATTGTTTGATGATGTTGCAATTATTGGAGGCTAAGAACTACCAAGGGCCGGCAATCATGGAGATCCCACCTCACGAACAAGTGCTCGAAAACTTGTCGGCCAGCTTCGCTTATCTACGGAGCTAGTCAATAGGCGGTGAAATCCCGTACAATCAAGTTCCCTCGACTGAACGGCTTGATCAGAATGACGGGTCTGAGGCGATAGAACATTATGGGATTGACGCACCTGGAGATCGAAGTAGGCAACCCGGCCAATCCCGAAGTAACCGAGCCTCTCGACTTCTTGGTAGACTCTGGGGCGATTTACTCGGTGGCTCCGGCTGCCATTTTGGACAGGCTGGGAATCAAGCCGCTAACCGAGCAAGAATTTCGGTTGGCCGACGGCTCAAAGATTGTGCGCAAAAAGGGTGTGGCAATATTCAAATATGGAACCCGGATCGGCGGGGCGGACGTCATCTTCGGAGAAGAAGAAGACAGCCTGCTCCTGGGAGCCTTCACCCTTGAAGCGCTCGGGCTGGCCTTAGATCCATTTCGCCGGGAGCTTCGGGAATTGCCCATGATCATCGGTGCTCAACGGTGACTCTCGTCTTACAAAACCGTATGCGAGTGGACAATATCTAGGGCACTACTTCTTCCAGATTCCAAGACCAACCATGACCAACTACAATAACTACACGGTTTCCATCCACTACGACCGGAGGCTTTACCGCCACGACATCGCCGGGTCCATCGCTCACGCCCGAATGCTGGGCAAGCAGGGAATCATTAGCGAAGAGGACGCCGGGTTGATCGTTGATGGTCTGGGAAAGGTGCGTGAGGAGATTCAAGAGGATAAGTTTCCCTGGGACGAGACTCTGGAAGACCTGCACATGAACATCGAAAGCCGGCTGCACGCGCTGATCGGCCCGGCCGCTGGACGTCTGCACACTGGGCGTTCCCGTAATGATCAGGTCGCCCTGGATATGCGTCTCTACACCAAGGATGTTCTCAAGGAAACCGTGCAAGGATTGCGCGCGACACAGGGATCTTTGTTAGCCCTGGCCACCCGGCACCAGACGGTGATCATGCCGGGATACACTCATCTGCAGCGGGCTCAGCCGGTGCTGTTCGCCCACCACTTACTGTCTTACTTTCAGATGTTCCAACGGGACATCGACCGGTTCCGCGACTGCTACCGCCGCACCGACGTTCTTCCTCTGGGTAGCGGCGCGTTAGCTGGAGTGGCCTACCCTTCCGACCGGGATTTTTTGGCCCAAGAGTTGGGTTTTCGGGAGATCAGCGTCAATAGCATGGACGCAGTCTCAGACCGCGACTTCCTCCTGGATTATCTAGCGGCGGCGGCCATCTGCATGATGCATCTTTCCCGTCTCTCCGAAGAGATCGTTATCTGGTCGAGCCGTGAGTTCGGGTTCATCCGGCTTTCCGACGAATTCACCACCGGCAGCAGCATCATGCCGCAAAAACGGAACCCCGACTTTGCCGAGTTGGCCAGGGGCAAGACCGGACGCGTCTACGGCGATCTGATGGGGTTGCTGACTGTGATGAAAGGGCTTCCCCTGACCTACAACCGCGACTTGCAGGAAGATAAAGAGGGGTTTTTCGACGCCGTCGATACGCTGCTGACAACGTTCCAGGTCTACCCGGACATGCTTCAAGGTCTAACTCTGGACGAAGGGCGAGTAGCCAGCCTGGCCGGCGAGAGCTTCATGCTGGCCACCGACGTGGCCGATTACCTGGTGAACAAAGGAATGGCTTTCCGGGAAGCCTATGGCGTGGTGAAGGAGCTGTGTAGACACTGCGAAACCCGGGGAAAGGACCTCCAGGACCTTACCCTGGAAGAGTACCACCGCTTCTCGGACAGTTTTGACCAAGATGTGTATAGCATCACCGCCGAGTCCTCTGCGGCGGCCCGGGACAATCCGGGGGGCACCGCGCCAAACCGGGTCGCCGATGAATTGGGCCGCGCGAAAGAATTGCTGGAGTCAATCGCCAATGACCTCTGAAGCACGAATCCTCATCGCTCCTTCGGTCCTGGCTGCGGACTTCGCCAGCCTGGGACAGCAGGTAAGAGACGTTACCGATGCCGGCGCCGACTTGATCCACGTGGACGTAATGGATGGCCGGTTCGTGCCCAACATATCCTTCGGCGAGGTAGTCGTCGACGCCATACGCCGCTCCACCGATCTGCCTTTGAACATCCACTTGATGATCCACAACCCGGACGATTTACTGCCCTGCTTCATGAAAGCGAAGTCGGACCAGATATTGGTTCACGCCGAGGCCTGTCCTCACCTTCACCGGACCGTGACCAAGATAAAAGAGGCGGGGCATGAGGTGGGAGTGGCGATAAACCCGGGCACACCCGTATCCGCGTTGGAAGAAGTGCTGCCCTTTTTGGATATAGTGCTGGTGATGACGGTGAACCCCGGTCTCGGCGGCCAATCTTTCATCCCAGAGGCCCTGGACAAAGTCAAACGGTTATACCGGACGATTCAATCTCAGGGTTATGCGGCACAGATCGAGGTTGACGGCGGGGTGAAAGCGGACTGGACGGCCCAAGACTCTGTGAAAGCCGGGGCAACCATCTTGGTCGCCGGGACGGCGATATTTAACGAAGCCGAACCGGTGACTCAATCAATGGCGCGGATGCATAGCTGCGTCCACGGGTTGAAGCCGGAATAAAGAAAGACGGGCCACGCGGTCTGTTTGCCTTGGAATTTAAGCCAGCGCGGCGACGGCCTTACGGACCTTGGCGGACTTACTGAGGGACCGCAAGCATCGAGTGCAGATCTTAACCTTGATCGACTTGCCGTCCTGCACCAGGGTCTGCTTGTGAACGTTGGCCATGAATCGGGTTTTGGTGTGGCGGTTGGAGTGGCTGACGTTGTTGCCGGTCATCCCAGCCTTTAAACAGATGTCACATCTCATAATGCTTGATTCGATCCTCGAATATTAACCGGCTCCGAGCCTCCCATCCATGCACAGATGGCGACTTCAAGTATATCACGCGGCGGAAACCGTAGCCACTCATTTGCTTACTCTGGGCGATGACTCCGCCGCCGGCTACGCCCTAAATCACGCAAACAAAAAATCCCTAGGCCGGACGCCTGTCCCTAGTTGGCAGAAACTCCTGTAGGTCTTCACGCTTTTTGTACTCCGGCACCGGGGTTTCCAGGCCCTGTCTGGGAACAAACACTGACCGCTCAACCAACTGGTACTTGTGAACATACCGGGGACAATTGGTGTACACCTCGGTCGCCTGGACCCGAATTACGAACTGAGCCTCAGGGTATTCGGACAGTAGTTCATCGTCGTCGAGAATGGTGGCGATCCCTTGCAATCGCAGCCGCTGTTGGCCTTCAAAATCCACGAATAGCATGCCGACATTTGGATTTTTCAGCAGGTTACCCATGGATTGAAATTTCCCATTGCCATCGTAATTCGGGAAAGCGAGCCACCTCTCGTCCAGTACTCGCACGAACCCCGGGTCTCCACCCTTGTATGAGCAGGTAGGCAACCCCCGGTGGTCGCACGTCGCCAGGAAGAACATATCCGCCTTTTCGATGAACTCCTTCTGCGATTCTCCGATGGTCTCCGTGACCCTTCCGGTCAAATGGTCGGCCAGCCGCCGGGTGTCGAATCTATCTTGAAATTGCCGATTGCCGTCGTGATAATCGTGCACCTTTTCGTTCATGGCTAGTCTCCGTAACGATTCGATTTATTGCCAGGGTCAGGAATGGTTTTGATCGCGGACCCGGTAAATCTCCACCACGGCGTTCTCTACAAACGACCCTTTTATCGGAGGTCTTGGCTTCTTCACCCGCACCTGCACGGCATCCACTGGAAACTCCTCCAGGATTCTCCCGGCAACAGCCTCGGCGGTGGCTTCCAACAGGTTTTTCGACTCCCCTTCCAACACCTTCTGCACTGATCTGTATAGGTGGGTGTAACTCACCGTGTCTTCCAAGCGATCCGATCTGCCAGGCACTCCTAAGTCTATCTCCACGGCCAGGTCAACCACGTAGGACTGGCCCAGGGACCGTTCTTCCACGTTTACCCCATGGAAGCCGTAGAACTGCATTCCTTCCATGATGATTCTGTCAGGAGGGCGAGAACTTTCAGACATCAGCGTTTAGCCGTCAGCTTATCGGCGATGGACTCCGCGAGGATCAGCAGATTTTGCGCCCGCTTGATTACCGGAACATCAATCATTCGTCCGTCTAGATCGGCCGAGCCCCGGCCTTGAGCCCCGGCCTGATTCCAAGCGTCCACTACTTTACGCGCGTAGGCCAGCTCTGCCTCTGAAGGGCTGAAGAGGTCATTGATTATGTCGATCTGGGCGGGATGAATGGCGAATTTACCGGTGAATCCCAGTTTTCGCGCTTGCCCCGCATCCTGCCGAAGACCGTCGGGGTCCCGGAAGCGGACGCAAGGAGAGTCCAACGCCTCCACCCGGGCAGCCCTGGCCGCGACGGCTACCGCCGCTCTGGGGTAGTAGACCTCCTCGCCGGTGTCGCTGCGCTCTAAACCCATGTCGTCGGTGTAGTCTTCGGCGCCAAAAGCTACCGCGATTATGCGGTCCGACGCCGTGGCGATCCGATAGGCGTTGACGATGGCGCGGGCATTCTCGATCCACGGAACGATCTTTACGTGGCCATGTTCCATCCCAACCGCGGCTTCCAGAGAGCTTATCAATCTATCGGCGTCCAGCATGTCCTGGGGAGTCTCGGCCTTACCAATGCTAACGCCGTCCAAGTCAGGTCCAACAACCGCCGCCAGCTCGTCCCGGATCAGCCCCGTGTCCAGAGCGTTGACCCGGACCATGACCCGATGGCCCATGGCGCGAAGTTTGGGGACCCACTCGGCGGCCAGATCCCTGGCGTTGGCCTTTTCATCGGGTGGGACTGAGTCCTCCAGGTCCACCATAATCACGTCGGCCGGGAAACCGGTGGCCCGTTCCAACATGTTAGCCCGGTTGCCGGGCACGAATACTAAGCTGCGCAGAAGCTCCAATCTCTCTCCATCGCCGTCCCCATAGGACGGCACTAAAACGTGGAATTCAGTTTCCCGTGTAGGGGGCATCCTTTGGTGGAAGGACCATGCCCGTACGGTTCTGCAAATACGGATTGCATCTGCTAAAGAATGGATTCACCCATATGGCGCGACTTCAATCGCTTGCATCAGGCACACCCATGTCTTCAACGTCATCGCCTCGCGGCGAGCCCTCAAATCCAAATCTCCTTGCCATAGACCGAAGTCAACGTCTTCAGGCTTGGGTATGGTGACTCTGGTCTCCTCCCAATGGCCAGGCCCGTGATATCCAGTCACCAGAATCACTTCCAAGGGGTCGGTGACCGCCAGCGTGGTCCACAATCCGAGGATGCACGCGCCTTGGGACTCGATGCGAGGCCACACGCCGTTCTCTCCAAAGTGGGCGAAGTCGGCTATGTCGCCGGGCCGGATGAAATACCTTCGGTAGCCGTAAACCGCCCTTCTGTCCTCGGCCGGAATCCGGTCCTTGGGCCGGCTCGCCACGGCCTTCAACAATCGGGCTTCTTCTTTTTCGACCAGCCCACTTTCGCCTGTAATTTGGCATTGTTGGTAACAGTTCCAAGTATCCCAATCGGGAAATCGGGTTATCTGCATTACCTCTTCTTGAGGTTGTCCGATGAATCCGTTAAGCAGGCAAACGACCTTGGCGCCCTGCCGGTTCAGCTCAGGCCAAACCTGTTCCTTAGTATAAGCAACGTACGCCGCCAACCCACCGGTACGCAGAGTGACATGCCGCTGTTCGTAGATTGTTGTTTCGTTGGACAATCCTGGTCCGCCACCATCTCATCTTTACAGCAGATATCGAGGATGTACCTCATCCTCGGGCACTTTTTCTAGTTCTTCCGTTACGGGGTTGACCCGATACCTTAAGTTCTCCAGTAGTTCATACCCGATAAGGGGTATGGAGGCTGGGACCAAAATAGCGCCAAACTCCTGGCCCAACAGTTCTCCGTCCGCAAAATAGGTATCCACATCTACTACCCCGGTGGCGCTCATGAGCCTTATATTCCCTCGGGACTGGCGTAACCCTAGGGCCTCGATTTCCTCCATCGGAAGAGCGAGGTAGGTAGCTCCGGTATCAACCAAGAAAGTGTATTCCCTGGTCTCTTTGTCCCCAATAACCTTGGCTTGTACTTCTGTTCTGCCCACGGAATATCCCTCTAACTGGACCGAGGGAAGACGAACGGTCCCCTGGCCATGATGTCCTACTCCATATCTCCCCAGGTAGAGCCCCACTTAACGTCAACTTTCAGGCTCACGTCCAACTCCAACGCCGCAGGCATCTCGTCGAAGACCACCTCTTTGATAGCCTCCAGTTCCTCTTGGGGGACCTCGAAGACCAACTCGTCGTGAACCTGCAGCAGCATCTTGGAACGCAGGTCATCCTCTTCCAGACGGTGGTGGACCCGAATCATAGCCAGTTTCATGATGTCGGCGGCGGTGCCCTGGATCGGCATATTCACCGCCATGCGTTCCGCGCCCCCCCGCACGTTGAAGTTTGATGAGTTTATGTCGGGCAAGTACCGGCGGCGGCCCATCACGGTCTCGACGTACTGGGACTCCCTAGTCTTGATCTTGACGTTTTCGATGTACTCGCTGATTCCGGGGTACTTGTTGAAATACGACTCGATGAATTTGGTTCCTTCCTCCCGGCTGAACCCGGTCTGCTGGGCGATGCCGTGAGGGGAAAGTCCGTAAATGACGCCGAAGTTGAGGACCTTGGCGATTCGGCGCATATCCGAGTCGACATCGTTGATGGCCACCTCGAACATCAGCGAAGCCGTGGCCGAGTGAATGTCCTCGCCGCGGCGGAACGCGTCCAACAGGCCCGGATCCTGGGACAGATGCGCCAGGACTCGAAGTTCAATCTGGGAGTAGTCGGCGGAGAAAAGCAACCAATCAGGCGCGTTGTCCGCCACGAAGGACTTGCGCACTTGGCGCCCAAGGTCGGTTCGGATGGGTATATTTTGCAGGTTGGGGTCGCTGCTGGACATGCGTCCGGTGGCCGATCCCGTTTGGTTATAGCTCGTGTGAATCCGCCCGGTTGTTGGATTGACCATGTCGGGCAGGGCATCAACGTAGGTGGACTTGAGCTTGGAGATCTGGCGGTATTCCAGGATGTTGTCAACCACCGGATGCAGGCCCTTGAGGCCTTCCAAGGAGTTGGCATCGGTGGAGTAGCCGGTTTTGGTGCGTTTGGTGCGCGGCAAGCCCAACTCGTTGAACAGCAGATCGCTGAGTTGCTGGGGCGAGTTGATGTTCACCGTATGGCCGATGGATTCGTACAGATCCACCTCCACTTTCGACATATTTTCGGTCAAGTCCCTGGACATCTCGTGAAGCGCGCCGGCGTCCAATTTGATGCCGTGCCGCTGCATGGTAACCAGGACCGGCACCAAGGGCATCTCCATATCGTCCATCAAGCCGGTCAAGCCTTGTGCGGCTACCTGGCCTTCCATATTTTCCCTAAGCCGGCCGGTCATGTCGGCATCGGCGGCGGCGTAGTGCACGGCATCTGTTATGTCCACCTGATCAAAGGTTATCTGTTTGCGGCCGGTGCCGATCAGGTAGGATATGGGGGTCATTTCGTGGCCCAGTACGTTTAACGACAGGTTCTTGAGCCCCAAGGCGCCCTTGCTCAACAGGTGAGCGGCGATCATCGTATCGAAATCTACGTTCTGGCAATTGATGCCATGGTTGGCCAGCACCATCACATCGTAGTTAGCGTTGTGAGCGCATTTGGCCAGTTCGGTTGACTCCATCAACGGCCTTAAGCGGGCAAGCACCGTTTCCAAGGGCAGTTGATTGCCCTCTTTGTGCCCGACGGGGACATACCAGGCGCGGCCGGGGGACACGGAAAAGCTGAGGCCGACCAAGTCCGCCCTCATGGGGTCCAAGGCGGTGGTTTCGGTGTCGAAGGCAAAGCTCCCAGACTCTTCAAGAACGGCGATCAAGGCTTCCAGTTGCTCTTCGGTTTGGACGGCTTGATAATCGCCGCTGGGCTCTCTCGGTGGAGCGGCGGTGGGTGCGTCGGGTGTCGTAGAGCCACCGGCCACCGAAGGAGGCAGTCGTTGGATGACGTTGAACATCTCCAACTCGGTCAGCAGGTCCACTACAGAGGTTCGGTCATAAACGCCAAATCTGGAGGCTTCCGGGTCCAGTTCCACCGGTGTGTTCCGGTCGATGGTCATCAGTACACGATTTTCGAAAGCCCGTTCGCGATTCTCCTCCAAGGCAAGCTTCACGCTGGGCGGCTTTACCTGTTCCAGGTTGGCGAACACCCCTTCAAGGTCGCCGAACTCGGTAAGCAGACCGATGGCCCGCTTCTCGCCAACTTTGGGCACGCCGGGAATATTGTCTGAAGTATCTCCCAACAGCGCTTTGAAATCCGGCTGCTGGGCGGCGGTTAGTCCAGAGTAGCGGGCCGCCAGTTCCACTTCGTCGTACACCTTGCGGTTTTGGATGCTGTAGGACAAGTCCACCCGGACTCCCGCTGAGATTAATTGGAAGGTGTCGCGATCTCCCGTCAGTATGATGGTATCGATACCTTGCTCTTCAGCTTGCCGGGAAAGGGTGCCGATGATGTCATCGGCCTCGTAGCCTTCGCATTCGAAGATGGGAACGCCAAAACCAGCCATCAACTGCTTGACTCTATCGAATTGGGGTCTCAGCTCCGGCGGCATGGATGCGCGTTGCGCCTTGTACTGTTCAAATTGTATATGCCTGAACGTGGGAGCCGAGGTATCGAAAGCAATGGCGCAATATGTCGGCTTCCAGTCTTGCAGGGCCCGGAGAAATGTGTTGGCGAATCCAACTATGGCGGTGGTGTCTTCGCCGGTGGCCGAGACAGTGAGATGCCCCTGTACCGAGATGGCATGAAACGAACGATGGACCATGGCATGGCCGTCCATCAGCATCAAAAGAGGGGTGCCTTGGTTGGTGAACATGGGCAGGGTTTGACCCTCGGCGGTGGACATGGCAGCACCTCGGTCGTCATGTGGGATGGTGTGGGCCCGGTCGGCTGCATTATACACCCGGCCGGGTAGGGCCTTCGGCCAGGCGACACTCTTCAAGCTAAGCTCCGCCCATGCTACAATGCTCTTGAGATTCAGCGTAGGACAAACCTCATGCCGATCCACGACTACCGATGCCAAGATTGCCAGGGCGTAACCTCGGTTCTGTCATATTCCTGGTCCAAGAAGGCCGACCCGGTATGCTCCGGTTGCGGCAGCGGAAATCTGGGCAAACTGATTTCGGGATTTTCGTTTCGAGCCTCATGGGGCGATAGCTTGAACTGGGTTCCCAGCGGAGAGACCTCGCGAGACGTGGACGAAGACAGCCATCAAAGCATTGACAACTATATGGGCCGGATCAAACACGAGATGGGCGGCCAAGTCACCTCGGATTTCAATCAGATGCGTAAGGAATGGACCACTGATTCCTAGTCGCGTTCTCTCATGACCTAGATTGTTAATGACTTGGGGAATCCACGGTTCGTTGATTCGCCCCTCTGACGGCTAATACCTGCAAGATCCAATCAGCCGGTTCTCATTAAATCCAAGGCGGGGAGAACCAAACCAGACGATGCCGATCTACGAATACCGATGTCAGTCTTGCGGCGGAGTATCCTCATTTTTTGTCAGGTCCATCGGCGTTGACCTGGAGCCCGCCTGCCAGCATTGTCAAAGCAATGAGATGCAACGCCGAATGTCCTCTTTTGCTTTAGGGAAGACAGCGGCTTCCGTGCATCAAAACTCTCCGTCAGGACAGTCTGCAGCCGGGACGGACTACTACCGCGACCCCCGCAACATCGGACGCAACGTGGAGGAGAGCTTCTCCCGTCACGGTGTGGAGTTACCTCAATCGGTCCGGGAAACCATTGACGCTGCCCGGGATGGTCAAGTTCCCAAGGGGATAGATATATGACAACCTCAAACACCCTGCCGGAAAACTGTTACAACTCCATGGTGCATTGCTTGTACACCGTCGCCGAACAGTGTCCGAGCACTCCCGCCGCCTCCGAGGCTCTGCACCGCTTACGCAACTTGGTGCTGGTGCTGCTGTCCCGAATGTCCGCCGCTCCATCGGTAGAAACGTCCGAATTGAGCCTCCCCGAAGCGCTGACGCTGGTCACGACATCACGGGAGTTGCTAACGGTGGTAACGGGACAGGGGACCGGAGGACCGGTCAACTCCGAGATGGACCAGGCCCTGTCCGAAACTCTAGCGGCCCTAATCGCCGGTCTGGGCGCCGCCCTTCGCCTGGTCCAGGCGGACAAGATCCGGGGACTGTACGTGATCATCGACCCCCAGGTGACCGGCGGTAGAGATCCCGTGGACATAGCCATAGCGGCGGTCCGGGGCGGTGCGGCGATGCTTCAACTCCGGGACAAGCTCCGGGACAAGGGGGAGATTTTGACCCTAGCCACGCCGTTGCAGCAGTTGTGCCAGAAAAACGACGTGATGTTGATCGTTAACGACCACGTGGACCTGGGCGCCACCGTCGGTTCGGCGGGAGTTCACGTGGGCCAGACCGATATGCCGGTGGACCAGGTACGCAAAGTACTGGCTCCGCACCAAGTGTTGGGGCGGTCGAATCGGGAGTTTGACCAGCTGGTTGAGTCTCAGGAGATGGGCGCCGATCACGTGGCCTTCGGCGCCATCTATCGAACTACCACCAAAGGAGTGGGCCGGCCCCCGCAGGGTGTTGAGCCGTTGCGCCGGGCCCGGGAGCTGGCCAAAGTTCCGTTGGTTGCCATCGGAGGGATCAACATCGACAACGTGGCCCCCGTGGTGGAAGCCGGAGCCGACGCGATTTGTGTGACCGCTGCCGTGGCGTCGGCCGCCGATCCTGAAGCGGCCGCCAGCGCCATGGTGGAAGCTATCAGGCTGGCCGGAGGAAGAGTTTAATGCCTTCGTCTTATGAGCCGGCCTTGGGGGATGTCGTCTCCAAGGCCATTGAGCGCCTAACTGTTCGGAACCGTTCCCGGGAACAGGCCCTACCCATATCCCGGGAGGTGATACGGTTCTCGGCCAACGCTATCCGGGCTGTGCACCGGGGGGACTTGGAAGAGGCTGACAGGCTCATCGCCCAGGGCAGGGCGCGGCTTGAAGACGCCGAGACGTTCCGTCAAGACACCCCGGAGATTTACTTCGCGCCCTTCATGTCCGACGCCCGCAAGGAGTTCGCCGAGGCCAACGTCACCTACGCCGTGATATCCGGCGGGACCATCCCCCAACCGGAAGACCTGGGCATCGACCCCCCAGCGTACCTTAACGGTCTAGCTGAAGTCATCGGAGAGTTACGGCGTTATATCCTGGACTCCCTGCGGCGAGACTCCTTCGACCGTTGCCAAGAATTGATGGACGTTATGGACGAGATTTACAGCCTGTTAGTCACCGTGGACTTCCCCGAGGGCGTGACCGCAGGCCTCCGCCACAGCACCGACATGATGCGGGGAGTATTGGAGCGCACCCGTGGCGACCTGACCATGGCTCTACGCCAACACAAACTAGAGCTCAGGATGGCCGAATGGCAGGAGTCCCAGCCATAAGTATTACCTTGGGAGATCAGCATTGCCAGATATAACTATCACGTTTCTCGGCACGGGAGCCGGGAACTGCATTTATCGAGCCCACACCGCCATCGTCGTCGACTGCGCCGACGGCACCAGGCTGCTGCTGGATTCCAGCTCCGGTAACTCGGTCATGCGTCAAGGCGCCGCTGTGGGCATGCTGGCAAGCCAATTCAATCAGGTGCTGCTCACCCACCACCATGGCGACCACATGGGCGGCATCCCCTTCATTTCGGATCAGCGCCGCCGAATCGATGCGAATGCTGCGCCACTCCGAGTCTTCAGTACCAGCGAAGCCCTGGACCGGCTGGGGAAGGTCTGCTTGGCGACTCAACTGAACGTCCCTTCGGTGGACGAGGAAGGGGCTTATTTCGCGGATGGCAGCCAATTCCTGGGCTGGACCGCCGTGGACAACGGGAAATGGATCACCCTGGGCCCCAACACCCTCGCCAGCACTTTCCCCGCGGACCACATACCTGGCGCCGTCGGTTGGAAGATAGAGTCCAACGGAGTGTCCGTGGTGTTCTCGGGCGACACCCGTTTTAGCCCCAGCGTTGCCGAAGCGTCCCAGGGGGCCCGGTTATTGATTCATGAAGCCTTCTGCACAGACAAAGACCAAAAACTGGCTAACAGCCGGGGCCACTCCAGCGCCGGAGAGGCCGCGAGGGTAGCCGCCCAAGCCGGGGTTGCCGAATTGGTGATAACCCACATAGATTCCCCCTTCAGCGCCGATACCCAGCCATTGATCGACGATGCCAGGCTTCATTACCCAGGCCCAATCTCCGCCGCCAACGACCTTACCGTGGTTACTGTCGCCACACCATAGATTAACCGCCCAACTTCCCGTATAGTAAGCCTCGCATCAAGGCACCCCTTTTCCAGATGTAGCCGTGAGGAGCGCATGCCATGCCGACGGAGTTGGAAGACGTCAAATACCAGGTAGCCGTGGCCAACAGGATACTTTCCGAGATGGGCTTGACGACCGGAGCCACCGCATCCTTGGGCCACGCCAGCATGAGACTCCCTTCCGACTCGGGCAGGTTCGCGGTCAAAGGCCGGGGCTACGCCATCGACGTCTTGTCCCGGGTGCTGCCCCACGAAATGGTCGTCTGCGACTTAAACGGAAGCCAGGTCGAAGGTCCAGCCGGGCTGACGCCCTGCTACGAGATTAAGATGCACTCCTGCATCTACCGGGCCAGGCCCGAAGTGCAGTCCATAGTCCACGTTCACCCTCGCTACACCGTGGTTATGAGCGTTCTCCAGAAGACCCTGGTGCCCATGTGCCCGGAGGGGATCGACTTGGTCCGCCACCCTCTGCCGGTGTATCCCCACAACAAACTCATCCTGACCGACGAGGACGGCACGGAAGTAGCCGAATCTTTGGGAGACGCACCTGCCGTGCTCCTGCTGGGTCATGGGGCCGCCACCGTGGGCAAGGACCTTATCCAGTCTGTGATGAACATGTTCCAGTTGGAAGAGCAGGCGAGGATGAACTGGTACGCCTACTGCGCGGCGGGTCCGAACCATGCCCAAATACCCGAGAATCTGATCGCCGAGAGCGACAACCGGCCTCCGATACATGAACTGCCCCATCTCGCCGAGTTGTTCGGCGGGTCTCCGGCGCCGGTTAACAACGGCGTCTGGCTTCATTATGTTGACCGAGTAAGCAAGGACCTTTAAGAAGGCGCAACCAAAGAATCACCCGGAGTTGCTCCCATGCTTGCAACAGCCCAAACCTGCGCGGTGCTGGGCCTCGATGGCTACATCGTTCAGGCTGAAGTAGACATATCGCCGGGATTGCCGGCCTTTAAGAATGAAGGTACATAACCCCACCAAGAATTTGCCCGGTCTGGGCCACAGGTTGCTCGATCCGCTGATTTATTAGTGTCGAGAGTCTAACGCTGACCATAATATCCGCTTTACTCCTGGGTTTGATCACTGCGGTCAACCCCAAATCAAGCAATAGCTGACGCCACTCGGAATCTGTAACGGACGGTAGCCGAGCCCGAAATGCGTTAATCGTCGATTCGAGGGTGAGAACCGCTGCCTCCCTTTCTTTCCGATCATTAAGCACATTCTGCCGCACTGCCAGACTCGCTTGTACCTGAGCCAGACGGACTTCCAACTCCTGGATGATGCTTTCAAAACGGTCCTCGTAACTACTCAGACGTACACCCATTCGAATCGCCCGGGTAATCGACTCGTTGATCACCTCGATCTCCGCTACATCCTCGGCTACCTGTTTTTCGATCTGCCCAATTGAGTCCGGTGCCTCCATTCCGTTTGAAACCAAAGCGGCAAATACATTGTATGAGGAGATGCAAGATTCTAACCAATCACGAACAGAGTCCCAAAGTTTCTGGGTGCTCACATCCCCGTTGCGGCAGGTACCGCAGCGAAAATAACCGATCCCACTCTTGCGGTGTGTGTACGCGCCCACCTTGCGCCCACACGGGCATATTACTAGCCCCTTCAATGGTGAATAGTCATACTGTGTGTTTCGGCGAGAGTACTCTTTATTTCTTCCAAGGACCATCTGGACATAGTCCCATTCTTCGACTTCTAAGATTGCGTCCGTCTTATCGGAATATATCAACACCGGCTCTGAAGGAACCCTCCGGGAAGGTTCCCAATACTCTCGGGCTTCCATTCTTTCGAATCCATACGTAAAGTCTCCCTTTATTGCCGGGTCAGATAAGATACGCCTAATGGTCGAACGGCTCCAAGTAGTACCGCCTTTCGGCGCGGGGATTTTTGCCTGCTCCATCGTCTTCTTGATGGACCCCAACGATCCACCGTTTCTCAACTCTTGATACCATTTCTGGACCCAACGAGCCCGCTCTGGGTTCGGCGAAGCCTTACCGCGGGACGAATCGTAATCAAATGGCCAACGGACTTGCCCATTCGGTATCTTCCCAACGCGAGCTCTGGCCTTTCTAGCTGGCATTGTCTGGGCTTTTAGTCTTTGAGCGTATTTCCGAGACGCTACTAGGTGACTGATTATATTGACTTGATCCTCTTCTCGGAAAGCATCAAGCCTATCCTCGGCGAAGAATAGCCTGAGTCCGGCCCTAAGCGCGTCTCGGCATACTGCTCCGCCATCGAACGGGTCTCGGGACAACCGGTCAACCGATCCCAATATTAGTCCGTCAATGGTACCTTGGCGGCGCATAGAGATTCCTTGCGTCAAAAGCGCTTCGAAATGGGGCCTGTCAAATATAGTTGCCCGCTCTGCTACAAACCAGGTGTCAGTAATGCAAGCATCCAGCTCATCTACATAGTCCTTTATTTCATCTTCTTCTTGACGTTCCTTGCCATGCCCTCTGATTTGGGCCTTACTAGACAGGCGCATGACCGCTACCAAGCGAAGCTTAGTCATTGTGGCCTCCGACTATCCTTGATACCAACACAGAACAATGCACTAAGAGAATTATACAGTTGGGCTATTCGAACATCGAGAAACCGGTGTCAGGATTTCTGAGATGACCTCGAGAAATGAAAAACGAGGGATTGGTTTGTCAGTTCACGATCTGGGGCTCGGACACAGGAGATCGATGGATTCGGATCGAGACTTCTGCCTAACGGTTTGGTCTAATGGTCTCGGAACCGGGACTGGTCCGGTGCCGTTCCTAGCGGTTGGCACCGGTACCGGGCGAAGGCCCCGGGCTTGCGCACCAGGAATCAGATGATGTGCCGGTAGTCGATCCGGGCTTTTGCTCTCCACGCACCCGCTCGAGGCGCTCCACCTTCTGGCCTTTGTAGTAGACCTCCAAATAGTCGGCGTATGTTGGCAACCAGCAAAAGTGGGACACTTTTGTTGAGGAGAGATCAGGGGGATGTGGCATCGTTGCTGGACTCCCGGCGGAGTTCGCCGCCGCCGTTGCTGCATACCAAGGCGAGTTGGAGTTCGAGGTCCAGTCCAAAGAGATAGCGAGCGGGAATAGGCCGACCTTCACGCGCCAGGCCACCAGGTACGGACCGAGTCACAGGCCTTTCGTAGAGGCCATCTTCAACCGTGACGCGAAGTTGAGGGACCTGCGCCGGGGTCACCGTGCGGCGCTTGACTCGGGCGACGCGGCAACGACCCGGTCGATAGGCAAACAAATCGGCGAGCTGTTGGACGGCTGGGTCTCGGCGTAGAACACCCTTGAACCAGGGTGTCCGTAGCAGTACCGGCGGGTGGACCAGCGGACCGGAGGGGGATTGTCGGCCCCCCGGCGTAGCCGCGCTGGTTGGCCAGGAGCTGGATGCCGGCCGGTGCTCAGGCCCGATCCTCAACTTCCTTGCGACTTTTCATGACTTGGTTCTCAACTTCGTCTCGACTTTTCTCATCTTTGGCGTTAGTAGTGCTCGAGTTTCTATCGAGAAAGTTGACGACTTTGCAGGTTTTTCCCGATGGGAAGTTGTGAAGTAGTG
>PAJQ01000076.1 GCA_002710215.1 Chloroflexota bacterium | reverse complement strand
CTGTTCCACGCCAGCAGCCACCATCTGTAAACCGGGAAACGGTGCCATCGCTTCTTCCCAAGACCCAATCTCCGGCTAGGATGTAATCTGCCATGCAAGACGACGTACTCCGCCAAGTGGAGCAGTTCCTATATCGGGAGGCCCGGCTGCTGGACTCCCGGCAGTTTCGCCGGTGGATAGACTTGCTGGCCGACGACCTTCGCTACTGGATCCCCATGCGCTCCAACCGATACTCCGCCGCCAGCAAGTCCATATCCATCCTAGACGGCTCCCGCTATGAGGAAGACGACCTATCCAAAGAGAGCGATCAGGCGTTCATGGACGAGGACAAGGACTCCTTGAGCCGGCGGGTAGATCGGTTGGACACGGGGATGGCCTGGGCGGAAGACCCGCCGTCACGCACCCGCCATTTCGTTTCCAACGTCGAGGTGGAGCCGGGAGACCGGGAGTCTGAGATCAAGGTTTACTCAAATTTCATCATGTACCGGACCAGGGCGGAGACCGAGGAGGACTTCTACGTGGGCAGCCGGGAAGACGTGCTGCGCAACGTGGACGGGGCCTGGAAGATAGCCAGCCGGAAGATCGTCTTCGACCAGAACGTCCTTCTGGCAAAAAACCTGAGCAATTTCTTCTAGAATACCTACAATATATCGTGAGGAATCAGCCGACACTCTGATTAGCTAAACGAAGCCGCTGTCATCCCGGCCGCAGCCACCATCACCCCGGCCGCGACCGCTGTCATTCCGATCCTTCGGCGGAAGGAGCGGAATCTGGGGATGGGAAAAGGTAGCGCCACCCCACACCACCCCGATGCCATCGGGGTCGTCGTTTCTCTCCTCGGAATCATTCATGCTGGTTGGCACCAGCACCACAACCCACGAAAATGAGCGATTCGTGTCACTCCGATCCTTCGGCGGAAGGAAAGGAGTCTCATGCCTGGTTGTAGCAGTCACCTGAGATTCCTCGCCGCCCTCCGCCGAAGGGCTGGTGTCTGAATGACGAAGTGGGTGGCCGAAGGTTGGTAATTCTATTTTCGGAGCAAAGACAAGATGTTACAACCAGGCGGTTGCCTACTAAACGGAACGCCTCGATCTTCAAAAGTCAGCCCCGTCCCGACGTGTTCGGGACGGGGCTTTACGCTGTCGAGACCTAGCCGCCAGATTTGATTAAGTCTGGGCGGGAGTCTTGGCCGGCGTCAGTTCATAAAGCTGGGTCCTAGCGCCAATCTGTTCGTCCCATCCTCGATATCGGATGTCCAGCATGATGCCATCGGGGTCAGCATACTTACGGTTCTGCTCGCTGCTGTTGGAGCACTTAACGGACCCGGCTTTCTCAACGGCTTCACAGGACTCTTCCAAGTCGTCCACGTAAAAGCCGATGTGGTCCACGGTCCCCGTGGCGTCGGCGGGCAAAGTGGTGGAAACGTCAGGGTTGCCAATCTTCAGGATCGCGAAGTAGATGTAGCCGTCGCTGAGCCAGACGCCGTCCGCCCCGGTGTCCGCAGGCTTTCGGTGCAGCTCTTGAAGTCCAAAGTTCTCCATGTAGAAAGCAGCCGTCTTGGCCGGGTCGTGGGTAGCTAGAGCGATATGTTTGATCCTTGCCATAACTCCTCCTCTGATTTGGGTCCTCGGGAGATTTATCGATGCCTTTCCGGAGATAGAGGCACGTTGGCCTCAATGGTGTTGGTTCGGATTGTAGACAGGGGTACCTGCCGTGTCAATCGGGCGATAGCCGCCAGCCGGTTAAATGCGGCCCACCATGCTGCGCAGAAACTCCATGGTGCGCGCGGCCGATGCCTCACGATCACGAGTCACTGGCAGAATCGAAGCTACGAAATCGGTGGCGCCGGCGCTGGCAAAGTCCCGCAACTGTTGCTCCACCTGAGACTCGTTTCCGATGACCGTCACCTCTGATGGCCCTTCGACACCCTCGATATCCAGGAGTCTCCGATAGTTGGCCAACTGGCCGTAGCGGTTATAAGTCCTGGCGGCTCGCTCCCTGGCCTCGGACGGGTCGTCGGTCACGGCCAACGGAAGAGATGCTATCACCCGGGGTCTGGGACGGCCTGCCGCCTCCGCGGCCTCCCGGATGCGGGGAGAAACATGAGATCCGATGGCCTTCAACCCGGCCATCCAGGTCACAGTGCCGTCGGCCATCTCTCCAGCCAAGCGCAACATTCGGGGCGCTAAAGCGGCAGTCACGATGGGAAACGGCGACGACCCCGGAACGTTGATATCGGACTTGACCTGAAACACCTGCCCATCGAAGTCGACCGAGCCGTCATCTACGAGGGAGCGGACCACTGTCAGGTATTCGCGCATGTGCCGCAAGGGGTGTTGGTAGGAAAGACCCATCGTGCCCTCGATAGAGGGTTTATGGGACAGGCCCAAGCCCAGCGTCAATCTCCCACAGCAAGCAACCTGGGCCGTGAGGGCTTGCTTGGCCATGGCCAGAGGGTGGGTGGGAAAGGTGGGAATCACCGCCGTGCCTAGTTCGATCCGTTCCGTCTGCACGCCTGCCATGGAGATTATGGTCAGGGCATCAAAGCCGAAGCCGGACATCTGGGGGAACCAAACGCTGTCAAAGCCGTCATTTTCGGCCTGAATCACCTGCCGCACCGTATCCTCAAGGGTCATAGCGTCCCGCCGGGCGCCGGGTAGCAAACCTATGCGCATCGCCACATCCTCAGAGCTTGTAAGCTAGACCTCCAACATTTCCCGTCGCGAAAGCACTCGCTCCATCAAGGGCCGCATCCCCAACTCGCTGGAGATGGCCAACGACTCGTCCAGTAGGGCGATGGCATTGGCTCTGTCACCCTCACCATGCCGCTCACGAAGATTTTCGGCGTAGTCGAAGCAGGTCCAGGCCAGTTCGGCCCGCACCGCCCGTTGCGGGTCGTCTTCGTGAGCTTGGGGGTAGCCGAAGTAGATCAGCAGGCCGTCACCTAGGTACTTGGCGATGTGGCCCTCGAACCGGCCTACGGCCTCCGCGCACACTTCCTGGTAACCTCGGATTACATCCCGGAGCTCTTCCGGGTCAAGTTGCTGGGAGAGTGCCGTGGAACCTTGCAAGTCGCAGAACATCACCGTGAGTTGGCGCCGCTCAGCTTCTGGCGCGGCGGCAACCGGGGAGGCTGCCGTGGCCGATGAGATATCCTGCGGAGGCGAAGAACCCGACCCGCTACCCAGCGACCTCTCCGCCGCCGAAAGCAGGTCTAGAGCGTCAACGTTTTCCGGCTCGAACGCCAGGACGGCCTGGGCCCGGTCACGGACCACGCCCCATTCCAAGGCGGAGACAGCCTCTTCGGCCTCATCCAACAGCCGCTCAATCCGCCTTATGCGCCGGTCACTGGCCATGTCAGGGGAACTCCTCCATAGTTGAAGGCATTGTAAGCACGCGGCCCTGGGGAGGCAAGAAGAGGGGGTAAGATTTACTGGGCCGAGAAGCCGCCGTCAATCACCAGCTCGCTGCCGGTGACGAAGGATGCCTCGTCCGAGGCCAGGTAGAGGACTCCGTAGGCTATTTCTTCGGGCTGGGCGGTGCGGCCCATGGGGGAGCGGGCGTTGGCTTGTGCCTGGAGTTCCGGGTTGCCCAAACGGTACTCAACCATGGGCGTATCCACCGCGCCGGGGTGCACCGAGTTTACCCGGATGCCCTCCTTGGCGTACTGGATGGCGGCCGACTTGGTGAATATCCGGACGGCGCCCTTGGAGGCATTGTACACCGGCTGCATGGTAGCCTGGCCAACCAGCCCGGATATGGAGGAGGTGTTCACGATGGAGCCTCCGCCGGCTTTGCGCATCTCGGGGATGGAGGTTTTGGTGCCCAGAAAGACGCCCTTGGCGTTGATATCCATCACCCGGTCCCACTCTTCCACCGTGGTGTCTTCCAGAATGCCCCGGGACAACACCCCGGCATTGTTCACCAGAATGTCCAGCTTGCCGAAGCGTTGAACCGCGATGGCCACGGCTTCTTGCCACGACGCTTCGTTGGTAACGTCCAGACGGACGAAGACGCACTCGCCGCCCGATTCGTTAATCTCGGCTTCCGTCCGGCGCCCTTCATCCTCCAGGATGTCGCCGATGACAACTTTGGCCCCTTCGCTGGCGAACAGCTTGGCTTCCGCCGCGCCCATGCCCCTGGCGCCACCGCTGATCAAGGCGACCTTGTTTTCCAGCCGCATGTCTCTATCCTCCAAATGGCCAATATCGAGCGATTGTAACACCCGCATGGATCAGGTGAGCTAGCGGGGTTTTCCCAACTCTGCCTCGCCGGAAATTCGCTCTTTCATCACCTAGCTTAATGTAAAATACCCAGGTAATTCCCCTGACGCTGAACGGCAATCGGGAGGTTGTTATGGCTTCTAGCCTCGTGCGCGGCAAGTACGTTATCTCCAAAGTAACCGGACCTAACTCCGCCGTCGTGATCTCCGACGGCGCGGTGTTGCAACAAGACGGCCTGATCGTCGAGGTGGGAGAATACCAGGACCTCCGCTCCCGATATCCCAACGAGGAGGTCATCGGCTCCAGCAACTACGTGGTCATGCCGGGTCTGGTTAACGACCACTTCCACGTTGGCCTCACGCCCTTTCAGTTGGGCGCTCCCGACTTGCCTTTGGAGATGTGGAGCCTAGCCCGTATCGGTTCCAGATACATAGACCCCTACTTGGATCAGCTATATGGCGCGGTCCAGATGATTGAGTCGGGCACGACCACGGTGCAAGCGATCCACTCCGCCGGGCGTGGAGTCGCCCCCGTAGACATGGGCGTAGCCGATAAAGTGGTGAAGGCCTATCAGGACTCGGGGATGCGGGTGTCTTACGCTCCGTCCATCGCCGACCAGAACTCCATGGTGGCCGGGTCCGGTGGAGGTGAGGAAGAATTCGCGTCGCGGATGCCGGGCGATCTGGCGGAACGCTACCGGTCGTTCATGGCCCGTAGTTACTGGCCGGTGGACGATGTCATGCCCGTCCTGGAGGAGATCTGCGCCAAGTACGGCAACAACCGCCACGAACGGGTTCAGGTTGTCATGGCGCCCAGCAACGTCCACCGGTGCACCGACGAGATGCTGGTGGCCCTCAAAGACATGGCCACCCGCCACAGCACCGGCGTCCACATCCACCTGCAGGAAACGGTTTACCAAAAGCTATACGGGTTGCAGGCCTGGAACAAGACCCCGCTGCAACACCTTAACGACCTGGGCTTCCTCGGACCGGAGATTACCTGCGGGCACAGCGTCTGGGCGACGGATGAGGACATCGCCCTGATGGCGGCCACCGGGACCAACGTGTGCCACAACGCCAGCTCCAACCTACGCTTGCAGAGCGGCATCGCCCCCATCGGCAAGATATTGGCGGCCGGCGTAAGGGTGGCCATGGGCAGCGACGAGGCAGGCATCAACGACGATAAGGACCTGTTCCAGGAGATGCGGATGGTCCTTAAGTTGCATCGGGTGCCGGGTATCGAAAACACGCCACCCACCGCCTACCAGGTGCTCCAAATGGCCACGGTGAACGGCGCCTACGCCAGCATGTTCGGCGACCGCATCGGAACCCTGGAGCCGGGCAAACGGGCGGATATAATCTTGCTGGACCTGCGAAACATCGAGGAGCCTTTCCTGGACCCCGAGGTTCCGTTGGTCGACGCCGTCGTACACCGGGGCCGGAGTATCGACGTTGACACCGTGATCGTCGATGGCGAGATCGTTATGCGGGACAGACAGCTTACCAAGATAGACAAAGAGGGACTGTTCAAAGAGTTGAAAGAGGCGCTGGACCGGCCCCTTACGTCCCAAGAAGAAGAACGCCGGGAATTAAGCTGGCTGGTTGAACCTCATCTTCGGCAGTTTTACCAGGGGACGATGCCCCGGGATACGGAGCCCCACACCAACTACAACGCTCAATCTTGAGCGACAAGTAGTCAGTCAAATCTAGAATGAAAGATGTCATTCCGAACCCGCCGGAGGCGCGTGAGGAATCTGAGGTTGTCTGAACCAGCGCTCATGAGATTCCTCGCTGCGCTCGGAATGACATTGGCCTGAAGATAGGTAGACTGAGCACTAGTGGTTTCCGAAATTCGGCGGTGAGTTTGTGCATTCTGGTTCGAGCCGTATATACTCCAAGCCTGATTCGGTGATACTACCGGACGTATGAAATTATATGGCGGCGTCGGTGAGGCCCTCGGCACGCCTAATCCAAATTTCATTGCCCAATCCGGGCGTCAACGGCAAGGGAAGTCTCCAAACTTCCCTCGAACACGCGCAGATAAACTTTACACAGGACAGGTCATCAAACGTTAAGTTGGCGGCATTAGCGACAATCAACCGGCATCTGCCCTCCTCCATGAGGTACGGGCAGTTTCGGTATTACTGGCTGGCCCTGCTGGCCGGAGTCACGGGCCACCAGATGCTGCTCCAGTTCACCTTGGGCTGGCTCATCTTCGAGATGACCGGCGAGCCTCGAGACATCGCTTTTCTCGGCATCGCCATCGCCATCCCCGCTTTGGCCTTGAACCTCCTGGGCGGGGTATTGGCCGACAGGTGGGAGCCCAAATACGTGGTGGCAGCGGCTCAGACGGTTTCGGCAACTGTGGTGGTGGGGTTAGCCGTGCTGGTGCTCACGGAGGACGTGCAAACGTGGCACATTCTAGCCGCCGGGGTCATCATCGGGGCCGTACAGGCCTTCGACGCGCCCAGCCGGTCCAGCATCTCGCCCCGTTTGGTCCGCATTGAGCATATCGTCAACGCCGTGGCCATGGACTCAATCGTTTGGAACGTCACGCGGGTTTTGGCGCCGGCGCTGGCGGGGATGGTCATCGCCTGGCGGGACATCCATACATCAATGTTCATCAGCGCCGCATCTTTCTATCTGCTGGCATCAGTGCTTACCGTGTTGAAGCTGCGGCCCCGCCCTCCGGCAAAGGGACGGTTTGTCCCGCAGATAGCCGAGAGCTTCCGCTACGTGCGACAACATCCTGTTTTCTTGAACGTCATGGTTCTCACCTGTTGCAACAGCCTGTTCGGAATGTCTTACGTGTTCCTAATGCCGGTGTTTGCCAAAGACGTCTTGGACGTTGGGGCGGAAAAGATCGGCTGGCTGCTGGGGGCGTCGGGCGTGGGGGCCATCGCCGGTACTTGGTACATCGGCAATCTTCGGGACGGCGCTCCCAAGGGAAAATTAATCTTGGCCGGCGCGGGCCTCTACGGGCTGACCCAGATACTCTTCGCCCTGGCGGCCTGGCAGGGTAGCTATGCGGCGTCCATGGCGCTGCTGGTCCTGGTCGGAGTATCCAACTCTCTGTATCTGGTCGGCGGCCTCAGCACCATACAACAGCTGGTCCCGGAACAGCTTCGGGGCCGGGTCATGGGACTCTACGGTATAACCTGGAGTCTGGCCCCCCTGGGAATGACACAAGGGGGAATGGTTGCCCAATACATTGGCGCCCCGTGGTCGGTAGCCATTGGCGCCTCGTTGATGGTCGCCGTAGCCGGGGTACTATTTGTTCGAAGCCCCGAACTGCGTGACCTCCGAACTGGGGGAGTCGAGCAACTTCGCCCCGCCTACGTGGCCTCGAGCGACGACGGAGAAGAGTAGGCGTCTCCGACGTAGTAAATCGCACAACAACACCAAGCGGAAATCTCGGAATTAGGACGGATCGACGTGGCCCTACCGAAGATAGCGATAATCCCAACCGGCGGCACCATCCAAAACGGACAGCCATTGGTCAGTTCCTCAAAAGCGGGCGGTGACTTCAACCTTCTGAGACCGCAGCGCCTGCATGAACCCGTGGCGGTGAAGATTGCCAAGGAGGACCTGGACGGCAGTCCCCTCACCATTGGTCCCAACGAAGAGCCGTATTGGGACGTCACGTTGGACCCAGCCGACGGACTTTACATGCTGCCTCCCATGACGCCGGGGCAATCCCCGCCCCAGGGATACGCCGCGGTACACATGAACGCCCGCCGCATCATCGAGGAGATAGACCGGTTCGGCCTGGACACCGCCGGCCGGAATAACCTGCTGGCCGAGGCGGCAGCCTTGGAGGTCCGGGAGATTATCGACCCTCGCACGGGGCGGGAGCTGCGGGCCGGCGGCCAGACATTTAGCATGTTTGAGTTGGTTCTGATTTCCAACGCCGTGAACCAGGCTCTGGCGGAAGATTACGTTGCGGGATGTGTCGTTACCCACGGCACTTTCACCGCCGAAGAAACGGCCTGCTTTTTGCACTACACCGTCAACAGCGACAAACCCGTAGTGGTGGCCGCGTCCCAGCGCCGGCACAGCAGCATGGGCAACGACGGCGACTGGAACCTAGTCGACGCAGTTAGAGTAGCGGCCCATCCCGACGCCAAGGGCCGGGGCGCCATGCTGGTTATGAACGAAGAAATCATGCCGGCCCGGGAAGTCACTAAAACCAACCAGCGTCCCGGCGGGTTTGCTAGTTCAGGCGGTTCGGCCTCAGCCTTGGGGTCGGTGGAAAGCGACCAGGTAACCTTCTACTTCCGGCCGGAGCGGAAGCATACCCTCTGGTCTGATGTGCGTCCCAACGGGACCCTGCCCGAGGTAATGCCCAGGGTCGATATCGTCAAGACCTACGCCGGAGCCGACGACGTGCCTATCGCGGCTCTGATTGACCGGGCGCTCAAGGAGCGGTCGACACCTGGCGCGGCCCAGAAGCACGGTATCTTGGTGGAAGGGTTTGCCTACGACGGCAAGCCCCATCAGTTTCAGGTGCCTATCTTGGAAACAGCCATGTACCAGCACGGGCTCCCGGTGGCGGTAGCCAATCGTGGCGACCACGGCCGGGTGCCCCGCCTTGCCGATAACCCCTTCATCTCTTGCGATAACCTGATGGCGGTCAAGGCCAGGTTGCTCTTGATTTTGGCCATCGAAAAGCTGGGCATGCTGACTCCGTTCACCAATGCCGACAACCCATCCGGCGATGAAAGGCAGCAGTTACAGCAAGAATTGCAACGCTACCAGGAAATCTTCGATACCCACTAAAATTGATGGAGCCACGGCAAATAACCCAGGTCAACGATCCCGCAATTATTTGCTTAGAATCGGCCATTGACTAAAGCATAGAAAGCGGTATTATTAGTGACGATGTACTCATTGCAACGGTTTTTCGGGTATTACCGCTATTTTACCGGCCTCAGTGCCGCCGGTGAAGGTTTGGTGTCCGAAACCCTCTGAACAGACTGATATTCTAGGGAACATCCAAACCCCAACCGGCAGAGGTTGGGGTTTTTTGATTATCCAGGGCGAAGAGAGATCCAAGGGGCCTCATTGAAGGTCAACAATCCCCACCAAAGGGAGCGATAACAGATGCTACCATCAGCAACCCGGGACGTGCATATCGAAAGCACAGAGCCTCTTATTACCCCAATCGATCTCGTAAACAAACTTCCGATTACCCCACAAATCGAACGCACGGTTATATCAGGCAGGGACCAAGTACGCAGCATCCTGAATGGCCAAGATAAAAGGCTCATGATGATAGTTGGGCCCTGCTCCATTCATAATGAGGAAGCTGCCCTGGAATATGCCCAGCGCTTGGTCGATTTTTCCAAGAAGTTAAGCGACCGTCTGCTGATCCTGATGCGCGTCTACTTCGAAAAGCCCAGGACCACCATCGGCTGGAAAGGATACATCTACGATCCCCACCTTGACGGCACCCTGGACATCGAAACCGGGTTACACCGGGCTCGGGCGTTGTTGTTGAAGATTGGCGAGATCGGCATGTATGCCGGCACTGAGTTTCTGGACCCGGTGGTCCCCCAATATCTGGCGGGGCTGGTTACCTGGTCTACCATCGGCGCCCGCACCACGGAGAGCCAGATCCATCGCCAAATGGCCAGCGGGTTGAGCATGCCGGTGGGTTTCAAGAACGGCACCGACGGGAATGTCCAGATAGCCGTTGACGCCATGGTGTCCGCCCGGTCGCCCCACGGTTTCCTGGGTCTCGACCACCAGGGCCGGACCGCTTTAATCCGCACCACGGGCAATCCGGACGGACATATCGTTCTACGTGGCGGAAATAGCGGCCCTAACTTCGGCGCAGTGACCATTGACCAGGCACAAAAGCAGCTCAAAGCGGCGGGCGTTCGCTCACAGCTGCTAGTGGACTGTAGCCACGGCAACTCCAGCAAAGACCACACCAAGCAAGCCAAGGCCTTCAAGGATGTGGTGGAACAACGCGTTGAGGGCAACACCGACATCATCGGCTGCATGGTGGAGAGCAACCTGGCGCCAGGCAAACAGGACCTGGGAGACGACCCTTCTCAATTGAACTATGGTGTCTCCATCACCGACGCTTGCATCGGCTGGAAGGAGACGGAAGAGCTGCTGACCTGGACCCACGCCAAAGTGGGCAAAGCCGCTTAGTTTATCAAGGGGCACGGCCATGGAAGCGATGTCAGGACACCTACGGAATAGCCACCGCCATAACCTGGAAAAGTAATTCCGGGCGCAAAAACCGGTGCGCCATAACTCCGGTGGCCGATGGGAAATCCCGGCCGAACAGTTTTCGTCTAACTTCCTGAACCTCCCGGTAGCCCATGAGGCCGTTGGGAGCGACCCATTCAATCGTGTTTACCACGTCGTCTAGCGTGTGCCCAGCGGCGGCAAGGACCTGAGAGACATTGCGATAGGCCTGCTCCGCCTGAGCCGCTACGTCGAATCCCCCCACGCTTTCGCCGGTGGCATGGTCCACCGCCGATTGGCCTGAGATGTGGAGCATCCGGCCCTTTTTCGTCCCCGGGACCGCATTGGCGCGCTCGTATTGCGCTTGCCATTCCGGCAATACGATCTGCTGGCGTTCGCCGCCTTTAACCGCAACCGCTTCGAGTTCCACGTGTCCCTCAGGGCGCAACAGCCGGTTAACGACCACCTCTGAGGCAGCGGGCAGGACTTCGCCTAAGAACTCCCGGCGAACCCGGGTTGCGCCGGGATAACCCAGAAACGCTTGCGGGTCGACGTATTCCAGGCTGGACACGATATCGCTTGGCCGTGCGCCCGCCGCCTCCAACACACTGCCAACGGTCTGGTATCCCAACTCCAATTGCCTCCGGGTGTCCTGAGGATAATGGCTTTGCCCATCAACGTCTTCATGACCCACCAAGCCGGATAACCAAACAATATCACCCGATCCTACCGCTGGGGCGAAGGTAAGAGATTGGTCCGAATTGTCTGAGCCTACTGCCTGTTTATCGCCGGTCATGGCAACCGCGCTGATCTCGATCAAAGCTTCCCGGCGAAGCAGCCGCTGCACGCAGACCCCGGTTGAGGCAACCGGACCCCGTAGATACTCCCGGCGCACGGCGGCGGTTTGACGATAGTGGGGGAGAGCCACCGGGTCCAAGTAATCCACCGTCTTGACCACGTTTTGGAAACCCAGACCGGCAGCCTCCAGGATCACACCTAGCTTCTCGTAGATCAGCCGGGTCTGCTCAACCAGGCCGCCCTTACAGACAACCCTGCCCGCATCGGCGTCGTATTCGCCGGCGGTTTGCCCCGAAATGTACACTACGCCACGGGCCTCGACCGCCATGCTAAAGGTGTACCGGCGGATGTCGAGCCAGGGGAACTTTTCCGGGTCCACCTGGACCACATTTCGGCCCATTTGATTTCTCCGTGTATTCTAAAACTAAATCCGTGCGGAAAACCTAACCAAGGCGCTGGCCGGCTGGACCACTTTCTCACCGCTCTGATTGACCGCCCAAAGGTCGCAAGTTACCAGCTCTTCGCCATTCTCAGCGGATTTTCCGGTAACAATACCGTGACAGATAATCAGATCTCCGGGGTAGGTCATCCCCCGGTTACTGAAGCTCAGCTTGCGCAGAAAGGCCCCCGGCCCAGCCCAGTCCTGCACCTGCTGGGCCAAGAACCCGCCCATCATCTGCCCGTCCAAGAAGGGTCCGTCAAACCCCAGCCCTCGGACGTAATCGGCGTCGTAGTGAATGCGGATGAAGTCCCAAGTGGCCGCCCCGTAGGCCATCATGCGGGCTGCGGTTATCTGTTTCTTCAACGGCGGCAGTTCATCGCCCACCGAGATGCCTTCGAAATTGAGGGTCGGGCGGTCCAATCATCCTCCTGGCGGCGCACCGCTGGTCTGTTTTCTCGTAAATTTCTTGATACTCGGTCGGTCATCCCGGCGAAGGCCGGAATCCAGAAGCGCGTTGGCTGGATTCCGGCCTTCGCCGGAAAGACGAGCGTGGGGAGGACATATCGCAAAATATCGCCAATGTGCGGCTACTCGCAAAACTGTACATCAGTTGTTACCGGCCCTCCTACAGGCGCAGAAACATGGTTTCCACGTTGGTGGCCAGTAACTCGTCACGCTGGTTGTGATAGGAGGTCTCAACTTCCCAGAAAAGCAGGCGGCCCGACCTGCCGGTCTTTACGTAGACGTCTTTGGTCCTGCGTTTGGCGGTGACGATGTCGCCGGGATGGACCGGCTGGAAGAACTCATAGGTGTTCCCGGCGCGGAGACCTCTCATCCCCAACTCGTCTTTCAACGCTATTTGCCGGCCTTCTTCGTCAATGTCGCTGTCGGCGAACTGCCATGTGTCGCAGACCAGAGTCGGTGGCGCCATCACATCCGGCAGGCCGTGGGATCGGGCGAAGTCGCGGTGGGTGTAAAGAGGATTGAAATCCCCGATGGCCAGAGCGTATTGGCGGAACGACGACCGTCCGAACTCGTCAGGCGACTGGAAGACGGTTTCCATACCGATAGTGGCCCTCAGCTTATCGATCAACGCATCGGCCGCTTCGCCGTCCATTGGCGCCTCCGGCGGCATCTCGCCGAATCAGAACGTCCCCCTTGGAAACTTGTTTCCGCAAGGGGGACGTTCATCCTAAGTTCTAGTCTAAGCGCCACTCACGGCGCGTGCAATCGGTGGATTTAGCCTACCCCTACGACTGGTGGAACAGGTTCAACGCCGATCCTAACCGGAACCATTCGATCTGGGGCGCACCCAAGGTATGGTTCAGGCTCAACGATTCGGTGGTCCCATCGGAGTGGCTGACGGTGCAGGGGACGGGTTTGCCCGGCGCCAGTTCATTCAAACCGGTCAGACTTATCCGGTCGTCCTCTCGAATCAGGTCGTATTCGTCCGGGCTGCTGAATGTCAGCGCCAGCAGGCCCTGTTTCTTCAGATTTGTCTCGTGGATGCGGGCGAAGCTGCGGGCTATCACCGCGCCACCGCCCAGCAATCGCGGCGACAGGGCAGCGTGTTCCCTGCTGCTCCCCTCACCGTAGTTGGAGTCACCGATCACCACCCATTTCACCCCTTCCTCCTGGTAGTGCCTGGCGATGTGGGAGATGGCCTTCCCGGTCTCACCGGATAATACGTCCAGACCCTTCCCGGCATCGCCGGTGTAGGCGTTGATGCCCCCCATCAAGAAGTTCTCGCTGAACTTGGTCAGGTGCCCCCGAAGGCTCAGCCACACTCCGGCGGGGGATATATGGTCCGTGGTGCATTTTCCCTGCACTTTCATGACGACGGGAGCATCCACGATGTCCTGTTGATCCCAGGGCGGCCAGGGGTTGATCAACTCGATCCTTTGGCTGTTGGGGTCCACCACGACTTCCACGCTGCTTCCGTCCTCCGGAGGCTCGATGTAAGAAGAGTTACCCGGGTCGAATTCCTCCTCCGGCACGTCGGGCGCCTGCTTCGGCGGTTCCAGCATCACTTGATTGCCTTGCCCGTCGGGCAGCGTGTCCGTCATAGGATTGAAGGACAGCCTTCCAGACAGGGCCAGGGCGACAGTCATTTCCGGGCTGGCGATGAAATTCATCGTTTGGGGGCTGGCGTCGTTTCGTCCGGGGAAATTACGGTTGTAGGACGTAACGATAGTATTGGATTCTTGCGAGTCTCGAGACCGCCGCCACTGTCCGATACATGGACCGCAGGCGTTGGCCAGGACCGTTGCCCCGATGGACCTCAGGGACTCTAACTGGCCGTCCCGCTCAATGGTTGCCCGCACCTGCTCGGAACCCGGTGTAACCATCAGTGGAGTAGCAATGTTGATTCCAAGAGCTTTGGCCTGCTCCGCGACGTCGGCCGAGCGGCTCATATCTTCGTAGGAAGAGTTGGTGCAGCTTCCGATCAACGCAGTGGAAATATCGTCAATGAAACCGTTGGCCGGGTCTTTAACCTGGCTGGCAAGTTCGGAGATCGGGCGCGCCCGGTCCGGGGAGTGGGGGCCCACCAGGTGGGGCTCCAGCTTGCTCAGGTCGATTTCCACGACGCGGTCGAAGTGGCGTTCCGGATGGTCCAGCACTTCTTGGTCCGCCCGGAACATCTCCCGGTTCTGATCGGCCAGGTCCGCCAGCTCTCCCCGCCGGGTGGACCGCAGGTACCGGGCCATGGACTCGTCGTAAGGGAATACAGATGTCGTCGCCCCCAACTCCGCGCCCATGTTGGTGATGGTCGCTTTGCCGGTGCAACTGATTGTCTCGGTTCCCGGCCCGAAATACTCGATGATAGCGTTGGTGGCTCCGGAGACGGTGAGTTCCCCGGCTAGATACAAGATTATGTCTTTAGGTGCCGTCCACCCGCTCATCCGGCCCGTTAGCTTAACGCCGATGCGGCTTGGATAGAGGACTTCCCAGGGAAGACCCGCCATCACCTCCACTGCGTCGGCCCCACCCACACCCACCGAGCAGGCGCCAAGGCCGCCGGCGTTGGGGGTATGGGAGTCGGTGCCGATAATCATGGCTCCGGGGAAAGCGTACTGCTCCAAGTTGACCTGATGCAGGATGCCCGCGCCGGGACCCCAGAAACCCACGCCGAACTTGGCGGCGGCGGAGCGCAGAAAATCGTAGACCTCGCCGTTTTCCGACACGGACTCTGACAAGTCCGAGGATGCTCCCACCCTGGCTTGGATCAAGTGGTCGCAGTGGACGCTGGTCGGCACGGCGGTGCTGGACCTTCGCGTCTGCATGAACACCAGCATGGCGGTTTGACCCAGCACGTCCTGAAGAATGACGCGGTCCGGCCGGGCCAACAAGTAGCTCTTGCCGGCCTCCAACTCCTGGTTTTCCGGGTCGTCCAAGTGAGAGAGGACCAGCTTGTCCGCCAGCCCCATGGGCCTGCCCAGTCTCGGGCGAACGATCTCCAGATTATGCCGCATTATTGTGTATGCATTAGCAACAAATTCGGGTGTTGAATCAATTACCGCCATTGCAGTTCTCCCGTGTTAAATGAAATGAAATTGAGCGAGTTGAGCCCCAATAAATGGCACAACAGGGACATCGGCGAGTGTATCAGCACCATGACATGGCGTCAAACCGGCCGCTTCTATGCCCACGTAAAAGCCCCCCTTTCGTAAAGGGGGGTTGGGGGGATTTACCCAAGGAACAGCGTGTACGTCCCTCTCCCAACCTGCTCAATCGTCTGCGGGCACAAAACCCGGTGTTCGGCTGACAAGGCCTGCTTGGCGACCTCCACGTTGATCGCCCCGATCTGCTCGATCGCCAGGATCTCTTCCAAGGTAAAAAACTCGGCCCTGTCCACTTCTGTCATGTCGGGGTTCGGATCGCCGCTCAGGGCGTTCAGCAACATCACCACGTAGATGCTGTTGCCACCGTCCTCGTCGTAACGGTTCCTGATGCCCAGCACCCCCTGGACCTCGGCAGTAACACCGGCTTCCTCCTCCACCTCACGCACCACCGCAACCTCGATGGTCTCGTCCTGCTCGACGAACCCACCGGGTACCTGCCAGTTGCCTTGGCCGCGCCGTGACAGGCGGCGGACCAACAGCAGACGTCCGTCCCGCACCACGGCGCCGCCCACGCCGAGGTTGTACCCGGTGTTGTATCTTTCCGGTGGAGGCATGCGCGTTTCACTCTTCCTTAATTTTTTTCGTTGGACAGACATGCTACCAGAAAATCAGGCGTGAAGGCCGAGATCCATAGACCGTTTGATTCCGTGTCATTCCTGACACCGGCTTCCGCCGGTGAGACGGTTATTTGCTCGTAACCCGGCATGACTATGCTGTAGACCCGGCTAGGGATATAATCATGGCTGTTTGCAAGCTGGCAGCGTGCGCATTGTGCGTGCCATTATTAACGAAATGTGCCCCCGGAGAGGTGACTGAAATGACCCAGCAAACGGCAGAGCTTAGCCCAGAAACGGTTTTGGAAGAACTGAAGAAAAACGGCGTTACCCACGTGGTTTGGCTGCCCGACAGCGAGACCAACTGGCTGTATCTGCTGATGCAGGCGGAACCGACCCTGGACCTGATTACCGTGAGCCGGGAAGGTCAGGCATTCTCCACCGCCGCGGGCCTGGCGGTGGGCGGGGCCAAACCGGTGATTCTGATCCAGAATACCGGTTTACAGGAGTCGGGCGACTCGATGCGTGGGTGGGTTATGGGCATGCATATCCCGGTGGTATTGATGGTCGGTTACCGGGGTTATACCCGCCACGGCGACAACACCGACACCGCCGCCACCTACACCGAGCCCTTCTTAAACGCCTACAACATCAAGTACTACCTGATCGAGAATAACGACGACGCGGGCCGGATCACCCGGGCCTTCGAGGAAGCGGAGAAAGCGCAAGGCCCGGTGGCGGTCCTGGTCGGCGACGAGTTCCACGGATTCAACCGCTGATTAGACTTCGCATAGGAGATAACTCGGCAGCTATAGGCCGTTAACGTGAATATTTAGGAGACGCTAGATGATTCATACCGAGGATATGCTTAAGGTCTTTGCCAAATACCGGGGCAACGCGGTGGTTATTCCCGGCAGAGGAGGACGCCACTGGCACACCATCAGCGACAAGCCGGAACGGGACGTGCCCCTGGGCGACCCGGCAATGGGAGGCCATGGCTCCTTTGGATTGGGTTTCGCCTTGGCCCGGCCCAACGAAAAGGTGATTCTTTTCGACTCGGAAGGCGACATTCTTATGAACATGGGGGCGTTGCCCACCATCGCCGAGAAGGCCCCACCGAATTTCTACCACTTCATGCTGGATAACGGGGTCTACGCAACGACCGGCGGCCAGCCGGTGCCCAACGCTCAAAACATCGCCTATGACGTGATCGCCAAAGGCTCCGGCTACCCCTCAACCTTCTCTTTCGACAATCTGGAAGACTTCACCAACAACATCGAAGCGATTTTGAACGCGCCCGGCCCGGTGTTCGTGGCCCTGAAAATCCACCCGGAAGTAGAGAACGTGCCCATCAACCAGCGGATCCGCTGGAACCCACGCAGCCGGGACAAAGTGATTAGCGACTTGCAGGCGGAAATAGGGCCGAGGAAATGAGGAGAAGCTCATGACCGAGAACATCGACCTGTTCGAGGCCATCGACTCGCAACGAGCCATACGCCGGTTCAAGCCCGACCCGGTCCCTGACGAGCTCATCACCCGGCTGCTGCAGGCCGCAATCAAGGCTCCGTCAGGCGGGGCGCGGCAAGGTTGGAGCTTCATCGTGATTCGAGACCAGGAAACCAAGGATAAGATCGGAGACCTTTATAGAGCGGGAGATGGCTTTCCAATCACGCCCGACATGACGGGTCAGGTGCGGCGGGTCTACGGGGCTGCTCAATACCTGGAAGATCACATGGAAGACGTACCCGTGTTCATCCTTGCCTGTATCCAAGTCAACGCCAACGGCACGTTCTCGGCCGCATCCATCTACCCCGCCGTCCAGAACATCTTACTGGCGGCGCGCGGCCTGGGGTTGGGCAGTTGCTTGACGACGCGGCAGATGAGGTTTGAGGCAGAGATCAAACAAATGCTCAATATTCCCGAAGACGTGGCCACGGCGGCCATATTGCCCATAGGGTTTCCGGCCGAAGGAGTGGGCTACGGTCCCACCAGGCGTAAGGCGCTAGGAGAAGTGGCGTTTGACGGCGGCTGGGGAAAGAGCTGGCGGGATTACACTTCCGGCCAAGCATAGATACAGGCGAGTATTTTCATTTGGCTAACACAGGTGATGCGGTAAATCGGCAAGTATCTAAATATCTAGGAGGAGTTGATGTTATGAGATTCCATGTAACTCTTACACCCACTCCGGAAAGCTGCCCAGGGAGCCATACCGCAATAATCGATAGCGATGCCCGGATCCGGGACTGGCCTGCCAGGGCGAAGGAAGTAGGAGTCGAGCTTATCGCGGCGGCAATCTGTGCGCCGGCCCATACAAGCTTTTTTCTTGTGGAAACAGACGACATGTCCAAGTTGCATGAGATGTTCAGGCCCCACATGGGGTTCAACAATGCCGATATCACTCCTGTCAGGGACCTAATGGTTCCAGAATAAATAAGCATGAATGGCTCTCAGGTTTAGTTAGCACAGACAAAATATGCTAGTTTCAAGACTAGGGCGCTTAATCTCACACACAGAGCGCTTGGAATTGATAGCGACCACTATCGGGAGTTACAGCGCCTTTTAGAAGGGGAATCCCCCGTAGATCTTTTCGTTTCAATCCCCGGAGAGTTAGAAAAGGAGTCCCGCGAGCCAACATTCACAGCTTAAGGAGCTATGAAATGCCCCACCAGGTTAATGGAATAATCGCTGCCGCTAAAGGAGCGGCGGTAAAGATTCAGAGCATCCTGGTGCCAGATCCCGGTCCCGGCGAAGCTTTGATCCGAGTTAAAGCCTGTGGTGTCTGCCACACCGACCTGCACTACCGGGAAGGAGCGATAAACGACGAGTTCCCCTTCCTCCTGGGACACGAGGCTTCGGGCACGGTGGAAAGCGTGGGGGCGGGGGTGGACAACGTTTCGCCGGGAGATTTTGTGATAATCGCCTGGCGGTCTCCTTGCGGGACCTGCCGCTCCTGCCAACGCGGCCGTCCCTGGTACTGTTTCGCCAGCCGCAACGCCGAACAACCCATGACCCTGGCCGATGGGACGCCTCTGTCCCCGGCCCTGGGCATCGGCGCTTTCGCCGAGTTGACATTGGTCGACGCGGGGCAGGCGGTGAGAGTTAACGCTGAAGCCAGTCCCCAAGCCGCCGGGCTGGTGGGATGCGGCATCATGGCCGGACTGGGAGCCGCCATCAACACCGGCGGTGTTACCAGGGGCGATTCGGTGGCGGTATTCGGCTGCGGGGGTGTTGGCGATGCCGCCATCGCCGGAGCCCGCCTCGCCGGGGCCCACACCATCATCGCGGTGGACATCGACGACCGTAAGCTGGAGTGGGCCAAGGAATTCGGTGCGACCCACACCATTAACGCCTCCCAGACTGACCCGGTGGAGGCCATACGCAAGCTCACCGGGGGCAACGGTGTCAACGTGGCCATCGAGGCGGTGGGCAGCCCTATAACCTACGAGCAGGCCTTCTACGCCCGGGACCACGCCGGGACCCTGGTGCAGGTAGGCGTGCCCAGCCCGGACATGAAGATCGAATTACCCCTGATCGAGCTGTTCGGAAGGGGCGGTTCCCTCAAGTCCTCCTGGTACGGCGATTGCCTACCCAGCCGGGACTTCCCCATGTACATCGACCTGTACCTGCAAGGCCGCCTGGATCTGGAAAAGTTCGTTTCCGAGACAATCCCGCTAGATGGCGTGGAAGACGCCTTCCACAAGATGGAGCGGGGAGAAGTGCTCAGGTCCGTGGTGGTGTTTTAAACTATATTCAACCAGCGGATTCAGTTGACGCTATAATCCCCATCAACTGCCGGAAATCACCCCAGTCAATCCCAACATCCCCACGGTAGCTACCTGTATCGTCTCTCGTCCTTGGGGTATTCATAATTTGTGGCATTTCCAGTGTCGGAGTGATGGCTTGGCACTTTCCGCCGTCTCTTGATTAGGAAAACGCCTAACGCCAATGGAATCACGGTAATTATCACTCCGCCCAAGATGACATCGGTCCAATCTTCACTATCAACAGATATGCCTATAAGGAGCATCGCCCACTCGATCGCACAGCAAACGACCAACAAGATACCCAGCCAGTACCAAACAAGGCCGCCCCCCTCCTTGAGCCGGCAGCCGGTAACCACACTCTGAGCAGAAATCGCTTCCCTCTTGAATCTCAAATCGACAGTTAGGACATGTCATTTCGGATTCCATTGTTGTCCTTCGCCAGCTGTGAGACTGTTTACCAAACTTGCACAACCAGTTCATTTGTTTCAGGCATTCAGGCCGGATTCCGAAGAGCTGGCCGATCCGATCCATGGCCGGTACTTGGACACCGTCGCGTCGTCTTATCGAAACATGTCCGAGGAATATCTGCACGGTATCAAAAATTCTCTGGCCGGGCATGGTGGCCGGTTGGGTACACGGTCCGAGAGGATAGGCCGGTGGAGCAGTTCCCAAGGCTAAAGCTCGCCAGCCTGATACACCACCCGGCCTCCGACCATGGTGAGCAGTGAGTGCAGGTTGGGAATGTCGTCTTCGGGAACGGTTAATAGGTCGTCTGAGAGTACCGCCAGGTCGGCCAGCTTGCCCGGCTCCAGCGAACCGCGCCGGTCCTCGTCGAAGGTGAAGTAGGCCCCGCCCAAAGTAAAAGCCTTCAGGGCCTCCAAGCGGCTAAGACGTTGCTCCGGGGCCAATTCCTTCCCGGTTTGGCGCTCCTGGCGGGTCACCGCCGACCAAAGGGTCATGAAGGGATTGTAGGGCTTGTTGTCGGTGCCGAATCCGAAAGGCACGCCTCGCGTCAGATAGGTCTGGTGGGGAACGGCCAGAGCCGCCGCCTGGGGATCATCGGCCAACGGTCCGCCTCGCAGCCACAGCTCGGTCAACGGGATGGTCTCCAGAACCAACCCCATCGCTTTGATCCGGTCCAGTTGGCGGCCGGTGGTCTCCCGGATGTGGGCCAGTATCCACCGCCGGCCGTCGATGGGCGTGTCCCGATGGACCTCCTCGAAGACGCTCAGCACCTCATCCAGGTTGTCCCGCACGATCGTGTTTACCCTCAGGTTGTGCTGGGCGGCCAATCTCACCAACCGGCGGAAGCGCCCCGGAGGATTGTAACCTTGGGCAAATCCGGCCCAACCGGTGAAGGGAAGCTCGGCGGAGCGCGCCCGGGAGGTGTAGCGGCTGCCACGGTACTGGATGTAATAGCCACTGATGCGCAACATATCGTCGCCGTATCCGGCGCCCGACGCCGAATGGCCCCACCGGTCCATCTCCTGGGCCGCTTCTTTAACCGATCGCCAAGCCGGGCTCAACACCATATGAGAGCGCACGGTCATCCGCCCCTCATCCCACAATTCCTTGTAGGCCCGTAGCACTTCCGGGGCCACGCCGTGCCCCTCGTACGTCCCGGTGGCGCCCACGGAGTTGTAGAGGGTCATGGACTCTTTCAGGGCTATTACCCGCTCGGCGTGGGTAAACCGGGGCACGACCTTCATCAGAGTGAATTCCAGGGACGGAAACCTGGCGGTGTCGATCAAGATGCCGGTGGGTTCCCCTTGGCCGTCCCGGTCGATGGTCACACTGGGGTCGGGCGAAGGAGTATCGCAGTCGATCCCAGCCAATCGCAAAGCCAGGCTGTTGGCCACGGCAACCGACGGCGGCACGTTCCACGGTGTCCAGATCCCCCGGATGTACACTGGATTTTGAGGTGAGACTCGGTCCAACTCCCAGCGGTTGGGATACCGGCCCTCCTGAAGAGTTTGGGGAACGTCCACATAGCTTGGAGGGTCGCCCACCGGCATGGTGACCACCCACTCACCGGGGGACGTTTGGTCCACCAATCGCTTGATGGCCGCGAGAATATCGTCGATCGACCGGAGACCCTCCAGAGACGGGCAAGCCCTTTTCAAACCTTCCCGGTCCATGTGGGCATGGATGTCGATGATGCCGGGAATAACGGTGCGTCCTTGAAGGTCGATAGCTTCGGTCCCAGCGGCGGACAGGGAAAGCATATCCCGGTCGCTCCCCACCGCTTGTATCGAGTCGCCTCTGACGGCCAAGGCTTGGTGGACCACGCCATCGGCGGCCGAAGTGAGCACTTTGCCGTTGTGCAGCACTATGTTCGAGACACCCTGTCTCGATATCATAGTGGACACTTTGCGTTGGGCAAGATCGAAAAAGCGTGGGATTTGGTGGGCGAATCCGGCGCCGGCGGCACGGGAATCACGGGATAAACCAGCCCCTTCCCTCGTAATAGCCCCGGAGAAAGGCGATCTGTCCACCATGAACTATATTGTCGTATACCAGGATTCCCAGCATCTCGGAAACGAATCGAGGCTCGGTGGCTGGCGGGACGATGCGGGTAGCGTTCAGGTCAGCATCGGAAAGGCCGTCCAGATATTTCCTGGCTTCGACTTTAGTTGCCTCGAAATACCCCAATAAATCGTCCTTGGAAGGCACCTTCCAAGCAGCTACCTGCTCGGCTGTCCAACCCTGCCCGGTGGTTTCCGGGTCTTCGCTCAGGCCCCACTTTTCGACCCATCCATCTTGTATCCACAATTGGGGTTTGCCCTGCAGCCGCGTCTGGGTGAAAACGTCCACCACGCGGGTCATGTGCCAGAGTAGCCAGGCGATAGAGTTGACCTGGCCGTCTATCAGGCGGCCCAACATGGCATCGTCCAAACCGTCCACTGCCCGGTCCACCATCCCCCAGTTGCGCTCCAGAGAAGTCTTGATCACGTCGCTCCCAGCCATTTCTACTCCTTATTTTTGACAGGATACTCTAGCGCCCAATATTAACACCCCGAAATTCAACTCACCGCCACCCCAACGTGCTGTTGCCCTGGTCGACATAGGTGGTGTCGCCCACGACGGATAGCTTGATCTGCTGGCGATACATCTTCTCTTTAAGCCGCCGCTCGGTGCTGTAAAGCTCGGCAGACCAGTCAACGGTGCCGGGATCAGGACCGCCGTTCAGCGCCTCCGCTAGGACCCGGCCGTCCATGGCATCGCCACCCGGTAGGCCCAGCAAGCTCAATATGGTTGGCGCCACGTCAATGTTACCCGAGGGAACATCCAGGGTGATGCCCCGTTTGAAACCGGGACCCCAGGCGAGCATCACGTTGTTCATCTCATGCTTGCTCATGGATCCATGCTGACCCCTGCCGGGACCCCCACCCGTGGAGAATACCTTTCCGTGGTAGCCGGCGCTGTTGGAGTCCGAACTCCATCGGAATGACATCGCGATCTCCGGTCCTCGTGGCCCCTGGTTGCCAACCACCGACGCCGGCAGTGTGCCTGGAATCTCACCAACGGCGTCGGACGCGGTGACGGCGCCACACCATTCCTGTCCCATCAACCATTCCGCCAAGAGCTCGGCGGTTTCGGCGTCCCCATCCGTAACGTAGAACAGAACAGCGCCGCCATTGTTGGCCACTGCCACGCCGCCGGGCTCGCCACTCGGAGGGAAGCCCGCTTCCCGCACCAAAGCTTCTACGTTTACGGTGGTGATGATAGTGGAGTAACCGTGGTCGGATATCACTATTACGTTGGTATCCGCGGCGCGGCCGGACTGGGTCAACCAGTCCATCAGGATCCCAAACTGTTCATCCGCCTGCTTGACCGCGGCGTTGGAAAGATCGGAACCCACCGGCTGGTCGTGCTGCGACTTGTCCGGTTCTGACGACCAGATAAGCGAAACAGCAGGCATACGTTCCGGGAGGACGTATTCGGTCATGATCTTAACGGCCTGAGCCATTCTAGGAGTGTTGGGCCTAGTTTCATCGGGCCAGGGTCCGAATCGGGCGGTGATATCCTCATGAAGACTGTAGGGAAGGGTAAACTCGGGGTGGATGGTCGCGCCGCCGTCACGCTCCGCCGTGGGATTCTGCAAGTAGGCATTGCCGCTGGTCCCCACGCCTATCGCCACGTACTCCTGGCCGTTCTGGGACAGAATCTCCGCCAAGGTGGGAGCCAGCAGCACCCGCCCGGTTTTAGCGGCGACTTCAGCCAAATTGGGCTCCAAAGCTGAAAAGACCTGTGTTGAATCGAATTCGCGCATCATCAAAGTGTTCGCCGCCAGTCCGTGCCTTCCCGGATAAAGTCCGGTGGACAGGCTGGCAACATTTGCCCTGGTAACCGAAGGAAACACCGGATGGTGGTTGGTAAAGGTGACTCCGTTGGCAGCCAGCGATGATAGGTTAGGCATCAGCTCAGGAATCACCTGAGCCGGTTGGAGCCCGTCAAACGCGACGATGAGGACCGATGCCATGGGCGCCTCCACCTATGGTGTTTTCGCATTGGGAAAAGGCGGGGTTATATTCCCTGTCAGAAATATCCGGTGAGGAATTTGCCCGCATTATACCAACCCCACAGACCTAACGTGAGGAGCACGTATTGGCAGCAAGGCACGCGGGCGACATTTACTTTCCAGCGGGAACACGCAAAGTAATCGCATCTTGAATACAGGCTCGCATTGCGATTTGAATTCAGAGACTCCGAAGTAGTCTTGAAAGCGGGCTTCTCCCTCACCCCCGTCATCCCGGCGCAGGCCGGGATCCAGCAAAACTTGCGTTGATCAGGGCGAAAGTTAAAGAAGCACTAACCTCACTGGGTTCCGGCCTTCGCCGGAACGACGGAGGGGCTCCATTCCCGTGCTCACCGGCTATGATTGACCCATTGGAGTAGGCTTGCTAGAATCCGTTCGATGCAGGCGGGCCTTTCCTAGAGACTGCCGTGCTCCGGCACAGTCCTAGGCTCGACAAGGAGAAGTGTCATGGTTGAAACGTGGGGTACCCTAGACAGTTCCGAGGAAGTTGCGACGACACACATCGGGATAAACGTCTACACCTACGACGATTGGATGCGGTCGGTCGGGATTCCCGTTCACACGGGCTTCTTCATTTCCGACCTGAGGACCTTGGAGTTAGCCTGGTGGGAAGATCGTGGATGCGAGGCCGCTTTCATCCAACTCATGGGTCAGGAAGGAATCATCGAAGCCAGGGTTAGCGAGATTCCTCCCGGAGAGTCCCTGCCGCCCTTCAAACTGTCCGTCGACGAAGTGGTCTACGTCGTCGAGGGAAGAGGCCTGACCAGCGTTTGGGGAGCGGGAGACGCCCGGCGGCAGACGGTGGAGTGGCAAAAACACAGCATCTTCTTGCTGGAACGCAACCGCTACCATCAGTTCAGCAACACCCGGGGAGATCTCCCGGTAAGGTTGCTCCATTACAACTACCTGCCCCTGGCCATGTCCACCATCCCGGACCCCGCCTTCTTCTTCAACAACCCCTACGACGCCCCGGAGGTAGAGGGTCAAGAATTCTATTCCGAAGCCAAGGCAGTGCCCCGGGCCGATCGCCGAGGGCGCCGCGGATTCCTTTGGCGCGGCAACTTCTTCCCCGACATGCAGAGTTGGGACCAGCTAGATAGCAACGAAACCCGGGGAGCGGGCGGCCACAGCGTATACATCCAATTCCCCGGCTCGGAAATGTCCTCTCATATGTCCGTCTTCGCCCCCCAACTCTACAAAAAGGCCCATCGCCACGGACCCGGCCGGGTCATAGTCATTCCCGCGGGTGAGGGATACACCATCCTGTGGGAGGAAGGCAAGGAAAAGATAGTGGTGCCCTGGCATGAAGGCAGCGCTTTGGTCCCGCCCAACCGGTGGTTCCACCAGCACTTCAACGTCGGCGGCGCCAAGGCGCGATACCTGGCCCTCCATCCGCCGCGCCAGTTCCACGGCTACACCGACGAGTCGGTGGGCGACCTATCCAACGACCAGATCGAATACGCGGATGAGGAGCCCTGGGTGCGCGAGAAGTTCGAGGAGGAGCTGGCCAAGCGCGGCGTGACCAGCCTCATGCCCGACGGCGCCTACAACGACCGGGACTACGAATGGGACTACCGGGCGGCGGCCCAGTAAGTCAACTGGAGAATTGCGCCCTATGGATCACGACGAATTCGAAGACGGGCTTCACGATCACGGCCATAGCCATGACCATTTTCCGGATGACCCACACGATGACCTAGGCGATTTTGGTGACGTGGGCCCGGTCGTGGATGTTGAGGGGATGGAGATGCTCACCATCCGCAGTGTGGGCATCGACATCGGCTCGTCTACCTCGCATCTGGTTTTCTCGCAACTGATCCTGAGAAGGGAGGGGTCCGCCTTTTCCAGCCGGTTTCGAGTGACCGATCGGCAGGTCTTGTACCGGTCTCCAATCTTGTTGACGCCCTACATCTCTGGAACGTTGATCGACACCACCAACATTCAAGAGTTCGTTCATGAGTCTTACCGGCAGGCCGGATTCACCCCGGAAACCGTCGATACGGGCGCCGTAATCATCACCGGCGAGGCCCTGAAGAAGGAAAACGCCCGCCCCATAAGCGAGCTTTTCGCCAAGGAGTCGGGCAAGTTCATCTGCGCCTCCGCTGGACCTAACCACGAGGCCCTGTTGGCGGCCCACGGTTGCGGAGCGGTCGCCCTATCTGAGTCTGAAAGCACCACTGTTTTGAACATCGACGTGGGCGGGGGCACCACTAAGCTATGCTTGATACGTGACGGCGTGGTGACGAATACCGCGGCCGTTAGTGTCGGCGCCCGGCTGATCGCTTTCGACGACGAGGACCGCGTAACTCGGCTGGAGGAACCGGCTATTGTTTTGCTGAACGAACTAGGATTCGACCTGTCTCTGGGCCAGTCCATCAGCGAGCCGGTCAAGCAAGCCTTTGCCGCCCGCATGTCCGAACTACTCTCACAGGTGATCCAAAAAATCCCCCTGACCGGCGTCACAGAAGAATTCCTAATCACAGACCCCTTGGAGGATTATCAAGGTCCATCCGAGGTGGATTTCGTGGTATTTTCCGGTGGAGTGTCCGAGTATATCTACGGCCACGACGCGGCCTCCTACGGCGATCTCGGCCCCCAGTTTGCCCGGCAGATCGGCGATAGCCTGAAGGCGGTGTTCAAAGAGGGTACGGTGCGGCAAGCCGATGAGGGTATCCGCGCCACGGTGATAGGAGCCGGGGAGTACACGGTGCAAGCCAGCGGCGCCACCAGCCATTTGTCCGGCGTAGACTCACTGCCGGCCTTTGGTCTACAGGTGGTCCGCCCCCACATGAACGGTCAAGATTCCGTAGAGCGGTCCATACACAGCGCGTTAGCCAAGTTCGACCTGTCCGGATTTGCTCCCGGATTGGCGCTGGCCTTAGAAGTTGAAGAGCCGCCCAACTACCGCATCCTGAAAAGGCTGGCCGACGGCATCGCCGCCGTGGTGACCCAGGGCGAGGGCGTAGATGCCCCGTTGTTCATCGTTCTAGACACCGACGTGGCCAAGTCGCTGGGCGGCATCCTGAAAGAGGAACTCAACCTGAGCCAGGACGTGGTTGTGGTGGACGGCATAGACGTGGGTGACTTGGACTATTTGGATATCGGCCGGCCCATGGGCATTTCCGAGGTGGTGCCGGTCACAGTAAAGTCTCTCATTTTCCCCACGAAGGAAGACCAGACCTAAAGAAGCCAGCCCAATACGGAGGGATACCATGGAAATCATCCGCCGCGACTACCCGGACATGCCCCAACCAGCGGGGGCCTTTCACCATTCGGTCCGCTTTGGCAACATGCTCTTCATCGCGGGCAGCACGGCCAGGGGGACCGCCGCCGAGACCGGCGACATCGCCGCCCAAACCGAGGTCATCCTGCAAAAGTTCCAGACGATTCTAGAGGCCAACGGCGGGTCGATAAGCAACATCGTCAAGGTAACCAGTTTCGTCACCGACCTGCGGGAAGCTCCAGCCAGCGGAGAAGTCCGGCGCAAATACTTTGAAGGCAATTTCCCGGCCAGCACCCAGGTGCAGGTTGCCGCTTTGGGAACCCCCGATCTGAAGATCGAGATTGAGGCTATCGCCGTCCTTCCAGATTAGTCGCGAAGGCATAACTGGACGGCAAATTCGGTCATGCCAACCGGTTCTACTGAATCGAATCAACCCTCAACCTAAGAGTATCCAGTTCAAAGTTAAAATTGGATTGGAAATCGTTTAAGAACCGTTCCAGTTCCTGGATCTCCAGGCGGAGTTGATCTAGATTGAGATT
>PAJQ01000068.1 GCA_002710215.1 Chloroflexota bacterium | reverse complement strand
GACGAGTGGTTGCAAAAGTGGGTCCAAACCAGGCTGGAATGGTACGTGGAATACGGCATCCGCCGGGAAAACCTCCGCCTGAGGCAACACGGTTCCGACGAACTGGCCCACTATGCCAAGGACTGTTACGACATCGAGTATCGGTTCCCCTGGGGCTGGGCGGAACTGGAAGGCATCGCCAGCCGGACCGACTACGACCTGCGCCAACACTCCGAAGCCAGCGGCCAAGACTTGACCTACTTCGACGAAGAGACGAAGAGCCGCTACTTCCCCTACGTCGTGGAGCCTTCCGGCGGCTTGGACCGGGGTGTGCTGGCCTTCTGGCTGGACTCCTACGACGAAGAGCCCGATGGCGAAGCGGTCCGAGTCGTCTGCCGGCTGCATCGCAAGCTGGCCCCGGTGACCGTAGCCGTTCTGCCGCTAAGCCGCAACGCCAAACTGGTCCCCGCGGCCCAAGATGTCCATGCACGGCTGCGGCGGCACTTCACTACCCAGTACGACGACGCCCAAGGCATCGGTAGGCGTTATCGCCGCCAGGACGAGATTGGCACACCCTACTGCGTGACCGTGGATTTCGACTCCCTGGAAGACCACCAAGTAACCATCCGCGACCGGGACACCATGCACCAGAGCCGCATCCCCATCGACGAGCTCGTGTCCGTGCTCCAAGACAAAGTCGAACACGGATGGTAGGGAGCTTTCAGCCGTCAGCTATCAGCTTTCAGTACACCGGACGGCTGCTCCGCTAGAGGGCCGGATCAACGAACCGCCGTTAGGCTGATCACAGAACCACGGTCACTTCCTCTTTCCCAACCTCGAACCGGGTCCCTAAGGGTGACGACATTGCGGTGATGCGTTTCACGACCTCCGGTGCCTGCGAAGGCCGGGCAAAGTCCGGCGGGCCATGTCCTCGAACGACGCCCGGGACGTAGGAGAGCCGCTGGATCTTGCCGTCGGCTATTAGGCAGCGCACCAGCATGGTCATCAAGGTGCGTTCTCGGAACCCTCCCAAGTCATGTACGAAGTTGGCCAGGGAATAGAGGATGGGTTTGCCCTGGTACACCTCGATGGGCTGGGGCTGGTGCGAGTGATGCCCGATGACCATGTCGGCGCCGGAGTCGATGGCGAAGTGCCCCATCTCCTGCTGGTACTCCATCACCGGCAGCTCGCCGGCGCCGGCATTGGGCTGGATCTGATAAGGAGAGAGCCCCCAGTGCCAGGAAACGATGACGACGTCGGCCTGCTCTCTGGCCGCGCGAATATCCTCCTCCAAGGCCGAGAGATGCTCCCCACGGTCAGGGACGGTATGGACGATGGGCAGCAAGCCAGGATTGGAGTGAACCCGAGCCGGGGGCTCGTAGAGGGTTTGGACTGGGTAAAAAGCAACTCCCGGGGTATCCACGGTGGCTTCCATGCCAGGAGTACCCACGGAGGTCCGGGACACGAAGGCAATCTTTGTACCGTTTCGCTCGATGATGCCGGGCTTGCGGGCTTCCGCCAGGTTCGGCCCGGCTCCAGAGTGGATGATTCCCGCCGCGTCCAGGACCTGGAAACTGCGCATGAGTGGTTCATGACCATGGTAGGTATTCGGGTTGTTCGCCTGGTTCATGACGTCGAAGCCTGCTCGCACGTAAGACTCGAACATCCACTCCTCGGTCCGGGGAAGGTGGCTTCGGTCGTAAGGATGTAGGTACTGTGCGTCCGCGACGACGGTTTCCAAGTTGCAGAATCGGATATCCGCGTCCTTGAGGAGATTCATCGCCGGGGCGAAAGCGGAGTCAGGGTCCGGCCGTGCCACGTTGGTATCGCCCAACAGCACCATCTTAACGTCGCCCATAATTTTCTCCTTCCATGGAATAGTTTGGGGAATAGTTTGGGAGCTGGGTCACTATGCTCGGACTGGACCGCGGCTGTCGTCGGATTCTATAGTCGCGCATTTCTTTACGTCAATCGGGGCCAGGTTAAGAATCGGCGCCTCATCCTAGCTCGGCCCGTTGAGAAAGACTTCCGAGGATTACTCTCCTAGGAGTTCAAAGCCCTGACCACATCCTGGGCCGTGGCCACGGTAGCCTGGCGGGGGAAGACCTTCTCCATGAGCAGATCGTGGACCTGGGGGTCGCGGTCGGCGCAACCGTCTTCCACCACGATCAGCCGGTAATCGGCGTCGGCGGCGTAGCGCACCGTGGACAGAATGACACCGCTGGTAGCGTGTCCCATCAAGATAAGCGTGTCCCGGCCCTGGGCGCGCAGCATCATGTCCAAGTCGGTCCCGAAGAAGGCGTTAACCCGGTGTTTCGTTATGATGGGCTCGGTTGGCAAAGGCAGGACCGCCGCGTGGATCAATGCGTCGGGGCTGGCTGCAGGGGGCGCCCCGGTGGCTTTCCGGGCGCTGAAAGTCTGGTTCATGTCCGAGATTTCCGGGTAGCCGGACCGGAAATTCACCACGATGTAGGCTACGAATACCCCGGCCCGGCGGGCGATGTTGAGCACTTCCCTGGCCCGGTCCAACGTATGCCGTTCCTGTACCATCGGGTTTTCGGTCATTCCCTCGGTGTGAAAGTCCGCCATGAGCAGGGCGGTCCGGTTGACGTCCAGTTCGATATCGGCCATGACTTCCTCCGATCGTTGACATTCTCCCAGTTTCGGGTTCATTGGGACTCTGCCGAGTGTATGGCTGCCCTACCACCCTGTCAATCGCGTTTCCCGGCCTTAATTGGGGGTTATCGGCTGGCGTCGGACGGCATATACTGGGTGTCGCTATAAGGGGCGTCAGAATGATCTAGGAGCGGCGAGATGGAAGTTGCCTATCAAGTAGGCCAGGTAGTCATGCGGGGAACCCTGGACTTGCAGCAGCAGTGGCAAGATCAACTGGAGCAGTTCCGAGCCGCCCGGGATGCCGGTTTCGACACCTATTGCTGGGCCCATCATTACCTGATCGACCCATTCCAGCATTTTCAGCCCTTTCCGGTGTTGGCCCGGTTGGCTGCCGAGCCGGGGAACATGAAGCTGGCGACGTCGGTGCTTCTACTCCCCTTGCTAAATCCGGTGGACGTGGCGGAGCAGGTCGCGACCCTGGACCACATCTGCGAAGGACGCCTCATTCTGGGTCTGGGCTTGGGTTACCGGCCCGAAGAGTGCGAAGCCTTCGGCACCCGAATGTCCCAACGGGGCGCCCGCCACTCTGAAGCCCTGGAGTTGATGCAAAGGCTGTGGACCGAGGACGAAGTGACCCACCACGGCCGCTTCTACCACGTTACCGGCGCTCGCCCCACCGCCCGGCCCTACCAGAAGCCTTATCCAAAATTGTGGCTGGCGGCCATGAGTGACCCCGCTATCCGCCGGGTGGGACGGGAGGGTCATCCTCTGTTCATCGGCCCCGTCCAGCCTTACGACACCATTCGGCGGCAGGTTGAGCTATACCATCAGACGCTCCAGGAATACGGCCACCCCATTCCCGAGGATATGGTCATTGTCCGGGAGTTCTTCTGCGCCGATAACCGGGAAGACGCTCTGGACAAAGCCAGGCGGGGATTTGAACGAAAATACGCCGAGTACTCCGCGCATGGGTTCCAAGGCAACGACGAGGAAATGACCAGCAAGATAACCGGAGACTTGGAAGCCCTGATGGACGACACTTTCATCGTCGGCAGTCCCGATGAGTGCGTGGAGCAGATCGCCCGGTACCGGGACCTGGGGTTCAACCAGGTGTCTATACGCCTGTTCTACCCAGAAACCCCTCAGAAGGACGTCATGGACCATATCGAGCTGGTGGCTAAAGACGTGGTTCCCGGCGTGCACAAGCTGTAGGATTCGACGAAATCGGTCTGCGGCATCAGGTTCAATGTAAACACAATGAACCCGTCATTCTGAGGAGTGAAACGACGAAAGAATCTCCCCGTGGTGAGTAGATTCTTCGCTTCTCTCAGATTGACGGCCCACACAGTATCATTGCCCAAATACCAGGTTACAACCTAAGAAAATACAGTGAGGTTAATAGATGAGCCGTATCGGAGTCGCGGTTGGCGGAAACAAAGTTCAAGACATACAAGCAACGATTCAGCGAGCCGAAGAATTGGGTGTCGACGCCGTCTGGATGACCACCGGCGGAGCCCGTCTGGACAGCATTACCGTGTTTGCCGCCGCCGCTACAAGCACCCAGCGGATAAAGTTCGGAACATCCATCGTCCCCACTTTCCCTCGCCACCCTCTGGTGGTGGCCCAGCAAGTGCAAGTCGTGGCCCAACTCGCCCCCGGCCGCTTCCGATTGGGCTTGGGGCCCAGCCATCGGCCAACCATGCGGGCCATGGGCATCCAGATGCCAAATCCCCTGGGCCATTTGCGGGAGTATCTGCGCATCGTTAAATCGCTGCTCCAGGAAGGCAAAGTGGATTTCGACGGCGAGCACTACCAGGCCCACGAGTCCATAGCCGAGCCGGTGGACGTGCCGGTGATGGCCTCGGCCCTCCAAAGAGGCTCCTTCGAGCTTTGCGGAGCGGAGGCCGACGGGGCCATCAGCTGGGTCTGCCCTTTAGCCTATTTGCGGGACACGGCCTTGCCTGCCATGAAAAGGGGCGCGGACGAAGCCGGCCGTCCGGTGCCGCCGCTCATTGCCCACGCCCCGGTGTGCGTCCACGACAACGCCGATGAGATGCGGGCCGCCTTCCGAGAGCAATTCGCCATGTACCCCAAGCTGCCGTTTTACCGCCGAATGCTTATCAGCGCCGGCTATCCCGAGGCCGCCGAGACTACTTGGAGCGACGCTATGATTGATGGGCTGGTACTCCACGGTAACGAGGAGCAGACCGCCCGGCGGATCCAACAACTGCTGGATATCGGCGCTTCCGAGGTCTTGTTGTCGCCCGTATTGGTTGGCAGCGACCGCGGCGCTTCCCTTGACCGAACCCTCCGTTTACTGGGTCAGGTGGCCCAATCCGTGGCCGCATAGGAACGATGGGATGAGCCTTCCCGAATCCAGCCGCTTCCAGTTTGCTGAAGATTTGGAGATCTGCCGTATCTTGAACGGTATGTGGCAGGTGTCGGGAGGCCATGGCCCCATTGACCCCGCCGCCGCCGTTAAAGACATGTTTCCCTACGTCGACGAGGAGTTCACCACCTGGGATCTGGCGGACCATTACGGCCCTGCCGAGGACCTGATTGGGGAATTCCGGCGTCAGTTCGAAGCCGCTCAGGGTCCGCAGGCGTGGGAAAGTGTGCAAGCCTTCACCAAATGGGTGCCCCGGCCCGGACCGATGACCCGTGGGGTTGTGGAACAGGCTGTGGACGTATCCCTTCGGCGCATGGACACCGATCGCTTGGACCTATTGCAGTTCCACTGGTGGGAATACCAGGACGAGTCCTATCTGGACGCCTTATCCCACTTGTCTGACCTCCGGGACGAAGGGAAGATCAGGCACGTCGCCCTGACCAACTTCGACACCGAACGTCTAAAGCGTATCGCCGGTCACGGCATAAAGATCGTGTCCAACCAAGTGCAATTTTCCCTGATCGACCGCCGGCCGGAAGTTGAGATGGCCCAGTTCTGCCTGGACCAAGGCATCCATTTGCTGGCCTACGGTACTCTCTGCGGCGGCTTGCTGTCCGACAGGTACCTGCGAACGCCCGAGCCCAGCCGGTCCGCCTTGAACACCGCTAGCCTGTCCAAATACAAGCAGATGGTGGACGCGTGGGGCGGTTGGGAGTTGTTTCAAGAACTACTCGGCGCACTTAGGCCCGTTGCCGACAAGCATCAAGTCAACATCGCCAACGTGGCCGTACGCTACGTGTTAGACCGCCCCGCCGTGGCCGGGGCCATCGTGGGGGTCAGGCTAGGCGTAAGCGAAAATCGGGCAGACAGCGCGAGAGTTTTCGAATTCAACCTAGACCCGTCCGACCTGGCCCAGATCGACGCCGTTCTCAACCGCTCCCGGGACCTGTACAAAATCATCGGGGACTGCGGCGACGAATACCGGAGATGACCTAACAGATCCTTGGCACAGGAAAGGAGGGCGCCGATGGACACCGTTGGCAGATCGAATTCCCCTACGCCGGAGGAAGTCGGCCTTCATTACGCGTCAGGATATGAAGCGAGGCGGCATGAGACCGGCGGCGGAAAGCTTGATGCCGCGCGTACCCAGGAACTCATGCGACGCTTTCTGCCATCGCCGCCAGCCTTGGTTCGAGACGTGGGGGGCGGACCAGGAGGTCACTCTTGCTGGCTGGCCAGAGAGGGTTATGAAGTTCACTTGCTAGATCTCGTTCCCCTGCACGTTGAGCTAGCCCGCCGGGCATCCGAAGACCAACCTAACCATCCTCTGGCGAGTATCGCGGCCGCCGATGCCCGAACCCTGCCCTGGAACGAAGGCACGAGCGACGCCGTGCTACTGTTTGGGCCACTTTACCACTTGACGGCCCGAACCGATCGCCTGGTCGCCTTGAGGGAGGCGCGACGTGTCCTGCGAAACGGAGGGATACTCCTTGGCGTTGGGATTAGCAGATTTGCTTCCGTCCTTGACGGCCTGTTTCGCGGATTTCTGGATGACCCAGAGTTCCAAAGGATCGTGGAAGGAGATTTGCAGAATGGCCAGCATAGGAATCCCAATCAGCACTCCAACTATTTTATGGACACCTTTTTCCATCATCCCGATGAGCTAAGGACCGAGGTCGAGGAAGCCGGCTTCTCAGTTACGGGAGTCTTCGGCGTAGAGGGTCCAGGCGTGTGGCTCCAGAATTTAGATGATCACTGGAACAATGAAAAGCGGCGGGCGCGAATGTTAAAGATTGCCAGTCGCCTGGAGGAGGAGCCCACTTTGTTGGGGTTAAGTCCTCACTTGGTGGTGGCGGCGCAGAAGTAAGCCTATCTTAAGAATTCCTTGGTTAATATTCGATGCCGAGAGATAATTACCCCTCGTCAAGATGACAGGCAATATTAATCCGAATACCAACACCGACATTTTCAAAAAGGAGCAGCGACTTGGAAATAGGAGTCATCTTCCCGCAGACCGAGATCGGCGTAGATGTTGGGGCCATACGCGATTACACCCAGGCGGCGGAGGACCTGGGGTTCGCTCATATCTTCATCGCGGACCACGTATTGGGGGCCGACACCCAATTTCATACCCACCCATCCCTGGCTAATTACAGTCAACGCAGCGTGGTCCACGAGTCGTTGACATTGATGGGTTTCTTGGCCGCCCTCACCGAGAAGGTGGGTCTGGTGACCGGGATTCTTATCTTGCCTCAGAGACAGACCGTTCTGGTGGCCAAACAGGCGGCGGAGATAGACGTGCTAAGCGGCGGCAGGCTTCGCCTGGGCATCGGAGTCGGCTGGAACCAGGTGGAGTTCGAGGCTTTGGGCCAAGACTTCCACGATCGAGGCCGCCGTAGCGCCGAGCAGATCGAGGTGTTGCGGGCGCTGTGGACTCAGGAGGTCGTGGACTTCCACGGCCGCTGGCACAACATCACCCACGCGGGTCTCAACCCCTTGCCCGTCCAAAGGCCCATTCCCATATGGCTGGGCGGGGGCGGCGCCGGCGACTCTCCTCTGAACGAAGTGGTGCTTCGCCGCATCGGACGCCTGGCCGACGGCTGGTGCCCCAACTTCTCACCCGATGAAGCGGGCCGCGCCGTGATGGACAAAGTCCGAGGATACGCCCAGCAAGCAGGCCGTGACCCGGCGGCCCTGGGCCTGGATGGCCGCCTCAGGACTGCCGGCAAACAACCCGAAGAATGGGTGGACGAAGTGAAGTCATGGGAAGAGATGGGCGCCAACTATATCTCGGTGGAAACCAGGAAGGGCGGCCTAAGCGGGGCAGACCAACACATCGACGCCATCCGCCGCTTCAAGGAAGTGATCGGCGGCTAGGACCGCTTCTAAGCTCACGACCTGTTCCTTTCCCCTCGGTGGGAGAATGACCCGCGCTCGCAATTTGTACACCGTTTTGATCAAGATATTTCGTACTGACTTTTAGCTAACGAGTAGTTAGACAACATAGTATCAATTTCCAACGGTGGGCTGGCGATAATGGCAAACCTCGGATGGACCGCCTTTTATGGTCTCCTCGCAGTGGCACCGTTAATGCTGGCTCATGAGGTAATGCACGGGTTTGGCGGAGCTCTATTTGGACATGGCTCTGTCATCAATAAGAATGCGGCGAACCCACAGGGACTGGAATCAACAGCGCAATGGGTAATATTTGCGCTGAGCGGCACAATTTACCTCTTCTACCTGACATTGGTACTGCTCTTAGCATTTCGGAAATGGCACAAGTTGTACTTACTCGTAGTTGCTCTTGTCGCCGGAACCGTGCATCAGGTGGGGTTCTTTCTCGACCTGATACGCATCATGAAACATGGGTCTTTAGGCGACAGCAATAGGAGCGACGCATTTCACGCAGGGGCAATTCTCTGGAACAATGGCCCGCTCATCGGTTGCAAGTTGCCGTGGTGGGAGATTACGTTTGCTTCCGGTTGGCCCTCGTTATTAATTTTTACGGTTCTGACCATCACGATGGCGACGTGGTTCCTTCTTTCTTGGGAACTTGTCGGTGTGCTCCCCAGCCTCAATAGGCAAAATAGATTCCTCATGGCTTTAGCGGCTCTTTTTGTTATGTTTTTCGGGGCCGCGTCAGTACATCATTTCTACTCATTGCTGGCCTCGTTAATTCACGCATCAACCGACTGGGAATGGTCAGGCTCATCAACAACTATCCTGGTGCTTGGATTGGTCCTAATTGGCATTCCGATATTCATCTGGGTACGTGGCGGATTGTCGGTAAGGTCCTATTCCTGGAGATGACCCCTATTGCCCGAAAGTAATAACACTCCGGGCCACGACGCCCGCGTTCATGTCGGAGAAGGCCTTGTTCACCTGGTCCAGGCTCAGACGCTGCGTCACCAGCTCATCCAGTTTTAGCCGCCCTTGGCGGTAAAACTCTATGTAACGTGGCATGTCGATGCGGAACCGGTTGGAACCCATGCTGCTGCCCTGGATCTTTCGCTCCCGTCTCAGGAATGTCCCCGCGTCCAGCTCTATCTTGGTGCCTTCGGGAATCATGCCGATGATCGTGGCCGTGGCGCCGGCGGCCAGCATCTCGAAACATTGCTCCGCTGTCTCTTTGGTGCCGATGGCTTCGAAGGAGTAATCCACGCCGCCGCCGGTCAGGTCCCGCACCTTCTCCACAACCCCGCCTCCCGAGGCGTCTATAACGTCGGTGGCGCCGAACTCCCGGGCCATGGTTAGTTTGGTCTCCACGGAGTCGATGGCAATGATTCTTAGCGCCCCGGCGATGACCGCTCCCTGGATGCAGTTGAGGCCCACGCCGCCGCACCCCACCACGGCCACCGTGCTTCCGGGCTCGATCTTGGCAGTGTTCAGAACGGCCCCGACCCCGGTGGTCACTCCGCAACCGATCAACGCCAGTTGCTCGAAGGGCATGTCGTCGTCCACCTTGACAACGGCGTGCTCATGGACCAGCATCTGCTCGGCGAATGAGCCGAGTTGGGCCATCTGGGTGATGCNGTCGTGGCCCTGGTGCAGCCGGGGCGGCTCCGAGGAGGAGCGGTCTACGTCGGGGCGGCGGCAGAGGGCGGGACGTCCGCTCAAACACCGGTCGCAGTGGCCGCAGAACACCGATAGGCAGGTGATAACCCGGTCGCCGGGTTTCACGTAGGCGACCTGGTCTCCGGTGGCTTCGATGGTGCCGGCCGCTTCGTGTCCCAAGACTGCCGGCATGGGAATGCTGTACTTGCCTTCCACGAAATGAAGGTCACTATGGCACACNCCGGTTGCCCCGGTCCGGATCAGGACTTCCCTGGGACCCGGCCGGTCTAACTCCACATCTTCCACTTCCAGGGGCCGGTCCACTTCACGAAGAACTGCTGCCTTCATCGCTTGCCTCCATTATCAACATTGAGCGTCCGATCGCCCGAAGTAGTGCCGATTATACTGGTAAACCGAATCGGCGCAAGTGGCCAACCGCCCGTCATGATTGACAGACGTGCCGGCACGTGCTAGCTTCGTTCCGGTCTCGGAGAGGCTGACACGGGGAAGTCAGTTGGCGGGAGAATTGAGACTCGTCATATGGTTAACAGGATGAACGGCAAGGTCAAATTCGGTGTTCGTATCCACCAGAGGAATTACACCTTCGAGTCGCTGAAGCGAATCTGGCAAGAGGCCGACCGGTTGGGCTACCACTCGGCCACGCTTTTCGATCTGTTGAACGGTCCTCTCCTGGAGTGCTGGACCACCCTCTCCGCCTTGGCGGCGGTCACCGAACGCATCCGGCTGACGCCCATCGTGCTGGCCAATACCTACCGGCCGCCCGCCTTGCTGGCGAAGATGGCGTCTACATTGGACGTTATCAGCGGCGGCAGGCTGGANCTGGGCATCGGCGCGGGTGGGGGCAGGGGAGACCATCAGGCCTCGGGATATCCCTTTCCGTCCACTCGCGTTCGGGTTNAGATGCTGGAAGAGTCCGTGGAGGTTATCAAAAGACTGTGGACCCAGCCGAAAGCAGACTTCCGGGGACGCTTCTACACGTTGGACCAAGCGGTAAACGAGCCCAAGCCGGTGCAGCAACCCCATCCTCCGATATTGATCGGCGGGCATGGCGAAACCTACCTGCTCCGAGCCGTGGCCAAATACGCCGACATCTGCAACATCGGTTCGGAAATGAGCCTGGAGGAGCACCGGGCCAAGCTAGGGGTACTGGAGAGGCATTGCCGGGACGTTGGCCGGGACCCGGCGGAGATCGAAGTGACCCACAACGCCCGGGTAATCATCGCCGAGAATCAGCGAGATTTTGACAGCATCGCCGCTCAGGCCGCGTCTCAAGCGAGCATGAGCTTGAGCGCATTCAAACAGTCGATCTNGGGAGCCATCGCCGGGACGCCNGAACAGTGTATCCAGCAGATAGAGCCCTACGTTCAAGCCGGGATCACGTATTTCCTGCTGATCTTNCCCGANCCCGTACCGGTCGAAAGCCTGCAGCTTTTTGCCAAAGAAGTGATGCCCCACTTTGGTTCTGGGGATTAGCCATGCGTCTACGTTATAGTCTTGAGCGCTTTCACCCCCATTCCAACCTTCCCCCGTCGAGGGGGAAGGAATTTTTTATCTCCCCCGGCCCAAAACTTACCCCACCAGCGCCTGTAGCTCCTCGATGGCCCGGTTGACCTCCTCAGGCTTCTCCGCCATGGGGAAGTGGCCCGCGCCGGATAGCTTCAAGTACTTGGACCCGGGCACCGCTTCGTGGATCTCCAGTTCGTATTCGGGAGGCGCTCCCGGATCGTCTACTCCCCGGATCAGAACCAACGGGGCCTGGAGTTCGCCGATCCGGTCCGTTACGTCGAACTTGTCGATAACGACCAAATCGTCGTGTTGGGAGATGGGCCCCACCTTTTCGTGACACCCCATCAACCGTTCCCGCAAATCCGGGTCAACGAACATCATGGCATGGCGCTGATAGTCCAGCCACTTCTGATAGGCTTCCGGGCTCTTAACCGCCTCCAGCCGCATATTTAGGGCGTCGGGTCCCCGCTTCTTGGACCGCATGGCCACGGTCATCAGCACCAGGCCTTTGACCTCGCNGGGGTAGTCCAGGGCATATTGGAGGGCTATACAGGAGCCCAGGGTGAAGCCTACAAGTATCAGTTCCGACCGGACGTCTTTGGCCCATAGCCAACCGCGCAGCCACTCGGCATACCGGCCGACGTCGGAGCAAGCTGTCCCTTCCAGGTGTCCCGGCAAGTTGGGGGCCAGGCTACCGGGAAAGTGGGCTAGTTGGTGGGCGTATCCCTCTCCACAGGCTCCGGCGCCGGGACCATGGATGAAGACTAGTTGGGTCATGACTTGTCTCCTGAGCCGGATTTAGGCGCGGCCAAGCCGACGGACAATTTGGTCTCGTAACACGGCTGGTCGTGCCATTCTAGGTACCTGCGGAACCGTGGTCAAGCCATCGCCCTTATGCTTGTCGCCCGGTGTTCAGTATGCCACCCCATATCTGGGCCGTATATTTGCTCCGTGCTACAATTATCCAAATCTATTCCGGACACTAACCGAAACCAATGAAAGGAGATTTCCGATGGCCTCTGCTAAGCCCGTAGATGTCACAGTTTGGTACGACTACACTTGACCCCATTGCTACATCGGCCTGGGTAGGCTCGACAAAGTGGCACAGGNAAACGCGGTTAACATAAACCGCAGACCCTATCTCCTGGCTCCTGACCGTCCGCCGGAGGGCGAGGCCCGCCAGATGCGGGACGGGGAGACCGAGAGTGAAGTAGCGCCCCACATGAAAGAACGGGCGGAGAATCTTGGGCTGGCGATGTGCCGCCCCAGTTGGTCGCCCAACACTATGTTGGTACACGAAGCCACCGCCTACGCCCGTGAGAGTGGTCTGGATGACGAGTTTCATCACGCCGCCGCCGGCGCCTTCTGGACAACAGGGGTCGATCTATCGGACATGGCGGTGCTGCAACAATTGGCCGAGAAGGCGGGACTGGATTGGANNGANCTTTCGCCCCGNCTNGANTCGCGNCANTANNGCCAGCAGGTNNTGGACGAATACCANNNNGCCAGNGACCANGGCGTGNCTGGNACNCCNACNTANCTGATNGACGGNGANCTNNTNNNCGGNGACGTTAGNCTNGANGACCTGATCGCNGCANTGNAAAANGCCNGNTAANCCNNNTGATTGGAGAAANGNTTCGNGTCATGACCGAACCCAAGCTAGCCCANGAACCCNAAGCNGANNTAGGNNTCAAGGNNGGTCAGGATNCCAAGGAGCCGGNNCGNGAGAANCCCAANTNTCTNTGGCGNTCCGGCGAGATGGTGGAATGGGACAAGGCTACAGTCCACATATCCCAGCTTGGCTGGACGGCAATCTCCTCGGTGTTTGAAGGGATCCGAGCCTACTGGAACAACGACCGGCAGGAGCTCTACGTCTTTCACTTGGACGCTCACTTGAAGCGCCTGTCCCAATCCATGAAGATTATGAGGATGACCTCTCCTTTCTCCAAAGAAGAGTTAAGCGAGGCGATTACAGGCCTCTTGAAGGCGAATGAATTCCGTGGCGATGCGTATGTCCAGCCCTTGGCGTACTTCGGCGGCGGAATACCCGGTTATCTGGCTGTGCTGGAGCGGCCGGGGGAGATAGTGATCACGGCCCGTCCTTCCGCTTCCGAGCTGAGCGCTCCCAAAGTCGTCCACTGCAACATCAGCAGTTGGAACCGAATCTCCGACAACGTTATGCCCCCCAGGGCCAAAGCCATCACCAACTACCAAAACAGCCGCTACGTGTCCACCGAGTCCCGGGTGAATGGCTACGACTTCGGCATCATCCTCAACAGCACGGGCAAGGTATCGGAAGCCAGTTACGCCTGCATATTCATCGTCAGGGACGGCGTGGCCATTACCCCTCCCATCAGCGCCGGAATTCTGGAAAGCATAACCAGAGAGGTGGTGAAGGACCTTTTGGAGCAGGACTTGGGGGTGCCGGTGATTGAGCGGGACGTGGAGCGAACGGAGTTGTACATCGCAGATGAAGTATTCATTTGCGGCACCGCCGTGGAGGTCCAGGCGGTGGGAAGCGTGGACAAGTACCAGGTAGGCGCTGGGGAGACCGGGCCGGTGGTTGCCAAGCTCCGCGAGCGGTTCCGAAGCGTGGTCATCGGCGAACACCCCCGGCACCCGGACTGGTGCACGCCGGTTTACCAGGGCGGCTGATCCATCCAACTGGGCTAAATTCGATAGCTTGCGCCCAGTTGGATGCGACGCCGCGGACACAACTTCAATCCGGTCTAATGTTAGTTCGTTCCAGGAACAATGGTCTCCATGGACTATACCAAGATAATAGATGCTCTTAATCTTTCCACTGGTCGACTTTTCGCGTTCTGCATTGTTGTTGTCTTAGCTTCCAGCCTGGTGCTCTTTGGGCCAGATCAGGTTTTAGGACCTTTGGGTGTCAAAGAGGTCGGCTCTAAATACGAACCATTCCCAGGATTATCGCTCGTCTTGTCGGGGGTTGGGACGCTCGTCACTGGGCTAATTTATTTAGGCTCAATGGTTAGGAGCAAAATCGGGCGATTCTTGCTGGTAAAGAATGGCCGAAGGGGGCTTCAAAACTTGACTCCCGGGGAACGCGTCATTCTACGCCGCTACATCTACAGCCAATCGCGTACTCAATGGCTTAGACTTGATAATGGCGTCGCCCGAGAGCTGGTCAGCGAGCGCATAATCTACCAATCTTCCTCTGAAGGCCATATTCTAAATGGTTTCCCCCATAATATTCGTCCTTGGGCATGGGATTATCTTTCCGCGCACCCCCATCTTGTTGCAGGGGACTGACAACCCAGATGGTGGATTTCACAGCTGCCCTTAGGGCCAACTCCACTGGAAGTTGGCGTAGTGGGCGTTCTTTCCCGAGTTATCCCAATTCATCCCGTGGTCCGTGTACCTGCCGATGATGCCCCGGGCCAATGCCAACGTGCGGCTTACCGGATGTCCCACGTTCTCCAGCCGCATTACTCCCCGGCGGCGTCCCGCCCTGACCCCCTCCACCGTGAAATCCATGATGCCGGGAATGGAAACACTCCGGGTACTCCCTTCTGACTCGTAAGAAATAGCGCAATAAGTCGTGCCTTTGAAATCGGATATCAGGTTTATCCAACGCCCCATGGGTCCGCCCATTTCTCCGGATAGGATTCGCCCCAAGGCAGTGCGCTGTTCGGTCGACGCCCTTTGGTCCACGTAGTAGGCGGCGGTCCAATCCCCGGCGCCCATGTTTCCCGGCGTGAGGGCTGCGAAGACAAAGTTGAGACCGTCCAACGAGACCCCGTTGAAATCGCCTTGACTGACGTGAAAGGCCATCGCCACGTCGCAGTGCCCCTCGGTCGGTTCACCGGGAGCTACCGGCAGGACGCAAGGGCAAAGAATCTGGCAGTTGCAGTTCTCAAAGTAATCGCCTTTCAGTTGCCATTTCTCAGTGGTCATGTAACTTTCCTAAAGTCTAAATCGGCGCGCCCCGTGTGGGATGGCGGTCAGGCTGAGTGTATTCAAAGCCACGATTGGTGTCAATCCACCGCGGTGGCCGGCACCGGCTTGTTATAATTCCCCTATCCGGCCGGCGAAGAGGGAGACTCCCACTATGGCGAAAAGAAGTTTCTGGGCCTGGGGTATGGAGAAAGACGAGCCAACACTGCAGCAACGGCGTGAGAAAGCCGCGGCTCTCTCCACCCAATACGGGATCGCAGTCGAAGCCACACCAGTGCCCAAAAGCGCCGACCTGAATCTTCGCAAGCCGCGAATATCGGCGCCTCCATCTATGTCCGCCTACTGCTCTACCGACACCCATGAGCGGGCGGTGCACAGCTACGGCAGGAGCTTTACCGACCGGATAAAGGCCTTCAGCCTCCAGTTCCCCAACCCGCCCGACGTAGTGGCATTCCCCCGTAACGAGCATGAGGTGGAGCGGGTTATGCACTGGTGCTGGGGCGAGGGTTACGCGGTGATTCCCTACGGCGGTGGCAGTTCCACCGTGGGAGGGATAGAGCCACCCGGGGACTTCGACGGAGTGGTAACCATCGACCTGCGAGCCTTGAACCAGGTCTTGGAGATTGACGAACTTTCCCGCTCCGCCCTGATCCAGGCTGGCGTCTACGGTCCGGCCCTGGAAGACCAGTTGCGGCCCCACGGATTCACACTGCGTCATTTCCCGCAGAGCTTTGAATTTTCGACGCTCGGAGGTTGGATAGCCACCCGCTCCGGCGGCCATTACGCCACGAACCATACCCATATCGACGACTTCGTCGAGTCTACTCGTATGGTGACACCTATGGGCATCTGGGAGTCGCGCCGGCTCCCTGGAAGTGGGGCGGGACCCAGTCCCGACCGCCTTGTTCTGGGCAGCGAAGGCACCCTTGGCATTATCACCGAGGCCTGGATGCGCATCCAGGTGCGGCCCAAGTTCCGGGCTTCCGCCGGAGTGGCCTTTCCCTCGTTCGAAGCGGGAGCCGAAGGAGCCCGCCAGGTTGTGCAATCCAAGCTGTGGCCGGCCAATTGCCGGTTGCTGGACCCAGGGGAAGCAGCAACCGCCGCCGGCCTGGACGGCGCTCATGCCCTGTTGGTGATTGGATTCGAGTCGTCGGACTTGCCACAGGGGGAGTTCATGCGCCAGGCCGTCGCCATTGCCAAAGATGCCGGTGGCACGGTGGACGACGACAGCATCATAATTTCCGATGAACCGGGAAGGGCCACCGGTAGGGAAGGGTCTGTGGGGGCGTGGCGGGACTCGTTCATCAACGCCCCCTATCAGCGCAACATTTCCACCGGTCTTGGCTTGGTTGAGGACACTCTGGAAACAGCTGTTACCTGGGACCAATGGCCCAGGCTGGACGCGGCGGTCCGGCAAGCTATTCAGGAAGCCATGGACCGCTCCTGTAGGGGCGGCACGGTTACCTGCCGGTTTACCCACGTTTATCCCGACGGACCCGCTCCCTACTTCACCTTCGCGGGCTTCGGGCGGCGGGGCGGCGAGCTGGAAGCCCATCAGGAGATCAAAAAGGCTGCGTCCGAAGCGATAATGGCCTCCGGGGGAACAATCACCCATCACCATGCCGTTGGCCGTCTGCATAAACCCTGGTACCAAGAGGAAAGCCCCGACGTTTTCCTGGAGGCGCTACGGGCCGCCAAGCGCCGTGTGGACGATAGAGGAGTCATGAATCCGGGGGTGCTGTTCGATCCTTAGGAAACTATGGCGCTCACAGGAGCCGGGGCGGCCGCCCGCTTGTCAACAAGTGCGGGTGGTTCTACAATGCCTTATAGTGGGCTACCAGTGCTTCTGGAGGCCAGGAGTAAGAAAAGGTCGTTAAGGCCGGCGCATTTGGCTAGTGAGCGGCTTAAACGGCAGATCGACGGGCTTCTGGATGAGGTAGAGGCGGCGGTTTCACAACTCGATTGGCTAGTTGTGCGGGACCGCACCCAGGCCGTTTTGGCCCTTGATCCGGAGAACGCCGACGCCGCAACATTTCTGGCTGCCGCGGAGCGGGCCCTTAACCCGTCTGTATCCATTCTGCAACCTCTGTCCAGTATAGTCGTCGACGGCCAAACCAGGGCGTCCAAGGGCGAAGTAGGCCGGGTCCGGGTTGTGATAAGCCGCCGTGTGGGCAGAGTCTAGCCGGATCGCATCGGTGTAGGCCGCAACGGCTTCGTCCAAGCAGCCATCTTCGAAGTGTGAACCCCAGACTGGTTATATCCGTCCGGTCCGTCGGGTCCGCCTCAGGCAAACAGAATCAGTAGGGTAATGAGCGGCAAGGAAAGGCTTTAAGACTTCACAACTCTGTTGGATGAGATCGATCGGGGTTCCGTTGGGCATGCCAGCTTAACGCCGTGGAAGACGGTTATTAAGGCCCCCAGTCTATCTTTTCATCCCAGGCGCTATTCGAGCTTATATTGGTTTGCGACGTGCCGTCGGCCTCCATGGTGAATATTTCCCCGTTTGAGTCAAAGGCAATGTTCGAACCATCTGGCGACCACACTAGCCCGCTATAATCCGCTCCTGAGGCATCAGTTAGGCGAGACTGGGCCGTGCCGTCGGAGTTCATTACATAAACCTCGGCGTTGGAGAGGCCGTCCCTTAAAGAGACAAATATTATCTTCGAGCCGTCGGGCGACCATGCGGGCGAACCCTAGGTGTACTGACAGTAGGTACGAGCGTTGGCTCCGGCGGCGCCGATGTGGGCAAGGCAATTTGGGCCGGGGTTGATGCTGGGGTGGGCGTGGGATCCAGTTCCGGCTCCAAAACCGTCAAGGCGAACAGGCTCAAACCGTCTACCTTAGCCGTCGCCGTGGAAGCTTGAAAGTCTACTGCGGTAGCTAACGGAGTCCAAGCGCCAACCGTGTGGTGCTGGATGATTATGTTGTCCGCATTCCCTGCGGCCAAAGCCGCATTGGCGGTGCTGAGCGCTACGGTAATGGTTATAGGTTTCAATAATGGCGATTCCGATGTCAGCTCAAATGCCTTGCCCGTGGCTTTGAACTTAGCCGGCAGAGCTGGGATCTCGCTAGGAGCCAGAGCAGCATAGGCTAGCTGGGCGGGGGCATCTACCGATCTTTCGTCCAGGTCGATGGTAACCTCGCCATCGGGGGAGACAAGACGCGCCATGGTTTTCGGTGTTATCGAAACCGAAGTAATCATTGGTGACGGTGATATGGCCGAGGCACTGGTCGTGTCCTGGATTGAGGTCGCCGACAAACCACCGAATATGGCTCCCGCAGCCGTTACCAGAACTATGACTATCGAGGCGGCGATGAATCTTGGCGTCAATCGGGGTTGACGAATGATTCGACAGGACTCGATCAGACCCGTTTTTTCGATGTTGAACTGTTCGATGCCGGCGGTTCGGAAGTCGCCAGAGACGCTATAAGACAGGCGGACTTGGTTATAGTCCCTCGTCTTGTCGGCGCTGATGACATCCTAGGAGAGTTCTTGTTCGGCGTAGCGCCCGTAGAACTAACGATTGTCCCGGGCATGTTGTAGTGCCAGGAACCGGGCTTCGTCCAGAGAGATATGTCCCCGGGCCTCGCCCGGGCAGTTCATTTCTGATTTATCTTCTTGATTGCCGCCCATTCTCTCGACGATTTAGCATTGCCAGTGCTGTGCGATTGCCGGTCAGAGGAATGGGGATGTAGCACTTATTGTAGGTAATCTGTGTCCTCAGCAAAAGCCACGTCAGATTGCAACGGGAAAGTTGAGCGCGTTCTTTAGCCCGTCCAAATGGTCCATGTGGTCGAACACGGGGTTGAGCATCAGCATCTGGGCTCCGCCCTCCACGATCTCAGCTAAGGCTTCGGCGCAGCGGGATGGACTTCCCCAAATGGCAACCTGAGAACCCATGTCGGCGCTACCGTAGTGCCTACCGAACCATTCCCGCAGACGCCCTTCGGCCCTGGCTTCGTCGTCGTCCATCGCCAGGTAGACCCTCTTGGAGATGGAAAATGTGGCTGGGTCCCGTCCGGCGGATTCCATAGTCTCTTGTATCGTGGCGACGTGCTGTTTGAATTGGTCCGTGCTAGAGGACCCGGCTCCCATCCAGCCGTCGCCATGGCGTACGGCGCGCATGAGAGCGTCGGGGTAGTGGCCGCCGAACCAAACCGGCGGGTAAGGCTTCTGCACCGGCTTGGGCTCCATCTCCATGTCTTCCAGGTCCCAAAAATGGCCGTGGTGGTTGACCTTGGGCTCCTGCCACAAGGCCTTCATCACCTGCAGTCCTTCCAAAAAGTAACGGATTCGGTGGTCCGGCGCTCCTCCCATCATCTGGTTCTCATGAGCGCGGCCTCCCAGACCCAACCCGATGGTCAAACGCCCGTTGCTCATCTGGTCCATGGTGCTGAACTGCTTGGCCAGATGTACCGGGTTGTGATTTGGAGCGACCACGACTGAAGTGCCCAGCCGGACACTTTCCGTCAAAGCGGCCACATAGCAGAGCAGGCTGAGACCCTCAAGGGTTGGGCTTTCGCCGATGAACCGTTCTTGCACCCAAAGGCCGTGGTATCCCATGGCTTCCGCGGTCTCAACGTGCCTGCGTACCAGGTCCATGTCCACCGGCCCGTCGTGGAAGACTTGGGGGATAGCGATGTCGCAGGGTACCGAAATTTGATCGGCCATTATCAATCACCTCTCAACTACCGAGTCTGGATCTGCTGCAATCTCTCCCTCGCCCCGGCCTCGATTCTAACTCGGCCACCCCTCTCCCCGAGGGCAAGAGGTTGGGGTGACGGGCCTACTTGGGTGCCAGCATATCGCAGGCCAAGCCAAGCATGATTTTGGTCCCGCTGACCAGGCTCTTGATACCGACCGACTCGTTGGTGCCGTGGGTGAACGTAATCATGGGGTCGTCGTCGGGATGGGAGCCGGAAAATCCGTAGGTTACGATCCCCAATGGCCTGGTGAATCGGGAGTCGGTGAACCCGTTGCTGATGGCTGGGACCCATTGTATGTCGTCCCTTTCCAGGGCTTGCGCGGTCACCGACTGGATGCTTTGCGACAAAGCGGTGTCAAAGGGCGAGGAGTTGGGTTGGGCCATATAGTCGATCTCAAAATCGATGCCGGGGATACCCTCCAATACCTGTTCGACCTGTTCCCTCACGTATTGCTCGTCCTGATGGGGCAGAGTCCTCACGTCGCAGGTGAGCCTGATGGACTCCGGAACGCTGTTGGACTTTATGCCGCCCCGGATCATGGTTGGCGTCAATGTCATGCGGGAGAGGGCCTTGAGCAAGGAGGCGAATCGGGGGTTTGTCGGCTCAACCTCGGCGATGATCTCTTCGATGTTAGACGGCGAAGGCCGGTGCTCGATGGCGAAGGTGGACAGGTGGTCGAAAAGGCCGGTTGAGGTGTCCAATTCCGGCTCGAATTGCTCGATGTTGCTTAACGCCCGGCTCAATCGGTACATGGCGTTGGTGCCCTGCCAGGGTACCGATGCGTGAGAACTGACTCCCTTCACGTCGATCTCTATCTGGAGCCGCCCCTTTTCCCCGACGCCCAGAACGTAGGTAAGGGCGCCCGCTGCTTGGATGGGCGCCCCGCCGCCCTCGTTGACCGCGAAGGGAGCCGCCAGCTTTTCCGGATGGTTCTCGGCCAGCCAACCGAAACCGTAACGCCCCCCATGCTCTTCATCGGCACCCGACGCCAGGATCAAACTGTCATTCAGCTCTATGCCGTTCCGTTTCAACAAACGCATGGCCATCATTTGGGCGGTGAGCAACCCCTTGCAATCTGACGCCCCCCTGCCGAAAACCCGGCCTTCAGCGATCGTCGCGCTGAAAGGAGGAAACCGCCATTTGGATTTGTCTTCCACGGGCACCACGTCGGTGTGGGACATAAACATCAGCCCCGCTTTACCCGACCGGCCTTCCATGCGGGCGATTAAGTTGCCCCTGTCCGGGTCGCGGCCTAGAATCTCGGACTCAATGCCATCTTCGGCCAGCCAGTCCCTCGCATACTCGGCTACGGCGGTTTCGTTTCCGGTGGGCATGAATCCGGTGTTTACCGAGGGAATCCGGACCAGGGCCTGCTCCAACGCCAAAATGTCATCTAGCGCTGCGTCAACCTGGGCGTATAGATCCTTCATATCTGGCATGGTCAAGCTCCTTATTCGGATTCCCAATGGCTCATTACAAGCATTGGGGAGTGTAAACAGGCCCTTGTTCCCTGTCAACGATGGTACTCAGAGATGGTGTTCAGACGCCATCGGGAAGTACCTTGAAAGGTCATTCATCCGAAGCTTGGGCGGCGGCCGCAGGGGCTGTCTCTTGCCGGGGCGGCGAACTGGTCTTGAGAAACATCCCCGATATCGAGACAGACAACGCGCCGAAACTCACGATAAAAAGGGCGAGTCTTAGATCCGCGGTCGCTTCCTGCAGCAATCCCGTGACCAGTGGCCCCAGAGTGGTGCCGATGGAGCTCATCATCATGATGAATGCTATGCCCATCGCCAACTCTCTAGGCCTGATACCCGGCAAGTGGAACGGGACCGAGTATAGGATTGGCCAGAACCCCCATGCTATCCCATTGATGAATGTGAGTACGAGCAGCATCGGGATGCTGCCGGTTAACGTCATCCCGGCAAATGAAGCCGCCATCATCGCGCCCAGGACCAACAGAATGGCATTGCCCCGGTTGGTGACCGTGACGGCCCAACCGAATCCCAGACCGGAAATGCCGCCCATGAAGATACCCAGAGCCAAAACGCTGCCTGACCAACGCAACGAAACCTGATGGTCGGTCAGCATCATGGTGGGGAAGAAGCTTAAAAATGCCGACCAAGCAGTGGTGGCCCCCACGAACCCTAACCCGCCGATCCACAAATCCCGATGGCGCAGCGTCCCTTTCAAGATGCTGGTGTCTTGGGAGGCCGCCAGGCGGCGGAAGTCTGTGGTTACCCGCTCCCGGCCAAGAGCGGCCCACAGGATGGTCAACACGGCGAACAGCCCCCCGAAGAGGTTCAGGGTGGTTCGCCAATCGTCTCCCAGGGCGCTAAGGATAAAAGGAGCCGCGGCTAATCCACCACCAACCACCAATCCGAACATGGCGTTGGAGATACTGTTGACCAGGAGGACCTCTCGTTGCGGGAACCATTGCTGCATCAGGAAGGCCCGGGCCGGCTGCCGGGCGATGACAGTAACACCGAAGGCCAACCGGCCGAAAAGCAGCACCGCGAATACCGGCGCCCAGCCTTGCATGAAAAGGAATACTGTCCCCAGAAGCAGGGTCACGGTCGTAAGAATCTTGGGGCCATAGCGGGAAGTCCACCAGCTTAAGGGAATGGCCAGGGCCAGGTTGCCCCAGAACGCCGCGGATCCCAACAACCCTTGCTGGGTGGGCGACAGGTCTAGGTCCTCGCTGATGGCCGGCAATAAGATCCCCAAAGTAGACATAATCATGAATCCCGAGACGCTGGCGGTCAGCCAAACACCCATGACAACCCAGCGGTAAGCCGGAGCTTGGTCCGAGGTCTCAGTCATTACCATTTATGGAATTCCCTTAATCCTGTCATGCCTGCGCCTGGCCGCCCTCTGATCCTTCGCTGTCGAGGATGGCTGGCCGGGGCCGGTTAGATTTATCTAGGTCGCCTAGTCTGAGGCAGTGTAGGCGTGCCCTGCTTTGACCGTCAATCACTCTTAACCTCCCGGCAGGTACATCACCCCTTAGCCCGGCTTCGCCTAGACCAACTAGGATAATGTAATATACGACTTGGTTCCATGGCGTTTGGTTTGTCTAGTGCATAAGTTAACCCGGCTGAAGCTCCAGTTTATCGGAAGCTTGCCGGGCTAGGAGTAAAAGAATGAATTACAGGACTTTGGGCCGCACCGGGCTAGAGGTGTCGGAGATTGGGTTTGGCTGCGGCAACGTGGGCGGACTTATGGTAAGGGGAGAGCATGGTGACCAGGTCAAGGCGGTGGCCCGCGCCATGGAGTTGGGCATCAACTACTTTGACACCGCTTCTCAATACGGTGACGGCCAGTCGGAAACCAACCTTGGCCGGGTTTTGAACGAACTGAACGCCCAAGTCTACGTTGGGACAAAATACCGCCTGACCGCCAATGACGACGCCGATATCAAAGGAGGCGTCATAGCCTCGGTTGATGCCAGCCTTGCCCGAATGGGCCGGGAGCAAGTGGACCTGATACAGCTCCACAACCGGGTTGCTCCTCAGCGCGACCTGTCCGGGGGGACTCTTAGCGTTGAAGACGTGCTGGGCGAGGTGGTGGAGGCGACCGAGACGCTCCGGGCCCAGGGGAAAGTAAGGTTCTGGGGGTTGACCGGGGTGGGCGTGCCCGAATCCCTGCACCGGGTCGTCGACTCCGGCGCGTTGTGCTCGGTGCAGACGGTTTATAATCTCATCAACGCCTCTGCTGGGGCGGACGTCGACCCCGGCTTCGATATGCCCGACTTCAAGAGAATAATCGACAAGTCCAACGCCGCGGGCATGGGTGTCATCGTCATAAGAGTATTGGCGGCCGGGGCTTTGAGCGGGGTGGCCGAGCGGGACCCGGTGGCGGTGCCCACGGTGGCGCCCATCGGTTCGGGACGGGACTACCAGCAGGACTTCGATAGGTCGGAAGGATTCCGTTTCTTGGTTAATGAGGGTTTCGCCAACGATCTGGTGGAAGCGTCGGTGCGCTTTGCTCTCAGCAATAAGGGAGTCTCCACCGTCCTGGTGGGTTACTCAAACTTGGACCACTTGGAACAATCGGTCCGGTTTTCGGAAAAAGGTCCCTTACCCCCAGAAGCATTGGCCAGGCTGCCCCAGGTGTGGGCCCAATTCGTGGAGTAGAGCGTTCAGCCATACAGACACGGAGGTACGGAGAAACTAAATTATTTAACTCCGTTTCTTTGTGTCTCTGTGGCAAAATTAGGATCAGATATGACAACTTCCCAATTGGTCATCATTCCGGCGCGCGGCGGCAAAGCGGCCTTCGTTGAGGCTGGCCAGAGGATCCGGGTGATCAATACCCACGGGCAGCAGGTTGTGGATACCTGGGCGTTTCGCCGCGACGAACTGACGGAGTTCATGTCCATGGAGCATTCCAGGACGTTTCTAAGCCGGATCATGGCGCGGGTGGGCGACAGCATGGTCACCAATCACCGCCGGCCTATCCTGACCTTGGTGGAAGACACCACGGTGGAAGGCGACTCGGCGGGGATCCACGACACCCTATTGGCCGCTTGCGACCGGTATCGATACGAGCTCTTGGGCTGTGAGGGTTATCACGACAACTGCACCGATAATCTGGCGGCGGGCCTGGCCGAGTTGGGGTTGACGCCTGCGGAGACACCCAGTCCCTGGAATCTGTTCATGAACATACCGGTGGCGTCTGACGGAACTGTGTCTTTTGAAGCCCCGGTGTCCAGGCCGGGAGATTACGTTACACTGCGTGCCGAGATGGACTGCGTGCTAGCCTTCTCCGCCTGTCCCCAGGACATCGTCCCCATCAACGGCGTCGATTGCATCCCCACCGAGGCCCACTTTCAGATTCTTGAGCCCTAGGCAGCAAGGCCGGCTAGTTGATCTATCAGGACTAACGGATCCGTTCGAAGGGCGAGGGCATCTTTCCCACGGGAACTTCGATCAGGGTCGGCGCTTCGATCGCCAATGCCTCTTTGATCGACGATTCCAGCTCTTCCGGGCCGTTTGCTCTAACACCTCTGGCTCCGTAGGCCTCGGCCAGCT
>PAJQ01000067.1 GCA_002710215.1 Chloroflexota bacterium | reverse complement strand
ACTTTGAAGTAATTGGGGTTCTTCTCCACCTTGTAGAAGTTGCCTCGTTTATATTCCTGCAAGATGAAGGGGCCGGAGCCAGCGTTGTATTTGAGGACGTTTTCAGCCTGGTTCAGGTCTACCCCTTGTTCCATTATGTGCTTGGGGAGGATCTTAGCGTAATCGACTGCCAAGAACTTGATGAACGCCCCCGAAGCAAACTGGAGGTTGAACTCGACGGTGTCGCCGTCGATGGCCTTCAAACCGTTGTCAAGATTCTCATCAACATAGTTACGGGTAAGTCCTGACCTGCCGATAGAGACAGTGGGATCGTAATAGCGCTTAAGAGCGTAAACCACATCGGCGGAGGTTAGGTCCGTACCGTCGAACCATTTGGCATTCCTATTGAGATGGAACGTGAATGTCTTGCCGCTGTTGGAGATATCCCAACTCGTACACAGGTCGCAGACGATTTTACTGGTGTCGATCGTGTCGTACTGCACCACCTGGTTGTAGAGCTGGGAGTAGGAGATCACGCTGGAAAGAGATGAGGATCCCAGCGGGTCCCAGTCCTTGGTGTCGGCGTAAGCGCGCATGTTAACGTGCTGTCCGTACACGGGCGCCTGGCCGGGCACCGGGGTGGGCCGGGCGCCTGGGGTAGCGGTGGGGATGGGGGTGTTAGTGGCCCGGATGATGACCTCCTTGACCACCTCCTTCTCTACCTCTACCGTTTTGATGACCTCTACCTCTTTGATGACCTCTTTTTCGACTGCTACTTCCTTTATTACCTCTTTGACGACCTCTTTTTCAACAATTACCTGCTTTTCAACGGGTACTTCCTTGATTACTTCCTTCTCGACAATGACCTCTTTCTCGATTACCCGTGGCTCGGCCGCGGTTCCGCCGCAGGCAACAGCCAGCAATAGTGAAAAAGCAGCTAACATGGGAAGTAACGTCCGAAATTTTACCCAAGGGTGTGTCCGCATAACCAATCCTCCTTCTTCTTACTACTAAGTGCCCCTACCACGTTCCGGCAGGTGTTACGTTGAAATCCACCTGATGGATTTGAATTTCATCAGGTGGACCGAAGCTTTACATTCTAAGCCTGAATGGGAGAGTCACAGCAACCCCAAGCTTAACTAATCAATCTATGGAACGTAATACTAAATATGGCGAAGCTGGCAAATTTTAGCTTACTCGCCCTAGCAAGTCAAGTGATTCTCTATGGGGAGGCAGGGCCCGGAATCTGGAATGAACCGGTGTCAGGGTTGGGCATGGCCATGGGGCGAGGGTATCGGTTCCCCGAATTAGCGCCGGGATGTAGTAGGTTTCACGGGTTAGAGAGCGATTGGTGGACGGCGGACTGAGTATCAGCCGGGCATGGAGAGACTTGTTCAAGAGTTAAATAGGGGGCCTTCTGTAAGGTTCAAGTAGAATGCGAACATCGGTGTCCACGTCGGCATCGACGAAAAATGGCTCGAAATCGGCGGCCCTGGCCCAGATTCGCCAGGTTTGTATGAGAGCCGCACGATCGATAAAAGCGGGCCAACGGGGGATGTAAACGCCCGAGTTGTCGGCGTGAACAGCGCTGGTGGTGCCGTTCAACCCCCGGTCACAGTTAGATCGTTGGTGGATATATTCGTATAGCGACACTAACCGAAACTTGAATTGCCGGCCAGTGGCAGTGGCCAGATAGGGGCGGTACTCGAATATCTGAATTTCTGATCGAACACCAGCCGAATCGACATTAATCGGGTGTTACCATCGTTGACTCATATCTACCCTTGTGATAGCCTGGGGTAGCCAAACCTACAGCGTGATTCGCTACTTGNNTNNATNACAAGGAGCGTNAANNTAATGGAAGTCACCACACTAGCCATAGAGAAACTCAAGGAAGTCATGGAAGAACAAGGGGAAACCGAAAGCTCCCTGCGAGTGATTGCGATGCCCGCGGAATCCGGCGGNGTCCAGTACATGTTGACCATGGAAAAGGAGACCCAGGCCGATGACACGGTCTTGACCNTGGACGGAGTCAACCTGTTGATGGATGCGGACAGTGTTCCATTTCTTGAGGCAGCGACCATAGATTTTGTGGAGAACTTCGGCGGACAGGTCGGATTCGTGATNAACAACCCGATGTTTGCCAGCGCCGGCGGTGGTGGATGTGGCAGCGGCGGTTGTGGATGTGGCGACGGCGGCGGCGGCGGTTGTGGATGTGGTAGCGGCGGTTGCGGAGGACATTAGCTCCTCAAAAATGAACTAAGATAAGNTTTAGAACCGCCCCGAAGCATCGGGGCGGTTCTTTTTTGTCTTCGCAACCTCATAGCCAATTGCGGGCAGTACGTCCCAATCCAAGGATCCGCCGAATGATTCTTTGCTTGACTGCCTGCCGGACCCAAAGGATAATCCTGTTTGAATTTCGCCTGGAATATTTCCGCTCTATTCGGTTCGAAATTCGACCATAATCACCAGGAGGCAACCGATGGCCCAGTCACCACACAGCGTGAATTTTGAATCCCATAGGCCGGTGGTCATGGGGCGCAACGGCATGGTTGCTTCGGGGCATCCTCTGGCCTCGCAGGCAGGAATCTCCATATTGCAACAAGCAGGCAACGCCGTGGACGCCGCCATCGCCACNGCCGCCGCGCTGAACGTGGTGGAACCACTAATGTCGGGCATCGGCGGCGACGGATTCATCATGGTCCACTGGAAAGAGTCGGACCGCATCGAGATCTGCAACGGAACCGGGGCGGCCCCCTACGCCGCAACCCGTGAGCGTTACCTGCCTGAGGGTATCCCGACGAAGGGCATCCTTTCCGTGTCCGTGCCCGGCCTACTTGATAGTTGGCTGGCGTCCCACGAGAAATACGGCGTCCTCTCATTGGGCCAAGTCTTAGCCCCCGCGATAGATCTGGCGGACAACGGGTTCCCCATCAGCCGCGTGTTATCCAATGCCATCGCCGCCGACTCTTTGTTGTGCCAGTTCCCAACTTCCAAGGCGGTATTCACCCGAGATGGACGACCCTTGCGTCCCGGAGAGATCCTTTACCAGCAAAACCTCGCCCGAACTTTCCAAGCCTTGGCAGACGGCGGTAAGGAGGCCTTCTATAAAGGGGCTATAGCCCGGGCAATCGTCGAGTTCAGCCAGGAGCAGGGCGGAATCTTGACCATGAAAGATATGGCCGATTGCCACAGCCGCTGGCAGGAGGCAATCTCCACCACCTACCGGGGTCACGTTATTTATGAAGCGCCGCCCAACTCCAGCGGCCACATACTTCTNCAAGAGTTGAACTTGGTCGAGCAGTTCGACCTGCAGGCCCTGGGTTGCAACACCGCTGCCTCCGTTCATCTTATGGTCGAAGCCAAGAAACTGTCTTTCGCCGACCGNGAAGCCTACATGGCCGACCCTGACTATACCGACATTCCTATCGAGGGCCTACTTTCCAAAGATTACGCCAAAGAACGAGCCAANTTGATCGACCCCAGCCGGGCGGCCCNGGAGATTCTCGCGGGAAACCCTTGGGACTTCCAAACGGCCAAACCTCGTCAGACAGCAGTTCCGGTGGTCACCGGGGGCGATGGAGAGGAAGACACCACATGCTTCGCGGTGGTGGACCGGTGGGGCAATGCCGTATCNCAGTTACAAAGCATCCAAAGCGCCTGGGGGTCCAGCCTTATCGCCGGAGACACGGGGATATTGCTCAACAACCGCATGACCTACTGGCACCTGGAAGCGGACCACGTTGACTGCCTGCAGCCNGGCAAGCGGGTCCGGCACACCATGAATCCGGTTATGGTGTTCGCNCCACCCGANTCCNCNGGTCNGGGCGNCNCGTCCNANACCTCATTGGGGCAGNTAAAGCTGGTTTGCGGNACCCCGGGGGCCGACACGCAGGTGCAGACCAACCTACAGGTAATCACCCACTTATTGGATTTCGGGATGACCGTCGCCGAAGCTGTGGAAGCGCCCCGCTGGCGGAACACTCAAAGCCCCACAGAGTCCAATTTCCCTCATACATGCGAGNACGAATTGCTCATGGAAAGCCGGTTTTCTCCCGAGCTTAGAGCCGAGTTGGAGAATCGCGGGCACACGTTAAACGTCTTGGGTCCCTGGCTGGCCGCGGGCAGTGAGGTTATGATTGAGGTGGACCAAGACAATAGAGCACTGCACGGAGCCGCCGACCCCCGGCGGGACGGATACGCCGTCGGATGGTAAGCACCGGACGCCTTTAACAGGTACCCGATAATTTGACGGTGATTCCGGCGATTAACTGCAACTCAACCGAACCTCATGGAGGCTGTGACACAGGGGTTGTGACATAATGGAAGGCGCATGAAAATTCCCGGCGAGAAGAGAAGCCAACAGCCTGACGAATGCGGCAACCGGGCCGGAGTATTCGCCGAAGCCGTTCGGGACAATCTGATGGACCTAGCCTGGTCCCTGCTTTCCAAGGAAACCCGTGGAATGCGCATGGGCGTCTGGGCCACCCGAAACGACATCGATATGCAAGAGGCCTACCGGGCATCCTACGATCCATCCCATCCCCGCCGCCCCTCTATGATGGAAGATTTCCGGACCACCATCCTGAGACTGTGGCCGTTGGAAGACCTAACCGAGTTGGGCGTAGCCCCCACCACGTACCTGGACGACGACCATGCCTTCGCCTTTCTCCCCTTCGGGATGACCGGCGATGAAAGCCAGGTTTCCAGTGGCCGCATGATGTCCGGTTTGATCGTGCCTATGTTGCTTGAGGAAAACGAATGGAGAGTGGACTTGCCCAGTTGGCGGTTGCTACAACAGCCAGAGCAAGAGTAGCCGTTTCCATCATGCGCGATTCCGATCGATCCATTGGTGGTAAGACCGGCAATAACGGCCAGTCTGCCGCTTGCGAGCTGTGCCTGAGAGAGTCAGAGCGGTACACGATGCACCACCTGATCCCCCGCGCCAAGGGTGGCCGGTTTGGACCCAAGGCCAGGCTTTGCCCCACCTGTCACCGGCAACTCCACGCCCTCTTCTCCGAAGCCACGTTGGCCAAGGAGCTACACACCATCGACCTGATCCGCGCCAACCCTCAGATCTCCGAATACCTGCGTTGGGCAAGGCGGCAAAAAGGCCCCACCAGCTTTCGGGTAAGACGCGCAAAAGCCCGCCGGTGAGGAGGGCTGTCCCACCGGCGGTCTTCTTGGCAGTGACTTTTTGATCTATTAGCGGCACCTGCTCATCCGTCCCCGGTCCCTCCAGAAGAGGGCGGTCCTAGAGGGCACCAGGGGACGGACGAAGGAAGTTTAATCTCTTCCAATGACACGGTTAGCTCCGATCGACACGTAGGCCTAATTAAGCTCCATGATGGCTTTCAATTCCGGCGGTGTGGTCCGGTTAACGATGACCACTGCACCCTAGTTGGGCTTAACTTGACCAGTTTTTGACATACTATTTTCCCGTTACCCGCCACGGGCTAGCACGATGATGGATAGGGGTAACTCCATGTGGTAGACACGACTATGGGCCGCTGTCATAGTGAGCGCGAAGTGGGGATTTGGCTCCCAAGTCCAATGAGACTTGACCGGAGATTTGCGCTGAGCACGGTTTGGATCCGCTAAAGATACTCATAGTCGAGGACGAACCCCTTTTCCGTGAGATGCTGNGCCATANCCTTGNCGCGGAGCCGGGGNNTGACGTCGTTGGGGTGGCTACCGATGGCGAATCCGCAGTAGCGATGGCCGCCGAGAAGAATCCTGACGCAGTGATAATGGACATCGAGCTTCCGGGCGAGATGGACGNCATAGATGCCGCGCTAAAGATCAAGGAGAGGCGGCTGGACACCGGAATCGTCATGCTCTCCGTCCACAAGGACCGCCGGTACGTTTCCAGCCTCCCTTTGAGCGAAACTCCCGGTTGGNCTTATCTGTTGAAACAGAATGTCCCCGACATGGCTTCGGTGCTACGGGCGATTCAGGGCAGCGTGGACGGCATGGTGGTGTTGGACCCTGAAGTTGTGGAGAGCCTGCAACCCAAGCGAGGCTCCCCGGCGGCCAGGCTAACTCCCAGGCATCGGCAAGTGTTGGAGCTGATTGCTCAAGGATTCAACAACACAACCATAGCCCAACGGCTGACACTGACTGAAAAGTCGGTTGAAACCTATATCAATGCCATCTATCAAGTTTTGCAGATTCCTGNCGAAGAGGGAGTTCATTCCCGGGTAAAAGCTACCCTGGTCTACTTGGAGGATTCTTAGCGGCGCCCCTTAATCGGGGGAAACCGTTTGGCCATCTTGATCGTTTGCTGGCAGTTTAACTGCCGGACACCGCATAGTGAGGAGGAGGAACTCTGGCCACAGACCGAATCGGAGTTTACCGGGTTGTTCTCGCCGACGATGCCGGTGAGTTCCGCAACTGGCTGCNTNCTTNGTNANAAAGAANGCAGCNAGTTCACAGTNGTCGGGGAGGCTCNGACCGGGTNGGAAGCCGTNAAGCTGGTGGGAAGCCTGATTCCNGACCTGGTAATCANCGACGTGGACATGCCAGATGGAGACGNCCTAGAGGTAGTGAGGATTCTGCGAGNACAGGTGCCCGAAGTCCAAGTCATCATCGTCAGCGCCCATACCAGAAAGGGCTACGAGCGGTTGGCCAGAGAAGAAGGCGCCGCCGCGTTTATTCCGAAAGCGAAACTGTCTCTGGATATTCTTTCTCAAATATTACANGGGGAAGGNTAACGGCAACCTNCGTCCCCTTCCCAGGAGCCCCCAGAATGACGCACTCCCCACCAATCGCCTCGGCGTAGTCGCGCATTCCCACGATGCCCATGCCCTCCGTGGATTCTTCCACAGCAAACCCCTGCCCATCGTCTTGAACCGTCAGCCTGAACCACCCTCCGAAAGGCGTCTCCAACCTCACCGAGACCTTGCTTACGTTGGCGTGTTTCACCACATTGGTCAAGGCTTTTTCAGCGATTCAATAGGCCGCCAGCTTGCCTTGTTCTGGAATAAAACTCCGATCAAGCCTTTCTTTGCGCACCAGTTCCTGGTCCAGGTNTAGTTCTATGGATATGACGGATTCAATCTGGTCGCCCAGGGATTGCAGGGCCGGCACGAATCCCCGGCGCAGGATATAGGGATACAGTTGGTNCANGATGGACCGGATCTCCTGCTCCAGCAGTTCTTCAAACTTCTCACGTAAATCGGCCAGTTCCGAGGCTACGCCTTTAGGTTCGGCGGTTGCCTCCAATTGCTTCAACCACAACACAAGGAAAATGAGACGGTTCTGTACCGAACCATGTAGTTGCTGGGCAATCTCTTTCCGCAATGACTCCTGGGCGCTGACGATACGCTGCCGTGAGCGTTGCATCTCGTCGGCTCTGGCCAGAGCCGCGGCCTGCTCAGCCAATTCCTTTTCAGCCTGTTGACGGAGATTAATCTCCGTCGACAGGTCGGTGACTCTTAAGTCCAGCTCCGTATTCACCGCCAGCAGCTGGCTGCGCTGCCTGGAGATTGTCCGCCACGCCGCCCACACGGATATGATTACCCCCAGGATAACCATCGCCACCAGGCTGCCTATCCAGATCTGAACCAGCAGGTTATCGATAATGGCCATATTTATCCGCCGGTTGGATTAACGCCGGCGTCCCGGGAATTATGGATAACATGACGCCTTTAAATATAATAGCAACTTCCCCCGAAAGTGTTAAATATAGGTCTATCGCGGCGGGAGATGGAAATTACCCTGCGTTAAGCATTGTCGCTTTCTCGTAATCCTTCTTTCTCCCTCAAACTTGTCTTGCCAAGACTGGGAGAATATACTCAACGATGTTATGAGCCAGCCCGAAGATCTACTTCAACTGTCCCTGTTTCCTCTTAATGTGGTCCTGTTTCCCGGAATGCCCATGCCGCTGCATATCTTTGAAGAGCGCTATAAAGCCATGATTGGAGAGTGCGTGGACCGGGAGGAGCCTTTCGGCATCATCCTGATCAAGGAAGGACAGGAAGTTGGGGAGCCGGCCGAGCCGGTCAAGGTCGGCACCACCGCCCGTATCGTCCAGGTAGAGCGGCTGGAAGAGGGCCGATTGAACATTATGACCAGGGGCGAAAAGCGGTTCGAAGTGGTGGAGATCACTCAGCAGGTGCCCTACCTGGCGGGTCAAGTCAGGTATTTCACCGAAGAGCCCGGAGATCCGGCGGCTTCGGTTGTCGGAGAAGTCAAAGAGGCCTACGGCGGCTATCTGCGAAATCTGACCGCCCTCACCGGCGGATGGACGGCCCAGGCCGAAGTGCCCGGTGATCCGGTCACATTGGCCTTTGCCATCGCCTCCAGCCTGGCTTCCGGAATTGAGCTGCCGAGAGACGTAAAGCAAGAACTGCTGGAACTGCCTGATGCCGGCCAGCGGTTAGAAAAGTTGTTGCCCTTGCTGAACCGGGGGAACGAGATGTTGACCGCCGAAGTCGCCAAACGAAACCCTTTTCGAGGGTCGCGGCTCAACTGAAGGTTCCATAAGTTGGGTTGCCGGTTGCCTAAACCGAGGCCAAGCTCCCGTATAAACGCGCCGCCCCCGCTTCTGGTATCGACCCCGAAAACAACTCCGGATGCATCATCTCCGCCATGATTTCCAAGCCGGTTATCAACCGGGGCCCCGACCGGCTGGTGTAAGCGCTGGCGTCGACGACGTAAACCCGGTTGTTCTCCACCGCCGGCAATGAGTCCCATCCTTCCAACGCCGCCACTATCGGCACGTCTTCCAATCCCCGTTTAACCTCGAACCCGCAGGGCATGAACACGATGACATCGGGTTGGCTGGCTACCACGTCAGACCATTCCATGCGGAAGGAACCGGTGTCCTTATCGCCGAAACAGTTGACTCCACCGGCCAACTCCACCATCTCGGGCACCCAGTGGCCGCCGCACATAAGCGGATCAACCCACTCTAAGTGCAACACCCTCGGCTTGCTGCTGGCTTGAGAGGCCCGTTCCGCCACCGCGTCGATGCGTTCCTGCAGCCGGGATGTGATAGTCTCCGCCGTTTCTTCGGCGCCGGTGGCCCGGCCGACACGCCGGATGTCTTCTAATATGTCCCCCAAGTATTGAGGATCCAGGGAGATAACTTCCGGCTGCTTGGCCAATCCCGCGGTTACCTCGGCCACCTGCCGAGACGAGACGGCTCAAACTTCGCAGATGGCTTGAGTCAACAATAGGTCCGGTTGAGCGGCAGACAACACTTCCAGGTCTATCTCGTAGATACCAAGGCCTTGTTCTAAACGCTCCGAGATTACCCGGCTGATTTCCCCGCTGGTGGGTTCCATGCCATCGAACACGCTGTGGACCACGTTGGGCTTTTCCTTGACTTCCGCCGGGAAGTCGCATTCGTGGGTCACGCCGTAAAGCTGGTCTTGCAGGCCCAGTTGGTACAAGATTTCCGTAGCGCTTGGCAAAAAGGAACATATTCGCATCGGGTGCATCTCCGAGTTGTTCATTAATTCTTCGACAAACTTCGTGGGGCCAGTTTACACCCATTCTAACATTCGCCGGTTGCCTATTATTTAATCGGCGGTGTCCATGTCCAGGCCTGCCAAGCGGCTTCAGTCCCCGGACCTTTCTTGGGCTGCCAAAGGGTCAGCTTCAGAGTCCTGGAATTCATCGGGTTCAGTCCCGTCGTCGGTATAAACGTAAACATCATCGTCCAGATACCGGTGCTCCATATCTTCCAAGGAGAAGGGGTCGTCCATCCCCAGAAATGTCCGGCTGAACATGCGGACCAACACGTGATGAATCTGGAATGTTGCCCCGGCCAAACCGGCCCCCAATCCCACCAAGAGCACGATGGGCAGCGGTGTTGAAAGACTGCCGAGGGACAGCAAATGGGAAATGAAGGGGACGCTCCAGATCGCCGGCAGGATCAGTACTAGGATCAATATGGTGTCCCGCAAGACCACTCTAAGGTTTCCTCCACCCCAGGTGTCGGGAGTTCTCATGTGGCTGGGCAACACGTAATCGGCTATGCCCTCGGTTAACGTGCGCAACGACCGCCAGATTCCCACCGCGGGTGGGACGCAGAGGGCCAAGACAGATCCCCCGATTACCAGTCCCAGTAGACTTTCCCGGAGATGGATCAATCCGGACAACTGGGGGGTGAATCTCAATATACCGGTCCCAATGGCGATGATTACGATGACGATGCCCAGGTCCAGAAGAATGAGCCTCCCGCTGCGCTGGATCCGCCTGGCCCTGCGGCTGTGGAAATGGAATGCGGTGCGAAGGGCGGCAAGGGACAGAACTAGGCTTTCACCGTATTGCTTCATCAACCTGGGAGAGTGGCGGTCGATGAAATCGGCGATGACGTCTGTCGACCGAAACAGGAAAGGATAGACCAAAGCCGTGATAGCGGTGGCCCCAGTCATAACCGGGTACATGAAAGAGCCGATGGTTCCGGCGACCACGCCCGTTCTAATCATGGCTAGGGAGAATTCGCCTGCCTGAGGCATACCCAACCCTACACTCAGGGAGAGCCGGCCCCCGTGACCGGCCAGCAACGTGCCGATGGTGTCGGAGACCAATTTGCCCGCGATAAAAACGGCGGCGACGATGATGGTCGGCCCAATGACGTGGGCCGCCTCCGAAAGGTCGATCAACATTCCGATGGTCACGAAGAACAGGGCGGCGAACATATCCCGCACCGGACTCATTATCCGGTCGAGTTCCTCAGCATGATGGGAATCTCCCAGCACGGCCCCGATCAGGAAAGCGCCCGCCGCTGCCGAGAGACCTAATTGTTCGGCCGCTAGGGCCAAGCCGAAACACAAGGCCAAACCGGTGATCAGCAAGGTCTCGTCGGACCGGAACCGGTTGACGAAGTGAATCAACCGCGGGGCGAACAGAGCGCCGAACACCAAAGCGGCCGCTCCGAATATAGCTAGCTTTAAAGCTAAGAGGCCGATGTCCCCCGCATTGGCGGTACCAGTAGTCGCCACACCCGTTAGGACCGTAAGCAGTATGACCGCGGCGAAGTCCTCCACCACCAAGATTCCGACGATCAGCCTTCCCCGCGCGTGCAGCAACTGGCCCGACTCTCGAAGCATGGTCATCAAGATGGCCGAGCTGCTTATAGTTAGGGCCGCCCCCAAGAAAACGCTCTCGGTGCCGCTCCAGCCCATCAAGGTCGCCACTTCGAATCCCAGGGCGAACATGATGGACATTTCTATCAACGCGATGAGGACAACCCTACTGCCCACGCCCCGAATGCGCTGCCAGCCAAACTCGAGGCCGATCCCGAATAGCAGAAGAACCAATCCAAGGTCGGCCAGCAGTCCGATAGTGTCCGGATTTTCCACCGTCTTCAGGACAGAGGGGCCGATCACTACCCCGGCGACCAGATAGCCCAATATCGGTGACAGCCGAGTCTGCCGGCACAATACCAGGGCGCCTCCCGCGACGGCCATAATGATGGCGAAGTCGCGCAACAGCCCTGAATCGCCGTCCCCTAGGGCGGTAAATATAGCCAACGCTGGAATTTCGATAGCCGGTGGACCTCTGTTACCGGTTGACGATCGGCGCCGGGCGAAAATCTAGACCGGGAATAACGGCGCAAGCCGAGCCGGACTGAAGTATCCGCGCTCAGGATGCAAAACAACTACCTGAATCTGTATGGACTGTGGCGCGCCTCAGC
>PAJQ01000066.1 GCA_002710215.1 Chloroflexota bacterium | reverse complement strand
GTGTGGTTGCCTTCGGCGAAAGGCCAATCATAGCGCCAGATCACCCAAGTGGTTTCCGAAAGGGGTGTCCTCAACCGCGCTTCCACCGTGGCCACACCCATGCGCGGCGGGATTATCCCCAGGACTTCCATGGGGTCCCGTCCCGACGCCTCTAGCATCCGGCCAACCAATTCTTCGGTGGGAGGCACGATCGGGAGGCCGTCGGTCCAACTGTTGTCGAAGTATTGCTCTATCGTTTCCACGGCGCCTTGGACCGTGTCAGATCCACTGAGCCGGGCCGTTTCTTTGCCTGCAACCATATTCTTTATCTACTCTTCGCGCCACCAGATTTGTGCGTGACAGCGTATATCCTGGGACTCTTGGCGTGGCCTATGCGCTACGCTACCGGGATGCTTACCCGGCGATAGCTTTGATGATATCGTCCGCCGCGTCCCGAGCCTGCCGCGCGGCGACTAGTTCCGTTCCCAAGGGATGGGCTACCACTACCAATGGCAAATCTTCCAGGTTCATGGATTTTTTGATGGAGTTGGCCAGCCGCACAAAGCTGGATGTCGCCACCACCACCGTCGGCTTGCCCCTCTCTTCGAATTTTATCGCGTCGAGCATACTGCCCGAAGTGCAGGACCCTCAAAGAGCCACGCCGGCGACCATGAAATCGGCCTCCTTGGCCATGTCATCCAGCATTTCATCGGTAGCCCCCTTGGAAGCGGCCGGCTTGGATCTCATGATTACTTTGGTGACGCCGTGGTCTTTCTCCAGGGTTTCCGCCAGGCTTAAGAAGAAAAATCTTGAGGTGTCGTTCCAGTTGTCCATGATTCCGGCGACGGTGCCTTTGATATCCTCAAGGCGGGGAGTCAACCGGCGAATCTCGGTATGGACGTGTCCGGTGGGATCGAGATAAGAGACATCTTTTACCGCCGGTTCGATGATAGTTGCCGTTTGCATCGCTGACCTTCCAATCGCAGGCTTTAGAATCCGGTGAGCAGGCCTTCCCCGCACTACTTTTTAGGGGCATCCCCAAAGTGAGAGGAGAAGTCTTATTATATTACGCCTTCCCCGTCGCTGCTGGCCCAAGGTTTCCTGCCCAAAATTATTGAGAGGGAGGAGGGGACTCTGGTAATTTTGGCCTTATCTACCAGTTCCGTTTACTGGGCGGCTACATACAGGATTATGTCCGATATTCTAAGAGGTGATTAAAATATGGCTGAGCCAGGATTTGAAAAGGTTGCCGAAACAGGCGATCTCTCTCCCGGCCAAATGAAGCCGGTTACCTTGGGTGACGAAGAATTGCTATTGGCCAACGTGGATGGGAATTACTGCGCTATCGGCAATTCATGCACCCATAGTGGAGGCACACTTTCGGATGGCGACCTTGACGGAGAGGAAGTTGAGTGTCCCCTTCATGGGGCGACATTTAACGTGGTTACCGGCGAGGTAGTTGGTCCGCCGGCCCAAGAAGGCGTTCAGGCTTACGAAGTGCGAATCTCAGGCAACGATGTCATGGTGGCGCCGGCGAAAGGTTAGCGAATCACTTTTCCTGTCCACGTTAGTCGTCCCGTCGGCGTTATCGTCTCCCTTACGCGGTATCCAACCCAAAGCTGCTGTTGAGCCTTCCCATCATCTCGTAGTAGCACGCCGTGAAGGCCAAGCTCACAGCTCCCGCATCACCCACAAGGTGAGTTACGGCCTGCCAAGTCGAGTCACGTACCTTATTGCGAATCACCTCTAGGGCGAAGTGGACCCATATGCCTTCTTTGGGCAGCAGGCCTCGGGGCGCGGTGCCCGCGGCGATGGCGTCAACGACCGCGTCTCGTACCCCGGCCTCACTGGCCAGCGGCTCAAAAGCGTTCCAAAGGTTGGCGCTATCTTGCTCGTGAGCCACGGCGAGAGCCACGGTGTATGTTATCCAAGGCTCTAGATCACATTGGCCCACGAGTTCGTCCAAGCCGGCCAACCCGTTCGCTACCTGGGGGTTGACGAACAACGCCCGGAACGTGTCCGCTAATCCTGACTGAACCGCGGTAACCTGGGCATAGCGCGGCCGCACCTCTGGAGGCACTTGGGTTTCTGGGGTTATATCTAGACGCGGCATCACCGCTCCTCCATACCGAATCGTGAATTCGAACTGTCGGCATCGGGCCTATGGGGTTCTGGATCAGGCGTTCACACTTCCTCTTTCTTGTCCCATTCGCTATTAAACCAGTCCCACCATTTCTTCTGTTCTTCTTCGCTAGGAGAACTTGCCATCATTTCCCTCATGGGCTTATGTGCTTCGTCAGTAGAGTTCATAAAGTGCGTAGCACTTTGCTTGGCGATATCCATTGCGGTCTCAGCCTCAAAAGCCTCATCGCATCCACCCTCACCATTCATTATTTCTTTACATGTAAATGTTTTCATTTTTTCACCGCCGCACTATCGCTGTATCGACTGAGAGTTTAGAGTTTTTTGTTGATGGATCCACGATTTTCCAGGTGCATGCGCGACATGTCCAAGCATCTAGCCATGTCGAAACCCTTCATGTTTGAGATGGGTGGGGTAAGTGTGAGCCGGACATTTCGCGCTCTCTTGTCCGCGTCCACCACATATTTCCAAAGAGCTAAGTACCAGTCTGTCCGAGGAACCTTGGCCAGTCACGCTGGCCTCTTACAGAACGGGTCAATTCGTGTAGGTGTCTGACTGAACGACCTCGTAACCGCTTTTCAAAATGTCATCTTCCGACCGGAGGGTGTTGGCCTCATAATCGCGGGGTACGATTACGAAATTGTAGCGCCAGATGGGACTGTAACCCGGATCTCCGGGCCTGGTGTCGTAGATACCGAACTGGCCCGTAACTCTTTCCGGCCTGCCATCGGGGCCATCGATGGTGTATACCAGGACAAATTCCTTGCCATATTTCTGCCTTTCCGGATCGATGTAGACGATTCCCGCCGGCATGGCGAAAACCATCTCGCCACGAACCCACCGGGGTCCGACTCGCTGGCCGTGGGGATTGGAAAAGGTCAACTGCGGGTCCGTGATTTCCACGGTCACATCGCCACTGTAATGTAGCCCTCCGGACGAGTCACTTGCCATTATCTATATCTCCTCTGCCGATTTTATCCGGGGTGCTTGACCCCGGTCTTCTTCCCAGAAACCTGCAGCCGTTAGGCGTGCGGTTCGGGTCTCATATGGGAACGAACGATCTCCGCGTGGGCTTGAATCTTACCCCGGTCCATGCGCAGCGGTTGTCCTTCCGCATCGAATGGGGCCTTGAAATCAAAGGCATGGGCCGTTGGACCGTTATCGTGCAGGTGCTCCAGGCGTTTGGCGCCCTGTGCTCTGGTGGGGGTCTCGTCATCCGGTATCCACCAGGCTACGAAGGCGGGCCAGTCACCTTTGACGAACCAGTCGTCGCGTTTGCTCAGTACCTCGGCATGGAACCCATAGTAGGTGAAGGCGTAAACCGACTCCACATCTTCCCAAAGAGAAAGGGTTGCCGGGGCATCGCGGTGCTCCCCGCTGGTAAGGAATCGGGGACTGACGTCGCGAGTGCCCCAATCCCGCTCACGGGTAGCGTGGTCTCTTTTCCAACTATTACCGGACCGGTCTACGAACCCCTCCGAGTTCTCGGCGCTGGTATAAACAAAGGGGTTCCGGTCATGGAATCCCTTGATCTGTTCGTGGTCACGAGGTTGCTGAAGGACGCCAAATGTATATAAGACCAATTGCGCCATGCTGTCACCTCCGGTCAGGTCACGATGCGGTATCTTCGTGTAGGTATCAGGCGTCTAAGCCTAAACTGCTGACATTGCACTAGATTTCTCGCCAGTGAGGGCATTTCACACCGGCCAAACGCTCTATGACGGGTTCCGGTTGGCTGTCAGGTCTTCAAGGGCGTTCCGCCACTTATTCAAATCACCCCGGCCAAAGCCATCCCGATAGGTAATCACACCATTGCCGTCGATGGCGATCTTGGTAGATTGCTGCAACACGTGAAGCTCCCGAAGGCCGGAGCTGCCGAATCCGGCCACGGGCCAGGGGTAACCCTGTTTCTGGCGGTCTTTTTCCAGAAGGTCGACGGTTTGAGAAGGGTCTGATCCCACCAGATAAAACGCGACGTTTTCAGTGTATTTAGGGTCCAGGGTCGCTAATCGCCGCAACTCGGCGCGACATACCGGTCACCAGGCCGCATGAAAAAAGAGAAAAGCCGGTTGCCTTCTCTGCCGCAGATCGGCGGATGTTAGGATAGTACCGTCAACTAGCTCAAGCTCGAAGTCAGGAATCCGGTTGCCCACCTTGGTACCTATTGGAGGTGGAGGCGCCGCAGGCTCAGAAGTTGGAATTGCGGCTGTCTGGGATGGGGCTGGATTAGCTGCATTTTCCTTTGTTGCAAAGGTAGCTGGATTTCCTTTCTCTGAGGGTCCCATCGTCGATGCCGGTGCCCGTTCGTCGATTGATTGTGGTGTGAGAGCTGGTGAAAGTTTGGGGGACGGCAATGCGGATGGCGTGACGGCGGCGGTAGCGCTAGCAGGCAAAGACGGCTGAGATTGGGAGGTTTGATTGCCGGGGACTGTCGTGGGAGAGGCCGCTTCTTGGCTTATCGATGATTCGCCGCAGGCCGATTGAGCCAATACCAACAATGTCACACCCAACGAAACTGCGATGAGTCTTAGCCGCATAGGTTGATTTTAGCAGATGCCGAGAGCGATTACCGCCACAATCAGCGGCCATTTGGACGCGACGATTGAGCCGGGAATTCCGGAATTTCAAGCGAGCCGCGGGATATCCACCTCTCTGATTTTCGATACCGGTGGGCGTTCGTGTCGCTGGTCAGCGGGAAGTGGTAAGTCTTCCGTCCTCGGCGAACGCGACGGTGCCATCGCTGAATACCACGCCATCCTCGCAATGACACTCTACTTTCCCGCCCTGGAATTGCTCATCGTAAAGTTGGGCATACAGCCTGCCCCGTGAGAGCAACTGGGAGTGGGTGCCCCGTTCCACGATGCGGCCCCGGTCTATGGCGAAGATAACGTCGGCGGCCATTATCGTCGAAAGGCGATGGGCGATGGCTACCGTGGTCCGCCCTTTCATCAGCGGCTCTAGCGCCGCTTGTACATACCGCTCGCTGGCGCTGTCCAGCGCTGAAGTGGCCTCGTCTAGAATCAGCAGTTTGGGTTGGTGCAGGATGACTCTGGCGATGGATAATCGCTGCCTTTCGCCCCCCGACATCCGGTAGCCGCGCTCCCCAACGACGGTGTCGTAGCCGTCGGCGAACTCTAAGATTCGCTCGTGGATATAGGCACCCCTGGCTGCGGCCTCCATCTCGTCTTGAGTAGCGTCCGGTTTGCTGTACAGGAGGTTGTTCCGGATACTGGCGTGGAACAAGTAGTTTTCTTGAGACACGTAACCGATCATGCGGGACAGCGACTCCAATTTGATCTTCCGCACGTCGATTCCGTCGATCAGCACCCTGCCTTCGCTGGCGTCGTACAACCGGGGAATCAGGTATGAGATTGTCGTCTTGCCTGCTCCGCTGGGACCCACGAAGGCGGCGAGCTGGCCGGGCAGGATTTCAAAATCGATCCCGTCCAATGCCCAGTGGGGATCTGATTCGTTGGTTTGGGCGCTCTCCTGAGCCTCTTCATTGTCCGAGACATAGTTCACTCGAACCGAATCGAACTTGATCGCCCCAGCCACCCGCTCCGGCTGGATGCCCACCGCCTCGGGATCGTCAACGATGTCGGCCTTGATATCCAGGTATTCAAAGATGCGCTCGAATAATGCCATGGAAGACTGCAGCTCAACCGATAGCTGAAGCAACGTGCCGATGGGGAAGTATAGGCGGGCTTGCAACGTGGTAAACGCGATGATTGTGCCCGGAGAGATACCGTCACGCCCGATTCCCGAGATCAAGTAGCCCGCCAACACGTAGATAATCACCGGCGAGATGGAGAAAAACGTTTGCATAACGGCCCAGAACGACTGGCCGGTCATCTGGCGGCGCACCACCAGGTCGGACAGGTGCTGGTTCTCCCATTGAAATCGCTCTATCTCTAGGTTCTGCCGACCAAACAGCTTAGACAACATGATCCCGGAGATAGACAACGTTTCTTGGGTGATGGCAGTCATTTCCGCAGTGGATTTTTGAACCTCGGCGGACACGGCGCGGCGTTTCTCACCGACGATCCTAGTCAAGAACGCGAATGCAGGTACGATTCCCACGGCTACCAAGGTCAACTGCCAGGAAAGGATGGACATGGCAATCACGGTGCTGATGAGGATCACTATGTTGGAAATGATGTCCGTGATGGTGCTGGTTACCACGTTTTGGACGCCACCGACGTCGTTGGTTACCCGGGACTGAATCTCTCCGGTTTTGGTGCCGGTGAAGAAACCCAAAGAGAGGCTTTGGAGATGGCGGTACAACCGGTCCCGCAGGTCCCGCATCACTTTTTGCCCGACTTGGTTGGTAACGTAGGTTTGCACGATGCCGATCGCACTGGTAACCGCGGTTATTCCGGCCATGACACCGGCGATGGTCCATAGCAGGTTGAGGTTAGGGCTGCCGCTTTCGGGGAATAGCGCCGAGTCGAATATAACCCGGATCAGTAGCGGGTTAACTACGCCTAGTCCGGCGGTAAATAGGATCAACAGTCCGACGATGGTTATCTGGGGCAGATAGGGGCGAAAAGAAGCGGCGATGCGCCGGGTGAGGCTTTGCCGGGGCCCATTAGCCTTGGGTTCGCCTGCGTCGGTACTCATATTGGTATTATCTCAACCGTCATTTGACGGGTAACAAGCTAGCCTTTCGTTAAGTCGTACTCCGCAGTATAACTTCCCGGCCGCACAGGGAGACTTTTCGTCAGTCGTGGACATCGGGTTTTAACTGATTGTCCTCGTCAGGGTCGACCACGACGGTCAGGTTTTTGATCTTCCCTTCCTTGACCAACAGGATGCGCAAGTGGTGTTCTAATCCCGATTCGGTATGAGTCGTGTCTTTGCGCTCTAACCGGCAGATAACCATGTCCCCCCAAAGGTCTATCCCTTTTAGCTCGACAACTTGGTCAAGCCGCGCCGATCGCCGGAGGAAGCTATCTTTAATCGCGGCCTTGCCAACAGCCGGGTCGCGGCCGACAGTAATCCGAACGGCATCTTCGGCGAAAAAGTCCATGACTTCGTCGATGTTGGAGCCCCCGGTACGGGTGCACCGGTCTAGAGCCTCACTATAAGCAACGGCCAGACGGATCTGATCGTTGGACACCGCCGTCCCAATTTCCATCTTCTTAGTTGCCATGTCTCCTCCTTCTCGAGGTGGATGTACTTGTTCTAATAAACGATCTCTTTAACCCACTGCCGGTTGCTTCGGAGCGACTGCCCAAGTGCAACAATGTTTGAATTCTACCAGAGACACTGATTTATGGATTCTTAGCCGACGTCTGTCTTGTAGCCGGCTCTATGGGCTGCCGGCGGACCGGCCCCCATCCACCATGTAGACACCGCCCGTGCAAAAGCTGCTTTCGTCACTGGCAAGAAACAGCATCATGTTTGCCACTTCCTCGGGATTTCCGTAGCGCTGAAGCGGAATGCGCGCCTCGAAGGATTGCTGTGTCTGCTCCAATGTTACCGCTGAATCGTCCGCGGCGGCGGCGCGCATCTCCTCCAAAGAGCGCATCATTCGCGTCTCGATTGGGGCGGGGTTGACTGTGTTGACCCGGATACCCAGGGGGGCGCACTCTAGGGCGGCGGTGCGCATCATGCCGATGACCGCATGCTTGCTGGTGACGTACGCCGATATACCGGCACTGCCACCGATGCCGGCGGTAGAGGAAGTGATCACGATGCTGCCGCCGCCCCGGTTACGCATCACTGGAATCACATACTTTAGTCCCAGCCAGACTCCTCGCACGTTGACCGCCATCACCCGGTCGAAGATGTCGATGGGATAGTCCGGTATTGTGGAGAGTGTACCTTCGATTCCCGCGTTCGCCAGATATATGTCGATGCCACCCCAACGTTCGACAGCCGAGTTGACATAACTTTTGACCTGTTCCGGCTGGGTAACATCTGCGACCGCATAACTGGCCATATCTTCGCCGATGGACTCCACAACGGTTTGGAGCGCGGCTTCGTCCAGGTCAACCAAGACGACCCGCGCGCCCTCCGCGGTAAATTTTCTTGCGGCCGCCTGTCCGATGCCTCCGGCGCCTCCGGTAATCAAGGCGATTTTTCCTGTTAGGCGTGCCATGTTGTACCTCACTTCCGTTCATATGTCTGCCTGGGGGCCTCAAGGGCATTCTCTATTCGTTAGGACCGGATAATCGATTGATCAAGCAGCGAGCATCGCCGTTAAGCGTCGTCGAAGAAGCGGCGGGGGGTTTCCACCATAATAGCGTTGATGTCTTGATCGGTGGCTCCCAACTCTTTTAGCCGGGGCAAGACTTTGCGGGTGATGAACAGNTACCCGTCGGGATTGAACGCCTTCCTNTNCTCNNNNATNTCNCTGNNGNNTTGGGTNCTGGGGACCGANTTNTCGTGGGAAAGCATNAGNCGGTGNGCGAANCCNGCGTCGATCAGNTGCTTNACGACNTCGGTGCGCCGCTCCCAGTTGGGAGTTTCCGCCGTGCGGCCCCCGGGATAGCGGTCCAACCNCAACCAGACGCCCTTGTTGAGCAGACCTAGGAGATAATCCAGGTCCGTGTCGTCGTTGCTATGGCCCACGTAGACGCGGTTCAGGTCCACTCCCTCTTCCTNCAGGATGCGGACCTGCGCTTCTCCCACCCGGTCGGGGGACCAGGTATGCGTGGAGATTCGCNCTCCAGTCTCCTTTTGGGCGATGGCCGCGGCCCGCAGTACAATCTCCTGGGGAGGGGTGATACCGCCCCGGTCGCTGGCGACCTTTATGATTCCGGCTTTGATGCCGCTGTCCTCGATGCCCTCCTGAATCTCCCGGATGAAATGGGGAGCGATGGCGCTGGGTGTTGACGCGGCAAAGTCCCGAGGGACGGCCAGATGGTTGCCGGTGCAGGCGATGATATGTACNCCGCTCCCCCGGGAAACNTCCTCCAANAAGCCGATATCCCGGCCCAGGTCGAAGGTTGTGACATCCACGATGGTGCGCACTCCCTCGTCGAAAGCCGCCTTGAGTTCGACGATGCCTTCCGCCGCAACGGCCCGGTGGTCGATGAATCCAGGATAAGTTTGGCTCATCCCTGCGGCGCTGAGCAGCACATGTTCGTGACTCAGCGTAAATCCAAGGTCGGATGCCTCCACCAGGCCTAAAACCGTGTTAACCGTCGACATGTCGGGGCCTCCTATTTGAATGCTGCTGAAATACCTAATGGGTAATGGCATTGCTGTGCTGGATTTTACCATCGAACAGGAAGTGAGGCAGGCGCTGTACTGAGCGACGAACCCCCGTGGGNTGGGCAGATGGGATTGGCGGATCGGTTGGGGCGCCGACGACCAGTCCCTGNCGAAGGCAACAACAGATGAATAGCAGCCGGTATCTGCTAGAATTCGGGAATGGTTGGATGGCCGCGATCAATANCCGCCTTGGCCCTTGCCGCGCTTCTAGCCGGAATCTCGGCATGCGGAGGCGAGGCGCCAGTTCCTCCAAAAAGCATCCCAACATCGGCGGCCATACCTACCGCCGCTCCCCCAAAGTTGCCGGAGCCCACCACAGCGCCCAGTGCCGCAGCCATAGTTCCGGCGTCGCCGGCTTTAAGTGGCCCCATCACCCTCCCAGGCTTGGTCATCGCAGCCATCCCTGAAGGCCTCCCCGCCTACCGCCGGGAAGCCTGGAATCATCGCTGGATCGACGCCGACGGCGATTGCCAAGACACCCGGGCGGAAGTTTTGATAGAGGAATCCACCGTGGCGGTGAACTTCGGGATCGGCGGGCGTTGCACCGTTAACGGCGGTCAGTGGTTGGTTCCATTCACCGGCACGACGGTCGGATTTGCCAGGCTCTTGGATATAGTACATATGGTGCCCTTGGTCAACGCCCACCGGTCGGGCGCTTGGGCGTGGTCTTCACAGAACAAAGGGGACTACTTCAATAACCTCTCGTTTGATGGACATCTGATAGCCGTCGCGCTAACCGTGGTTCGCTCCAGGGGAGCCAGCGGGCCGGAAGATTGGCAGCCGCCCAATATGGGTTATTGGTGCGAATACGCCGTCAACTGGATACAGGTGAAGGCGGCTTGGAACCTCACCGCAACCGCTGATGAATGGTCCGCCTTGGAGAAAATGCTGGGAACGTGTTCCGCTGATTTGGCGATCGAGATTGGTGAGCCGATCACGGTCGCGAAAACACCTGCCGGTAGCGCATTGCCAACGCCAACTCCAACACAGTCTCCAACCCGTACGCCCACGCCAGCTCCGCTCCCAACTCCCGAGCCAACACCAACACCGTTCCCAATCCCTACGCCCATCCCGATACCAGGGGCTACTCCAACGCCGGTACCGCCGCCTACTCCCACGCCAACTCCATCACCGGCCCCTACTGCTACGCCGACCCAAACGCCAACACCGACTCCCGCTCCCCTGCCAACCCCAGCGCAAATGACTAAACAGGAAGTGGAAGCTCTAGCTGCCCTTCGAGTCGAAGGCCTTGTGGGAGCCAACTTGCCTGGAATAGACCTTTCAGGGGCTAACCTCCCGGCGGCAAACTTTCATAGAGCGTATCTCGCCGGCGCCGATCTTACTGGGGCCAACCTGGTTGGCGCAATTTTACAAAGAGCCGATCTCTCCGGCGCTGATCTGTCCAATGCCGACCTTAGATTCGCGGAATTGAATGGCGCCAACCTCAGTGGAGCGGACCTCACCGGCGCTAATCTCTCCAAGGCTACACTTAGCCAAGCCGACCTCAGCAAAGCTGACCTGAGTGAAGCTTTTCTGCTCACGGCCAGGTTGTTCAACACCAACCTTACCGGGACTAACTTGGCCAAAACCGACTGGAATAATGCTTATTGCCGCGATCCGGCTACCGATCAAAACTTCTTGTGCACCCTTGAGGAGTTACAGGCAGCGGGAGCTTTAGCCGCCCTAACCGACCCACCTCATAGATTCTCTGGCACAGCTCTGATAGACCCCGATCTAGCCCCTGATGGCACCACGGTAATCGCGACGATCGGCGCCACCGAAGTTGCGTCGACCAAGGTAACCACCGGAGGTTCCTACAAATTTAGAATCCACCAACCTCCAGGTCAGTCTTTCGCAGGAAAAGAGATTACCTTCAAGGTGGGCGGTTTTTCCGCCTTGGCCACCGCTACGTGGGAAGCCGGGGGAGAGAATTTGCTGAATCTACGTACGCCTGGCCGCTGAGGAACTCATTGGGGGCCCCAAATGTGGCAATGGTCCCGTGCAGCACGACAATGGGGCATACTGGGAAGCTGAGGGAATGCCAGATTGGTGGCGACGACTGGGTTCGAACCAGTGACCTAGCGCTTATGAAGTAATTCCTCTAATGCGAACTAGATATACTGCGACTTACGTTGGATTGCTTTGCTGATAGCTATGCGAACAAGACGAATTAGGCACACTTTCTTATTGGTGAAAATAATGATTCGCTCAACTCCGTCCGAACTCCCCAAGTAGATTGTCAATCGCCTGCGGCCTTCCTTGCACGACTTCAGTATTGACCGGACCAATTGGCTGCCGCGGACCTCGTATGTCTGGAACGGTTTTCACGCAAATNANGACCGGCCCCGNCTNTNTTAAGACCTCTTCGGCCTNATTGTCAAAATCCTCCAACTCATCGAACTCGAAAACGGCAGCGTAACCAGCGGAGCGCGCCAATTGAGAGTAGGAGGCCGAGTTTGTGCCTGGAGTGTCTTGCCCGCCGGTGGTAGCATAAACGCCGTTGTCCAGGACAAAGTGATATAGGTTCTGGGGAGCCTTGTTGCCCACAGTAACCAGGCTCCCCAAGTTCATCAGAAGGCTACCGTCGCCGTCGAAAAGGATGATTTTCGTTTCGGGCCTGGCAAGACTCAGGCCCAACGCGAACGAAGAGCCTATGCCCATGACGGCGGGAAAATCTAGCGTTCCGATGGGGACGTCCCGAATGGGATTATTCGAAACCTGACTCCAGGCACCATTCGCCCTGAAAACTGGCATGACCACCGCGTCGCCACGGACTCT
>PAJQ01000065.1 GCA_002710215.1 Chloroflexota bacterium | reverse complement strand
ACTGGGCGTGGACGTGGCCTGTGCGATCGGATTATCGTCAAAGTCTCCCATCGCGCATTTCCGACCAGGCACTCTGGGGGCATTTGGCGCCGTGGCCGCGGCAGGCAAGATCTCTGGGTTCGACGAGGTAACCTTGTCCCATGCTATGGGGATCGTATACAGCCAGATCTGCGGTACACTGCAGCCACACACCGAAGGAGTTCAGGTGAACTCCATGCAGACCGCCTTCAATGCCAGGGCGGCGGTGACCGCAATCTCACTGGCGGACCGAGGAATCCACGGGCCATCTGAGGTTCTGGAGGGCCGGTATGGATACTTCAGGCTATTTGAAGGGGAGTACGACGTTGCGGATGTACTGGCCAACTTAGGCAGTGTCTGGCGTGTAGAGCAGATAGCCCACAAGCCGTTTCCCTGCGGCCGCCTGACCCACGGGGCGGCAGAGGCCGTCCTGATTTTGAAAGAATGCCATGGATTCCGGGCGGGAGACGTGGACGACATTGAAGTCCTGGTCCCGCCGTTGCCTTACCGTCTGGTGGGACGTCCCTTGGAAGAAGGAGTCCCGTCGCCGCAATACGCCAAGCTTTCGATCCCATACGTCGCGGCGGTGGCCTTGATCCGTGGTACCGTTTTCATCAATGATTTCTGGGAAGACAGGCTCGGCGATCTGGCGGTCCGCGAATTGGCAGGCCGGATAACGGTGGTGCAAGACCTGACGATCACGGACCAAAACGTCATGGTGCCGCAGCGGATGCGTATCCGTCTCAAGAACGGAGCGGAACACGAATTGATCCTGGATCAGGTACTGGGGCACCCGGACAAGCCGCTTAGCAGGGATCAGCACCTGGAGAAATTCCACGCCTGCTGGGCGGTGGGCGCCAGCCACCTGCCGGAGCGTAACCGGGACAGGCTGGCTGATCTGGTGGACGGCATGGAAGACGCACCGTCAGTTGAGGAGATCGTGCGGTTGCTCGTACCCTGAGTAACAGTTCCAAAGGGAACATGGCTTATATCCGGAAATGACCGAGATCTAGGGTAAAAGAGGGTTAACACGAATGCCGTATCTGCAGTTAAACGGAACCCAGTTCCATTACCATCTGGACGATTTTACCGAGCCTTGGCAGGCTAAAAGTGTTGTATTGCTGCACCATGCGGCGGCGGGAAACCTGCACCGATGGCGGGCTTGGGTGCCTACGCTGGCTCGCCACCACCGGGTACTCCGCTTCGACATGCGGGGCCATGCCGGCACGCAGCCTCCTCCTCCAGAAGCATTCTCGCTACCGGGATTGGCTACCGACATCGCCGCGGTATTGGACGACCTGGCGATCGACAAGGTACACCTGGTCGGAGCCTCCGCAGGCGGGATCGTCAGCCTGCGTTTCGCCCACGACTTCCCGCAACGGCTCCATAGTCTCAGCCTGGTGGCATCCACTCCCAAACTGGCCCAGATGGGAGCGGGCATCGACGCCGGAGTGTGGCGCCGGACGCTTGCGGAAGAGGGAACCGAAGCATGGTTGCTGTCCGATGCCCAGAAAAGGTTCGGTCCTCAGTCGGAGCCCGGCTTGATAGAGTGGTACGCTGCCGAAGGAGGGAAAACCCAGGCCGAAGTAGTCTTGGCCCTTCAAGCCTGTCTCTTGCAAGAGGACCTTACCCCACTGCTGCCCCATATCTCTGCGCCGGCCCTGATCTTGGCGGCTGCTCAGGACGAGATTACTCCCCCAGAAGTCCAACGTCTGATGGCCCAACAGATGCCAAACGCCCGATTGCGGACCTTCGAAAACGTGGGCCACAACATGAAGGTGGAGATTCCTGACCTGCTGGCGGGGAGGGTGCGCGATTTCATCGGGGAGATCGAATCCGGCTAACCTGGCAAGGCCTAGCTTAAAGAGGGCCGGATGGGTGGGCAACTGAATTTAGGTGGATCAAAGCGCGGCCAAGAGGAGACTACCAATGAGCGAGACACCTCTACACTTCAAAACAATCACCGAGTTGGCGGAGTTGATTAAGTCCAAGGCGCTATCGCCCGTGGAAGTCACGGACGCCATGCTCGAACGCATCCGGGAACGGGACCAACACTATAAGAGCTATGCCACCGTCCTGGCCGAGCAGGCAAGGACATCCGCTCAAGCCGCGGAGCGGGCCATTTCCACCGGAAACTATCTAGGACCGCTCCACGGGGTGCCCATCGCCGTCAAAGACCTGTGCTTCACCAAAGGCGTGAAGACGATGGGCGCCACCAAGGCTTTGATGAATCATGTCCCGGATTTTGATTGCACAGTGGTCGAGAAGCTGAACGCTGCCGGTGCGATCATCTTGGGCAAGCTAAACCTCACTGAGGGCGCCATGGCCGGTTACAACCCTGAGTTTCAGGTGCCGGTAAACCCCTGGGGCGCAAACCTCTGGAGCGGCGCCTCTTCCAGCGGCTCCGGCGTGGCTACGTCAGCAGGGCTGTGTTTCGGGTCGTTGGGAAGCGATACCGGCGGTTCCATCAGATTTCCCTCTGCTGCCTGTGGAATCGTGGGGATCAAGCCCACTTGGGGGAGAGTCAGCCGCTACGGCGTGTTTGCCTTGGCCGAATCCTTGGACCACATCGGCCCTATGACCCGTAGCGCAGCCGATGCCGGAATAATGCTTCAGGCCATCGCCGGCTTGGACCCGAACGACCCCACGTCTTTGCCCGCCGCGGTGCCAGACATGTTGGAGGGAATCGACCAGGGTGTCCGGGGCCTCCGCATCGGCTTGGACGAAGAATACATCTCCGGAAACACCGACCCGGAGTTGGTGGAAAGCGTGTTGGCGGGTATCCGAGTTATGGAAGGACTGGGCGCCGAGATAGTCCCGATAAAATTCCCCGATATCAGCGGCTATATGGACGCGTGGGGAGTGCTTTGCGCTTCGGAGGCGTTGGCCGCCCACGAGGCAACCTATCCTTCACGCCGTGACGATTACGGACCCTGGTTCCAAGGCTGGTTAGACATGGGCGCGGCGGTCACCGGGGCCGAATATGCCAAGGCAAACAACGTACGCTCAGCCTGTCGTGGCCTCTTGGCCAACGTCTTCGAGAATATCGACGTGATCGGCTGCCCCACTATGACCCGGCCTCCCTTCCCCATCACCTTGGAGGAGATGTACGGGCCCTCTTTCTTGCTGGACGACGCCAATTGGGGTCGATTCACGGTGCCCTACGATTTTAGCGGCGCTCCTACCATATCCTTGCCTTGCGGCCAGAACAGCGACGGGCTGCCCCTAAGCCTGCAGTTCGTGGGAAAGCACCTTTCTGAGCCATTGTTGTGCCGAATCGGGCATACGTTTGAACAGAACACCCAGTGGCACAACCTGCGTCCAGATATTGACTGAGATCCGCAGTGGCGCCGTCCCTGGACCGACACCTATGGTAATCAACCGGATCCGGTTCTGAAGACCACCGTTCAGGTGGTCTTTTTGTTTGTCCGGTTCTGGCATAATAGAGCCGTCGCCTCCTCAGAAAGCCGCACTAGTTAAAAGGGGGATCGATGGCGCTTGTCACAGAGCCTTTGGACTCCCGTGCACCCGAACGTCTGTTCACCCTGGTAGCGGATTTCAAGGGCGGCGATCCCCTGGCGCCGGTCAGCGTCGTTGTTCCGTCCACTTACGCCGGCCTGGACTTGCGGCACGACCTGGGGTGCCTTGGCAGCACCAACGTGCACTTCCTCGTCCTATCCCGCCTTGCCGAGCTGTTGGGGGCTCCGTATCTCGCGGCACAGGGGCGGCGCCCGCTAACACCCTTGGTGGAAGCCGCCGCGGTCCGGGTTGTTGCATCTGAGGCCGGGGGTCCTCTAGAACCGGTAAGGCAGCATCCCGCTTTGAACCGCACGCTGCAGTCTACGTTTCGAGAATTACGCCATGCCGCTGAGGCGGAGCTTACCGCTCTGGCGGTCCAGGGCGGGCTCCGATCCGAAGTCGTGCGCCTTTATCGTCTCTTCCGTGAGCACACGGACCCTAAATACTACGACGACGAATCAACTGACCGGACCATTGGGTAACCCGTTTACGTGTAAAGTTGGTTCACAGTACCGTAGCGGGCCGAGTCTAATGCCTTACCTTGTAGCCCTGGATGGTCCGGTCCGTAACGATGCGCCCGGAACACCCCGTTTACCGAGTTGGCCGGATCCCGGGAAGGCGCGTCCCCAAAGTAGGGGTTTATATACTCCCAGACGATGGCCTTTTCGGGAGTCACTTCAAAGATGCGGCCGGGAGCCCCTTCACAGATCAGCGTGTTGCCGTTGGGTTGGCGCTCGGCGCTGCTGATATTGTAGCTGTAGAATGAAATGTCGGGCGCGCCCTGATATTCCCACGCAATCTGGTTGGTTGCTGGGTCCACTTCCACGATGCGCGAGCGGCTTGCTCCCCGCCGGTGGCAACCATTATCGAACATCAACACCCGGCCGTTGTCCAAGTAGGTCGGGTGATGCTGGTGATTGACTTCCCCAGGACCCCACTTCCATTTAAACTCGCCGCTGGACTTCTCGACGATGCCAACGGTGCTGGTCTGCCGAAAGCTGACCAGAAAGTCGCCGTCGGAAGTTACGTTCAGAGCATTCTGATGGGTTCGCTCACGCCGACGCTCTAGGAAGCAGATCACATCATCCTCGTCACTCAGGTGCTCCCAAGACTTCCACTCGTAAACCGTGGAGCCATCCGGGGTTATTTCCTGAACCAAGTCGCCCAACATTTCTCGTGGGTCGCCGTCAGTCTCATACCCGCCTACGACTCGATCTCTAAACTCATCCGGCATCGGCTCCCAAAGTAAAACCAGCGTGTTTCCATTGGGCAAGCGCTGGAAATCGTGGTGCAGCATGGAGTTCCGGAACGCCCAGACTACGTTGCTGTCCCAGTCCAACTCTAATATCGCCCCCGACGCGCCCCCGAACCTCTCTTCACCCTCAGTTTGAGGTGGATGCGTTCGAAGCAGTAAGTTTCCGTTGGGTAGAAGGTACGGATAAGAGATACCCTCATCCGAGTACCATCGGTGGCAGATACGCCCTTCCATATCTATCAGGTTGGCGTGATAGCCGCCTCGATTGGTGGAGAACAAGGTGTAACCCCGGTACGCCTGTTGCGGTGAACAGTGGATCAGCCCGGTTTTGTGATGAAGCGACCAGCCCATATTTACTCCTCTCCAAAGATAGAAACGGCAGCGCAGCAAGTGGCAGCAGCCTATGTCAGGACGCTGTCCGCTATTTGCTCCAGTTTCTGTAACATCCCTTCGCCCGTGTCACGCGGTAGGGACACGGTGACCCGATCAGCCCCAGCACTCTCTAACGCCCTGATAGNGTCCCTATCAGCCGGTACGTTACACACCATCAGCCTGATGGTCTTTGGGTCGCGCCCGGCCGCCTCGGAAAGCTCATCCAGAGTGGCCCGGCCCATCTTGACTTGCTCGGGAGTTACCCGCACCGGCATCCATCCGTCGCCCCAAGCGGCTATGCGTTTGAACACGTTAGGCGCGTTCCCGCCGAGAAAAACAGGAGGGTGGGGTTTCTGGATCGGCTTCGGGTTGCATCTGACCGGCGGAAAGTTGTAATACTTGCCATAGAACTCCGCTTCATCCTGGGTCCAGAGTTCTTTCATCGCCAGAATGGCCTCCCTAGTTTGTCCCCAACGATGTTCAAAGTCGCCGCCCATNATCTTGGTTTCCTCCAGGAGCCATCCAGCGCCGATGCCAAATATGAATCGTCCGTTTGACAGCCGGTCTAGAGTGGCGATCTGTTTGGCCTGAAGTATGGGATTATGCTCTGGCACGAGGCTGATGGCAGTGCCCAGCTTGATGTGCTGGGTGACCGCCGATGCCCTAGCCAAGCCGATCAAAGGATCGCCCGAGTCGCTCATCGAAAGGGGGATAGAGCCGTCTGCGGTCCCTCCGTACCGCGAGGTCGTGTGTACTGGCACGATAGTGTGCTCGGGTAGCCAGAAGGACTCGAAGCCGAGGGACTCCGCCTTTTGGGCTAGGACCGCCACGTCTACCGAATCGGTGGAGATACCTGTGGTGAGGCCAACATCCATAGCGGCTTCCTCCCTATCCCGAATGGGCGAATATTATCACACCAGCTTGGCTACCAAGTTCCATTGGAAGATGAANCCTGTTTGCCATGATAGAATCTGCTTGCTCAAGGTGGGATGCATGAGAAGATGCGGGCCGACCGATCTAGCGATACTGTACAGCTCATCGGGGAAGAAGCGGATCATGAAATTTGGGTTCCACACCCAGATAAATAATTGGCAGCATCAGGCAACCTACACTCAAATACTGGATGNTATTCGTGAGCAAGTCCAACTTTGTGAACAGTTGGGGTTTGACGCCGTATGGCTGCCGGAGCACTGAAGGTTTGGGCAACTCACCAAATCCGATTCTGTTCGCCGGCGATCTGGCATGCCGTACTAGCCGGATCAAGATTGGATTCGCCTGTNTCACCACGACCATGTGGCATCCGATCCGACTCGCCGAGGACATAGCGCTATTAGACCATCTGACAAGAGGGAGGATCGAAGTTGGGTTTGGGCGTGGCGGCAGACCCAGTGATACCATCCCTTTCAATGTTAAACCTGACCCGAGAAACGCAGACACCAATCGGGAACTATTTACCGAGACTATCGAGCCGTGGTAGAAGCGTGGACCAGCGATTATTTCTCCCATCAGGGTCCTAACTACACGATACCGCCCAAGGAGCTTCCCCATCACCCTTTCTACGCGTCCGAGGAGCCTTACGTCGTGGAAGATGAGGTAACAAAACTCACTTTGGTGCCTAAACCCTATCAGAAGCCCCATCCGCCTATCTGGTTAATGGTTTCCTCCGAGCCCACCGCTAGGCTGGCGGCGGAGCGTGGCTACTATGCGATGGCCGCGGGNACGCCCACCGATGTCCTCCGGGACTTCGTCGATGTATACGCCGAAGTTCGCTCCGAAAGCGGGAACGGCCAGTTCGTCAGGGGAGAGGGATGGGCGGTGTCAAGACCGGTTCACGTAGCCCCGAGCATGGAGGAAGCCCGAAGGAATTTCGAGATTCCGGTCATTCGACAGAGGGAATTCCAACTGTACAACCGGGCTTCTCAAGCTAACAAGCCTAAGCCCGAAATCACTTGGGAGAACCTTCTCAAGAGTGCGATGTTAGCCGGACCACCGGAACTTGTAATTGAACAGACAAGAATTGCGAAAAGCGTGCGGCATCGAGAATGTGATTACATTCATGGATGCCGGAGGGGTGCCCCACGAAAAGATAATGCAGTCCCTGGAGTTGTTCGGCACCNGAGTCATGCCGGCATTTTCTTAAGCGGGAGACCGGCATCTTCCTAGGGCGGAGCCGCGATGTTGCTCGGACAACCGAATCTGAGGCCCAAGTACATGCGCTGGAGTATGTACAGATACCTTTTCAGCCATATCGTTTCCATATCGGCCATCGTTGCTCTGGCTGCATGTTCAGGTACTGAGATCCCTTCATCAACGCCCATGCCCACGATTCAGACTGCTCCGGCCGTTGACGCGGCGATNGANCCGTCAAGCATGCCNGGAAAGGAACCCATTGAGGGATCAGACCTGTATTCCGCCAACTGCCAGGTGTGCCATGGCGACAGTAACGGCGCAGGCGGAAGGGGCGGAGCNCCCATTCACAATGACAGGGGCCACACGTGGCATCACCCCGACGCCCGACTTCGAGGGTGGGTGCTGAATGGNAAGCTCGGATTTGGCAGCGCGGGAATGCCGGCTTTAGGAGATAAGCTTACCGAGCCAGAAGTGGATGCCATCCTAACCTTTATTAAATCCTGGTGGACCACTGAACAGCGGGACAGCCAGGCGGACATATCCGAGAGATACCAGGACGCGCTCGACAAACAAAAGAAGCGGTGAGGAAAACCGACGGTTTACTGGCGCGGCTGCGTTTGAACTTTATTATTTCTCAACCTTCCACGAAGGTCAGGGCTTGGGCCCTCAATGGTAGTAACTGACCGTATAGTGCAGCCAGTTTCCATGCAGCGACCCTCGTTGGGCTCTCAAGTTGGGGCTGTTTGAAAAGGCGCCGGTAAATATCCGGACAACCTTTATAAGCAGACTCAATCGAGTGGACATTGATTATTCACCACAAATCACACCCGCCGATTGATACCGATTCCTTTGGCGCCGACCCATGAATAGGAGGCGGCAGACTTCTGCTAACCGCCTCCTAACACAGATGGTATCGGACTGGGGAGAGCGCTTAAGCCGTGATCAGCTCTTGATCTATGGCCCTTAAGCGTAGATCGCCCTCGCCTTCTAGATGAGCCATGACTGCTTCCGCCGCAGCCTTGACCATATCTTCGTCGATNGCTCCAGCATCGGCAGGATATCCCGCCGCCTCAAGCATCTGCTGCCCATGGTCTCGTATCTGCTCCAGACCCCAAGAGATCTGACCCGCGCTGTCTACCAAGCCATCGGGAAATTCCGTGTGTGATCCCCCGGCTCCCAGCTTGTCATAGCCGCCCTTGTGCCAATGGCCGCGCGGCCCATGGGGGTCGAATCGGATAAATTCCTCTCCCCTTACATCAACTCCGAAGGTCGGCCCGCCCATCTTGCTTTTTAGGCACCGCAAAGGCCAGAGATAAAGAGTAATGTCACCTGAATTGGACAGAGGCCGAATCATTACCCTTCCCAAATACGACTCACCGTCTATCATAGTAGCCATGTGAAACCCCCTNATTTATGATAAGAGCGAACGCCGCTCAAACAGATACTACCACAAACACAAATCTCACTCCAAACCGGCAAGCAGGTGAATCCGATGCCTTGTCTTGATACAATTTGCTGGCTTCGAACTTAATAGCTATTGAATCTGAGCCGCGCCTAGGCAGCAACCACCAAGAAGCGATCGCGAAAGAAGAGGAGGTCTAGCTATGGCTACCTACATGTACGTTTCCCTGCAAGACGATGACAAGGTATTGATATTCGGCGTCGATTCCGGGACCGGGAAATTGACCGCTAAGGGAGAAGTGCCCGCAGTTGGTGGGCCGTCGGCATCGGCGGTCAGTCCCGATAGAACGGTGTTTTACGTGGGTCATCGCAACAGTAAAGAAATTTCTAGCTTTCAGATCGACCCCAACACCGGCGGGTTGACGCTGATCGGCAGGATTCCTGTGCCTGACTCTCCCACTTACCTGTCCCCAGACCGCTACGGACGATTCCTGCTGTCCGCCTATTATCAAGGCGCCCACGTGGCGGTACACTCGATCAAGGATGATGGAGGATTGGGTGACCGGCCCATCGAGTGGCTGGAAACCGCGCCTGCCGCTCACTGTATCCAGACCGACCCGTCCAATAAGTTCGCCTTCGTACCCCACATCGCCCGTTTGAACGACAGCGTGATGAATCCTCCCGGAGACGTCCTTGGGCCCAACGCTATCTTCCAGTTCAAGTTCGACGAGGATTCCGGACGGCTCACTCCCAACGCGCCGGCAAGGGTGGAGCAGTCTGAATTCCTTGGCCCCCGTCACTATTGCTTCCATCCGAGCCTGGACGTTGTCTACTTTTCCGATGAGCAAGGGGGTAGCGTAACCGGCTATAACCTAGACTCCGCGTCTGGGAACCTGTCGGCTTTCCAAACTATTTCCACCTTGCCCGAGGGCTTTTCTGGACGCAACACTTGCTCCCAGATCCAAATCGCTCCCTCAGGAAAGTTCTTGTACACCCCCAACCGGGGCCACAACAGCANCGCCGGTTTTTCAGTGGACGCCTCCACCGGTCGGCTGACGGCCGCCGGCCGCGTGTCGACCGAGGCTGTTCCTAGCGCCTTCAGCCTAGACCCCGAAGCCAAATTCCTCTACGCCGCCGGCTCCGAAACGGGCGTTCTAGCCTCGTACAGCATCAACGGAGACTCGGGTGAGCTGACTCCTATGGAGACCTATGCCGTGGGTAAGAGGCCCATGGAAGTGCTGACTACAAATCTGTAAAACTAGGCCCGGATGCTGACAACAGTATTGCAACGGACAACAACCTGGAGGTAATCACCCATGGCCATAACCATCGGGATGGGAGACTTCGTCTACGAGTATCAGNCNGATTGGGCNCAGTTGCCNGAAGNAACANCTTTNCAGNGNCCCAGNGCNGTNGCNGTNGANTCTCAATGACCGGGTNTACGTNTTTCANNGNNNCGGNCCGCCGGTTCATGGTNTTCGANCNNGACGGNAAATTNCTGGCNGCCTGGCCCCGNCANGAAGGCCGCTTTGANGANGCNCATCANATCTANATCGGACCCGATGACGGGGTCTANNTAGCCGACCGNGACGCNCACCAGATANTGAANTGCANCACCGAAGGCGAGTTGCTCATGTCNCTNGGNACANGGTACAAAGCAACGATGCAGGCGCCGTTCAACCACCCGTCGGACACGGCGGTTGCTCCTTCCAGAGAGATCTACGTCTCCGACGGATACGGTAATTCCTGTATCCACCGGTTCACCCCCACCGGCGAGCACATCGACACCTTCGGTTCTCCGGGCAGCGGTCCGGGCCAGTTCCGGGTGCCCCACAGCCTCAGAGTGGCCAAAGACGGGCGGGTCTACGTTTGCGACCGGGAAAACCACCGGGTGCAAGTGTTCAGCCCCGATGGACAGTTCCTAGACCAGTGGACCGATTTCAAATTCCCCATGGGCATCCACATCGACGACAACCAGATCGTCTACGTGACCGACCAAGTACCCCGCCTGAGCATTTATACATTGGATGGGGAGTTACTAGCCCGCGGAAGAACTTTCGAGAACTGCCACAACGTGTACACCGACTCCCGGGGATATCTGTACGGGGTGGACACCGCAAACCAGAGAGTGCAGAAGTTTGCCAAGGTTTAGTGATGCCGGTTGAGACGGTTCTAGGCTGTATGTATAAAGCCAAGAGATTCGGCGGCGATGCCCCCCTTCGTAAAGAGGGGATCTTCTGGTTCCTGCAGGTCAATCATCCCACGCAAAGTGGCTAAACTTTACGCCCATGTGGTCAGGTGTCCAACCCCACTACCACCCGATGGCGTAGCCTATATTCCCCTTGGGGGCAACTGCTCCCATGATGACGCCGTGGTCTTTGTCGTAGCGAATACCCATGGTCTTGCCGTTGGACCACGCCCCGGTGTTGACGATCTCATGCCCCTTTTTCGCCAGTTCATCGCTGACCCCGGCAGGAATGCGAGATTCGGCGATGACGCGGCCAGGGTAGCCTACGCGCGGGTAGAAGGATGACGGGAAGTGGACTGAGTGTACCGTGGCGGCGTCCAGCGCTTCCTGAAGGTCCATGCCAAAGTCGACGTAGTTCAAGAAAAACTGGAGCGTCCACTGGTCCTGAGCGTCACCTCCGGGCGTGCCGAAGACCATGTACGGGTCGCCGTGCTTGGTGACCAGTGATGGCGTCAAGGTGGCTCTGGGCCGCTTGCGGGGCGCCAGGGCGTTGGGCCGGTCCGGGTTCAGGTAGAACATCTGCCCTCGAGTGCCCAATGGGAATCCCAAACCTTTGATGACCGGGGAGGTGCCGATCCAGCCACCGCTGGGAGTGCAAGCCACCATGTTTCCTTCCCGGTCCACAGAGTCTAAGTGGGTCGTGTCTCCGGTGTGAGCGTGGTCCAGACCCAGGTCCTGCACGCTTCGGGCCGCCACCCCCAAGGCTAGGCGGTTGTCGTCCGCCACGTCCCGGCCCATATAATCAGGCACGCCGCCGCCCAAGTCTCCGGCCCGCATGACCATGGAAGCCGTGGACTCGATCTGGTTGCGCCGGGACGCGGCGTAGCCCTTGGAGAGCAGCATCTCCATGGGCACTTCGTCGTGGGCCGGGTCGCCGTAGTAGGCTTCCCGGTCGGCGAAGGCCAGCTTGGAGGTCTCGATCCAGGTGTGTAAGTATTCGGCGGTATTGTGCCCCATCTTTCCCAGGTCGAAGCCTTCCAGGATGCTCAACTGCTGGAGGAACACCGGCCCCTGGGTCCAGGCCGGGCATTTGTGGACCTCCAGACCCCGGTAATTCAGGGACACGCTGCTTTCGACGCTGGCGTTCCATTCAGCCATGTCCTCGTAGGAAAGCAACCCCTTGTGGGCGGAGCCGCTGGCATCGGGCAGCGGTTCGGCGGTGATGAACTCCACGATTCTCTCGGCGATGGGTCCCTTGTAGAAAGCGTCCCTGGCCGCCTGGATCCCGGCGGCCCTACTCTGGTGTTGGGCCTTTTTCTCGGCGGCAACCATGGTCTTTAGGGTCTGGGCGAAGTCGGGGTTCCGGAAAACTTCACCAACCTCAGGCACGTGTCCGCCGGGAAGATAGACTTCGCCGGTGGAGGGGTACAGTTCGGTGTATTTGCGAACATCGGCGGCCAAACGGTCATGTAAGCGCTGGTAGACCGGGAAGCCGTTCTCGGCCAATTCGATCGCGGGCTGCAGTGTCTGGGAAAAGCTCATGGTGCCGAACCGGGACAACGCGGTGGCCCAAGTGTCGACTATGGCCGGCACACACGCCGGAAGGTAGCCGTCGCCAGGGATCAGGTCGATGCCATTCTCCCGGCACCACTGGATGGTGAACGCGTTGGGGGACGTGCCCATACCGCTGATGGCGAATGTTCGCCCTTCCCTGGCGGAGTAGATCAGCGTGGGCGCTTCTCCGCCGATGCCGTTGCTCTGGGGCTCCAGCAGATTGAGGCAGAAGCACATGGCCGCGGCGGCATCGATGGCGTTTCCGCCTTGTTCCATGATGCGAAACCCGGCAGCGGTCGCCAGGTAATGGCCCGACGTAACTACTCCTCGGGTGCCCATGATTACCGGGCGCGTCGTCATTTCCGGCATGATTACCTCCTGAAAATTGCCACCCCAGTTTACACCCTTGCGCTCATATCTACTTTGAACCCCGGCCGGCCGCGAGAGTCGATGTCCGGGGAAATCTTCCCGATGATTTCCATCTGGTGCGTTACCTTGTAAAATCCACGAACAGCACAGGTTCTGAGCCGGAGGAATCCCATGCAGCACGATATGCGGGCCAAGTTTGGCATAAGCCTGTCCAACCGGGCGGTGCTGTTCGATTGGGCCACTACCGATGATCTGATATCCGCCGCCCGGGTTGCCGAAGCGTCCGGTTATTTCCACGGCGTGTGGGTCGGCGATAACTTGCTATCGAAGCCTAGATTGGAGTCCATCGTGACCTTGTCGGCCCTGGCGGCCCACACCTCCACGGTGACGTTGGGCACCATTTGTTTGGCCAGTTTTCCTCTTAGAGACCCGATCCTTCTTGCTATCCAATGGGCCAGCTTGGACATTCTATCCGGGGGCAGGACGATTCTGGCGGTATGCAACGGCGCATCGGAGCATGATGGGCCCCAATTCGCCCACGAATTGGAAGTGATGGGCGTCAAGTCTAACCAAAGGGTGGGACGGGTCATCGAAGGCATACGGATACTGCGCCGCCTGTGGAGTGAGGACCAGGTCACTCACCAAGGGAAATATTTTCAGTTTTCGGACGTAGAGTGTCTGCCCAAGCCGGTGCAGCAACCAATGCCCATCCTCATCGCCGCCAACCCCAAACCGGGTCAGGCCGACGAAGCCACAGTTGACCTCATCATGCGCCGGGTAGCGAAATATGCCGACGGCTGGCAAACGGACGCCACTCCAGTGGATACCTTTCGGCAACGATTCCAGACCATCCAGGAGTATGCCCATCAAGGTGGGCGGAACCCATCGACCTTCGACTCCTGCCTGCACCTGATGGTGAACATCAACAACGACCGGAATAAGGCGTACAAGGAGGCGGAGGCTTTCTTAGTTTCTTATTACGGCGCCGGCGCAGTATCCAGGGACCGGGCCGAACTGTGGTTGGCCTACGGCCCTCCCGAAGCTGTGATAGAGAAGATACAAGCCTACATCGATGCCGGTTGCACCACGCCGGTGCTTAGGTTCGTCTCTCCGGACCTCTCCGGGCAGCTACAACGGTGCATCGAAGAGGTGCTGCCCGCCTTTCGGGTCAAATGATGTCCGGGGGCTAGGTTTCCAGGTCCCTGAGCACCGCCCGGCAAGGTGCGCCGTCGCTATCCCCCAGTGGGATGGGCAAGCACATCAGCTCGTAGCGTCCCGGCGCCACCGCCGACAAGTCTATTCCCTCCAGCAGAACGACCCCGTGATCCAAGAACGCCCGGTGCACCGGCACCTGCTCGTCGGCGTGGGCAACCGAGAGATAGTCCAAGCCCACCAGTTCAACTCCTAGCTCCACCAGGGACTGGGCAGCCTCAACCGAGATTGCTACGAAGTCCGGGTCGTATTCTTGCTTGCGGAGCAACGCGGAATTTTTGGTCTTGAACAGCACCCGTGTAGCTCCGTCTAGCCTTATTCCGGCGACGTGCTCCTTGGTGATGTACCGTTCCGCCTCTACGGCGTACACCAGAGCCGGTCCGATGAACCGCTCCAGCGGCAACTGGTCGATGGTATTACCGTCCGCCACAAAATGGAAAGGCGCGTCGATGTGGGTGCCCGAGTGGACGCTCATGTTCAGGGCCGAGCTGTTGTTGGGGTCTCCCTTGCTCATGCGGCGGCGTTCTTCCAATTCGAAAGGTGGCGCGGTTACCCACCGTAAAGTCTCGCCCGTTAGCTTTAGAGAGATATCGTGAAATGACATCCGTGCCTCCCCTCGCGGACGTTGCCGCGAAAAATAGCCGGTTTTACATCAGATCCTGAAGCACTCTTCTCAGGTCGTCATGGTTCAATGGAGTTGGCAACGCGCTAACCCGGTCCCAACGGGTATGCTCCACCAATGTGTCCAAACCGCCGGTTGTGATGCCCAGGGAAGAAAGGCTGGTTTTCAGCCCACAGTTCTCCATGATCTGAGCGATCCTTCCAACAGCCTCTTCCAGACCGGTTACGCCCAAGGCGTCCCACAATGCCGCCAGCTTGGTGGAGATAGCCGGAGCCGTCCACCGCAACATGGCGGACAATGTGATGCCGACCGCCTGCCCGTGGGCGACTTCCCAATGGAGCGTCAGCGGGCTGCCTATGGCGTGGCAAACGTTTGGGTGGCTGTTGCTATAAGCCACACCCGACATGGTAGCGGCCAGGGAGCACTCCGACCGCGCCGCCAAGTCCCCGATGTTACAGGAACTCTCCAGGTGAGTGGCAAACGACCGTATCACCTGAAGGTCCAATGCGTCGGACACCGGTTCCGCCTCGATGGACCAGTAGGACTCGAAGGCGCTGGTAAAGGCGTCGATACCGGTCAAGGCAGCCAGTTCTTTCGGCATGCTCATCGCCAGTTCAGGGTCGACGATCGCTACGTCCGGGAACATTCCAGGGTGGATCAGGTTGATCGACCGCTTGGCTTCCCAGTCCCAAACCGCTGCTCCGGCAGTGACCTCGCTGCTGCTCCCGGAGGTAGTGGGCACGGCGATGAAGGGGACACCATGGTGGGAGATTTTCCTTTCCCCGGTCAAGTACTCATCCCAGGTACCTTCGTGAGTCATGAGAACGCTCACGATCTTGCCCGTGTCGATGGCGCTGCCGCCGCCAATAGCCACCACGAGCTGAGACGAGGATTGGCGGCATGCATCCAAGGCGTCCCCAACCAACTGGGGTCCGGGGAACGGCGTGACTCGGTCGAACAGCGTTACCCGCGAGGACCCAATACTGTCCACAACCTGCTGCAACACCCCGGACTTTCGTAGGTTGCTCTGCCCGGTGACTAGGAAGACCCTGGCTTGGGCGCCGGCAACCTGCTCGATCGCCGCCGATAGCTCAGCGAGGCGGCCGGGGCCAAAGATGACTTTGGTGGGATTCAACCAAGTAAACTGGGGTAGTGATATATCCGCCGTGGCGACACCTGCTTTGCTAAAGGTAGCCTATTCTACCACCGGCCCCTGCCCTCTTCACCAGCGTAGGCTCCTCCCAGTCCTGCCTCGTTTGGTAGACTGTCGGTGCGCCGCCGCGCCATTCTTCATCAGAGGAGATAACAATGCAGGACCCGACGCAGGCATTCAAGCTGATCAAAGTGGGCCGTTTGATCGACGGTATGGGAGGCCCTCCGATCCAAGATGGGGCGGTGCTCGTCCAGGGCAACAGAATCATCGCCGCGGGTCCAGTTGGGGAAGTCGTTGCTCCTGAGGGCGCGACGGTGGAGACCTACGACTATCCGGGCAAGACGGTCATGCCGGGTATGATCGACTGCCATACCCATCACAACGGCTTCGGCGACGGGCGGCCCGGCGAAAACGTGGCGGCGCTGCCCGATGAAGTAATCACGTTGCAAGCGGCCCGCAACGCCCGAGACAGCTTGTTTTCGGGTGTTACGTCCATCAGGGACAACGGCGCGAAAAATATGACGATGTTCCGGCTACGTGAGGCGGTGAACCTTGGCATAGTGCAGGCCCCTCGCATGGTGCTTTGCGGGCGTCCTATAGCCATCGTTGGCGGACACATGGGATACTTCGGGTCCGAGGTGACCGGCCCGGTGGAAGCCACGGCCGCCGTTCGCCAGTTGATTAAAGAGGGCGCCGACTACATAAAGATCAGCGCCACCGGCGGCAGCACCCGCACCTCTTTTCCTTTGCTGCCCGCTTTCACGTTGGATGAGCTTAAGGCGATGACCGGCGAGGCTCATAAGTTTGGAAAGTTGACCGCCACCCACTGCGCCTCCACCCAGGGGACCATCGATTCACTGGACGCCGGGGTGGATATGATAATCCACTGCGTCTTCAAAGACGCTGACGGCAAGGCGAATTTCCGGGAAGACGTGGCGGAACGGATCGGAGCCCAGGGGGCTTACGTAAACCCGACGGTGCACACAGCCAGAGCAACGTTGTGGTCGTTGCAAAGAAGAAAAGAGGCCGAAGGACTGACCGTCCAAGAACAAGCCAGATTGGATGAAAGTTTGTGGGAACTCGAGGTTCGTTGGACCCACCTTGCACGGTTGATAGAGATGGGATTGAAGATCATCACCGGGTCGGATTCGTCTTGGAGTAGCTACAAGTTGGGCAACACGGTCTATGAGACCGAATGTTTGGTTCAGGCAGGGATGTCGCCGATGAAAGGGATCGTTTCCGTCACCAGCGATGCCGCCAAATCGCTGGGCATCGATTCAGTTACGGGCTCCTTAGAACCGGGCAAGGAAGCCGACGTCATCATCGTTGACGGCAACCCGGCAGAGGACATCAATGCCCTGTGGAACATCGCCGAGGTGTTCCTGGGTGGGCAGAAAGTGGACCGGGGTCCGGAGAGCGTCCTGGCAGGTGTACGCCAGCATCCACCAGTCTCCCGCCCCGAGTCCTCAATAGAAAGCGCTTTGGAGGCCAGCCACTAAGGCCGAGACGCTTAGAATCCCTTGAACCAGGCGTTGAAGTTCTTGGCTTGGTCCTGCGAACCCTCGATGAACAGCCGTCCGTCAGCGGCGGCGCGTTCCACTTGCAACCGCCCGAACATCAAGAGGACATAATTTCCGGTGTTGCAGCGAAAGACGGCGTCGGCGGGTTCCGGGCCGGACGGTCCTGCCTGGAAGCTGTCGCCGTTGACCAGCAGGTCCTCGTGAACCGGCACCGGGCTGGACACATCGAAGCGATACCGCACCGGTGTCGGAAGATCCAGGCCGGGTGTGAAGGCGGTGCGTAGCCAGCGAGGCGCCAAATCGACCAGCGCAGGCAAGGGTCCTTCCCAAAGTTCAGCAGCGTTATCCAAACCGGAGCGAATGTCCCAACCGTGAAGCGCCAGTTCCTGTAGCTGTATGCCCAGATAACCCGTGACCGGGAGCGCGCCGCGCCGGTGGAAACAGGATTTGTCCAAATCATCATCGGTCAGCTCTAACAGTACCTTTCCGAGACGGTCGTGCCCCGCGATGAAGGCATCCAACAGTTGTGTCCCCGATTCCCGGCGAGACTGCCTGGCGTCTGGGCCGGTCGGATGAGATGCCCGCTCTCCGGGCGGCAAGAAAGCCTGCCCTTCCGGGGGTCCGGCGTCGCCGGCTACGGCCCTGGTGATGTTACTGGCCCAGCCACCGGCGTTTCCGGCAAGATGGGACACTACGTCCTCAATGGTCCATCCTTCGCAAGTGCTGTCGCTGGCCCATGTCTGGGCGTCAAGGCCCGACAGAAAGTCTCGCAAACGGGATGCTTCGCCGATGACCGTTTGAACTATGCCGCTGGTCTGGCTGGTTGCCATGGGTTCTCCTTCTATCGACCCTTCTTATGATCTAAATGCTTCCACGCCGCTGAGACAGGTTCCCTGCAGGTCCCGCGGATCAACGCAACCGTGCTGTTAGTTGAGTCTTGGCCTCCGGCCACTCGGAATCCAGGATCGAAAACGTCGAGGAATCCCGGATAGCGCCATCTAACGCAACCCTATCTGCCCGGATCACGCCATCAAGATGCATGCCCAGCCGCATAATGGCGCGGCAGGAACGTTCATTGCGCGAGTCCGCTTGGATCCTGACTCGATGAACTCGCCATGTTTCAAAGGCATGGGTCAGCATGAGCAGCTTTGCTTCGGTGTTTATCCCCGTCCGTTGAGCATCAGCCGCAAGCCAAGTTGTCCCGATATATACCGTGTCGGGTAAATGCTGGCCACGTTGGTACGGGCTCCCGGCGGGCCAGACCCAGAACTCGGCATGGTGGAACCGGGTCGAACCGGCGACTTGTCCAGTCTCGCGGTCGATAGTTGCAAAGGGGAGCATGTGCCCCGCATCCCGGCCCGCTAACGCAGCCGCCACATAGGAACGCATGGCATCGGCATCTGCTGGAACATAGGTGAACCCGTAGGTATCCCGGGACTGACTCGCTGCCTGAACCAAGGCCGGTATGTGGACGACGGAAAGGGGTTCGAGCCGGACATNGCGTCCTTCCAGGATGACGGGATCTAACAATTCAATTGCTCCTTTTTTGACGGCTGTCTGTCTCGGAACACCACATCCAAGTGGCGACCAGTTGACGGAGGCTCAGTATAGCATCAGCACTAGTTCCGTAGGCGAAAGCCGCCCGATGATTTACACTAGCCCTTAACACCGGACAGGAGGGAACAGTCATGTCGATATACGACGTTGCTATCCGCGGCGGAAGGTTAGTGGATGGCGCCGGCAACCCCTGGTTTTACTCGGATATCGGTGTTAGAGATGGGAAGATCGTCCGCATCGGCAATATCTCCTCCTCCGATGCTGATAAAGTCATCGACGCCGGCGGGCTGGTGGTGTGTCCNGGATTCATCGACCTCCATACCCACAGCGACGTCACTGTTTTGGCCGATGGAGACGCCCAAAGCAAAGTGCGCCAAGGTGTGACTCTGGACGTCATAGGGGAAAGCAACAGCGTCGGGCCCGTGGAGGGCCCCGCCGCCGCAGAATACCGGGAAGAGCAACGGCTCCGGTACGGCGTGGACGTAACTTGGACCGACTTCACCGGCTATTATCAACAGCTGATCGACCAAGGGACGTCCATCAACATCGCCTCCAGCGTCGCGCCACAACAGATCAGACGGGCGGTGGTGGGCTTTGATAACCGCGCCGCCGAGGCAGATGAGCTAGAAAAGATGAAGTCCCTGGTGACCCAAGCGATGGAACAGGGGGCGGTCGGTCTATCGGCGGCGTGGCACTCCGGCGGCCCCGAGTTCGTGGACGAACTGATCGAGATGGCGGTGGTGGCGGCCCAATACGGAGGNTACTACGGCACCCACGTGGGCAGCGAGGGTTTCGACATCGGGACCGAGTTGGACAAGACCTTCCAGATCGCCCGCGCGTCGGGGATCCCGGTCCACATCTATCACCTGAAGATCCGGGGCCGGGAGCATTGGGGTCAGATCGGGCGGGTCATCGATAAGATCGAATCAGCGTTGGCGGAGGGTTTGGAGGTGACTGCAGACCAATATCCCTACACCGCCATGCAGCACCCGTGGCACCGCCTCATGCCCCGATGGATCCAGGACGCGCCTCGCNCCGAAANTATTCCCCAGTTCCGCGACCGCCAGTTCCGCGACCGGGTGAAAGCAGACCCCGAGTTTGACCAGTACGTGAAGGAACACGGGGGCTGGGAGGGCATCGTCATGTCCATCGTGGCGAACGAGTCGCTTAAACCTGACGAGGGCAAAACGGTGGCGGACATCGCTCGCCAACGAAACAACGCCGACCCGGTGGATACCTGCTTCGATCTGGTGGCGGAGAATTGGGCCTTCCCCGGCGGGGTCTATCACACCATGTCCGAGGAAGACGTTCGGACGGTGATGCGGCTTCCCTGGATATCGATCGCTTCGGACGGCAGCGCGCTCAATGACCAGGTTCCCGGATTGCCCCACCCACGTAGCTTCGGGAGCAACAGCCGGGTGCTGGGGACCTACGTGAGNGAGCAGGGCGTGTTGCCCCTGGAAGAAGCCATCCGCAAGATGACGTCTATGCCGGCCCAAGTGCTCCGCTCCCAGGACCGCGGCCTACTGCGGGAAGGATGCTGGGCNGACATCGTCGCCTTCGACCCGGCCACAGTCGGTGAAAGNGGCACCTTCGAGAACCCCAAACAGTACTGCCAGGGCGTGGAACACGTCCTAGTCAACGGCATCCCAGTAATAGCCCACACCCAACACACCGGCGCCCGCCCCGGCAAGGTTGTCTACGGACCGGGGTATACCGGGGGGTAGAGGGTGGGGGTAGTGGACTCGAGCCGCTGGCCTCTCAGGTGGTGAGAAAGCGCTCNAACCAACCGGCGTTTCCTAAATCCCCCCAATTCCCTTGACGCCGGCAGAATGACTGGGTTTGACGATTTGATCGGGTAGAACGACCCGGTTTGTTTGACTTACAACGTTGCAGCAACGGCGCAATCCTTTCTCGGTCGGTTCCCCCTTTTCCGGGTGATATACTGGCCGCTTGAAAGGTCGATGCCCGTGGCAGATTGATTTATGCGGGGCGGGCTGATTGAAATTCTGAAATATGTCCCGGCGACCGTCGCAGCTGTAGTGATGCTNGCGATNGTAGCTCATGCTTGGNTTGTCGATGGCACTACTCCATATAAAACGTTAGTTGGAGCAATTCTCGCGCTCGTTTTGGCACCGCTCGCATCAAGTATCAAGATTTTCGAGCTTCTTGACTTCCGCACAAAGGTTGACCGGCTTGACGGCGAGTTGGCGGATGCCCGAAAGGATATNGCCACGGTGCCTAACAGTGTCCAAACATTGCAATTTGGTATGAGTGTGGCTAGTCGACAAGACCAAGTCGTCAACATAAATCTGGCTGAAACTATGAATCCTGCNTTAATCCAGGAGAGGGCAGATGCGGCGTCGGAGGAAGTACTCAGAGAGGAAGGTGAAGAGAATCCGTTTGTCTTGAGTCCGGCATTTCGACTACGTTGGTATTTAGTAGACCGGCTCAAGGTCACGATCGGCGAAATTGCTGCCGCTCTTTACGTGATCTACGGCGNTGTCGAAGTATTCAAGAATGGATCGCAGCCAGACCAAGCTGGAGCCGGGATCGATTTAACGCTCTCAGATTTAATNATTTATTTCCGTGAAAATAAAAGTCTACGAGCGGGTGCGCCTGNAGATGAAGAGGATATGGATTTCCTGCAACGTCTGGAGGATTTGGAAGAAAAAACAGCCGTTTTTGACGGAGAAGCAAAGACGATGATGCGAGACAGAGATCAACTTCTTGACCAATCAAATGTTAGTCCGGATGCAGGAGTAATTCGTGAACACCTCAATGAATCACAGCTATTGAAGGCCTATATCTTTGGCTCTGCGTTCGCAATTTCCTCTGAATTTNCCAAGAGACTAAGACCAACACTGCCAAAGGCCTGTCCGTCATGTGACATTGGCAACCACGGAGATAACTTCCTTTGCTATAAATGTGGCTCCACAATGGAGACATAAGAGTTGTTGAGCGGACCGTCACCCGGCCGTTAGGACATCATTGAGTTCTTTGGCGCCGTGAAAAATCAGCTTCGGTTTCTTTCCGGGTAGGGCACCACAGCCATGCGACCAAGAAGCGGCACGTCGACACCCTGCTCGCTCTGCATGGCCTCAACGATAAAGCTCACCACCTCGGTATGTGGCCGAGACAGGAGTGGTGCCCGCCCACCGGTGACATACGCGCGAAGCTCCGCGCTTGCCCGAAACATGGCCATCTTGCAAGCGACTCGCTCTGCCGTNGCTCTTCGAGTGCACGTTGAAAAGGTGNCTAGTCCGGGTGTCCGGTAGCGTTTGCCGTCTAGCAGAGTCGCGGTCACCTCCGCGACAAACGCTAGTAGTTTTTTGTCGGTCTTACGAAATTTTGGTGCCATGTGTCACGCTCCCCGGTGAGTAACTCCGCGCAGACTAGCTCAGTAACTAACCCCCCTCCCAGCCCCACCCTCCACGGCGATGGTTTGGCCGGTGATGGCGGAGGCTTTTTCGGATACCAGGAACAGCACCAGGTTGGCGATCTCCTCGGGCTCCACCATGCGGCCGATGGGGATCTCGCTTACCGAGCGGCGCTCTGCTTCCTCGACGCTGATATTGGCGTCGCGGGCGCGGCGTTCTAACAGTTGAACTTGCCGGGGGGTGCGCGTGGTGCCGGGATGGATGCAGTTGACCAGGATGCCCAGATGGGCTACCTGGTCGCCAAGGTTCTTGGCGATGTTGGAAACGGCCGAGTTGGTTACCCCGTTGCTGTTGGTGAGGTTGCCGGCGTTTCGGGCCGCCATNCCGCCGATGTTGATGATGCGGCCTCCGCCCCGCCGCTCCATGTGGGGAACAACCTCCCGGGAGCAACGCACGTACCCCATCACCTTCACGTTGATGTGGTTCAACCAATCTTCGTCGGACAGTTCCAGAAATGGCGCGGCCACCGAGTTCACGGCGTTATTCACCAGGATGTCCACCCCGCCCAGCTCCGCCACGGTGGTGGCGACCAGGTTTTGTATGTCCTCAAGAACGGTCATGTCGGCCCTGACCGGGAGGACGGTGCGGCCTGAGATTTCCGCGATCTCAGCCGCCGCCATCTCCAGGTCTTCCACTCCCCGGGCACAGATGGCAACGTTGGCTCCTTCCTGCGCCAGACCGAGGGCTGTGGCCCTCCCGATGCCTTTGCTGCCACCGGTGACGATGGCCACTTTCCCCTCAAGTCCCAATTCCATGATCCGCTCCTTGTTGGTGGAGATAGCCGGGCGGTGGCGAGCGCCTTGGCCTGTCCATCAGTGCGTTAATCCGCAGCGGCAGTAGCCTGCTGGGAGGCGATTTTCAGGTAGCTGGCGGGAAGCTCCTTGAAATCGGTCATAAGCGACCCGAAGCCTTCGANCACATCGTCCATGCCGTTGGCCCGCATGGCGTACCAGTAGGTTGCAGTATTGATGGCGATGACCGGCTTTTTGAGCCACTTCTCCGCTTCTCCGGCCAACCGGGCCATCGCCAGGTTGGTGCCGCACTGGACTAAAGCCTCCACGTTATGCTCGTTCAGCTCCAGCAGGGCGTCCAATAGTTCTTTTTCCGATATCTTGGACATGGCGGTCGGACTGTTGCAACACAGCCCCTTGATGACCACCACCTCGAACCCGCAGTCCTCGAAGAACTTGGTCACGTTTTCGTCGGCTACCGGCCAATATGGAGTCAACACTCCGATGCGTTTGATATCACCGTAGCATCGCAGCGCCGCTTGGCAGGCATCGGACCCCATGGCAACGTTCCGGCCGGTAAGCTCGATAATGTGTTTCTTCAGAGCCAGGCTCTGCTCCAAGCCACCCCAAAATGTTTCCGACGACATGCCCATCACCAGGTAATCCGGGTCGCAGGTCATGACCCGAAGCAGGGCGTTATCCCACTCTTTGCGGATGTTTTCCATCAGGCGATTAAAGTCGTCATTGCTGGCCACCGATTCGTTGGGGATCCAGATCCGCACGATGTGGTTGGTGACACCACGAGGCCGCATGTCATCGAACTCGGGCTGGACCGATGTGTTGGTGGATGGGACGACGACGCCCCAAGTCCCGCGCCATCCCAGGGAGTCTGGCATACTTCTACTCCTCTATCGATATCGATCGACTCGATGGCCGGTATCCGGCACGCACCGGCTGGGNGNATTATCGCTGGCTGGCGGGAGNGTCGATGGAGGCTATTTCATGTAGCACGGCGACAATCTCGGAAGAGGTCATCAAGTCCGCGTATTTCTGCTCCATGTCGAAGAGGTTTGCCTCGTGGGGGCCAAGGGCGCGGTCTCCGACACAATCGGTAGCCACCACGGTCTTGAAATTGTAGCTCATGGAGTCTATCACCGACGCCCGGANGCATCCCGAGGTGGTGCATCCGGTCACGATTACAGTGTCAACGCTTTTGCTCACGAACCATGCGGTGAGGTTAGTGCCGAAGAATGCAGAGGGTTGGGTCTTGCGCACGATGTATTCCCCGTTCCANGGCTTGAGTTGCTCCACGATCTGGCTGCTGAACGACTCTTCAGTAAGGCNTTTCAAAGTTGGGGCCTTCAAGGTGAACACGCCGGCGTCGGAGCCGTCTTCGGCATAGACCACCCGGGTGAACGCGACGGGCAGTCCTAACGCGCGGGCCTCGGCCAGCAGTTCACGGGTGTTGTCGATGGCTTCGCCAATGTTGCCCCCGCCGAACTGGTCCGAGTCGGCAAAGCCGTTCACGAAATCAACGATGAGCAGAGCCGGACGTTGGCCCATGCCACTACGATTACCGAAGCCCTGTTTCTGATAAATCTCCAGTTCGCTCATGGTAATCTCTCCTACGTGGGATTCCCACTTGGCTTGGCGCCGCTGGGAGTTAGCCCAAACCGGTTCGACAGACGTCCTAAGCCTCTGGTTCAACGAACGTCAGGGAATCCCTTGGATTGTTGACCAAGATATCGTCTATCGCCTCGCCGGTGAATCCCCTGGCCCTCATCCTGGGAACGATATGACTCAAGAT
>PAJQ01000064.1 GCA_002710215.1 Chloroflexota bacterium | reverse complement strand
GCACCGGACCACCGCGATGGCGTTACCGCCATACACCGGGCGGTTGGCCAGCAGGGTCTTCGACCCGGCATCGACCGATATCTCCAGACAATCTTGGGCTAATCCGACGCCCAACCGGAACGCCAGCCGAGGGGCAAGCTCCCTTCCTTCATTGGTCCGCCCGATCAATACGACGCGGGGAGACAGATCCCGGCAGAGGGCTTCCATCGCGGCTAGGTAAAGGTCCACTTGGTATTGGGCCAATTGGGGATGGGTAACAGCGTAGACTTTGTCGGCCCCATAACTGATGGCCTGTTGGGACGGTTGGTCCAACGTGTCGCCCAGCAATCCGATGGACAACTCTTCGCCCAGGTCGTCGGCTGCTTTGCGGCCGGCCGTCAGCAGTTCTCTGGACGTGGAGCTAAGCTCGCCGTCCGGTGAATCACCCAGTACCAATACGCCCGATTCGTCCGCCATGTTACCTCCGGCTTTGGATGTTGATGGTTCCTTGAGAGCTGACCGCTGGCTAAATCAGCTTGGCCTCGCGGAGTTTCAGCGCCAGTTGCCTTCCGGCATCGGCGGCGTCATCTCCTTCGATGATTTCACATTGTTGATCGCGCACCGGCACGAACAGTTCTTGTAGCGTGACCCTGGGCTCCAGTTGGGAGGCGTCGGCATCTAGATCAGCGGAAGTCCAGATAGTAGGCCGCTTCCTGGTGGCGGCCATGATACCCCGCAGAGTGGGGTAGCGGGGTTGGCCCAACTCGTTACTCACGGTAACCAGAGCCGGGAGAGGGGCTTCCACTACTTCATAGCCGTCGTTGGTGATTCGTTCAACGGAGACCTTGCCATCCTTAATCTCCACCTTTTTGCCCAATGAGACGCAGGAAAGACCCAAGATCTCGGCTACTCCCAACGGGACTTGGGCGTTGTCCCAATCGGATGCCTGCCTGCCGCAGATGATTAGGTCGAACCCGCCCAGCTTGCGTATCGCCGCCGCCAATAACTGGGCGGTGAAAAAACTGTCGATGGAATTTTCGAAGGCATCGTCCTGCAACAAGACCAGCTCGTCGGCGCCCATGGAAAGGGGCTTTTTCATTACGTCCAGGGCGAAGGAAGTGCCGGTGGAGATGACAGTTATAGAGGCTTCTTGAGAATCCTTGATCTGCAGGGCCGCTTCCACGGCGTTTTCGTCGAAACCGTTGACAACGGGAGGAATGTTAGACGGTGGCACAACCGCTTTGGCATCGGCGTCGATGCGAAAAGCGGCCATGGGCATCTCTGGATCGATGACCTGTTTGGCCAGGACGGCGATGCTCACCGGCATGGTAGTTCCCCCTTAAAATTGGCAAATTTGAGACTATGTGAAACATATCACGAGCCTATGTACGTGTCAATGAAGGCCCCCGAACGCCACCTTGATAAGCCGCCTGAAGAGTGCCGTTTTATGGCCTTCAGCCGGTTCGCCACGGAATAAATGTTATAATGTGAATGACTCTCCACGGTTTAGTCCGTACTGCCTCCCTCTGATTCCATGATTCCCACAGATTGTATCGATTCCCTATTTGGCGTGGAAATAAATTCGTGGAAAAATATTCGTGGAAGTATACGAGGTGTTAAATGGATACCCAACTATTCGGAAGTGGATCAGTAGCGTTACAAGAGGAGATTAATCGAGCTTTTATCAGCGCCATGAGCCGGGTCTACTTGTGGATGACCGGCGGATTGGTGTTAACCACCGTCGTCGCGATGGTGGTGGCTTTGAACCCTGAAGTCCAAGAGGCGGTGTTCAGCAATGGCCTGATCGTGTTCGGGCTTATCGGGGCTCAGATCGGCTTGGTGTTACTAATTTCAGTGACGATCAATAAACTGTCTCCAGCAACGGCATTGGGACTCTTTTTCCTCTTTGCTGGCATGATGGGCATGACCTTGTCGGTAATCTTTGTCGTGTACGACTTAGGGGACATTGGATTGGCTTTCGCGGCCACCGCATCCATCTTCGCTGGGTTGTCCATCGCGGGCCTGACCACCAGACGAGACCTGACAAGCTTGGGGCCGATCCTGTTCGCCTCACTCTTCGGCCTGATACTAGCGTCCTTCGCCAACGTGTTCTTTCAAAGCACTGCTCTGGAATGGCTGGTGTCTTTTGCCGGAGTGATTATCTTCATAGGCTTGACCGTCTACGATTCCAAAAAAATCAAGGAGATGACCTCGGAGGCCGTGATGCAGGGAGATACTCTCGCTGTCAGCCGGATAGGAGCTATCGGAGCCTTGAAGCTTTACCTGGATCTGATTAACCTGTTCATATTCATTTTGAGTATCGTTGGCAATCGAAAGTAACAGGTCACTCTCCGCCTTCATCCTCAATGGACTCCAAGCGAGGCCCGGCCCAACTAGCCGGGCCTTTTGCTATCGAGGGCCTTCCTAAAACCAGTCTGCTGGCCTTCAATCTGAAGACCTTATCAGCGCTCGTTGCGGCCATGATTTAAGCAAGTTGCTACGCTACAATCCCATAAATGCCGGATATTTGGACGTATTCGGGGTTGTTTCACGCCTGGCGTCAGTCCGATGATCGCGGATGGCGCCTGTTCCGCCCCGTATCACTGTACTTTTTTAATCAAGCTTAAAGTACTAACTCTTGACCAATAGGACCGGGAGGTTGGCATAAGTTATGGGCCTGCCATTAATGATTCTCCGATTCGTGGCGACTCCGATCCTGGGTATCGCCATTTTCGCCGGACTCCTGCTGACGTTGGTTGGGAATAATATTGTCGACAAATTACTGAACGCCGATTTTTATAGCGATACCATCGCGGAACAGAATACCTACAACCGCATCTACGACGATGTTCTACTGGACCAAAAGGCGAAAGACAAAGTTCAAGAACTTCTTGGGGACGTCAAAGTAGTGAGTCCCGAGGATATTGTGGGACTGGTCCGTGGGTTGCTGCCTCCGGAATACCTGCAGACGCAGGTTGAGGGCGCGATTCAAAGTTCGATGGCATATCTTAACGAAGACTCGGATACTCTGGAACTTTACTTGGAGATGGGGCCGGCGATAGATAAGATAAAACCCACGTTGTTAGACTACGTTGACCGCCGCATAGACGGCATTCCCGAAGCGGATCCCGGCCCCGCTGAATGTAATCCTGGTACCGTCAAGAGTGTTGGTGACGGCTACCAAGAAGTATTCCGGAATCTGGCTGGAGGCCAAGTTCCAGCTTCCTTGCCATCCATCAAGGTAATTGCCGAGCCGTGCCGCGTGCTGATCTTCGACTCAGCTTTCCCAGCCTTGTTTGCCGACGACACCTTGGATAGCCGGACAACCCAGGCGTTGGGTAATGCCACGGACGACATCCGGGCGGCGTTCGTCGCCGGGGATACCCACGGAGTGTTAAAAGCAGCGGCCAGGCCATTGTCCGAGCCGCTGGTTGACGATGTTGTCGCCAAGATCCGTGAACGGTTGGACGAGCGTGACCGGCTAGACCTTATCAGTTTGATTGGTCGCAACGTCTCCTTGGGTCGCGGATTTGACGTCGTGAGCAGCGGTCCTAAGGCTGTGCCCAACCTACCTCCCCCGAGCGAACAACGCTTCAGGGGGCAAGTGGCCGAGATACAGGCGTTGGTTGTCCAATACCGAGCGTTGGGAGGGACGTTGGCGCCCTTGATGTTGTACGGCGGCGCCATTCTGTTGGCCGTTCTTCACCTTCCCAAGTTGAGCGCTGCCATGCGATGGCCCGGTATCTGCCTGTTAGTGTCCGGCGGCCTTTTCTTTATCTTGGGTAAAATACTCGAATCTAAAGTGGTGGATTGGCTGATAACCGGGGTAGACCAGATCACCGCAAATGCGCCGGGTATTCCAGGCCCCGCGGTCAATCTGATTAGCGACCTCGTCCTATCCTTCGGCCAGCAACTTACCCAAGGATTCGCCGCACCGGCGTTCACCGTGCTTATAGTGGGAGCGTTGCTCTTCGCGGCCTCAATCGTCTTGTCGATAGTGAAGCCCTTCATTCCGGGCCTGTCGTAAGGCAAGGCCGGGAAGGTGGCCTCAGCCGGGATTTAAAACAGGGCTATTGGATTCACCGGAGAACCGGTGACGTTCCGCAAGCGCAAGGGCCCCAAGGTCAGCATGAACTCATACCGCTGACGCTGAGCGCAGGCTTGGCTTAGCTCCTCCAGGTTGGCGTTGTCGATCAGCCACATGCCCAGGGTCACCAAAGAAACGGTGTGCAGCGGCGCGGTAATGGTGGCGTAGTGGCTGGGTTGGCAGTCGTTGGAGGTGTCCGTGCCCAGCATGGCCACACCCCGCTCTTTGAACCATGGAGTGCACGCTACCTGGCAGGCCGTGGCCGGTTCCGTGTTGGGCACCGGCCCCATGTCCAACCGCTTGCGGTAGTTGCCGGTGCGCACCAGCAGAATGTCCCCTTCCTCGACTCGCACTCCTTGCGCCCGCTCGGCGGCTTCCAGATCTTGGGGCATAACCGGCTCTTCCGGCGGCACCCAGGAGACGCCACGCACCGCCGGGATATCCAACAGCACACCTCGGGTGACGATACCGTCCGAGGCTACCTCAATGGAGTGGGTCTGGGCGCCCTCCCGGGAAGTTATCTGACTGGCCGGGTTGCCGTTGTACAGCTTGCCTCGCCACGAGTAGTGGGATAGGGCGTCGATGTGAGTGATGGTCCGGCCGTGAAATACCATGCCAATGAATTCGGCCGCTCCCCGGCGCACTAAGCGGCGCTCTTCCGGGTCGGTATCCCGTCCTTCACCGCTGTCCACCATGTAGCGCTGGACCTGATGGGATATGTCGGGCGTCAAGTCGGTGACAATGGGCCGGGCGCAGCTAACGGCAACGCCATCCCGCACCAGACTTGCCGCCTGCTGCCGTTTGGCGGGAGTGATCAGATTCAGACAGCCCATCTGGTCGTCGCCACCCCAGCGGCCCCAGTTGGATAGGGTCTCCATCCACTCCAATACCTGGGCTTCCGAGGGTATTTCGGACGATATTTCAGATGGCATGAAGGGGCTCCTTTTTGGTTGGTTACGAACTGTTGACAATGCCTCGGTCTGAGTTGAGGAGACTGGGGCTAATTTGCCTCCTCTTCCCTTGTGGGAGAGGATTGAGGTGAGGGGTATCACCCCATCCTAACCTTCCTCTTCAAGGGTGGAGGGACAATCGTTTGAATTTTGGTGTCTACCCGGAATTTGGACTTTGTACGAAAGTATTTAATCCCCCGAACCCAGGCTATTCAATTGGGCACGGGGGAGTTTGGATGGTGAGCGGCGGGTTTGATTCCGGCTTGAGTTTAGTCGCTCACGATCACGTCGACCAGCGCGGTGGTGCCACCGTTTACTGCGGCCAAGGCTCGTTCCAGAGCCGGCTTGAGTTCGTCGGGGTCTTCCACCCGTTCACTGTGGCCGCCGAAGGGCGTCACCAGGTCGGCATAGTTGGGGCCGGGGATGTCCACTCCGTGGTGGATCCCGGTCTTAGCGGCTATTCCTTCGGGGTAGAACTGCAAGTGCAGATTTTGCATCGCGGCATACTTGCCATTGTTGAAAACTATTATCAGGATGGGCAGGTTTTCCGCGGCAGACACGCCGAAACTTTGGACGACGGGGTTGTAAAGGAAGGAGCCATCGCCCATCAGAGCGACTACCGGGGAGTTTGGCTTGGCAAGTTTGACGCCGAGGGCCGTGCCCAATCCTTGGCCCAGTCCGCCATTGGGGTGGAAGTAGCGTTGGGGGGTGTTCCAGGCGATGTGCCGCAGGATGGCGCCCCGGTGGGTGATGGTTTCCTCAACGTAGGTGGCGTCGTCGGGCATCACCTTGCTGATAGCGGCGCATAACCATACTGGGTCGATGGGGCCTTTGGATCTGGCTGCCTCGACGGCGGCGCGGTTACTTTCCGTTGCCTTGTCGTGCTCGGCCTCCCATTGGGTCTTTCTCGCTGAGATCGCCCCAGCGTTAAGACCGCCGTTGGACTCCACGGCGTCGGCCAACAGCTTGACGGTTACGCCTATGTCGCCTTCCAGGTATATGTTGGCGTGAAGGGCTTGGTAGGTCAGGTGCTCTTTCAGAGGATACTCATCGATGGAGATCACCGTACCCGTCGCGGGGCCGGCGGACGGCGGATACCAGGGGGTCTTGCTTCCCACCAACAGGATCACGTCGGAGGTGTCTTTGAACCGGTTTACGTTGGTCCCTTGGTACATGGGATGGTCCTTGGGGAAGTTGGCGTAGCCAGGGCCCGATTCCACCACCGGTATCGACAACAATTCCGCGAGCCTGACCATCTGATGGAAAGCTTCCACGTCCCGTCCGGCGGATTCGGTGATGATTACCGGGGAAGACGCTCCGGCCAACAATCGGGCGACCTCGTCTATGGCAGAGGCTTCGGAATGGGTTTTCGGCGGCGCGGGAATCTTGCCCATTCTCGCTGGAGGAGTCCAGGCGGGGAGCATGACTTCCATGGGGATGTCGAGGAAGGTCGGACCTTTGGGCAGCCGCTGGGCCATCTCGCCGGCCCTGGTTATCGACTCGTAGAGGTTAAAGTGGGTGGATACGTGGCTGCTCCACTTGGTGAAAGGTTCAACCCACCGGTCTGCCCCGCCAACCACGTTCAGCCCCCGGTACCACTGGCCGCCGGGATCGAAATTGGGATCCTCACCATTGGTGATGGATTCACCGGAGCAGACCAGCATGGGCACCTCGCCTTGGTAGGCGCCGTGAATGCCCAGGGAACCCTGTAGCAGTCCCACTCCGGCGTGCAACAGAACGGCCTGCAACTTGCCGGTCACCCGGGTATAGCCCATGGCCATGGTCACGGCCAGGGTCTCATGCCAGGTGTCGATGTAACGGGGTCCGTCGGCCTCGTTTATCTTTTGCCGGGCCAGTGCCTCCCATACCGACGGCCAATCCGAGCCGGGGGATGCGATTATGTAGTCGATGTCTAAATTCCGGAACGCCTCTAAGACGGCTTCTCCGCCGTCCACGAGTTCTCTAGCCATTGTTGCCTCCTAGGATTTCTGTCGCGATCGGGCCGGGATTCGGGCACATTATACGATGACGATGGGACGCGGTGGCGAGGACTCTTAAAGCCCTACGCCTTGACCCAACGGCACTCGGGCATATGGCCGTGCCCCCCGTGGTCGGGACAGGTGCACGGGATATCGTCGCGCTTGGCGTAACCATTGCTTTCTAGGTGGGAGTCGAAGCCTGCGTAAAAGGTATACCCATCGTCGATGGACTGGAACCCCGCGGCAAAGGCCGCCCGGAGCACGTCTTGGGTCGGTGTCAGCGTGGGTTTACCGTTTTGATTGAAGGACATTCAATATCCAGAAAGGATGTCCTTCGACAGGCTCAGGACGAACGGAAAAACGGATCCTTGCCGTTCCTAGTGCGCCTGTCGAACCACGTCCAGCATTAGTCTCCCGATATTTCCAGGACCTCTATGATGTCTTGAGCAAATATCATGTCTTCCGTGCCCTCCAGGGAAGGGTCTTTGGGCGAGGCGAGGTAACGGGCGAAGATCCAAACGCCGTCCAATGGGTTGGAAACCACCACGACCGTGGCGCCATGGGAAACCTGTAATTTGTCCCCGGCCTTTAGAAGCCGCACGTTGACTACTTCTGCCAAGTTTGCCTCTTTGCCCCAAAGTGATGGGATTCGCGTGGATTGGCGGGGCGACCCCTCTCTAACTCTACCCCTTCTGAAGGGAGAGAGAACAACTTTCTAGCGCCAGTCGGCCAGCTCGTCCCAGCTTGGAGCATCCATGAACTCGGCCCAGCGCTTGTAGAAGTTTCTCAAGTTCTGCTCGCTGGATTTGGCCTCGGTTAGGTCCATGACGGTGCCGGGGATCTTGAGACCGTCTAACTCAAAATTGGTCTGCTCGGACCCCATACCCTGCTCGTAGCTGTAAGGGTGCCTCCTGGCGATGGTTCCCCTGCTGGCGGAATGGGCGTAGTTCCAGTTCTCCATGTCGTCCTGCTCCGTCAGACCTCCCGGCCCCGAGTACCGGATGTAGTACTGGCGCAGGAAGTCTTTGACTGCGTAAGGAGCGCCGGCGTCCACTAAGTACCAGCGCCACACTTCTGTTTGGTGGGCGCCCCTGGGATGCCAGACGGCGATGGACCGGGGTTGCCTTGGGTGCAGGGCGGTGTTGGGGAATATCTCCCCGGGACTGCCGGTAACCCGGCCCCACTCGCCTTTGATGGCCCTCCGTTTCTCCTCCGCCTCTCGGAAATAATCGGCGACCTCAGGAGATTGTTGATACGAAGCCGCAGTGGGAGAGCCGCCGGGCAGAACGTAGATCCCTGTCTGGTGTCCCCGGTCGGGGAAGGAGACTTGCAGGCGGCGGGAGTCGGCCCGCTCTTGGGTGTCCCGGCGGCCGGTGCCGCTGGGCCCGATTCCCACCATGTCCACCGAGCGGTGGCTGATGTTGTGGTAGCTATCTCCGCTGAAATTCTCCGCCGGGAACTTCCAGTTGCAGGGGATGAGCCATTTCTGAACGCCGCCGATGACCTCCAATGGCTCATCGGTCCCATTCCAGGCTTCCAGGGATAGGTCGAAGAACATCTTGAAGTCACCTAAATATTCGGTGAAAGGCGGCGCCGCCGGATCCCAGGTTGCCCAGATCGACCCTTTGTAGACCTCCATCTGGGCTACTTCAACCAGACCCCACTTGGATTTGTCCAGCTTTTCATGGTAAGCATCCTTGAAGAAGGGAACACCCACCAGCTTGCCGTCGGTGGCGTAGCTCCAGCCGTGGTAGGGGCAGGTGAACACGGGTGTGTTGCCTTCGTCGTAGCGGCACACCTTCATGCCCCGGTGCCTGCAAGAGTTCAGGAAGACGTGCAGAGCACCCTCCCGGTCCCGGCAGAGGATGACCGACTCTTCGCCCATACCGGAAACGAAATAGTCTCCGGGCTTAGGGACCTGGGATTCGTGGCCTATGAACAGCCAGGCCCGGGTAAAGACCTGTTCCTGCTCTTCGGCGTAGATCTCTTCGTTGACGAAAATCTCCCGGCTGATCTTGCCGGCCTTCATGTCTACAAGTCCGTTGACGAACCGGCCCTTGGTTTTCGTAGCCATCTTGTCAGCCTCCAGGTTTCTACTCGGCCTTTTGGCCTTGACGCGCCGGAGCCCGGTTGGTTTTGAAACGTTGGTTTTAGAAGAAAAACGTCAAGTTCTTGGCCAGCAACACGTTCTGATCCAGGATGATCTTCCGCTGGGCAATCTTCCACTGGCCGTTAACGCTGCGCAAAACTTCTTCGCGTTTGCCCACCAGGAAGTCCGTTTCGGTCTGCACCCGGTTCCGGTAAATAAGGAACCGGCATTTCACGGTTACCTCGGTTGGCTGGGACATGGACGGAGTGGCTTTCAGGATCTGCACGTTGGAAACCGAGTGGCAGATGCGGGATAGTGGCTCTTCAGCCCAATGGACGCCGGTGAGGATCTGGTTAACTCTGCGCACCAGAGTGTCTTTGCCCTCGTCGAACCAGCTGATGTCCTGGCCCTCTCGGGTGAACTCCCGATCCAATTCCCCGAACTTGACGTTACGGCGCATCGGCATCCAGTAGCGGATGTCTTCGGCGAGAAGGTCCAGCCATTCCTCGAATTGCCTCTCGTCTAAGAGTTCCGCCTCTTGGTATAGGAACTGCTCTATCTCGTATTTGAGAAGCAGGTGGTCTATCCTGCTTTTCGAAACGGCCATGTCCGTTGGCCTCCTGTAGCCGTGTTCCCGATGCCGGTTATTATGGGACAACGGCGGTTAATTGTCAGCTATGGCCAGGTGTTTGATCCTGGTCCGGCACCCCCATCTAACCTTCCCCCTTTAAGGGGGAAGGTTAGATGGGGGTGAAACGCCGCACAAGTAATTGAACCACCTAGGTTCTAGTCCCGCCTGGGGTCAACTTGCTGGAAATCCGGCGCGTCGGGCGCTTCGCCGCGCAATACCGCCCCGGCCATCTCTTCCAAGATTTTGGCCACCTTAGGATAACCGTCTTGGCCCCAACCAAGGACCTGGGCCCGGTGGAAGGCGTCGTCGGCGATGATTCCTATCCTCGCTGGAGCCTGCACCTCCCGGGCCAACTCGCAGGCCAGCCTAAGGTCTTTGGCCACGATGTCCAGGGAACCCCCCGAAGTAAACTCGCCGGTCAATACCGCACGGGGTATGTTGTCGAAAACCCGGCTGGCCCCGGCGCTGACCGGGACGACCTGGGCTAGAAGCCCCACATCGACCCCGGCCTTGACCCCGATCAGCAGCCCTTCCAGAGCGGTGATGAAGTTGGAGTAACCCAAGTATTGGGTAACCAATTTGGTGGCACACCCGGCGCCGGTGCCGCCCATGTGGAAGATGTTCCCGGCCATGCTTTCAAAGATCGGACGATACTTGGCGAAGGTCGCGGCGTCGCCCCCGGCCATCACTGTCATCCTGGGCGGGCGTCCGCTTACCGGAGCGTCCAGCACGTCTATTCCCCGGCTCAAGCAGGCCTCGGCAACGCGGCGAAAAACCGTTGGCGAGTTGGTGGTCATGTCAATGTAGGCGCCGCCGGTGGGCAATCCGGCCAGGATACCGTTCTCCGGGTCCAAGACGGTGGTTTCCATCTCGGTCGGGCCGGGCAGCGAGGTAAAAACCGCTTCGCTGGCCGCAGCGACTTCCCGGGCATTATCAGCCCAGGTGGCGCCCATCTCGCAGAGGTTGGTGGTGGCTTCCCGGCGGATGTCATGGACGGTCAACTGATGACCCGCGTCGATGAGGCAGCAGACCATTGGGTTACCCATGGTGCCGGTGCCGATAAAGCCTAGTTTCATCGCCTTCGTTCCTCCCATCAAGTGGTGACCGGCGCGCCGGCATCTGCCAGACTGGTGTCAGTTCAGTCTAGCTTCGGGCCGCCGTTGGCTCATGGGCCGGACGCGCCGCCGGGGGACGGTGGCCCCAGATGCTTCCCTTCTCGTGCCGCACCACCTGCCAGGTGGTGTCGTCAACTTCCCGGGCTCCCCAACCGTACTCCACGTCGAATCCAGAGGGCGTACGCAAGTAGAAGGACACCATGTGGTCGTTGGTGTGCCTTCCCATACCCCGAACGATAGGGACGCCTTGGTCTTGGCATAGATCGTGGGTGGCCCCGACGTCGTTGATGGATTCCACTTGCAGCATAAAGTGGTTGAGCCGCTTGGCCGATTTACTTTCCATCAAGGCCAGAGAGTGGTGGCGCGGGTTGCAGTGAAAGAAGGTCATGCTTCGGATGTAGTCGCTGACACGCAAACCCAGCAAGTCCCGGTAGAAGCGCACACTTTGGTCCGCGTCGTCCACGTACAGCACCGCGTGGCCCAGACCCTGCTCGCCGGTTACGAAATTGGAGATTGGCCGAGGCGAGTTGAACGGGTCATCAAAGGATATCGGAGGCCCGAAGTACACTTCGGTGGGAATCCCGTTGGGGTCGGGGAAGGTGATTAGTCCCTCCACCCGGCGGGCCTCCGCTTCCGAGGAAGTTCCCTGGTGCACTTCCACACCAGCGGCATTCAGCCGTTCGGCGATCTCCTGCATCGAGCCTTCGTTGGTTGCCTGCCAGCCTATGTAAGCCACGTCGTCGTTGCCGTTGGGCTGTATCACGAATCGATGGTGGTACTCGTCCATCCTGAGGAAAAGAGACCCGTCGCTGGACCGGCCATTGGCCTGAAGTCCCAGGATACCGGTGGCGAAGCGCTCCCACTCATCAACGTCGCGAACTCCGATGCCCAGATATCCCAGCTGAGTAACTCCTGTCATGATGTCCTCCTTGACCTTGGGCTTGTTACGAGTGTCAGGCCGTCTTCGTGCCTATCGGAGTTTAGTTCGTCTTAATTTTTCGCTTCCATCGCCCGCGACCAACCGCTGTAAAAGCCCCGGGCATTCTCCTCGTTGATCCGTTCGGTTAACATCCCCGGAAGAGGAACGTCCGGGCGGCCGGCTCCGATGCCCAGTTCGTAGTTATAGGGATGGCGGCGGGCGATGGGGCCACGGCTGGCGGCGTGGGCGTAGTTCCAGTTTTCCATGTCGTCTTGTTCGGTCATGCCCGCCGGTCCGGAATAGCGGATGTAGTAGTGGCGCAGCATCTCTTTGACCTCTTCGGGCACGTCCCGGTCCACCAAGAACCAGCGCCACGCTTCGGTCGTGTGAGGTCCCCGGGGGTGCCATACGGAGATGGAACGAGGCTGACGAGCCAGATAAGACATATTGGGGAAAACGGTCCCGACCAATCCCAGCAAGCGCGCCTTGTCGCCAAGCCGCCGTTTTCGCTCCTCGGAAACTTGTTTGAAGTACTCTTCAACGGCGGGCTCGTTTTGATAGGTGGGGACGTAGGTAGCGTTTTCATCCTGTAAGTCGCATACCGCGGCGTGTCCCATATCCGGAAAGGAGGCGTTCACCCGCCGGGCGGCGGCGAACTCGCCGAGGTCCCGGCGCGACGTGCCACTTGGGCCGATACCCACCATGTCGACGGACCGATGGCTGATGTTGTGGTAGCCATCGCCGGCGAAGTTCTCCGCCGGAAACTTCCAGTTGCAGGGCATGGTCCACTTTTGAACTCCGCCGATAACTTCCGAACCGCCCTCGCTTCCGTCACGCCCATCCAACAACAGGTCTAGATAGAGCCGCATGTCGCCAAGGTAGTCCAGAAAGGAAGGAGCCGATTTGTCCCAGGTTGCCCAGACGGACCCTTTGTAGTTGCACATCTGGGGCACTTCAACCAGCCCCCACTGAGACTTGTCCAGCTTTTCGTGATAAGCGTCTTTGTAGAAAGGGACTCCCACCAGCTTACCGTCGGTGGCGTAGCTCCAACCGTGGTAAGGGCAGGTGAACACGGGGGTGTTACCTTCGTCGTAGCGGCACACTTTCATGCCCCGGTGCATGCAGGAGTTCAGGAATACGTGGAGTTGGCTCTCCCGGTCACGGCAAAGAATCACCGACTCTTCGCCCATGCAGGATACGAAGTAGTCCCCAGGCTTGGGGACCTGGCTCTCGTGGCCGACTAATAGCCAAGACCGGGCAAAGATCTGCTCTTGCTCCTGCTGGTAGATGTCCTCATTGACGAAAAGCTCGCGGCTGATTCGCCCGGCTTTCGCGTCTACCAGTAGCTTGACCCCACCCGAACTAGCTGTCGTAGTCATGGACTTCACCTCGGGGTGAGAAGATGTGCCGCAGTGCATGACGCCGGTTGTGGCTGGCTGTTTCCATGTTGAGTGGGAGTCTAGTCTTAGGGATATGGGCTGTCAAGAAATGTTTGCGGAGGCCTTGATGACGAACAATGTGTGGGCCGAAGAGAACCAGGCTTCGGAAGGCTGGTTGACCCTTTTTGTAGCCCCCACTACAATCGCCCTCAACAACCAACTTTTCCACCTCGAGCCGGGCATATTCGCCTGGACGAAATAGGAGAATCTCTGATGAAACTCGATGGGAAGATCGCTTTGGTCACCGGAACCAGTCCCAACATCTGCGGCGGCGTCGCCGAAGGTCTGGCTGACGAGGGCGCCAAGGTTGTCTGTGTCGACCTGAACCCCTCCTACGCCAACGGCTGCGCTAGTTCGATCGTTGAGCGAGGGGGCGAGGCCGTCGGGGTGGTGTGCGACGTCACTGACGAAGACCAGGTGAAAGCCACCGTGAGCCGCGCAACGGATGCCTTCGGCGGGGTGGATATCCTGGTCAACGGCCCGGTTATCTTCAACCGTAAGGGTGTCCTACAGATGCCTTTAGACGAGTGGAGAAGCCAGTTGGACGTTATCCTAACCGGCGCCTTTCTCTTCACCAAGCACGTGGCCCAATTAATGATAGACCAGGGGCGTCAAGGCAATATGATTAACATAATCTCCTCTGCGGGACACCAGGGAGAGCCGGGGAACGTCGGCTACGGCACCGGCAAGGGCGGGTTGCTGAACTTCACCCGGTCCGTGGCGATGGAGCTGGCCGAATTTGGGATACGGGTCAACAGTTTGACCCCGACTGCCACCGACCCGGCGGAGGGCGCCGAGCGGGCCGCCCGGTGGGGCGTCCAGTGGCCGGGCCCCAGGCTGGGCGAAAGACGGCGAGGGATGCTGCCCAACGCGGACGCGGGTCTGCCCCTGCAGCAACGCCCCAGCCCCAGGCATTACGGCAAAGCCGCCGCCTTTCTGGCATCCGACGAAGCAGAAATGATTACCGGGTTTGACTTGAGAGTCGACGCCGGGGCCATCTCCCGCTACTGGTTGTGGGACCCGGGCGCGCCGGAGTAGTCTCAGGAATTCATTTCTACCAAAACCTAGCCCCCCGCACTCTCCGGAGAGTGCGGGGGGCTTCGATATCTTTTGGACCGGTCAATCTAACCCGGCTGATGGGATACTTAGGGCTTAAACAGCGCCAGGCACTTTTCCGAGTTGAAGACGTAGGTCTCGATGTAGTCTAGGATCTCAGCTTTGCGGTCCAGTTCCTCCATGGCCCCCGCCAGACACATCCAATTCAGCATCTCCTGCTGTCCGGCGGCCTCTATCTCGGGGGTAGTAAGGTTCCGCCACGCATCGTAATCACCGGCTTTGAGCTCTTCAAATCGGGCCCGGTCCGACTCTTGGTCGGGCCAAAGCTTGTCGTGCTTGTCGGTTAGGAAAGCGTGGGACCAGCTCGAGGAGGCGATCAAGGCTACCCGCCAAGGGCTGTCCTGTATCGCCCGAACCACGGCTGCGCCTACTTCCATGCACCTCTTGGCGGTAGGGCCGGGCGGATCGTCCTCCGTTCCAATCTCGATCGCGCCGCCGTGATTCCGAATCACCTTGCTTCCGTAACAGTTCACCTGGAAGGGAACCACGGGATAATCGAATCCCTTACGGTCATAGTCCAGGTACAGCAGCGTGTTGATGAATGCGTGGCCCAGTCCGCCCTCCTCGTGGAGAGGCTTGTAGGCATAGGCCATGTCGATGCCTTGTTCGATCAGCTTTGTGACCAATTGCTTGGCCCCTGGATGGCCCTTATAAGAGAAGACTTTGTCGTTAGGCTCACCCCAGGCGTTTTGCTTGCGGTGTGCGAAGGGTGTGCATTCGATGTTGTCGTAAGCCATGATGCAGAAGGGCGGGATGATGTCTTCCTTGAAGTTTTCGTACTGGTCGTCCCCCCAAATCACCACGAAGTCGGGGTTGAAGGCGTCCAGTTCTTCCCGTTGCTTCCGGAATCCCTTCACCAACCTGGCGCGGTGGTCCTTGGCCGAGGAAACACCCTCGTCTTCGCCGAACTCGATACGCATCGGCTCCGGCCAGTTGCTTGGGTTTTTTAGTTCTGCGGAAACGTTAGGGTTCCGTAGCATCCGGGTCAATGGGAATGCGCGGTCTTCGTCAGGAGCCATGAGACCGGGGTAGTGAGTAAGTCCGATGCCGAGAATTTCTGCCATTGCTAGCCTCCGTTGTTGATATAAGACAGAACCCAGACCTAATGCCATATGCCGGCCAAGGGTGTGCTGCTCCGTCCAGTCAGCACACCAATCTGCCACAACAATGCAATTGTTATCAATTTGACGTGCGAGTGTCAAGCCAATAGCATGAGGGTATCGGAAACTTTCCTTGATATGGGAAAAATGAGACGAATACCTTCTCGAGATAGGTCCCTGTAGGACGAAAGCCAGTCTGCAATGGCGAGCCTCTAATATCCGGCCTGGATGTTGCCGTAACATGCGAGTTCGAACGCGGTGAACGTAGACCTTTTTTCAAAGCAAAAAGGTTGGACTCCCCTAAGCAAGATGCGCAAAAGCCGGACTTCCCAGAAGGTGGAACTGGCCGATTTTGGTCTCGATAAACCACTGAATTCAATTGACTTCCATCGATGGATTCTATATAATAAAAGTCCTTACGAATTAGCTGTAGTGAGATGGCCCCACACCCACGGGGCCATTTTCTGGTGGGACCCAACCGGTGCTCTTGATTGCCCCGGTGGCGCAACGGTAGCGCAGTCGATTTGTAATCGACAGGTTAGGGGTTCGACTCCCCTCTGGGGCTCTCTCCAGCGGCTCTATCCTAAAAAACCCCGCGTGGTGCATTCGGCTGGTAGAGCGGGTTTTGGGATAAAATCGACCTGCATTATGGAGGGGTGGGTGAGTGGTTAAAGCCACCAGGCTGTAAACCTGGCGTCCGGAAGGGCTTCGTAGGTTCGAATCCTACCCCCTCCACCACAATATGTTGTAGAATAAGCGGGATGAACTAGGATATCAAAGTAAGGTACCGAAGCCACTTGCCCAGATAGCTCAGCGGTAGAGCACGTTCTTGGTAAGAACGGGGTCGGCGGTTCAATCCCGCCTCTGGGCTCCAGCACCAGCATCAAAAGGAGAAGAAACCCAAATGGCGAAGCAGAAATTCGATAGGTCCAAGCCCCATGTCAATGTGGGAACCATCGGCCATGTGGACCACGGCAAGACCACTCTAACTTCGGCGATAACCAAAGTCCTGTCGGAGCGAGGGCTGGCCTCCTATAAGGACATGGACAGCATTGACAACGCTCCGGAGGAGAAAGCCAGGGGCGTGACCATCGCCATTGCCCATGTCGAATACGAGTCAGACACCAGACACTATGCCCATGTGGACTGCCCCGGCCATGCCGACTATATCAAGAACATGATTACCGGCGCGGCTCAAATGGACGGCGCGGTTCTAGTGGTTAGCGCTCCCGACGGCCCCATGCCTCAAACCAGGGAGCATATTCTTCTGGCCCGTCAGGTGGAGGTGCCCCGCATTCTGGTGGCCCTCAACAAAGTTGACATGATGGAAGATGAGGAGCTATTGGAGTTGGTGGAGCTGGAAGTGCGGGAATTGCTCGACATGTACGGCTTTCCCGGCGACGACACTCCGATCATTCGGGTAAGCGGTTTGAAGGCCCTGGAGGGTGACAAGGAAGCCGAAGAAGGGATCCTCAAACTGGTTGAAGCCATGGACGACTACGTCCCGATGCCGCAGCGGATCACCGACCGCCCCTTCCTGATGCCCATTGAGGACGTGTTCGGGATCAAAGGCCGGGGCACCGTGGTGACCGGCCGGGTGGAACGCGGACAGCTCAAACAAGGAGAACCGGTTGAGATTATTCGCTTCGGTGATGTTCGGGAACCCGTGGCCACCGGATTGGAAATGTTCCACAAGCTGTTGGACACCACCGAGGCGGGGGACGCGGTAGGCATCCTGCTCCGGGGCGTTGATCGGGATGAGGTAGAGCGCGGACAGGTGCTGGTCAAGCCCGGCTCCATGCGGCCTTACACACGGGCAGAGGCCGAGGTTTATATCCTCAGCCGTGAAGAGGGAGGCCGGCACACCCCGTTCTTCACCGGGTACAAGCCCCAGTTCTACATCCGAACCAGCGATATTACCGGTTCGGTGGAGTTGCCTGAAGGTGTTGAGATGGTGATGCCGGGCGACAACGTGAAGATGATTATATCGTTGATCACCCCCGTTCCTATCGAGGCACAGATGCGGTTCGCCATCCGGGAGGGAGGCCGCACCGTAGGATCTGGAGTAATCACGCAGGTGTTGGATTAAATTATGGCTAGAAAAGCTGCTGACGTTAGACAGATAATCACTCTCCAATGCGGCGACTGCCGGGAGCGTAACTATACGACGGTTAAAAACCGGCGTAACGACCCCCAGCGTTTGGAGCTTAAGAAGTACTGCCCGCGCTGCCGGGGCCATAAAGGTCACCGCGAGGTAAGGTAAAACGATGGCCAGGGTTACGGCTCGGAATCCCAGGTCGGCTACATCTAGGATTGCGAATAGAGTAAATCCTGTAGAGTTTCTACAGGAGACGGTCTCCGAGTTGAAAAAGTCCACGTGGCCCAACCGGGAAGAAACGGCGCGCCTTACGGTGGTGGTCATCGTTCTTTCGATCGTCGCCGCCTTCTTCTTGGGAGGCTTGGACCAGATATTCGAGCAGACATTCAGTAGGTTTGTTCTTTAACACGTTTGCCACTACGGCGGCGGCTTATATCCGCTATACCGGGAAAAGCTACCTGCATTTGGGGTAGAGAACCATGACATCACCAAGCGACATTGAAGTAGAAGACGACCAATCTCCCCGTTGGTATATCGTTCATACCTATTCGGGGCAGGAAGACCTGGTCAAAAAAAACCTGGACCTTCGTGTTCAGAGTCTGGACATGCAGGACCGTATCTTTGAAGTCCTAGTTCCAACCGAGGACGAGGTAATCTTCAAGGACGGCCAACGCCGCTCGGAGAAGAAAAAGCTGTTTCCGGGCTACATCCTGGTTCAGATGACCATGGACGACGAGAGTTGGTACGCGGTCCGGAACACACCTGGTGTCACCGGCTTCGTGTCTACGGAAGACGAATACGACAAGCGTCCGAAGCCGGTGCCCCTGGAAGATAAGCAGATCGAGGACATCCTTAAACAGGTAGAATCCGGCCCAGCCCGGGTCAAGATTGGCCTGGCCAGGGGTGAGACGGTGCGAATCACCGAAGGCCCCTTTGTCGACTTCATTGGGTCGATCAACGATGTTGACGACGCCAAGGGCAAAGTCCGGGTGCTGGTGTCCTTCTTCGGAAGGGAGACACCGGTGGAGCTGGATTTCCTACAAGTAGAAAGGATTTAGGAGCCGGTATTGGCAAAGAAGCTCAGGGCTATAATTAAACTGCAACTAGAAGCTGGCAAGGCTACTCCGGCCCCCCCGGTGGGTCCGGCGCTGGGCCAGCATGGCGTTAACATCATGGGGTTCGTCAAAGAGTACAATGCCCGTACCGCCAACCAGAGCGGCACCATTGTACCGGTGCACATCTCAGTTTTCGAAGACCGGTCCTTCGCGTTCGTGACCAGGACCCCACCGGCGTCCGACCTTCTGCGCAAAGCCGCGGGAGTGGAAAAAGGAACGTCCGATGGCCGCCAACAGGGCAACGTTGGCGCCATCAGCCGTCAAGCATTGCGGGAGATAGCCGAAACCAAGCTGGTTGACCTCAATGCGGGATCCGTGGAAAATGCCATGTCCATCATTGAGGGCACCGCCCGTAGTATGGGCATAGAAGTGACCGGAGAATAACGAGGGAAAGATAGTGGTAAAACACAGTAAACGTTACTCCGCCGTGGCGGACAAGGTTGACGAAGACCGGCTGTACGAGCCGGAAGCGGCTATCGATCTGACCAAAGACCTGTCCACCGCCAAGTTCGACGAAACAGTGGAACTTCATCTGCGCACCAACGTCGATCCACGCCACGCCGACCAGATGGTCCGTGGCGTGGCGGCCATGCCCCATGGCCTGGGGAAGACGGTTCGGGTTCTGGTTTTTGCAGATAGCGAAGCGGCGGAAATCGCCCGGGCGGCCGGCGCGGATTACGCTGGTGAAGACGATTTGATTGCACAGGTTGAAAGCGGTTGGGCCGAGTTCGACATCGGATTGGCAGTGCCCAGCGTCATGCCCAAGATCGGCAAGCTAGGCCGGGTGCTGGGCCGCAGAGGGCTGATGCCCAACCCGCGCTCCGGAACAATGGTGCAGCCCCAGGATCTGCCCCGGGCGATCCAGGAAGCCAAGGCCGGCCGCCTTGAATACCGCACAGACCGCACCGCCATAATACATTGCCCCATCGGCAAGGTGAGCTTTGAAACCAGTCAATTGATGGACAATTTGGCATCCTTGATGGACGCGATCGTACGGGATAGGCCGACCGGTGTGAAGGGGGCCTTCCTAAAGACCGGATACCTTACTTCGTCCATGGGGCCTAGCGTTCCCCTGGATATGACTGCCCTGCAAGCACTAAAAGCCCCGGAGTAATGAGTAACTGAGCAAAAACAGCCGCTAACAAATAGCAGCAACCACGCCGAAGACAGCGGGTCCCTGTTAATAACAGGGCTAAAGAGCGACAGCCGCCCGCCGAGGTGCAAAGACCCCCGGATTTGCGTATCGCCGGGTCCCCGCGCTTCGAGAATGGCGCGGGGATTTTTTTCGGAGGTGAACTTGCCTACACAAGCAAAAGTCGATCGGGTCAGCGAACTCAAAGAGAAATTAGAGCGATGTTCCATCGCGGTTTCCACCAATTATGCCGGGATCGGAGTAAATGACATGACCGATCTGCGGCGGCGTATGAGGGATGCCGGGGTGGAATTCACCGTGGTCAAGAACAATCTGATGAAGCTGGCTTGCGACGCTTCCCAACGGTCTCAGGCCAAATCCATAGTCGAGGGCCCAACCGCCATCGCCTTCGGCTATGATGACCCCACGGCGGTGCCCAAGGCCCTGGCGGAATTCATCCGAACCACTCGGTTGCCATTGGATATCCAGGGAGCAGTCATGGGTGAAGGGGTGCTGCCTCCAGCCGACGTGAACCGGATGGCGGCGCTACCGGCCAAACCTCAACTGGTTGCCTCTCTGCTGGGCCAGTTACAAGCGCCGTTGCAGAGGCTTCTTGGAGCATTGAACGGCCCGCTTCAGAACTTGGATGGACTGTTACAAGCGAGGATACGTCAGTTAGAATCAGCCGGTGCAAGCGAATAGCCCGGCTAACCAATCTAAAATCAGAAAAAATGAATAAGGTAAGGAGGTTCCATGAGTAAAGACGAAGTTATGGCCGCGATCAAAGAGATGAACGTGCTGGAAGTGGCTGACCTGGTGAAGGCCCTGGAAGAAGAGTTTGGCATCAGCGCCGCGCCGGTGGCTGTGGCCGCCGCTCCGGCAGCCGGTGGGGGCGCCGCTGAAGCTGACGCCGGCGCAGACGAAGAACAGACCGATTTCCAAGTAATGATCAAAGAGATCGGGCCAAATAAGATCAACGTCATCAAAGCCGTCCGGGAAGTTACCTCCCTGGGCTTGCGCGAGGCGAAAGAGCTGGTTGAGGCCGCTCCCACCGCCGTCAAAGAAGGCGTGGTTAAAGACGAGGCGGATACCATCAAGGCTAAGCTCGAAGAAGCCGGCGCCGTCGTCGAAGTCGCTTAGTAACCTGGCCCTACCCACGGTTAAGGAAGGGAAGGAATGAGCCGGCGCAAAGACCAGGAAAGATTCGCGCGTCTTAAGGCGCAGAACTCGGCTTATCAGGGATTCCGCGGGCCGGATACACAGACCGAAAAGCCCGTGGATGTCCTGGAAACCGTGGTCTGCTCGACGTGCAACCGGAAGCGGAATGTCCCGGTCACCAGCTTGCCTGATGACCGGGCAAGCTTTGTCTGCCGCGTTTGCCAAGAAGAGCAGGCTGCCGCGGCCTCTGCGTAAGGCCAACCACGGGTGTTAGCTCGGTTAGACTCACATGCTGTTTGCCATTGACTGCCCCTGCGCCAAGTCCGAGGTAGATGCGCTAATCCTCTTTATGCCTCGAAAACTTGTCATAACTTGTTAGCCCAAAGGGCTCGGCGTACACTGGACCACAAGCCGGTACCCAATTAGAAAGGATGGGAAGCCCGATGATTAAAGTTACGGTAATGTACCCCAACGAAACCGGGAAAAAATTCGACATGGATTACTACGGAAACAATCACTTGCCTTTGGTGCAACGGCTCCTGGGCTCCGGTGGGCTAGTGCGTTCCGAATGGGAAAAGGGCATCTCGGACACAGACCCCAATGCTCCGCCCAGGTACCTGGTTGTGGGTCACCTCTACTTCAATGCCCTCGAAGAAGTCCATGCGGGATTCAGTACCCATGGCCGCGAGATCATGGGGGACATTGCCAACTATACGGATATTAAGCCCCTATTTCAGATCAGCGAATTGGTCGAGTAGCAGCAATTAAGCTCTCTGATACTGTCCGCCGATAAGCGGTCCTCCATCCCTAGTCCAAGCAATGATTCCCTCAGATAGGCCCGGTAAATGCCGGGCCTATCGGTTCGCATTTACTAGACGCATCCCTCGCTGGAGGGTTTTTCAATATGCCTCAATCCCAGTCCAGTTCCGCTTTCCAAGCCCTTGCCGAACGCTTGGTCCAAGAGTTTTGGGATTTCTATCCTACGGCTGGCTCCCGCATCGGGCGGCACGAGTATGACGGCAAATTGCCCGATCTCTCCCCGGTGAGCATACGCCGCCGTGTGGACCAGTTGGGGCAGGGGATGGCGTTTCTTGAGTCCGCTGGGTCGGGCGGAGGAAACCCCGACGAATGGCTGAGTCTCCAACTTCTGAAGCTCTTCTTCAAGCGGGAACACTTCTCGTTGACTGAGCTTAAGCCATTGGAAAACAACCCCATGAGGCAGGTTGGCTACCTGAACGTGGGCGGATACCTGCTACGGGACTACGCCCCCCTGGCGGACCGCCTCCGGTCGGCTACCCAGGTGATGCAACGCGTTCCCGCGTTCCTGGATACCCTTACCGCCGCCCTGGGCGACGCTATCGGCCGCCCGGTGCTGCAGATGAGCATCGAGGCCTACTCTGGCATGGCCCGCTTCTATCGCCGGGACCTGGCTCAAGCGGTCGCTGAATCGGGTGATGGGACGGACCCTCCGGAGTTCAATGACGCCCTGGAGTCCGCCGCTTCCGCCCTGGACCGGTTCGTGGGGGAACTGGAGAGCCGGTTAAGCCGGGCTACACCCGAATTTGCCATCGGTTCCAAACTGTACTCCGCCATGTTGGAGACCGGCGAGGGGCTGGATGTTCCATTGGCTCAGGTAGAGGCGTTGGGCCAGGCCGATCTAGAGAGAAACCTGGAGCAGCTTGCCCAGGTGGCTGAGTCAATCTCGCCGGGCCGGGGAGTTGCCGAGGTCGTCGCCCAAGTCTCGGGGAGTCACCCTTCGGCCGAAGAACTGCTTCCGGAAACCAGGGACATGCTGGAGGACATCCGGCAAGCCCTGCTGGACCTGGATTTGATAACTATCCCCTCGGAGGACCGCTGTCAGGTGGTCGAGACCCCGGCCTACATGCGGTACGCCTTCGCCGCGATGGACAGCGCGGGTGCACTGGAGACTAGGGCGACCGAGTCCTTCTATTACGTTACCCCGGTGGAGCCCGATTGGACCGCCCAGCAGCAGGAAGAGTGGCTGTCCAACTTCAACTACGACACCTTGCGCATGGTCTCCGTGCACGAAGTGTATCCGGGGCACTTCGTTCATTTCCTGCACAATCGCTATGGGCGCAGTCTGCCGTTGGTCAACCGGGTCGCCACATCCTACGCCTTTACCGAAGGCTGGGCTCATTACACCGAGCAGATGATGGTGGAATCAGAGTACGGCGCCGGCCAGCCCGCTTTGCACCTCACCCAGTTGTTGGAGGCGTTGGTGCGAAACTGCCGCTTCCTGTGCTCAATATGGATGCATACCCAGGGAATGTCCGTGGACGACGCCACCCGCTTCTTCATGGACAAGGCCTACATGGGAGAGTTGCCGGCCCGGCGCGAGGCGATGCGAGGAACTTTCGACCCCGGATACCTGAGCTATACCCTGGGCAAGCTGATGATTCTAAAGCTAAGGGAAGATTTCCAGAGGGAGCAGGGATCCGCCTTCACATTGAAGGGGTTCCACGATCGCTTGCTGTCCTACGGTGCCCCCCCGGTGTCTCTGCTGCGGCAGGTCATGTTGAGGGAACCGGGGGATTCGACTATCTAAACCGGCCTTCGACGTAGACTAGGTATAGACCTGGTTCGGAGGAATTCACGCAAGGAGGCAAACCGTGTCAGAGGAAAACAAAGCCGTCGTGCGCCGCTGGCTAGAAGATGGAATGAATGGCCGCGATCTGGCGATCATCGACGAATTATTCGCCCCGGACTATGCCAATCACAGCCCCCGCCTTGGCGTTGTCGGCCGCGAGTACACGGCGCGAGAAACGGCGGAGTTCTTCATAGGCTTCCCGGACTGGCAGACCACCATTGACGACGTCGTCGCCGAAGGGGAAAAGGTCGTGGTGCGGCGGACCGTGCAAGGCACGTACAAAGGTGAAGTCCAGGGTGCCCCCGTTCCCGAACCGGGAAACTGGTCATTTTCACAATATGGGAGATGTTTCGCGTCTCTGACGGGAAGATAGTTGAACGGTGGGCCATCCATGATTTCCAGCAGCAACTCAGCGCGATGTAGTTTGGCTACCAATCAACAAATGGACCGCTGAACATCGACACTTCGCCAAAACACAAGGTCAAAGACCGCCATCAGTTCTTCTACGGTTGGTATGTCGTAGGTGCGGCTGCCGTGGTGGTGTTTAGCAGCGGACCGGGCCAGTCTTACGTCTTCTCCATCTTTATTGACTCGATAATTTCCGACACCGGTTTATCCAGGTCCGGCATCTCCGCCCTCTACATGCTGAGCACCGGGGTAAGCGCCGCCATGGTATGGATAGCCAGCCGTATGGTGGACCGTGTTGGCCCGCGGATGATGCTGATCGCCATAGGGTTTGCGTTTGCCGCCGCTTGCTTTGGTATGGCGGCTGCCACCAATATTCTGCTGTTATACGTGGCTTTCGCCAGCCTTCGCGCTCTGGGCCAAGGCTCCTTGAATATAAATGCAGTCTTGCTGGTCAACCAATGGTTCGTGGCCTACCGAGGCCGGGCTATAGCCTTCATGGGATTGGGCGCTGTTTTATCCACCGCCATATTCCCTCCACTGGCAAGGGCCCTGATAGACAACCTGGGGTGGCGCGAGGCATACGCAGTTCTGGGAATAATCGTAATGTCGTTAATCGTTCCCGTTTCGCTTCTGGTGATCCGTAATCGACCCGAGGATATGAGCTTATCGCCCGACGGACGGCGTCAACCATACGTCGATACTGCCCGGCACGCGGATGCCGTTTCCCAGGAAGTCTCTTCCGGCTTGGAGACTCCGGCCTTACGCTCCCTCCATTTTTGGCTTTTGGCCATTCCCATGGCTTCTCCCGGAATGGTATCCACGGCTCTGGTATTTCACCAGACCTCCATTTTCAAAGAAGCAGGTCTTACGGCTACCCTGGCGGCGGGAGTGTTCGTAATTTTCTCAGTGTCCGCAGCGTTTACTTCGGTGATTGGGGGCTTCGTTGTCGAGCGGGTGAGTCCGAAGCCTCTCTATGGTTTTTCCTTGTTGATGTTGTTGGTTTCATTATTGTTGGCGGTGGTTATGAACTCGGCCTTCGTTGCCGTCCTGTATGTAATCATCATGGGCGTCGCGAATGGCGCCCAGCAGATAGTGCAAGGGGTAATCTGGGCACATTATTACGGACGACACAGATTGGGGCGCATCCAAGGCCCAGCCATGACGATAGGCATTTGCGGGTCGGCAGTCGGACCATTCCCGTTGGCCCTGCTTCACGATGTGACGGGTTCCTACACCTTTGGATTGTTAGTGATGATTAGCCTACCGGTGCTTTCGCTGATAAGTATTTTGTTTGCCCATCCAACCGCCAGCAGGGTATCAACCACTTGAGGAAATATAGGACCGCCTCATGTGTATTGAATCACGTCGCTTACGGCGCACATGGCTCGGCAAGCTGATGAATTTGAAGTTGAGGGATGACTTCCGACGGGAGCAGGGTGCGTCGGCCATCTAAGATCTCGTGTAATGTGGCCCTCACCCCGGCCTAAGGCCATCCCTCTCCCCGCGGGAGAAGGGACGGGAGTGAAGGACCTACAGTTTGGTGGGCGAAGAAGTCCTAGGTCGTCCGAAACGTAACCTTGCGGAAGGCTTCGCCGTAGGTGAATTCCTGATCGGGTACGGCTTTGGCGGCCCAATCTTTGATAAACTCCTTGACATCCTCCACCGCCCTGCCGCTCATCTGGCTGCGATGGGCCATCACCGAGTCGACCTTGATGTCGAGATAAGGTTCGATGTCGATGAACGTGTTCGCTTGCTCGGTGCCCCAAAACAGTACCGTACCTGTTTTGTGGGGCTCAAGCCCTTCGTCCTGCCAGAGCTCTTTGAAGTGGAGATGGTCCCTGGCGCATGGGAAAACCGCGTCCAGAGCAACCTGACCGGAGATTCGGTGGTCCCGATGCCACGCCAGGTTCTTGCGGTATGGCTCGGGACACAATACGACGTCAGGCCGAACCAGACGAATCTGCCTGACCAGCTCTTTTCGGAACTCGCTGGTATCTTCCAGTTCACCGTCCAGGTGGTGTAGCGCTACGACTTCTTCCGCTCCCACCACTGCCGCGGCATCCCGCTGTTCTTGCTCTCGCTGTGCCCCAAGTGCTTGAGCGCTGACCTCGCGGTCGCTGGTGCCTTTATCGCCGTCAGTACATAGAACGTAGTGGACCGTGGCGCCTTCTTTAGCCCATCGGGCTATCGTCCCGCCGGCCCAGAATTCGGCATCGTCGGGATGGGGAGTAACTACCAAAACGCGCTGCGGGGTTTCTTCCATCCGCAGGCCACCTCCACTCTGGATGTTCTACCTGATTCCCGGGGATTGTCAGTCTTGGGTGTCGTGTCAATCCCACGGAGACCNAGGCAACGGTACTTCTGATAAAGCAGGACGACGAATATGCAACGCCGCTTTACTGTTCCCCGTGTTAACCTTTGGTTCCGCCGACGTTACCAGTTTAGCCGGTGCGCCCAATCCGCCGCAGTTGTAGACCGTGCCTATCGTACAGGAACGTAGCTACAGGGTCAACTTCAAATCGGGTTCCGGGTAGCTACAAACGTTCGCTCATTTAGTCGAAGAACGTGTAGCCGTTTTTTTGCAGAATGGCGGTGGCTTCGATGCGCCACCGGTATGCGACGGCCATGGGGTCGTCCTCGAAATAGATCGCCCTCAAGTTGCGGGATAACTCCCATTCGATGAGCCTTTCGGCATTCATAGCTCGGGCATAAATGTCCGAACCGTCACCGTTGATGTCCCTCTGCCGGTTTAAGTACCAGCGTATCAGATGCCAATTCGAGTGGATGAATACGTAGGCAGCGTCCTTGGCTCTCTGGTACAGTTGAGCCTCCAAGTCCACTACCCTGTTTTCCAAAGCCTCGATGCGTTGTTGCATTTCGTCTACTGCCACCGTATTACTCCTTAGCCGCTGTGTGGGCCACTCCCTAGACGTGACCATCTTTGTCATGGTGTGATGAATTGGGACTCTGCGCCCAAGTCNGTCCGACGCGCACTTGATGTAAGTCAAATGTATTTTACCAGACAACGTGGCGAATTCCGGCGACTGAAGACGGGTGACGGATGGCTCGAAAGAAATATTGGTTAACGGAGAAGCTGAGTTTTTGGTAACGTGAGTAGCGGTTGACGGGGCAGAGTCGCAACAGGAAAGAGGAGTTGACTATGAGAGACCAACCCGGCGGCACGAAGGGGCCTTTGGACGGGCTGNGGGTGATCGATTGGACCATGTGGCAGTTTGGTCCGGTCTCAACGATGATGCTGGCCGATATGGGTGCGGAAGTCATCAAGGTGGAGTCGCTGGATGGCGATCACGGGCGGAATGTCGGCCGTTCGGTGGGATTGGACTCAACCCTTCCCAATGGGGCCAGCGCTTTTTTCGAGGGGCTGAACCGGCAGAAGCTGGGTATCGCGCTAAACCTCAAAACCCCCGACGGGGTGGAGATAATGTACAAGCTGGCGGCCAAGTCCGATATCTTCGTGGAGAATTTCAGGAAGGGTGTAGCCGAGCGTCTGGGACTGGGGTATGAAGACTTGGTCAAGCACAACGATAAGATTATCTACGCTTCGGCTTCGGGATACGGGCCGGAAGGNCCCGACTCGGGCAAGCCGGCATTCGCGTTAACCGCTGAGGCCAGGGCGGGGGCTCTATGGTGGATCGGGCCACCCGACGATACTCCCCATCAGCTGGACATCGCGGACCAAAGCGCCGCTGTGATGCTGTCTTACGGCATCATCGGAGCGATCGTGGCCAGAGAGCGGTTCGGATTCGGCCAGAAGGTGGATGTCTCGCATCTGGGCAGCATAATNTGGGCCAGGGGGATGCAGAACCAGATCTCTNTACTGGTTGATAAAGAGTACCAGCGATTCGACCGAAAAGGTCCGGGCAACGTGTTATGGAACTACTACCGGTGTGGCGACGGCCGTTGGATAGCTTTTTCCATGGGCCAGGACCGGTATTGGCCGCCGTTCTGCCGTGCCGTGGGAAGACCCGATCTGATTGATGACCCAAGGTTCGATACACCTGAGAACCGCTACCAGAACCGGGAAGAACTGGTCGATCTTCTCGACGCCCTCTTCCTCTCTAGGACAAGTGGCGAATGGGAGAAGTCTCTCCAGGGCAACGACGACATCATTTGGGAGCGGGTACAGCGCAACCTGGACCTGCCAACGGACCCTCAGGTTGTGGCCAACGACTACATCGTCGAGTACGACCACCCAGCCATAGGGCCTTCGAATTGGTTGCAAACGCCGGTCACTTATAGCAAGACACCGCTGTCTACGAGGAAAATGGCACCGGTTCTGGGAGAGAACACGGAGGAGACCCTCATNGGCCTGCTGGGTTACTCTTGGGATGACATCGTGGTTCTAAAAGACAAGAAGGTGATTCTTTAGTCGCGTACGATATAGTAGACAGGAAAGAGACTCAGAGTTACTATTTCTGCGGTGACCCACCGGANGGTTCCCAGGTGTGGGTTCTCAGACATTGGTCAACGAAAAGACATGTGAGGGAATATGCCGAAGATAATCCCAGTCGCCGACGAGTTGAGCAAGACTTTTTGGGACGGCGTGAATGACAAGCGGTTGATCCTGCAACATTGCGCCGCTTGTGACAGGCTCCAATNCCCGCCGAAACTGGCATGCCAGTTCTGTGGCTCTGGTGAAAAATTGGAGTGGAAAGATGTCGAAGGTAAGGGCCATATCTCGACCTATATCGTGATTGAGGACGGGCGACTGAACCGCCGCATGCCCGATCAGCCCTACAATCTGGCGTTGATCACGCTGGACGAAGATACCAGCGTGAATTTTTACTCCAACCTTCCGGGAGTCCCACCCTACGAGGTCCCGGTGGGGTCAGCTGTCGAGGTGATGTTTGAAGAGGTTGCGCCGGACCAACTGATCCACGAATGGAAGGTCGTCGGCTAATCGTTTTGTCTTCTCAAACGGCATTCTTATTTATCATCAAAAATAGGTGAATGATGGCTACGCAAAACCAATATCAGTGGCGAAGAGATAAGGACGGGCTGGGGGTGTGGGACCACCGGGGCAAGGTCGCGGTGGCCGGATACGGTCACTCCCCCGTTGACCGGCGCTGGGATGAGAATTCCATGGATCAATCCCTGGGCGCCTATACGATCTTGGCCTGCAAACTTGCCATGGAGGACGCGGGTGTAACTCCCGACCAGATCGACGGAATCATTTGCTGCGATAGCCACATCGCCGGCGGCAGCGGCGGCACCGCGTCCAACTGGGCGCCGCGTCCCTACTTCGACCCGCCTTACGACTCGGAATTGGGACTAACGCTGATCAACGGCGAATGGCTGGCCAAGGTCATGGAGTTGCCCAACGTAAAGTTCGCTCCCACCGGCGTGCCGACGATCGGCGAGATGGTGGGCATGGCCTCCCAAGCCGTCGCCGATGGGAAATGCAACACCTGTCTGGTTATTTACCCCACCGGCAATCTGGAAGGTAGGTACCGCCGGGGCGGTGAGAANGCCGACGACTACGCCAGGGGAGCCCGCCAATGGGTGGTGCCNTGGGGTAACCACGGCGGTAACGACTTCATCAACATCTTTCCCCACAATCAGTATTGCCTCAAATATGGCGGTACCCACGACGACCTGGCTCCCTTCGTGATTAACCAGCACCGGAATGGACTGCTGACTCCGTGGGGCTACAACGCCAGCCACGGGCTGGAACAACTTACCGTTGAGGACTACGTGACGTCGCGGTACATCCTGAATCCCCTGCGGTTGTGGGATTGCGACCGGCCGGTCAACGCTTCGGCGGCCTACCTGTTCACCACCGCCGAAAGGGCCCGGGATATGAAGCAGTCTCCCGTCTATGTGCTTAACCACTCACAGCATAACTTCCCTACCCGGACCACTCAGTCGGATCTGGATGAGATCGAAGATTGGACCGACCGGGCGGCTAAAAGGATGTTCGAGGGGGCCGGACTNGGTCCTGCCGACGTGGACATCTTCAACCCGTATGACGGTTATGCCACGATGACCCAGTTTTATCTCGAGGCTTTCCAATGGCACGGCGTGAAGCGGGGCGACGCCTTCGCCTTCTATGCCGACGACATCAGGGTGGAGGGTCCCCATCCCTTTAGCTCCAGCGGCGGCAATCTGGGGAACGGCCGTACCCGCACCGCCATGTACACCGACAGTATCCAGCAGCTTCGGGGGACCGCCGGCCCGCGGCAGGTCACGGTACGCGCTGAGACGGCGCTTGCGGCTTTTGTCACGCCCAGCAGCGGCGGCTGGATCATGTTCGGCAAGCACCCCAGTTAGCGCCGATACAGATTAAATCCGGGTGGCAGTTTGGCCGGCCCGAATACGGAAGAGTTTTATGGCGGAAAATCGTATTCTCGAGGGTGTGCGCGTTCTCACTTTAGAGCAGGTGCACGCCTTGCCTTGGGGGACTTCTTTCTTAGCGGATCTGGGCGCCCAGGTCATCCGNGTGGAAAGCGTGGTCCACCTGCAGGACCGCAAGTCCGGGCCATTCCCCGGTGGGCGGCCCAGCGAAGAATGGTGGAACGAGGCTGGAAACCTGGCCTACTTCGGCGCCCGGAATAAGCAGAGCCTTTGTCTGGAAGTGGCCGATCCCCGGGGTAAAGAAGTTTTCCTCAAGCTGGCTCAAGAATGCGACATCGTGACGGATAACTTCCGCCCCGGCACCATGGCTCGGTACGGCTTCGACCATGAGAGCCTGAGCAAGCTGAATCCCAGGATCATCACATTGAGCTCCACCGCCTTCGGATACACTGGATCGTGGAGCAGGGCCGGGTCCCGGGCCCGTACCGTCGATGCCTCCTGCNGGATGTCCTATCTGACCGGCTATGAAGACGGGCCATCACGGCGGGCCAGCAATAACTACATGGATCACTCGGTGGGNAACAACGTGGCCTATGCCCTGCTACTGGCGCTGTACCAACGCAACAAGACCGGCCAAGGCATGCGTATCGACCTTACCATGCAGGAAACCGGCGTGTCGGCCATCGGCCCGGCTATCCTGGAAACGCAAAGGGGCATTTCGCGTCCCCGCTTGGGGTGCGGGCATCTGTGGAAGTCGCCCCACAACGTCTTCCCGTGTCGCGGCGAAGACCGTTGGATCACCATCGTGGTGTCCACCGANGACGAATGGNGGCGCCTAACCAAGGCCATGGGCGGCCCGGCCTGGGCGGTCGACCATCGCTTCGACACTGCCCAAGGCCGCTGGAGCCACAGGCGCCAACTGGGCGAACATCTAGCGGAATGGACCAGTACCCAAGACAATCAAGAGTTGATGATNCATCTTCAGGAAAATGGCGTCGCCGCAGGCGCGGTGTTGACGGCCGAGGACCTGGTGGACAATCCTCATCTCCATGAGCGGGAATACATAGAAGAATTTGTAAACGTCAACGCGCCTCAAGCCGGCCCCCNAAAATATGCNGGACGTCCNTTCCGAATGCCGGGCGTTTCCATGGGTATCCGCAGTGTGGCGGCCTTGGGTGAGCACAATGAGGAGATTCTGAGGGAAATAGCCGGATTGTCTGGGGAAGAAATCNCGGCCCTGGCTGACGACGGAATAATCTCCAACTTACCCCTGCCCACGGAATCCCGGCCTTAGAAGAGACTGGATCAGTTGGCTGCCCCTGATTTGTTGGGGGTCACCACGAGTCAGTAAAAGCCGCCTTTCTCGTTTGCCTTGGGTTTCCTGAAATCAGTAGCGGCTCGCCCTGAAGGCGCGTGTTGATAGACTCGGTGGTGCCAAAGTCGTAAGAGGTAAACGAGGGAGAGGTGAAATCCACTAGAAACGCGGGTTAGCGGTTTTGTTGGCGATTAATTGGTCAAAGAAGGCCGCAGCCGATTGTGACGAGCGAGAGATGGTTTTAGTCTCTGATCACGCCTCCCCTACGCCTTTAGTATCTCCCGCCTAGCCAGCACCAGTTCCATTAGAGGCCCGTTGCCTATCGCAATTAATCTATGGGACGACCTCCCAGATTTGGCGGTTGCCTTCTACTGTATTGCTATTAAATTGTCTGACAGACTCTTCAGTCTCGGGGGATAGCTCGTGGTAATTGGTACGCTGATTATTAAAGTACTCATCTAGGCTTTCCACTTCGATCTCAAATGCGATGGTATCCATTCGGTCTGTATAATCCAAGTAGATTTTGCCCGTTGTATTGCCATCGCTGGCCCAGGAAGCCCTAACCTCCTTAACAACCTCCAAGCACTCAGGCACCTTTCCTCGGGCACACTTCCAGACGTTTCTCACCATGTACATTCCCAGTCTCCTCAGAACATATGTTAGCCATTTTCCCCAGATCGAGTAGATTTTTTTAGCCATTCGACTTCTGGGATAACGCGAACTATAAAGCTGTATCCAGAGACGGTCAACGACCAGTAACGTCTAGCTGACGTCAGATGGCGTCGCCAAGATCGGCGACTTCGGAACGGCCGTGGCCCTAGACCATTCCCGTCTGACAACTGAAGGCATAATGCCTTAAATCTTAGCTCGAAAAATGCTCACTCTACGGCCTTCGACCAAGATACAGCTTCCAATGCTTGGCTACTACTCCTTCAGTATCTCTCGCCGGGACAGCACCCGCACCATCAAATGCCTCATGCCCAGTTCGCTGGAGATGGCCAAGCGAGATGGCCTGACTCGGACGTCTTCGCTGTCCCGGTCTCGAAGGGCATCGGCGTACCCCGAGCGGTCACACCCCGCTGGTCCAGCTCGCATCGGCTTAGATTTCAGTAGCTTTGCGCCAACCCTCAATTTGATCAAATTCTGCGTCAAATGGGCTTGCTACCATAGGGTTATCTCCCATCGTCAGTATGAACGCAGCATGTCGGCAGTACCTGGCCCTTGATTAACCATCACGAAGGGAAGTCCCGGTTCAAATTCATGTCGTGGGCCAGGTAGACTTTCTTCTTGCCGCCCTCGCCCAGGAATCGCTTGATCTGGTACCCGCCGTTGGCGAAAGAGGTGGGTTGGGGCGGAGAAGGAGAGGGTAGATACTCCAGAGGTGGTTCCTTCGGGATCCTGAGAGTTGAGGTTTCAGCCGAGGCTTGGTCAACGGCAGCCAGAAAGGTAATGGCGTCTTGGTTTTCGGGAACGAGAGTTAGGACCGCTCTCGAAGCTTGACTTACGGCTTCCCAGTCGTACCTAGCGACAGCTTCGTCAGCCTTATCTTGGAGCCGTTCGATTCGATGTTGGATGCGCTCACTGGCCATTATGGAGGCATATTACGTCCCAGCCGGTGGCTTGTCCACATTCAACAGCGTGTGGTGCTCTCTTGATCCGGCAAGTAGCAACCAAGCGGCGGTGTTTGTGCGAGCGATTCGTGACTGGGAACGATCTAACCGCCGAGGGGTTCGAGCGGAGTTGAACCCCAGCAGAAACACGGGCCGGCGGTTTGAGTTTCAATGATTTGGACCGACGGATTCAGACGACTGAATAGTTGAATTAGGGTCAGCCATTGCGTCTTTCGCTTAGGGTCTGGAGAAGCGGCCTAGGCGAAGGCGGTACATGAATATGCTGCTGACACAGAACAACACGCCCTTTATCACTTGCCGCATGTCTAATTTGCTTTCCCCTAGCCGGCGATTAGTAAATGTAATCGGGATTTCTTGAACCATGAGCCTGGACGCCAGCACGAGCAACGTAGATTCGGGCATGAACTCATAGCCGTTACCCTTAGCTCTTGACAGGACCGTCGCTGCAGCCCGGCGGGAAAATACCCGAAAGTTGGTGGTGCACTCATGGGGCGTCCCGGCGCCCCAGTGGTACACCAGGTTGGCAGCCCGGCTTAGCATCCAGCGTTTAGCGTTCCAGCCTTTAACGCCACCACCTGGCGCATAACGGCTCCCTTGGACCATGTCGGCGCAACCCGTCTTGATAGCCGCGAGCAACCTGGGGACATCCGCCGGATCGTGGGAAAGATCGGCGTCCATGGTAATAACATATTGGGCCCCGGCGTTCAACGCGACGGCTAGGCCCGATTGTAACGCTGAACCCAGGCCCAGTTTGGCTGGCCGGTTGACTAGGGTAATGTTGCCGAATCTCGTGGAAAGTTGTTGAGCAATAAGACCCGTCCCATCTGGGCTATTATCGTCGACCACCACCAGTTGCAGGTCTGTCGCTAGGCTTTCTAAAGCTTCCACGAGCCGCCCCAGATTGTCAGCTTCGTTGTAGGTCGCTAGGATCACGGCCAGTTCCGGCACGGAAATCACCTTAATTCAATATCGTCGGCCCGCCACCGGAGCGCCTTTCCAAGAACAGACCGGTTGGTTGGACCATATGCCAGATGTGTGTTTGCCAGTCAATAATCTTCGGTCTTTATTGTGGCAGGGCACCGGGAGTTGGTCGCGGCTCATAGGTGACACGTCTATCAATACACCCCAAGTGGACCTGCCGAAAAAGAGCAACAGCCGTAGCAAGAATATCGCTACCGGAATCAGCAAGACAAGTGCTCGAAAATGGGAGTCAAGTGCGAAATAATCAAATCGAGTGTAATATTGGGGGTACTAAAAGGACTTGGGGTTAGAACGCTCGGAATGTAATGCATGATTGTGCGCACACCCGCCGTTGTCAGGCCTGAGCCTGTCGGTCCTTCCCCTGAAGGATGGACCGACAGGCTCACCACGAACGGAAGGGTGGCGGGCAGGCTGATCAAAAGCAATGGAAGGCATCGATTAAGTTGGACATCTTATCTGATATAAAAGTGGTGGAACTGGCCCATGGTCTGGCCGGCGCTTTCTGCGCCAAGTTGCTGGCCGACCAGGGAGCAAGCACCATCAAAGTGGAACCTCCCGCCTGGGGCGACCCGGCACGTCGCGAGCCGCCGTTTATCGATGGAGTGCCCCAACCCGAAGGCTCCACGCTATTCTTGGCCTTCAATACCAATAAGCGAGGCGTAACATTAGACATCGAACAGGCCGCCGGCCTTGAGTTGCTGCTGCGGTTGGTTGCGGATGCCGACGTGCTGATCGAGAGCTATTCCCCGGGTCATCTTGACAGCCTGGGATTGGGCTACCCGGTCCTAAAAGAGACGAACCCCGGTCTGATCGTTACGTCTTGCACTTACTTCGGCCAGACCGGACCTTACCGCGACTACCAAGGTGGGGATTTGGTTGCTCAGGCGTTGGGTGGCTTCCTCCACGCGGTGACCGGATCCGCCGACATGCCTCCCATGGGCACGGCTCTGGAGCAGATGGAGATTACCGCCGCCCGCAACGGGGTCATTGCCATCATGGCCGCCCTGGTCCAACGTCAGCAGTCAGGTGAGGGACAGCACATCGACCTGTCCACCATGGAAGCCGCTATCAGCACGCCATCGGGCCTGATCCATCCTTACACGTTCACCGGCCGAAGTCCAAAACGAGGAGGCAGCGACGGCAACGTGATGGACGGGATGCACCTGCCCACGGCTGATGGCGAAGTGACATTGACCACTGCCGGAACCGGCGGGCGTCCCATGGAAGCCTGGGCCGAATTCCTGGAAGAACCTAGGCTGCTGGACCCCAAATTCGCTACCAGTCGGAGCCGCATGGACAACTGGGAAGAACTCTACAGCTTGGTCGCTATCCCCCTGGCCAAGTGGAACAATCTGGACCTGATGCGGGAATCGATGGCCCGGGGACTCGTCCTCGGTTTGGTCCAGAGCCCCCAGCAGGTGGTGGACTCTCCCCATCTGGAGGAGCGCGGCTTTTTCGTCGAGATCGACCATCCCGAAGCCGGCAGCCTGAAATATCCGGGTCCCGGTTTCTTCATCGACGGTGAGAACCCTCTGAAAGGCGGTCGACCGGCCCCGTCCTTGGGTCAACATAACTCGGAGATATTCTGTCGAGAGTTGGGGCTAACTTCCGAAGAGTTAGGCTTGCTCCGCGCCGCCCAGGTCGTTTAGCTCCAGTATCAGTACTCGTAGAACATCTGCTGGATCTCATCGCGATCGCTGGTGACGGTCAAAGCCAGCATCAACAGCACCCGGGCCTTCTGGGGCAGCAGGTTGTCGCAAACGATGAATCCCTGCTGCTCCTTCTTGGGTGTCATGACTACCCGGCCTGCGGTAGCCCGCGATGCCAGCACCACGGGCAT
>PAJQ01000063.1 GCA_002710215.1 Chloroflexota bacterium | reverse complement strand
CCATACAGGAGCGTAGCTCAGTCTGGCCAGAGCGCTGGTCTCCAAAACCAGCGGTCGGGGGATCGAATCCTCCCGCTCCTGCCATTTTTCGTATCCATTGAGAGGGCCATTAGGCCCTCTTTTATGTGTCTGAAATCAGGTCTGCTCGCGGGCGGATTTTTTGGCCGGAATTTCGGTTCGCCCCGACGCCCCTTCAAGCCAATCGGGACTATAGACCTGGCGCATACCTTCCCAATCTGGGGTAAGCGTTTATAATCTCATGGGTCTACCACTACATCCGATTCGGGAGGCGCCATGTACATAATTGTTGCCCCTATCCAGATCAAGGAAGGTTTCAAGGAACAGTACATCAAAGGAATGCTTGAGAATGCCCGAGGAGCGGTCAATGACGAACCGGGCTGCCTGAGGTTCGACGTGGTTCAGGACGCCAACGACGACCACAGGATATGGCTCTACGAAGTTTACAAGGACGAAGCCGCGTTTCAGGCCCACACCCAAGCCCCCCATTTCCTCAAGTTCCGTGACCTAAGCGGCGACTGGCGAGGGGAAGGAGGACTGCAGGGCGCCGGTAGAGGGGCTACCAACATCTGGCCTCCGGACGATGAGTGGGTGTAGCCGGAAAAGCGGCTCTGCGGTTGAGATGATTTCTGCAAGTTAGCCACCGGGAAAGCGCGAGACTGTTAGGGGAGATACCGAATGACGGACAACGCGCCCAATCTGTTGATAATCTACACGTCCAAGAACGGACGCACCGGCTCGATGGTGGAACCCATCCGACAGGGGATTCTGGAGGGTGGGGCCAGCGTCGCGGTACGGACGGTGGAAGAAGTGCTATGGGATGAAATGCTGGCCGCCCAGGGAATCATCGTGGGGACGCCGGTGCGGTTCGGTGGCGTTGACTGGCAGATCAAGCGGTTGTTCGATGTCACCGCATATCAAGACTATCCGGGTCCTCTGTCTGGCAAGGTGGGCGGGGTCTTCACCGGCGGCGGCAGGCCGGGCAGCGGAGCGGAGTTGGCCCTGCTCAGCATGATTCACGTACTCCTGAATCACGGCATGGTCATCCAAGGAAACGCTCATTCGTCCCACTACGGCCCAGTCGCGTTGCGGGAGTCGTCTCCGGAAGAGGTAGAGTCAACCTGCCTTGCCTGGGGAAGGCACTGGGCGCAGTTGGTTCGGCGGTTGGGAGGAGACGCCAATTCCGCTCCACGACAAAATTAAGACCGGTTTTGTGTATACTGGGTAGGACGGCCGCGGCGCCCTTCACTAAGTTCGTTGCCTGTGACCGGGAGACTGCGGATCCCATTCCGCCAAGCTCTAGAACTGTATCTGAGCTTTGCCAGTTTCGCCTCCGTTTCCAGCGGCGGCGCCGTCGCATCTTGTTGTAACCGGACGAGGACATGAGGAACAATCTTTCAAACTTTAGCCATATTTACGCCGGCAATCCACTGGACCGGGGCGATGTCGAGCGCCGCGATGAAGAGTGGCTGGCCGCTAAAGCAAAAGACCCTAAGAGCAGATTCCTTCCCATGTGGGACCTGAATGTTTTGATAGCGGGCGGCTCGCAAGAGAGACTAGGCTGGCTTGGCATCGACGACTTGACCCGCCTGGCGGTGGATTCAACCGCGATCTTTTTGGGCATCGACGGTGAAAAAGCCCATTTCGTAGTCGATATTTCGAAGAATGAAGAGGCCGTACGCGAACTGCGTGAGAGCACGGAGCGGAGATTCGAAGACGCCCGAACCGCCACTGAAGTACTGAGCGGCGCGGATTCCGGGATCGTAGCTCAGGCACGCGCGCAAATAAGCTGGCATAACCGCAACGGATACTGCGCGATCTGCGGTCGCGAGACCCATATGAAACGGGGCGGTCAGGTGCGGCAATGCTCCGGTTGCAAGGCTCAGAACTATCCCCGCACCGACCCCGTGGTCATCACCGTTGTATCCGATGGCGATCGGTGTCTACTGGGGCGCTCCCGGGGGCGCGGCTCGCCCTCCAACAGATATTCGGCCTTGGCTGGATTCGTGGACCAAGGTGAATCTATAGAAGAAGCGGTGGCCAGAGAGGTCATGGAAGAGGCCGGCATCATGGTGCGTAATGTCCGCTACCACTCTTCCCAACCATGGCCTTTCCCGTCATCGTTGATGATTGGTTGCCACGCCGACGCGGCGACCATCGATATCTCGATGGATGAAGAGGAAATGGCGGATGTCCGCTGGTTCCACCGGGAAGAGGTTCTGCTGGCGCTAACGGGCGAGAGCGAAAATCTTGCCATCCCCGCTCCCATCGCCATCGCCCATCACCTCATCAAGGCTTGGGCATCCAAATTCGTTACTTAAAGCAACCTCTTAACCGATTGAGAGCTTGCAAGTCTCCAGCAGCAATCCATCAATCTCAGCCCACAACGCTTCCATGTCGAAGGGTTTAGACACGAAGACATCGGCCCCCATCTCATAAGCCTTTTCTTCCACGCCCTTTTGGGCGCTCATTATCAGCACCGGAACCGACGAGATTCCTCGTATAAGCCGGCACAACTGGTAGCCGTTCATTCCAGGCATCGACAGATCGGTAATCACCAGATCGGGCCTGTCCAAAGCGAATTGGGTTAAGGCGTCATGGCCGTCGGATGCGGTCGAGACCTGGTAACCTCTTTTTTCGAGGATCTTTACCATAAGGTCCCGGATCTCCGGGTGATCGTCAACTACCAGTACGTTCTTTTGCATCATCTTCGGCTCCTGTCGTCGCCTGTACCGGAATCAAGCCGGTTAACAACAGACTAACTGGATAAATCCGCCGAGTCTGTGACCTTCATCACGTCCATGACCTTTGGTCCGCGACGTTCGAGTCCATGCCCGGCGAATCCTAAACCCGCCACGCGGCGTCCTCTGTCCTTATTGGACCAAGAACGGGACTGGACCAGGCAGTACCAGGGCTATAAAGTGACCTCGGCATGGCAACTCGAGTCGGCGGCTCCACATCCGTCGGAATAGATGGATAACCACCCGTCGATAATCTTCAACGAGCGGGCCGAAATAAGCGCCGAAGCCGTCCGGCACGGCTGAACTGTTGTAGAAGACGGGTCTCCCAAGAGAGCAAACATGCCAAATCTACGCGTTTATCTCGTGGACGATCACCCGTTGATGCGGATGGCATTACGCCGGATTCTGGAGTCCGGCCAGCGGTTCGTCGTCGTCGGCGCGTCCGATACTGCCGAAGATTGTCTTACGGCCGTGGCCGCCTTAGGCACGGACATGGTAGTCATGGACATCCAATTGCCGGGTATCGACGGAGTGGAAGCCACCCGCCGGTTGAAGTCCCAGGACGCCAAATTGAAAGTGGTCATCGTCAGCCCCTACGGTGAGGCATATCTGATATCCAGCATCGACGCCAGAGCCGAAGGTTACATGATGAAAGGCCCGGAGCCAAAAGCGATGATTGAGGGATTCTTCCAGGCCGCCGAAGGTACCCCGCCCATCGACTCCAACCTGACCCGCCTACTTATGGACCGGGCCGCCGCCGGGCCCAGGGAGCATTCCGGGCCATCACTGTCCGATCGTCAACACGAAGTGTTGCGCCATGTTTCGGATGGGTTGTCGTCTAAAGAGATCGCCTCCCTCCTCTCCATCAGCAATACGACCCTCAAGCGGGATTTTAGGAACATATTCGAGGTGCTGGGGGTCAACGACCGGGCTCACGCCATCGCCGAGGCCTATCGCCGGGAATTGATTTAGTAAGTTGAACTAAGCCTATAGCCCAGTTGACTCCCGCACTCCGGAGGAGACCCACTTTGGGGTCTCTCCTTATTTTATCTTTCCCAGCATCAACTATTGCTCTCTATTCCATGGCCTTTGCGGGCCATGCCCATCGCCTTTTCGGCGTCAGATATCTGGGCTTGCTGGCTACTAAAACTCGACCCTTGAGTTACTTACCTATCACCCCCTCGTCCTGGGAATATGTCGATGTGGGGCGGTGTAGTGAGTGACATATCACACCGAGGAGGAAACTAGCATGCGAGTATTCATCAACGCCGTCCGAAGGAAGACAAATGACGAATAAAGATGAGGGATTCACCCTTATAGAACTGCTGGTGGTGATAGGCATCATAGTGGCCCTGGCGGCTGTTACCGTGCCGCTGGTCACCAAGTTCGCCGGCAAAGGCGACGAGGGCGCCCTTGAAGCCGAAACCCAGACGGTGCAAACCGCAATGGACACCATGATGGCGGAACATGGAATAACGGCGGTGACGGCCAATGACAAGGGCACCGTCAGTAACGGACAGAACACCTGGACCGCTCTGCCGGCCGGCACGGGAGCCGCCACTTTGGATCCCTACCTGAAAAAGAACGCTACCAAGTTCATCTACTGCTGGGGCTCGTCTGGCAACGTGTACGCCCAGAACGAGACCGACGGAGTCAAAGCAGTCCCCGACGGTGTGACCCAACAGACGGTGGCCCCCGATCCTGATGAAGGCCAAACAGGATGCCCACTGGACCGGCACATCGTATGGAACGTTACATTGTTGCCAACTCTGCAACCCTACGAGTCAGTCGTGTTAACCTTTGGAGCCGACCGGTCTGGCGCACTACTGAGCGACGGCAACTACTGCAATGAAGCCTGGGCCGAACCCGGCGACGACAACACGAAAACCGGTATGACCGCGGCGGTAAAGGTGGGAAGCGTCGCCGAAGACAATGATGTTTGCGAGGGAACTGAACCCGGCGCCAAGGTCACCAAGATTGTTAGCCAGATCGTCGATGCCGTTCCCACTGGGTCGCCCCTACCCTCGGACACCTACCAACTGACCGTGGAATACTCGATAGAGGTCGAGAATGTCGGCCCGGTGTCCTTGAACCTCGGCCCCAGCGGCGCAACCGGCTACGGCATCCGGGACCTGCTCCCACTGGGATTCTGCTTCGTTGACGACTCTGCCACGTTTCAAGGCGCCAGCCTGGCGAACCCTTCTACCAACATCCCCCAAGGCAGCAATCTTTGCCCGTCGTCAGACACCCGTCAGAGACTGGATTGGGATTTTTCTGAATCGATACCCGGCGGAGAGACAAGAACCCTGGTTTACCGGACAAGCGCTTTGGTCTCGGCAGGGAACTATCGGAGCGACCTCTTAGCTAACTTTACGGAATTCACCGACCCTGCGGTATACACCTGGCCAACCGCGATGGTCATGGTAAGAGATTCCTTCATAGTCGACGCCACCATGGATGGCCGCGCCATCGTTTCAATCGACGTGTCCATGGGAGGCAGTTCCGGCAGCATCGTCGACTTCGTCATTGAATAATCTGCCACTCCCACAACGAACCGCCCTTTAAATTCACCAGCGAAAAACAGTGGAGGCCGCCTGAAGGAGGCGGCGTTATTTGTTGTTGCACGTACGCCCGGACACGAGCCTATCACGCGGCTAGAAGGGAAGACCAGCCGATGTACATGGAGCATTAGGTCATCCGGGTCACCATCGTGGTTGTCTGAGATCCAAGATTCTGCATTGACATCTTTGGCTCCCCTCGGCCATCTCTCCCTCGTAGCAATCAAAACCCTCGAACAATACCCCTGGGCCCAAACCCGGTTATACTGCTGCCATTCCTCAATACCGATGAACCGAACAAAATATCAGGAGTAATGCGATGACCCCCAGTTCTCCTACCAAAGTGCTGGACGGCGTTCGAATCTTGGAGCTTGCCCGGTGGCAAGCCGCACCCAGGGGGTCAATGATACTGCGGGACATGGGCGCGGAGGTCATCAAGATCGAATGGCGGAAAGGGGCCGACCTCCGGAATTCGGGCCCATTCGTAGGGGATATGAGCGTTCAGTTCGCCGCCTATAACCGGGGCAAGAAGAGCATCACCCTCAACGCCCGCCATCCTAAGGGGAAAAGTCTGTTTTTAGACCTGGTCGGTGTTTCCGACGTGGTGCTGGAAAACTTCCGGCCGGGCACGATGAACGACATGGAGTTTGGCTACGATGACATGTGCCAAGTCAATCCCGGCATCATTCTGGCGTCGGTATCGGGATTCGGACAGTACGGCCCTTACCGGGACCGTCAATGCTTCGACCCCATCATCCAAGCCATGAGCGGCATCGGAGACCAGACCGGCAGAGGCTTTGGGCAGCCCATCATGGCCGAGGGGCCGATCATGGACCGCACCGCCGCCCTACACGCCGCAGTGGGGATACTGGGGGCGTTAAGACACCGGGACCGGACCGGAGAAGGCCAATGGCTGGAAGTAGCCATGCTTGACGGCGGTATATCTCTGGAAGAAGTGGCCCTGGCCATGTGCTACGAAACCGGCACCAATGACTTCAAACGAAGTGGTACTTTTCTCCAATGCAAGGATGGCTGGGTAACAACAGGAGCGGCCCGGGCCGGTATGTGGGAGCGGATGCTCAAAGTCATGGGGTATAGCGACCTGTCGGAAGACCCAGAGTACGCGGCGCCCATGTTCGCCACCGACAAGGCGGAGATTCGCATGGAATTGCTCCACCTTTGGTGTGAAGAAAGACCGGTGAAGGAAGTGGAGGACGCCCTGGTCGGCGCCGACATTCCCGTGGGGCGGGCCATGACCATCCCCGACGTATTGGAAGACCGCCACATTTGGGAGCGGGAAGTGATGATGGAAACCGAACTGGACGGTCAACCAGGCAAGAAGATGCTTGTCCCCGGACCCAGTTTCATCAAATTCTCCAAGACCCCAACCACGGCGGGGCCGATCCCCAAGTATGGGGAACATAACCAGGAGATCTACGGCAGCCTCTTAGGCCTGGACGGCGACCGGCTGGCAGCGATGGTAGAAGAGGGTGTCATCACCTAACCGGCTCCCACATCATTAGACGCGTACTTGGAACATGGGGACTATGGTTATTCCCACGCCCGGCTCCACCCGGAAGCTAAACCCATTATCTCTGCGCTGTTCCAGGTTGTTTACCTTGACCGCGTTGAGCACCCTCACCTGTCTGTCCCTTACCATCATGCTGATATGGGTATCGCAGAGTTGGCGTAACCGGCTTAATAAGTCCGGAGCAAAGGCAGATGATTCCGCTACGACGACGATAGCCTTTCCCGCAGTGCATAGCTTTTGGAAAATGGAAAAGAACCCCATGATCGTCCGGTCTTGGCAGAAGATAGCCAGGTCGGTGATCCCGTCAATAATGACCAATCCGCAGGACCGGGGAAGGCAGTCGATCTCGGCAGCCAGCGCGCCGAAGAGGGCTTCAGGAGTTTCCCCGGGGGAGGGCTTCGAGATCGACCGGACGGACAGTTTATTATCCTGGATCGACCCGGACACATCCATACCCATGGAGCCCATCTCTCGGCTAAGGTCTTCGACGGTTTGTTTTGAGCTGAAGAGGGCTGCTTCGCTGCCCTCCATGATTGCTCCGTACATCAGGTATTGGCAGATCAAGCCCATACCGGAGACCAAAGGACCTTCGATCAAGGTTAGACTTTCGGCGGCAAGACCCCACCCAGAACCAGCCTCAGAGGAGCCAGGCCGCCCCCCGTGCTAACAAACTTGCTGAGTTGTTCGGATGATTTTAGGGCCGGCTGAGCGTTCGGCAGGGCTTCGGCCGTTGGCTGTTCCCACTCGGCCTGATCCTGTAGCGCCCCACCGCTTGGTTTTTCCCCCACGGTTTCCTGTCCTTCCCGCAGTGCCATCCTGATGTGGGTCGCCAGATCGTCAAAACTGCACGGCTTGGTCACAACATTAGAGGCCCCCAATCGCAAGCACTCCGCCTCCGTCTCGTAAGATTGAATGGAAGTCAGCATGATTACGGGTATCGCTCTGGTTCTCGGGTTTCCCTTTAAATTAAACAGCACTTGACACCCACTCATGCGCGGCAAGTCAACAGCTACCAGCATTAGATCGATGGGCTCGCGGGAAGCAGTCTCAAGGGCTGTCTTTCCATCAGTGGCTTGATCAACTTGGTGTCCGATCTTGCCGAGGCTCGCGTTCAACCATTTTCTGATCGCCGGATGGCTGTCAACAATGACGACTCTGGCCATTTCCACCTTCCTTCCGCTAACGGCAGCGTTATTGAACACGTTACCAACGACTCTTGATCAAGACTAGAGTATTACCACCAAGGAACGTGCGGGGATGACACCCCAAGGCAGGGCGTATGCCGATAGACTCTACCTTCTAACTTCCCCACTGTGAACCTGTTTGAAGATCTGGTTCGCTTGAAGGTAACGCCGGGCGCTGTTACACTACCGTGACGCCGCCGGGCAGAGCTTTTGTAGCTACAAACAGAGGGTGATCGACCCTGCAACGGAACCGTAGCAAGGCTGGTGGTTCCGCCTGCAACGGACCTAAATCGGTTTTCGAGAATCCGCACCGGCGGACCGATTAAAGAAGTCGAGGTTAATCATGGCAAGAATACCTGTAATCTCCAAAGATATGGTCCCAGAGGAATTTCGGGGCGCGTTTGACGAATTGACCAAGGACACCGGAGGCACGATCACCGGCGGCCCCGGCTCCATCACCGTCGCCAGCCCCGAGATGTCCCGCCGGCGCAGCCACCTCACAAGCTACCTGCGATATGAGACCACCTTTCCCAAGCGGATACAGGAGTTGGCCATCATAACCTCGGCGCGGGCCAATGATTGCCCTTACGTCTGGAACGCCCACGCCCCGGCGGCCCGCCGTGAGGGGGTCAGCGACGCTCTGGTCGACGCCATACGGGACAAAAAGCCATTACCCGCGATGGCCGCCGATGAAGCTGCCGTAGTCGCCTTTGGCCAGGAATACTTCAAGGACCACAAGGTCAGCCAGGCGACCTTCCAAACAGCCCTGGACCAATTCGGCATTCAACATCTGGTGGAGCTTTCAGCATTGATGAGCAATTACGCCCAGACGGCATTTTTTCTCAACGCCTTCGAGGTTACCCTGCCCGAGGACCGGACAGAGCCGGTCTTGCCCATCTAAGGTCCCAATCCCCAAAACACTAGTTCTATCTCAGGCTGCCCACATGGGAGGAGCAGAAAGATGCGGTTCGGCCTTTTCCAATCGGTGCAGTTGCCCGACCCCAAGTCAGAAGCCAGGTATTACAAAGAGGCCCTGGAACAGGTCGTTTGGGCTGAAAAACTGGGCTTCGACTCTGCCTGGCTGACCGAACACCACTTCTCCCGCCATGGCATCGTGTCCTCCACCCTCACCGTGCTGGCCTATCTGGCGGGGGTTACCGACACCATCCGCTTGGGTAGCGCCGTCACGGTCCTGCCCTTCCACAACCCGATCCAGGTCGCCGAGGAAGCCGCCACGGTCGATCTGCTAAGCAACGGCCGGTTGGACTTCGGCGTGGGGCGGGGCTTCCAGTGGGGCGAATACCATAAGCTGAATATCGCCATGGACGAAGCCAGCCGGCGATTCGAAGAGTCCATGGAGGTCATCACCAAAGCCTGGTCCCAGGATGAGCCATTCGACCACCAAGGAGAGTTCTGGCGGTTCAACGACATGACCATCCATCCCAGGCCGGTCCAAACGCCCTATCCGCCGGTGTGGGTTGCCGCGTCCAGCCCGGCCAGCTTGGCAAGGGTAGCCCGAAACGATTGGAACCTTATGATCGGCCAAGGAGAGCCCTTCGGCCAAGTCGCCCAGCAGGTCGAATCGTACCGCAGCGCGGTGGGGGAAGCCGGGTTCGACTACCGGCCGGAACGCGTGGTGGTGGCCCGGCCGATGTACACCACCACCAGCGAAGATAAAGCCCGAAGAGACACCGAAGCCCCCTTCATGTGGTTCAAACGGACCGGGCAAGAAGTTGGCGCGCCTCCGGAGAACCGGACCGAGTTGCTGCCCGATGAATTCAGTTCCTACCGGCGGCGTTTCTCCAGAGACACCGGGTTCGACTACGACGCCATGTTCGAAAACGTCGCTCTATTCGGCACTCCCGGCCAAGTGGCCGAACGGGTGGAAAACTTAAGGCAATCAGGCGTGGAAAACCTGATTTTCTTCATAAACTACGGCGGCATCGAACACCGCAAGGTGATGGACTCGTTGGAGTTGTTCGCCGCCCAAGTCATGCCCCAATTCGCGGATTAGCATCCCAACTCCACACCCCGTATGAACCCCCTGCACCCGTAGAATACCCTTTCGTGTTTACGAACCCTGGAGCCATCGCCGTCAAAGGCGGAGCAACACGCCCTTATTTGACGAACCACGGCCCCGCCGGCATCTTGTATAATGCAGCCAGATAGCCCGGACACGAGCGGGCAAATCACATTTATTGGACAGATTGGGTTTGACCACCTCGCGCCGAAAACGAACTGAGCCGCAAGACAGGAGCCCGTATCCCGAGAACCTAAGGGCCATAATCTACAGATATGGGCTCCAAGGCGAATCCGCCCACTGGGTAAACGAACATTAGGACGATGGAATATACTTCCCTGCCGTCCAAAGACAGCGCCCTGATAACTTTGACCGGACGTTGCGACGTTGGCTTAGAGGGGAAGGAATCGCCCAGACTGAGATAAACGAAATCCTGTATGCCGGTCTATCTGAGCGTTACGGAGTGCCTCAAGAGGTCACCCAGCAGATGCTGGAAGCCGCCAGCGAAGTGCCCAGGTTCGACCCGGCGATGCATTTCGAGGAGCGCGTAGAGCTGTGGCAGGCAAACCGGGCACGACTCGAAGCTGAATTCCAGTTGTTCGGCGAGGCTCGTGTCCGCTATAGTCTATTCGTTTTCGGGGCACGTACCATCGAAAACTTCTCCAGCAAGATCTACTCCCTCGTAGAGCGCCCCTTCTCCGAAGACGGTGGCGGTTGGGTAATGTTCGACGACGAACTCCGAAAGATCGTCGGACTTACGCTTCCCTAGGCGGAGCAGACGGACAGACTCCCGATCGGCTTCTCCTGCTTTGGTCTAAACTATTCCGGTGGGATTCACCCACCGGAATCTTATCTGCAGGGGGACTACCATGAATCTTGAAGACGCGGTAGTCATTATCACCGGGTCCGCCACCGGATTGGGGGCGGCCGTGGCGCAACGGCTGGCCGGCAAGGGCGCCAACGTGGTGATCAATTACACCAAGAGCGAAACGGAAGCCAATGCAACGGCGGCCGCCTGCGAAGAGCTTGGCGCGGGCGTGTTGATCTGCCGGGCCGACGTGTCGGACGACGCTGACTGCCGCCGAATGGCCGCCGCCGCCATCGAGAGATTCGGCCGAATCGATGGGTTGGTGAACAACGCCGCCCAGTCTAAAATAGCTCCCCACGCCGACCTGGAAGCCCTCACCGCCGATGACTTCATCAATATCTTCTCGGTGAACGTCGTCGGCCCTTATCAAATGGTGCGGGCAGTAACCCCTCAGATGAAGCAACAGGGAAAGGGCGCGATCGTCAACATTTCCTCTTTGTCGGGAATGACCGGCTCGGGCAGTTCCATCGCCTACGCCGTGTCTAAGGGCGCTCTAAATACGATGACCATGTCTCTGGCACGGGCACTGGCGCCGGAGATTCGAGTCAACGCCGTGTGCCCCGGTGTGATGCAAACTCGTTGGTGGCGGGAAGGTCTGGGCGATGAGAGGTACCACGCCATGATAGAGCGATATGCCGACTCGGCGCCCTTAAAAACCGCCGGAACTCCAGAAGGAGCCGCCGACCCGGTGGTATGGCTGCTCGAAGGGGCGGACTACGTCACTGGCGAAACAATCTTAGTGGACTCCGGCACCCACCTTGGGCCGAGCCCGTCCCGGTAGTTAGATTCAACCGTCGCCGGCTATTTTAACCTGGTCCCAACGAACGGTGACAACTGCATCGTCCGCTAATACTACGTGATAACCGGGAGAGACATCCTCGGGATGGTCGATGGTACGCTGGAATACAGCGCTGTCTACGACGCCCATCATTCCAGACCGTTGTCCGGATACGATAACGACGCGGTCGCCACGCTTGAAGCGATAGTAGTGCCCCATGATTTGACGCTATCCACCGGTCATCCGGTCCGGCAACTAACAGGTGTCAGGACGATGCCGATGTTGGATCAGTGATTGGATATGGCGTCCCCGCCTTGTGGTAGGATTCATCGCGGATGGTCTGATAATCAATTAGGCTGGTACGCAATCAAGAACCATGGACGAAGAGACATTTCAAGTGCATGTCCGCCCCGAAACCTCAGTTACGGCTGTCAGGACCATGCCGGACACCGAACCGGCCAATGGCCTGTTCATTTACGCTCCGGGAGCGGGTTCCAACATCAACGACCCCTTCGGGAGCTATTTAAGCCAGCGGCTGGTCCAAGCAGGATTCGCCTTCGTCCGTTTTCAATTTCCCTACATGGAGGCCGGGAAACGCCGGCCCGACCAGACCTCGCTACTGGAAGAGACTTGGAAGCAGGTCATTGAGACGGTGAAGATTGCAGATGCTAAGGTGATTATCGGTGGGCGGTCGATGTGCGGGCGTATCGCATCTCATGTCGCCGCCCAGGGGGCCGCTGTCGACGCAGTGGCCTTGTTTGCTTACCCTCTGCATCCACCGGGGAACCCAACCAAGTCGCGGGACAGTCACCTGCCGCAAATCGAGACTCCGGCGCTTTTCTGCTCCGGCACCAGGGACACCTTCGCCACGCCTGAAGAACTGTCGGCAGCCGCGTCCACGGTTTCCCTGGCAACGGTCCACCCGCTTGAGGGAGCCGACCACGGGTTTGCCGTGCTCAAGTCCAGCGGGCGAACCAATGAAGACGTCTGGAGCGAGGCCACCGGATTCTTGCTTTCGTGGCTCGAAACCGAAGTTCTTGACAGGGGCGACGCCGCCCATCTACGCTAGCCTGCACCGGCGGACCCTGTCCAAGTCCGTCGCCTCCGCATCAGACAGAGCCATCCCTCCAGACCAACTCTGAGAGGCAGCGCTATGAAGTTTGGCATTCAAATCAACGGCCACTTTTCCACCGATCTCAAACCCGCCGATGCTTTCGACTATGCGGTAAAGCAGGTGCGCGCCGCCAGAGATGGCGGATTCGACGGCATCTTCGCCGCCCACCACTACGCTCTGGGAATGGGCGAGAACATGTTCCAGCCCATTCCGTTGCTGGCACGGCTGGCGGCGGAGGCCCCGGAGATGACCATGGGCACGGCCATCTATCTGCTAAGCCTGCACAACCCCGTGGAAGCGGCCGAGCTTTCGGCGACCTTGGACGTGATGACCGGCGGGAAATTCGTTTTCGGCGTGGGACAGGGATACCGGGACGTAGAGTTTACTTCCTTTGGGATCCCCAGAGGAAACCGCGGCGGCCGATTGGATGAAGCCGTAGCCATGATCCGCAAGCTGTGGGTAGAAGACGATATCGATTGGAAGGGGGACCATTTCATGTTGGATGGGGTGTCCATCAATCCCAAGCCCATCCAACAGCCCGGGCCGCCCATATGGGTGGGGGGCGACACCCTGCGCAGCGTCCGGAGAGCGGCCCGCATCGGCGACGCTTGGATGACTAGTCCCCGCCACTCCAAGGGCTTCATCCGCGAGGCCATACAAGTGTTTAACCAGCGCCGCGAAGCCTTAGAACTACCTGCGGCCCCTCCCGTCTTCTTCAGGGAGCTGTTCGTCGCGGACAACCGGGAAGAGGCGGAACAGGAGTTGGTCGAGTGCTTCGAGAGGCTTTACCATATGTATCACCGGGAAGGCCAACCGGGGGAGCGATACGACCGGACCTTCGAGGAACTCAAGGAAGACCGAATCATCGTGGGCAGCCCCCAAGAAGTCACCGAGGAGATTCAGAGCTACCAAGACGAGTTCGGCGCCGAATACATGTTCTTCCGGGTGTACTACCTGGGTATGGACCCGGAGAAGACCTTGCAGTGCATCAAGCTCTTCGGAAAAGAGGTCGTGCCTCATTTTTCTTAGCGCCGTAGAGGGCCGAAATCCCCCAACCCCCTTTACCAAAGTGGGCTTTGTCGTGACCGGAGTCGTTACCGGATTCCTCGCAACTTCTCCAGAGCGACTGTGAATTCCTCAAGACCGGTATGCTCCAGCCCGCGCCGATAGTAGGCTTCGGCCTTTTCCGGCTCGAGTTGGACCGCCTCGTTGTAGTCACTTAACGCTCGGTCATCCCGGCCCAGGTCGCTGTAGGCATCCCCCCGGTCCAAGTAGGACTCAGTATCCAACGGGTCTAGCAAGATTGCCTCGTCGAAGTATCGAATTGCCCGCTCCGGCTGCTCCAATGCCATAAATGCCCGGCCCCAGCCGGCGTAGGCCTTGGGTAGATTTGGGTTGAGCCGCAAAGCCTGCTCAAAATCTTGGATCGCCCTTTGGGATTGGTCCGATTGGGCGTAGGCTAGCCCCCGGTTCAGGTAGGCCTCGGCATAATGAGGATAGATGCGTAGCGCCAGATCATATTCTGGGATTGCGTCTAAGAAACTGCCGCTTGGGTGCAGGGTAAGTCCCGATTCAAGATGCCGCCTAGCTAACACCTGGGCCTCATCGCCGGTGGCGACGCCTTGCGCATCCCTCCTCCCAGTGTCTCCGCAGGCCGGCACGGTAAACAGGAGCAGTATCAATATCAACCAAGCTTTCATAACTTGCCGTTGGGCCTTGTCTCGGATAACCCGTGTTTCATGAGTTTGATTGATCGTTGGAACGCGCCCCGCTGTTTGACAGGCCGGGAAGACGCACCTAGACTACCACCAATGAAAAAAGCCCGCCCCTGGGGGCTGCCGGCCCTTTGAGCACGGCGCCTCTATCGCCCTCAAGACTGCCTCCCGCCTTACGGTACCCGGCCTACCGGTCATTCTGGCTGGGAATGCTGGCCTCTGTCAGCGGCTTCCAGATGCTCCGGTTCGGTCAATTCTGGCTGATTTTCGAGATCACCGAGTCTCCCTTGAGCTTGGGATGGATCGGCCTGGCCAACGGGGTACCGGCGATTGTATTGAACCTGTTCGGCGGTGTGGCCGCCGACAGAATCGACCAGCGCCGCATGGTCATGATCAGCCAAATCATCATCGCCATGATGATTTTTTTCCTGGCCACCATCACCCTGTTGGGATTGGTAAATCAATGGCATTTAATCACCATAGCGTTTCTGGCGGGAGCGGTGGAGGCTTTCGATCAGCCGGCGCGGCGGGTTCTCTTCCCTCAACTCGTCGACCGCAAGGATCTAATGAGCGCAGTGGCGATGAACGCTGCCATCTGGCCCGGAACCCGCATTCTGGCCCCGGCGATCGCCGGCGTCATTATTGCGGTATCCAGCTCAGCGGCCAACTTCTACGTAGCCGGAATAGGTTTCCTGGTCATGGCGGTCGTCACCTTTAGATTGCGTTTACCGCCCCTCGTCAAAACATCGCAAACCCGGCCGATCCACGACATTCTCGAAGGCCTGCATTTCATCAGGAAGGACACCACGTTCACTTTCCTGATAGCCATGACTTTTTTCAGCAGCTTCTTCGGTATGGCTTACATACCGCTGATGCCTATGATCACCGTGGATGTGCTGGGTGTGGGCGCAAAGGAACAAGGCATGATTTTAGGGGCCGGCGGGGTAGGCTCACTGATTACCGCGCTCTGGTTTGGCACTCGGAGCAATTCGGGGGCCAAGGGAATGCTGATCATCGGTGGCGGAATCATGAGCGGCCTCATGGTAGCCACCTTCGCGATAACCGCCGGGATATTTAAATCCGTTCCGCTGGCCATGACCCTAATGGTGGTTTTAAGCGTGTTCAACACCCTGGCCAACACCGCGTCTCAAAGCTCGTTGCAGCTACTGGTGCCGAACCACATCCGGGGACGGGTGATGGGATTTTACGGAATGACCTATAATATCCGGCCCTTGGGCGGGCTACAAGCCAGCGCCTTGGCCAACATCGGCGCCATCGGCGCACCCATCTCCATCGCTATCGGAGGTCTGGCGGTAGCAGCTTTCCCCATTATCGCGATGTTAGCTAACAAAAAGGTCCGCAACTTAGGGGGTGAGTTGCGGCAAGCGGAGGCGGAGGTTATCGCCGCCAGCCGGAGCCGTGCGCCGACGTCCACTACGGCCTCCGGCTAACCGGACACGTGCCTAAGCTAGCCGTTGCCACGCCTACCGCTGGAGACCGCACCGGCTAACCGGAAAAGGTATCAAGGGCCGCCTGGCCAACTAACTGTGAAGCTCGATGACGTCGCCGTCTTCCAGCACGTAGTCGCGCCCCACCCGCTGACCGTCATACTTGCCGGAACCCCATAGAAGAGCGAACTTGAATTTGCGCGCCCAGTCCTTATGGACTGAAATCGCTGCATCCTCGACCATGCTACCAATCGTTAGCACCTCTGGTGCACCAAAATCGGTTTCCGTTCTTCCTGCTTTGAGATACACCCGCACTTTGCCCAATGCCTGAAAAATCGCCTCTCCCAGCGCGTCCAACCCAATCCCTATGTCCGCCGATACACGAAGTGTAGAAAAGCGCGGGGCATACAGCTCTTCTAAAAGCTCAAAGGCCACGTCCGCATCCTCTTGATCGCTCTTACTGCCCACCAACAGGCACGGCTTTTGGACCAAGGGGTCGTCGGGGTCTACTGCCACACTTTTCTCCAAGAGGCGGTAGCCAAACCGGTCCAACTCTGCAAGAATCTCGTCGGCGTCGGTCAATGGGTCCTCGGACAGGTCCACTACGGCGACCACCAGGTCGGTGTTTCGTACGAGGCTGAAAAGCTGGCTCTGCACTTCGGGGTCGTCGATGGCGGGGGTGTCCACCAACTGGATCTTCACATTCTGGAAGGGGAGCATCCCCGGCAGAGGGATCCGGGTAGTGAAGGGGTAGGCGGCTACTTTGGCGTCCGCTCCCGTGAGCGTGGCAACGAGTTGGGATTTGCCGGCGTTGGACTTTCCGATGAGCACCGCTTGACCTGCCCCTTCCTTGCGGATCGCGTAGGGCGATGGACGCCCCGCGCCACGCTTGGGATTTTCCAGTTCCTCCAGAGCCTTGGAAATCTTAGCCCTAAGGTCGGCCCGGAGATGGTCGGTCCCTTTGTGTTTAGGCGTGGCGGACAGCATCTGCTGAAGGGTTGCGGCCTTCTCAGCGGGGCCAATGGCCGCGCGGTACGCTTCTTCTGCAACGTAGTACTTGGGAGGCAGATTCGTAGGCACGGTAGCTCCTCCTGTTCGTCAGAAAGCCGAGCCTGATTGAGGGTGTTTACCTGTACGGGAAATATAGCAATTGAGGGGGGCAGGAGTCAAATGAGCCTTATTCAAAATTCAGCCTGGGATACCGGCATGTGATTAATTTGAGCACGGCCATAAACTCATTGGAAATACCGCACGGATCGAACAGGCTCAAGAAAATTATCCAAAAACATTAACATGCCACGTATCACCTCTTAGGTCATGCAACGATCCAATGCTTGGCGATTGTCCATTCGTCCGAGATTAACGATAGGGCAGCGGTCACCGATCCATGTTGGCGTCGATGAAGCCCCGTATCTTGTCCTCGTCAAAGGCTTTTAGAAGCAGCAATTTGCCCGGGCCGCCAGGGCGATCTTGGCGTCCATGGTGGGGTAGGGCGCAAGGTACACTTGGGGAGGGTAGGACGACACCATAGCCGTAAGCTTGTCCAGCAAATCTTCGCCGCATTCGTAGTTTCGGCAGTTGTACTGGACTAACATGCTTCCTCTTTCATGCCCGGCATCACTTTCCATCACGTGTTCCTGCACCAACCTCGGAATAGGCTGCCTGTTTATCTGTTGCGTTGGCAAAGTCTCTCTATGGGCTGGGGTGTAACCGGTAGGCGGCAGCTCCTTTCCGAACGTACTGCTTGTGGTCATGAAGAGTAGGAATCCTCCAACCGCCAACACCAAGACGGTTAGCCCACCTCCGGCCATCACCGCAGTTCGTCGAAAGTTGCCCCGGCGCGCTATACGGGACTGCTGTTGCCGACGCTCCCGAGCACCCTGCTTTCGCTCGTATCTCTCCCTTCGATCTGCCATTACAGCCTCCAGATTTGCCTATCACTCCCAATTTCCACCACCCATGATCTATCTAGATCAACCTTATTTATATGCCAAAGGGGAAAATGCTTTGCACCGTCCATTTCATTTGAACGGTGTCCTAGTTAGCTATGAGCGTGAATGAGATCGGGCTCCGCTCCAGCAACCGGCAAACGCCAAAAGGGCCAAAACAATCAGCACCGCAAATTCACCCGGATGCCTTCCGCCGCCATCACTTAACATGTGCTGGAGGTGGATACCACTCAATAGGGCAAACACCAGTGATAAGAGACCCAGGATCAAGCTTGTTCGCTGTAACAAAACACCCATTATTAGGTTATCCCCTCCTCGACGTGGCGTGAACGGCTGGCCAAGATTTAGCCAAAGTTGTGACTCCTGAATCTAAATTACGATTTGCCGAGTTGGGTGGATTGCCTGAAGTCTGTTCACTATTTCGTCCAGGCACTGCATTCCTTCCAACCGGGTTCGATGCCCTGATGCGTAAATTAGATGCGCTTATCAATCGAGGATTCGTGAGCCGCAGGAAGGAGCAACCGAGCAGGATGCCATGCGATGGACAATATTTAAACTGGGGAACTTGTGGCCGGATATCTTAGCCCGAGACAATCTTCGATCAGAACAAGCCTGCTACCGAGTCAATCCGGTTTACTAACCTAGTCTCGCGCCTCTATTCGCTCCGCCTGCGCAGGCCCGAAGAAGGAGACCTTAGCTCCGACCCAAATTTTGCAGATAGGATTAGGCCCCGGCCGTAATTGGATCGACGGAAAACTGGGCGCGCCAGTCGTCGAATCCTCCTTGTAGGGCCACGGCGTTGATTCCCCTTTGTCGAAGTTGATGCGCCGCACGGGCGCTGGTAGCTTCATCATGTCAAGCGTAATAGGCGACTAGCATCCGATTTTCGGGGCCGTCAGAGGCCCATTCCAAGACTTGATCCGGCAGCACCCGTATGCTACCCGGTATCTGGGAGCCGTCATGATCGTAGCTGGCTCGAGCTCTTACGTCGAGAATCACCGGCGGGTTGGGGCCTGGCATGAGCTCGGCCAATTCATCGACTGAGATTCTTGGCACTTCGCCGGCATGCTGTCCGAACAGGCCGGCTACGGTAGCCTCCCTTTCCTCTTCAAGTATCTCATCGGAGGCTTTCCGCCCATACCACGCGCTTACAGGGGGATGCTCCATGAATGCAGAGGCCAGCACCACCACTCCGATGGTCGCCAAGAGCAACTCAGAGCCGGGGATGCCGGCTTGGACTACCAGCAACGCCAACAACAGTGAATTCAAACCCCTTGGACCGAACCAGGCCACGAAGGCCCGAGCCTCCCAACTTACCTTGGCCCGGGACAACACCAGGCCCAGCACCGGCGGGCGAATCAGGAATATCACCAACGCCGCCAAGATAAACGCCGGTCCAAGGGCCACCGATCCCAGAATCCCGGAGAGAACCGCCCCGAATAGAACAAAAGCCAGGAGCACCGCCATTTCCGAGGCGATCTCGCCGAAATCCAGGAAGCATTCGCACAGCGATTGGTTCAGCACCACCACCGCCACTCCCGCGGCGAACGATGCCAGGAACCCGATTCCCCCGACCGCTGTGGCTCCGGCGTAGGACGCCAGCACCAAGCCGACGCCGTAGAGCGCTTGGTGCTCCTCCCTAATGGCCAAGCGGGCGTCAATCTTGTTCATCGTCCAAGACCCTATCCCTCCGATGGCGAATCCGATGATGGGCCCCAATACCAGCAACTTCGCCATGAAGACGGTCCACTGGGCCGCTCCTCCGGCTTGGGCGCTGGCAACGGAAATCAGAACCAGGATCACCGGAAGTACGATGATGTCGTTGGTCCCGGCTTCAAACTTCAGTACCTGCCGTACGGAGCGGGGGATCCGTCCGTCCCGAACTATCTCCCTAAGGACAACTGGATCCGTGGATGCAAGGATAGCCCCGCCGATAAACGCCATCAGCCAAGGAAATCCCAGCAAAAGGACCAGTGCAACCGCTCCAAGTCCGATGATCATTCCAGTACCCGGACCCAATACAAGGGCCGGCACCAGCCATCCCTTGCCTAGTTCGGAGATCTGCAACTTGACCGCGTCTAGGAACAGCACCAGAGCCAGGGTTAGGGTAGCGACAACTTCCAGGAGAGGACTGTGCGGTCCGATATCGATAGCTCCAAGACCGCCCCTGCCCAGCAAGAAGCCCAGGCCGAGAAACATCATCGGAAAGGACAGCGGCGAGCGCTCAACCAGCCCAGACGCCAGCGCGGTAACCGTCAGAACGATGGCGATGACCCCGATGATTAATATGGATTCAGGCCCGCCGCACCTTGTAGATCAAGCTATCCGGATATGGCCCACCAGTTTGGTTTCACCATCAGTTAACAATGGAGACTCGTGCCGTCGCCTTAGCTTAGCCGTTTTTTGCCGTCCGGCGCCCGGCAATTACTCACTGTTGGGCCAACCAGGCTCATTCAGTGAACAAAACCCCGGCGATGGACACTAGGGAGCCGAACTGTTCGTCGGCGGGGCATTGGTCGTAGGCCACCACTTCACCCCGTGTCTCAGGCAGAATGGCCAGCATGTAGCGGATAGGCGACGCGCCACAGATCCTAGTAGCGTCTCCCTGGCTACGCATATGCTCCCCAAGCCGTTCGCTGTTCCCAAGACAGGCCACTTCCAGCCATTCCTCGTCACTGGTTCGGATCCTGGCCTTGCCCGCCAGATCGAAGGGAAGAGAGTCGCTGAAAGCAGGCCCAACATGACTAAGATCGCCGGCGGCAACTACCAGGGTATTCTGTTCCGCCACCACATTGGCCAGGAAGGACAGAGCATCTTGAAGGACGCCGTTGGTTTCCGCGCCGTTTTCCACCAAATTTTCGTCCACCCCGCAGAGAATAGGGAGCATGCGCTTAGGCTTGCCTCCCGTGAAATAGTGCAGCCAAACCGAGGCCAACTCCACCGAATGCTCTCCGATGTGGTGGACCTCTTCCTGAAATGCGCCGTCCTCGCCGAGAATCTCCACCAAGCCGTCAACCAGGCTCGTGTCCGTGGGCAATTGCCCCCAAGGGGTGGCGTAATCTTGACGGGTCAAGGTCAGTCTGCCGGGGGAGCCGGAGTGGTCCGTACCCAGCAGGATAATCAACTCGGCCTCTTCAACCGCCTTATGGGCCAGTTGCCAAGTCTCCGCATAAGTGCGCCACCCTCGGTTGTAGTCGATATGGGGGCTGATCAGGCCCGCTATGCGTTTGGAGCGACCGTCGCCATCTTTCAGGACTTGGCCCCCGGCATCGGCCTTAGCGTCACTGCAATAACCGTCAAAGACCTCCCGCAACTCGTCTCCGTTGCTAGGATAGGCGCTGCCGGCCAAAGACGACGGACGGAACGGACCCGACCGGTAGTTCTCCATTACCTTAACCATCGCCCCTTGGAAACGCTGGTTGTCCAGCAAAAACGCGTCATCCAGGCTCTTGATAAACGCGTCGATCTGGCTCGAATCTAGTTGTATACCCGTGCGAAGGAGAAATCCGGTACGCAGCGCATCCGCGTTACGAGTGCCGTCCAGAATGGCCAGCATCGGGGCGATGGGCCGAGGCACCATGAAATAGCCTTCACCTAGCCTTAATGGGTCCTGTATAGAAAGGACTTCCTCGCCTTGCCAGTTCACCCAATGGAGACTAAGAGGACGCAGTTTGGGTAATTCTTGGTTCATCGGGAAGATTATATACGAAACACGGCAACATTGAGGTGTTTAACCGGTCTGTTTGACGGAAATTCCGGGGTTTAACGATTCGGTCCGGCGGTGAATTAACGCTCACGGGCAGGACGTTGAAAAGGACTAGCCCTTTTGTCACCCGAAAAATCGCCCTAAAAGGTGATGCCGCAAAGAACGACCGAGGAGTAACGTGAATTGAATTCATCAAGGAGCAGAATCATGACAGCCTACGCAGTTAGGGAATTAGAAAAAGTAGTCGAGGAAGTCTAGGCCGTTGCCGCCGAAGCATCGGTCGAGTCCCCCAATATGGCCAACAAACCCATGTGCGCCCATTACTGGATCATAGAGCCGGCCAACGGCCCGGTTAGCCAAGGGCAATGCCAGAACTGCCTAGAAGTTCGGGATTTCAAGAATTTCGTGGACGCCTACCACCAAGACGACGACTAACCATTAGACCCCATATACGTCCCTGAAGTACTCGCCCGACCGCGCTCAAATTGCCTGGTAGCTGCCAGCCGGTTCCACGCCAACCGCACGCCCATCCTCCTCAGCTTCTTGAGGTGAGCCACCATTTGGTGGCGCGCCAGAAGCCCTAGACGCTCGTTCGTCTCCCTATGGATTCGCGAAACCAAAGCGTCGACTTCGTTCGTCCCCTCCCGCAAAATCTCCGATATTTTTTCGTCCTTTCCCAACCTATGCCATACCAACTCCAGGAATTTGGCCAGCGGGTCGTTCATAACCTGGCCGTGGCCGGAAACCGCGTCGAATTGAGCTAGCTTTACGGCTGGCATTGACTCGACGGTGACGTTCTCCCAGTTCTCCCTTACCACTGAATTCCACGCAAATTCATCGAATTTAAGTGCGCTCTCTAGTTGGTCCTGGGCGACTATTCAGTACACGCCTGATACTTAGGGACAACGACGAGCCTCTCGAACCAGGCAAGAGTTACCTCTTCGTGACGCAGAGCCGCGATCAGATATGCCGCCACACCTTTGTCCCTGAATTCGGCGACATCGAGCTCAGAATCCCGCAATACGCTGATGACAAGGAGATGCTCGGCAGTCAGCACGAGGGCGAATTGCGGAAACGGTTTCTCAACGCCATCGAACACGAGAAACCTTACCTCGCAACCCCTTAGCTACAACCGGTGTCAGTGATGAATCACAGGCGCGAGCTGAGCGGTTGACTTGTTGGGCATGAGGGTATTCGCTGAGCCTGACGAGTTGAATTATTATCGGACACGAGCGTAAACCGTCCACGGATTTGCTCTTCCATTTGTCCTCAAAGGTCAGGCGACACCCCGGTTGCTGGGGCAAGTCCACTTGAGCCGTCCGACCGGGCATGGTACATTTCGGGCCTACACCGAATCGGGAATCCGCTAAAAAAGAGGGGACAATCCATGCCTAAAGAGTATTTCAGAGGCGACGCAGAGGACGTACGAAGCTACTCGCCCGCTGTTAAAGCCACCGGCGGGGCCACAATCTACCTGGCGGGGGTGGGAGCTACCACCGACGCGTCGGGCAAGTCGTTGGCGGGCGATTTCGAGGGGCAGGTGCGGGCCACCTTCGAACGCATTCGAGCGACCCTAGCCAGGGCCGGAGGAACACTGGACGATATCGTAACGATGACGGTGTTCATCAAGGACATGCAGTACGGAACTCACTTCACCCAGATCAGGAGCGAGTACTTCAACATCGGATTCCCCTGCAGCGCGTTGATCGGCATCGACTCGCTGGCCCGGGCCGAGATGATGGTGGAAGTTCAGGCCATCGCGATGACGGACANCTAAGCCTGCTGGAACACTGCGCAATCCCGGTCCACCAATTCAAGACGCCGGCCCAAAATTCGGCATCACCTTTTCTGCGAATAGCCTCATCGACTCCATCGTCTGCTCGAATGTCAGCGAGCCAAAGAAGAAGGAGCCCACGAAGTAGTTACTGCCGGTGGCTTCAACTTGATCCTTGACCTGCGCCAAGACACTGGCAGGCGACCCCACGATGTGGAGACCGTCGGCCATGCGGCCTTCGAAGTCCGCCAGATAATCGGCTCTCCCACTGGTATCGCCATGGGCTGTTCTCAGGTAGTTGAAGTTGTGGATGAAGCCGGCAAACCCGGACTTGGCCTCGGACAACGCCCTTTCATCGGTGTCCGCTACGTATACGTGGCGGACGATGCCTAATTTGGGATCAGGCTCGTGTCCGTTCAAGCGGCCTTCTTTNTTTCGATGCTCTTGCCACTCGCTCTTGTACAGGTCGAACAGCTCTTTAACGACGTTGATGGGAGCATAGTGGGTGACGGTATTGATTCCCTCTTGGGCCAGCCACCGGATGGAGTCAGGATTGTCAGTGGGGTACCACAGGGGCGGGTAGGGCCGCTGGAAGGGACGCATATGCACTTGAACATCGTTGATAGAGAAATGTTCCCCGTGGACAGAAACCTGTCCTCCCTCCAGTCCTGGCAAGATGGTCGACAGCGCCTCCTNGAACATGGTTCGGGACCCTTCGCGATCCACGTTGAAGAAGCCCAGTTCATAGGGTGAGACGCCCCGCCNCACGCCCAGCTCCATCCGGCCCTGGCTCAAGTGGTCCAGCATGCAGATCTCCTGAGTCAGCCGCAGGGGGTTGTAAAGTGGCAGCAGATAAACCAGCGGACCCAAACGGATGCGGCGGGTGCGTTGCGCGGCGGCCGCCAAGAAGAGTCCTGGGGACGTCGCCATGCTGAGGGGCGTGGCGTGGTGCTCCGCCAGGTGATAGCAATAAAACCCCGCTTGATCGGCAAACTCCAGATACTTTAGGCGTTCCTCATAAAGATCGGCGATCTGCATCCCATTGCTATCGATCCAATCGAAAAGGCCGAACCGCACCGTGGGGTCGATACTATCTGTCCCAATGTTGTTTGCGGTCAATTCTCCGCCTCCGTGAAAGACCATAGATATTTTCTCCGTGTGTCAGTCATGAAGAAAACTTCTGGACACCCAATGTCTGATGGATTATGCTTCCTCGAACCGTNGATTACTAGGAGGGCGGGCGTGGTTGCTTACAAAAATATCGGCCGGTCAACTCCTCGCTTAGAGGGTGAGAGCAAAGTAACCGGCGGTGAACAATATACGGCCGACTTGGNGTTNCCAGGCACGCTATGGGGCCGCGCCCTTAGAAGTCCTTTCCCCCACGCGCGAATCACCCGCATCGACGCCTCCGGCGCCCAGCAGGTGCCTGGCGTGATGGCCGTACTAACCGGAGCNGACTTGAGNGGCGTTAGGTACGGGCGGCGCTTGTACGACGTGCCGGTGCTGGCCGAAGACANGGTGCGGTTCGTCGGAGAGCGGGTGGCGGCCGTCGCCGCCGTTGACCGGGATACCGCTGAAGAGGCCCTGCTTCGCATCGAGGTCGAATACGAAGAGCTACCCGCAGTGTACGACCCTCTGGATGCCCTGGAGCAGGACGCACCCATCCTACATCCCGACGTCAACAGCTACACGGGTCTGCCCCGCCCCCTGGACACGGTAACCAATGCCTTTGTGCGGGACACCTGGGGCAAAGGCAACGTGGCGGAGGGATTTGCCCAGGCCGATGTGATAATTGAGGGCACTTTTACCGTGGCTAGACAACACCAAGCCTACTTGGAAAGCCACACGTGCCTAGTTTGGATCGACGAAACGGGCCGAGTGCAGGTGTGGGCGTCCAGCAAAGTTCCATACGCGGTAAAACAGCAACTGTCCGCGGCCTGGGGCCTTCCGGAGGATCGCATCAGGATCAATCCCGTTAGTATCGGTGGCGACTTTGGTGGAAAAGGCTCTCCCATGGACATTCCCCTNGCCTACTACCTGGCCGACCGCACCGGCCGTCCGGTGAAGATGGCCATGGACTACATCGAGGAATTTACCGCAGGCAACCCCCGCCATGCCGCCGTTATCCAACTNAAGACCGGCGTCATGCGTGACGGAACAATGATGGCTCAGGAGTCCCACGTTTACTTCAACAGCGGCGCATACGGAGGCTTCAAGCCAGCGCCGGGAGTGAACCTGGGCGGTTCCTCCAAGGCCGGTGGACCCTACCGAATACCCCACGTTCATCTCGAAGGTGTTCAGGTCTACACAAATACCGTGCCCGGAGGTTTCATGCGCGCGCCCGGTGAGCCCCAGACGGTATTTGCCTCCGAGTCTCACATGGACGAGATCGCCCGGCGGTTGGGGATGGACCCCCTGGATCTGCGGATGAAAAACATGCTAGAGGAGGGCGACGAGAACCCTTTGGGGACCGTTTATGAGAATATCCGGGCCAAAGAAACACTACAAGCGGCGGTGACCGTTTCAGGATACCGAAATTCCAAGGCCCTTAATGTCGGCCGCGGGGTCGCCGTGTCCGACAGACCCACTGCGGGCGGTGAATCCCATGCTTCCGTCACGTTGAATCTCGACGGATCCGTGGTGGTTCACACTGCCATTTTTGAGCCTGGTACCGGCACTTACACGCTGTTGAGGCAGATCGTAGGCGAAGAGCTCAATCTGCCGGTCGACGCTATCGAAATTCAAGTCTGGGATACCGACGGTGTACCCTTTGACACCGGTGTTGGCGGTAGTAGGGTAACCAGAGTGGCNGGCCTGGCGGCTCACCAAGCAGCCCGGGCAGCGTCCACCGAGTTGATCAGCATCGGAGCGGATCTCCTGGGTTGGCCAGAAGAGCACATGTCGATGCAAGGACTTCAAATAGTTCGGCAAGATAATGGCNATCAACNGNCATGGTCCGACCTGTTGCTGCGCCTGGGGCGTCCGATAGTGGGTGACGGCCATGTTCTGGAACCGGTTCCCGCATCCGTCAGCTCATTCACCGCCCAGGTGGCCGAGGTGAAGGTAGACCCCGAAACGGGAGAAGTGGAACTCTTACGGTTCACCTCGGCCCACGACGCGGGCAAAGTCCTGAACCCGGTGGACCACCAAGGGCAGATCGATGGGGCGATAATCCAAGGCATCGGTTACGCCCTGTCGGAAGAACTGGTCGTGGAAGAAGGCCGAGTAACCAGCAGCACCTTTGGCGAGTACAAGATTCCCAGCATCAAAGACATACCGGAGTTGTTAACTGTGGTCCTGGAGTCGGATGCCGGTCCCGGACCGTACAACGCCAAAGGCATCGGAGAAAGCCCTTGCGGCGCGGTGGCCCCGGCCATCGCCAACGCGGTGCGCGACGCCGTGGGAGCCCGCGTGAGACATCTACCCATCACGTCGGAAAAGGTGTTTCAGGCCTTGGTTAATGGGGAGGGGAGCTGAGGCAGAGACGAAATCCCCCCGATCCCCCTTTACGAAAGGGGGCGAGACCAGGACCTTGCCACTCCCATACCAACGTTGACAGCCCATGCCTATCCCAATACACTCCCCTACGTTAGCAACCTCGCCTGAAGCCATGACATTTGGGCGTCTTGACGGAGATTCAGTTGGTGAAGAACAAGATCTACGAAACCTTCGACCAAGCCGTGGCGGGCATACCTGACGGCTCTACCGTCATGTTTCCCGGCTTCGGTGGCATCGGCTCGCCTCAGAACCTGATCGCCGCTTTGCACCGGTTGGGGGCCAAGAATCTCACCGGCATCTCCAACGGCCACGGCGGCACCGACGGCCGGGTCGATGTGGGAACGTTGATCGAGGCTGGTCAGATGCGAAAGATGATCTGCGCCTTTACCGCTCCGACCCACCCGTCGCGGGTGACTCCCTTCGCCAAGCTGTACGCCGATGACGAAATAGAAGCGGAACTGGTGCCCCAGGGCACCCTGGCCGAGCGGATCCGGTGCGCCGGAGCGGGTATCGGCGGGTTCTTCACCCCCACCAGCGTGGGGACTGAGCTAGCCGAGGGAAAGGAACATCGAGAGATCAACGGCCGGACCTACGTTCTGGAATACCCCATGCCCGCCGACTACGCATTCATTCGTGCTTGGAAAGCCGATACGCTGGGGAACCTCCAGTTCCGCATGGCCCAGCGCAACTTCAACCCCATCATGGCCATGGCGGCCACCGTCACCATCGTGGAAGTGGAAAACGACATCGCCGCTCCCGGTGATTTAGACCCGGATCAGATTCAGACTCCGGGGATCTACGTCGACCGCATCGTACCCATACCCGAGGACGGTATCTGGCCGGACGTCGCCGGGGGACCATCCGGCACCTCCAGAACTTTCGCCTGATCGAGTCCATGGCCTAAGTCCTAGAACCNGAAAACGAGCCGACGCCACGTTCCATGTTTCGCTTTTGCTGGTTAGCTTTCATGGCGCTGCTGATAGCAGCCTGTTCCACGGCCCCATCCCCTGTCGATCAACAGACCACGCTGCGATGCGCCGATTGCCGAACAACGCCGGTCCTGGGCATCGTTGACGGAGACACCTTGGATACGCCACTCGGACGGATCAGACTATTTGGCGTCGATACCCCGGAAAGAGGAGAGCGCTGCTATAAGGAAGCCAAGGGAAGGTTGCGCGCCTTGGCCGGAGATCGGGTGAGGGTTGAGCCCGGCCCCAGGGACCAGGACCGGGGCGGGCGGCTTCTACTATACGTATACGCCGAAGCCGGGATCAGCATTGACGAGACGCTGATACGAGAGGGGTTGGCGGTAGCCTGGACCAGGGACGGCCAGCACCGAGATCTCCTGGTAGCGCTGGAAAGGCAAGCCCAGACAACGGGAAAGGGCTGTCTCTGGTAAGCCACGCTCTGCGGTTCTANACGCCGGTTGACACTCCAGTCTCCAGGTAGTAACGTTCACGCCACCGCTCGGCGGCCCACGCCGCTTAAACGCAGTCTGANACACGATTAGAGGAGGAGGGACACCATGGCCAAATACGAAGGTATGCTAGCAGAAACCGTACTCATCAACGGACACAACGGCGACCAGATAGACGCTTATCTGGCGCGTCCACTGGGAGGCGACCCTGTTGGTGCAGTAGTTCTGATCCATCACATGCCGGGTTGGGACGAAGCGTCCAAAGAGATGGCCCGCAAGCTTGCCTACAACGGCTTCGCAACCATATCGCCCAACCTGCATTTCCGGCAAGGCCAAGCGACGCCCCAAGACAACAGCGCCAGCATCCGGGACGCCGGCGGAATGCCCGACGACCGCACCATGGGCGACGTACAGGCTGCCATCGANTATTTGCGGACGTTGCCTTACACCAACGGCAAAGTTGGCATAATTGGGTTCTGCTCGGGAGGACGGCAGGTCGTCCTGGGCGCCTGCACGCTGAAGGGCGTCGATGCCGCAGTGAATTGCTGGGGCGGCGGCGTAACNCCCCGGGACAGCGAGCCCGCCACGCCCGCCATGCCAAAATCGCCCATCGATTTTATCGCTGACTTGAGTTGCCCCATGCTGGGTATTTTCGGNAACGACGACGCCAGACCCACTCCGGAAGAGGTGAATGTACTCGAGGCAGCTCTGAAAGCGAACAACAAGACCTACGAGTTCCACCGGTACGACAACGCCGGGCACGGCTTCTTCGCCGTGGACCGTCCCAGCTATGCGCAGGAAGCCGCCGTGGCCGGTTGGGGCGAGGCCCTTGCCTGGTTCAACAAATATCTCGGCGGGGGCGCAGGCGCCAACGGACAGGGCGCGGGTCAAGTTCCCACCGCTGCCCGCGTCTAGGCCAATTTCGGTGCCGCGCCCAACAGGGTAGCGGCCCGGGCGCGGCTTACAGGAAGCGATCGACACACCCTTCGGAGTCTTTCCGGAGGGTGTGTGTTTTTTGCTCGTCTGCCCGAGGGCTAGTCATCACCCATGGCCTGGGCCACGCTTGGCCTACCGGGTTAGGAACGAATCAAAAGGCGGCGTGTTTTAAATGCTCGAATACGGTTTAATGGGCAATAANTGCTGCCCNGTAGCGGGCATACTCTGCTGATTCCGNCTGGAAATATTGGCAGGAAGTTTGAGGTGAATCGCCGCTTTGATCCCCAGAACGGATCCTTCAGTCCAATCGAGGTCCACTATGTTGAAAACCAGGATTCTGGTAATCATTACNGTGGGTATAAGTGTGGGGTTTTTGTTGGGGATGGGGGTATCGGCCCTACTGCGAGCCATGATCGCCGGTGGTGACAGGGGCCTGGAGATGACTTTCACAGCACTCGTAGTGNTTATGGCCGGGCTTCTAATTACCTACGGTCTCAAGTTCTCTCCCGCCGGCGAGGCAACGGATGTGCCCGGAAACGTAGTTCACGTAAGCAGTCCGCAGACCCTCGACATGGAAGCAGCGGAGCCAACGCCAGCCTTGGCGACGAGTAAAGAAACTGTGCCAGGAGAGGTTTCAAGCTTAACTTGAAAACCCGATAAGTCGCAAATAGCTGCCAAGTCCGGCGGTCGCGGTCGGCGGCGAATCAGTTGCATGGACTATCCGGCTACTTGGAAACGTTCCGATTCGGGAGGTTTAGCCCAAAGTTCGCCGGCCCCAGCCATGGCCACGGTCCGCTCGGGACTGGCGCGCCAGGCATCGTAAATCTCGTTGCTGTCCCAGGTGACGAGAGTAGTGATTTTTGACGGGTCGTCGATGGAATAGAGGGTTTCCCGGCTGCCGAAGCCGGGGGCCTTGCTTTGGGCCAAGCCGTTCCCGTCCAGTAACTTCTTAGCCTCGTCAATCTGGTCTGCTTTGGCCCAATGATGGGTCAGAACTCCAATCATGTTAACCGCCTTTGCCAGCTTTTAGCGATCAGCTTTCAGCCCCTTTCAAAAGCTGATGGTGGGTAGCTGACCGCAGATGGCCCAAGTATATCACCGCAGGCTCAACTAGATTCACTCGGACTTTCAACCGAGCTTTTCACCTTGAGGGCCGCTCCGGCCACAAGGGCCAACAGGGCCACACCTCCGCTTAAAACCGCGCCCATTTTGGCCGGGTCCTGAAATGGTGGGCCGGCAAACGCCTTGCCCGCCACGAATAGGGCCACCGTCAGGCCTAAGCCGGCGATCAAACCCGCAACCGCCAGGTGCCTGAGATCCATGCCCGTTGGAAGGGGGAAGCCCAACTTGACGGCTGCCCAAGAGAAAAGAGTTACCCCCACAGTTTTACCGACAACCAACGATATAAGAACGATGAAGGTAACCTTACCTATAAACCCAAAAGCCACACCGGCGTTGGCGAATGCGAAGAAGAACAGACCAACGTCCACGAAGAGCTTCAGCTGACGCTCAAACAGTTCCAAGGCGCTGTTGCTATCATGGGCGNCGGCGATTCCNTCGGCAACAAATTCGGCATCACGTTCCACTGACCTATGCCCTGTCGGAGCGACCTTTTGCGCAATGGCCGTGGGAAGAAAGGGCACGATGGGGACCAGGGCCAATGCCGGCTCGATCGATGCTTTTACCAGGCCGATCCAGCTAAGTGTCCCGGCTATCGNCACATAGGGAACCCATGAGGCGACGCCCAGCCGCCGCATGGCGAATGCGACGCCCATTCCGGCAACGGTCAGCAGCAGCCAAGCCGGCATGACTGGGAGGTCCGGGTCCGGGTAAAAGACCGCGATGATGCCCAGTCCTATCCCGTCGTCCGCCACCGCCAGAAGGAGCAGGAAGTTGACCGCCGGGTGCCGGTAGCCGAATACCAGCCGGGCCACCAGCCAGGCCAGAGCGATGTCTGTTGCGGTGGGAATGGCCCAGCCGTTGGCCACGGTTTGAAAGTCTCCCGTGCCCCCGTAAAATACGAATGCCAGTAACAGGTACATTCCGGCCGGTCCCAGCACCCCTCCGATGGTGCCCAATATCGGGTTGATCGCTTTCTCCACCGGGTTCAAGGCGCCACCGGGCAAGATCGATTCGGTGATCTCCTTGGTGGCAACTCCGAAAAAAAAGACCATGAAAATGCTGTTGATCAAGAAGTGCGCAGTGATGGCGTGTCCGAACAGAACCGCACCGTCGCCAAAGACATGGTAATCCACCATCTCTTCGTACAGATGCGGATCTAGGTTGGCGGCGAGCATCCCCGCGACAACGCCCAAAATGAGAAAGATAGAGAACTGCTGCAGGAGGCCGATCAGGTTCCGGGTCTGGTACAAATCTTCTCCAGTTGCTAGTGGTATGACGGCAACGATTCCCACTCGGCTGAGCAACCGCGCCGTGGAGCTTGGCGAGGAATCACGATAGATAGAAGTGAGGCGATGCCGCCGAGGATGGCTCCAGCCATGATTGGGCAGGTGGGAAATCCAGGCATCTTAATCAGATTATATCACCCATCCTGCGGGCGGCCGGGCCTGGTGTTCCGAGCCTAGAGCGAGGCTGTTCAGCTTGACAACCCCCAGTGCCTTTGATAGTATCACTGCCATCCCCCACTATCTATGNATAGTGCCTATTTGTCTATGGAGGTCTAGTCCCCGGTGGCGTTTGTTAAGGGATTAATATGCCGTGAGTGCGGCAGGGAGTACCCCGCCGAAGCTCTAAACGTTTGCGACTATTGCTTCGGGCCTCTGGAGGTCGTGTACGACTACGCTACCATCTCCGAGGTCATCAGCCGCGAGCGGATATCCCAAGGCCCATTAAGCATCTGGCGGTACCAGGACCTATTACCGGCCAATGGCGACGACCCGGTGGATATAATGGCCGGCTACACCCCATTGATAAAAGCTCGCAATCTGGGAGAACGGTTGGGGCTGCGCAACCTATACATCAAGAACGACAGCGTAAACCCATCCTTTTCATTCAAGGACCGGGTGGTTTCCGTGGCGGCCACCAAGGCGGTGGAGTTCGAGTTCGACACCTTGGCCTGCGCCTCCACCGGCAACCTGGCTTGCAGCGTGGCCGCACATGCGGCCAGAGCGGGCATACGGGCGGTAGTGTTCATTCCCTGGGACCTGGAGCGTGGCAAAGTCATCGGCGCCGCCATCTACGGTCCTACGATGGTATCGGTCGAGGGTACCTACGACGAAGTGAACCGCCTTTGCAGCGAGGTCGCCGACAACTACCCCTGGGCATTCGTAAACATCAACATGCGCCCCTACTACGCCGAGGGCAGCAAAACCCTGGGTTATGAGGTAGCCGAACAACTGGGCTGGCGGATTCCCGACCATGTGGTGATTCCCAGCGCATCCGGGGCCATGTTCACCAAGATATGGAAAGGCTTCAACGAGTTGGCATGCCTGGGCCTGTTGGACGGCGTTGACGCATCCTCCTTCGGCCCGGACCAGAACACGGTCCATCATCCGGCGGTGACCACGAAGATGCACATGGCGCAAGCCGTGGGCTGCGCCCCCATCGTGACAGCGTGGGCCAACGGGCAACCCCATGTGTCCCCGGTACGTCCCGACACCGTAGCCAAGTCCCTAGCCATCGGCAACCCTGCCGACGGCATCTACGCCATCCGGGTTTTAAAAGAGTCCGACGGTTCCGCATACGCGGTCCCGGAAGCCGACGTCATCGAAGGTATCAAGCTTCTGGCGGAAACGGAAGGGATATTCACCGAGACTGCCGGCGGCGTCACGGTCTCGGCTTTGAAGAACCTGGCGGACACCGGTGCCATCAAGCCCGATGAGTTGACGGTGGTCTACATAACCGGCAATGGGCTGAAGACCCAGGAGGCAGTGGAGGACGTCGTTAATCCTCTATCCATAAAACCCTCCATGGGTGCCTTCGAGGACGTGATACGCCAGCGTATCGCGGTGGGAGGATGATGAATGATGGGGACGCAAAGGGTCAAGTTCACGTTCATGACGCAACTTGTCAAAGAGCCGATAATTTATCAACTGGGTCAAAACTTTAATCTGGTCACCAACATCCGCCGGGCCGACGTACGTGAAGACATGGGNTGGGTGGTGTTGGAACTGGATGGAGACGACACGGAGATTCAGCGTGGTCTGGACTGGGTCAGCGCCATCGGAGTGAGGNTTGACCCCGTCAGCGGAGACGTGATTGAGGGTTAGGCCGTGGTTTCTCACCGCTGGTTCCTGACCGCCGGTTTAAGCTTTAGGAGGACATCCACTAATGAGTGTCATGGTTCGAATACCCACTCCCCTACGCCGCATGACCAACGGAGAATCCAAGGTCGAAATGGAATCGTCCAACCTTGGCGAGTTGGTGGAGAAATTGGATGGCGCCTATCCAGGGTTCAAAGACCGGTTGGTGGATGAGAACGGGGAGTTGCGGTACTTCGTAAACATCTACGTCAACGGCGAGGATGTCCGNTTCCTGGACGGTTTGGGAACCGCGATCAGTTCCGGGGCCGAAATAAGCATCGTACCGGCCGTCGCCGGCGGGAACTAGCCGCCCCTAGCCTTTAGCCACTTATTCTTNTGATNCTGTCTCGCCGCTTCGTCGGTGGGACGGTAGGCATCCCAGAACCCCCGCTGAAAGTCGTTGAAGCGGTCATTAATGATTGCTTCCCTCATCTCCTGCATCAACCGCAAGATGAACCGCAGGTTGTGCATCGTCGCCAANCGCAGGGCCAGCAACTCCTTGGCCCGGAACAAGTGCCACAGGTAAGCGGCGGAAAAGTTCCGGCAGCCGTGGCAATCGCAATCCTCATCCAAAGGTTCGGCCTGATCTGCGTATATCCGCTTGGTTATGTCAACTCGGCCGGTACGCGTGAACAGGGCGCCGTTGCGGGCCACTCGGGTGGGCAGCACGCAGTCGAACATGTCCACCCCCCTNGCCACGCACTCCACCAGGTCTTCCGGAGAACCCACTCCCATCAGGTATCGGGGCTTGTCCTGGGGTAATTGAGCCGCCACTTGGCCGGCGATCTGGTACAACTCGGCTTTCGACTCGCCCACCGCCAATCCGCCGATGGCNTAGCCGGGAAAGGGGATTCCCGTGATGTGCCGGGCGGACTCATCTCGCAGATCGGCGAATGCGCCACCCTGAACGATTCCGAAAAGGGCTTGTTCATCAGCAGCGCCCGACGCCTGGTGGGTCTGGTAGCAAACTTCAGCCCACCGGTGAGTACGGTCCATGGCCCGGCGCACCTCGTCTTTGGAAACCCCGTGGGCGATGCACTGGTCCAGGCACATGATTATATCGGCGCCCAAACCCCGCTGGTTGGCCACGGCCAGTTCCGGCCCAAACCGGTGCTCGCTGCCGTCGATGTGCGAACGGAAGCGGATGCCATCCTCGTCGACCTTGCGCAACGCGCCCATGCTGAAGGCCTGGAANCCGCCGCTGTCGGTAAGAATGGGCCGCGACCACCCCATAAAGCGGTGTAGCCCCCCTAGACGGGCTACGGCCTCCACACCGGGCCGCAGGTAGAGATGGTAGGCGTTGCACAGCACGATCTCGGCCCCCAGCGATTCCACCTCTTCAGGAAGGAGTCCTTTCACGGTGGCCTGGGTGGCCACGGACATGAACGCCGGCGTGGACACGTTGCCGTGGAGAGTTACCAATTCACCCGCTCTGGCCTCACCGTCCGTGTGTTGCAACTGGAAAGAAAAACCCAAGGGAAACGTCTCCTACCGATACACTACTCGATGTAAGCCGGCGTCCGGCCAACTGGCATATTCCGTGATATTATCAGAAAGCAGTTCGAGGCCGGCTCAGGGTCGATTCGGATCGGCGTTACTCAAACCGGGTCGATTGATCAATCGCGGCAATATNGTATCGCGGCCCTCACCTCGAACGCAACAATCGACGACCCGGCAGGCGCAGTCCATGTTCGATGCTTTCAGCGAGTTTTCAGCTTCACTCAGCGGCAGTTATCCCCTGTTGTGGGCATTGTTCGTCATGTCTGTCGTTGCCGTGATCAGCCTGGTTCTATTTTTCTTCTGGGAAGTGTTCTTTCGATTGCTGCCCGCAATCGGCCGAATACACTTGGGCCGGAGGGAACAGTAAGTTTGGACCTACTATTCCCCAACGCCGGTGTGGCCGTATCCCTCCCTCTCTTATTACTCCTAGGCTTAATCCTGGGCACTCTGAGCGGCTTTTTTGGCGTGGGGGGCGGGTTCTTAATCACGGGGGGCTTGATAGTATTCGGTGTCCCTCCGGTCTTCGCCGTGGGCACCGGCCTTACGCTAATCATGGGCTCATCCATCATTAACACGCTGAAGCACCGCCGCATGGGCAACGTAGACCTTAAGCTGGGGCTCCTGTTGGTATGTGGCACCATACCGGCCCTGTTCTTAGCTCAGTGGATAATCCAGTTACTCTCTGCGGCCGGAGTAGTCGAATCGGCCATNCGGTACATCTACGTGGTGGTTTTGGCGGTCTTGGGAACTTTCATCATTTACGATTTCCTGAGGACTCGGCGNCCACGGGCGCATCAAGAAGGAGAGGTCTCCACGGCCGGACTGACCCGGCGCATTCAATCGATGCGAATCCCCCCTCATTCCGTCCGGATACCCGGATACGGGACCGTTCCAACCTACGTGTCTTTGCCTGTGTCGGGGATAGAGCGCATCTCCGTGTTTATTCCCCTGGCGGCGGGAGTGGCGACCGGTTTATTCGCCGGTCTGTTGGGAGCGGGCGGCGGGACCATCCTCATGCCCATGCTGATTTATCTGGGGGGAGTACCAACCACGGTAGCCATAGGCACCGACCTGTTCCAGATCGTTATCACCGGTTCGATNGGCACCTTGATAAAATCGTATNCAAACGAAGTTGACCTGCTGATGGTGGTGATAATGTTGGTTTCCGCGTCNGCTGGAGCCCAACTGGGCACTGCGGCAAACAGAATGGTGGACCCGGCCCGCATCCGCATCCTGTTCGGTTTAACGGTCCTCAGCGGCAGCATCGCCGTGGCGTTGCAGCAAGCATCGGAGANNNTCTCNGATGCGGACTACCTGTCCATCACGGCCAACTGGTTGCTGCTGGGATTCGGCGGACTNATCTGTTTGGTTATCGCCGGAATGGCTTTAAACGCCCAGATGGGCCAGCGGGGAAGTCAGGAAGCAGAGCAAGTAACAAGTCAGGAAGACAACACGGACAGCTAGCCTATCAATTCCCTGACCGTGGCTTCAACCAGGTCAAGCGGGACGTCCCGGCGGACCACCGCTTTGCCCACCCCCTCCAGCATCACCCAACGGTTGGAACCCGCCTCCGTCTTCTTGTCCATGGACATGGCTCGGAATATCCCATCGATGTCTACTCCAGCGGCGCCGGTAGGTAGGTTGAACCGGCGCAAGAGCTCGTATTGGCGGTCCACCAATTCGGACGATATCATTCCCATCTGCTCGGCCATGCGCGCCGCGCCCATCATCCCCACGGACACTCCCTCGCCGTGGAAAAACCGTCCGTACTCCGTCGACGCCTCCAAGGCGTGGCCGATTGTGTGGCCGTAGTTCAAGAGAATGCGTATGCCCAAGGTCTCCCGCTCGTCTTGGCTGACCACCTCCGCCTTGATAGCCATGCTGCGCCGGATGACTTGGGTGGAAATCTCCGCCTCAACGTCCATCAAGGCCTCGGCGTGCTGTTCGAAGGTGTCGACCAAGTCGGCGTCCAGGATGAAGCCATGCTTGATCGCCTCAGCCCAGCCTTCGGCCAACTCACGTTTGCCCAAGGTAGACAGGGCCTGAACGTCGGCGAACACCCCTCTGGGCTGGTAGAATGCCCCGACTAGATTCTTGGCCTGGGGCAGATTGACCGCGACTTTTCCGCCGATAGATGCGTCCACCATGGCCGCCATGCTGGTGGGAACCTGGACGAAGGGAACGCCCCGCAGGAAAGTGGCCGCCACGAAGCCCGCCAGGTCGCCNACAACGCCGCCACCCACCGCGATGATGGGATGGCCTCTCTCAGCGCGGCGTTCCACTAGCCAGTCGTAGATCGACTGGACGAGGCTGAAACTCTTGCTGGTCTCCCCGGCGGGAATGATGAAGATGTGGGCGGCTATCCCGTGCTTCTGCAATGCCAACTGGGCCTGGCGTCCGTAGGGATTCATCACATTGGTGTCGGTGATGATGTAGGCCGGTCCTTTAAGGTCCAGGTCCACAAACCGGCGGCCCAAATCATCAAGAATGCCCCACCCGGCGACAACCGGATAGCTGCCACCCGAATGATGAACCACTGCGGCCAGATTNTCATCGGCCATTTTCTTTGCCTCCGGTTCCGGCATCCGTTTCGTCCTCCGTTTCATTAAACACTTTCAGTACTTCCTGTGCCACCTGTTCGGAAGTCAGAAGGTCGGTGTCTATCGAGTAATGGGCCCGGGAGTAGGCTTCGGCCCGCTGCNCTAACAGGGCCTCGATGCGCTCCAAAGGAGGCGCCCCGGCCAGCAGAGGGCGGGCCGCTGCTCCGCCCGATTCAGCTTGGGTTATGCGGCGATGTATCGTCGCAGGTTCTGCTCTCAGACAGACCACCAACCCATTATTCAGCATTTGCNCCTGGTTNTCCGGGTCCACGAAAGCCCCGCCGCCGGCGGCAATGACTTTGCCGTAATCTGAAGCAAGCTCTTGAATCAGCGACCGTTCCAAGTCTCGAAAGGCGGCCTCTCCGTCTTCTTCAAAAATCTCGGGGATAGACCGGCCGGCCCGATTCGCCAACTCCACGTCGGCGTCCACCAACTCCCAGCCGATAAGCCGGGACAATATCTCGCCGGTGCGGCTCTTCCCCGAAGCCATGAATCCCACCAGAAATATGTTACGTGGCAAGGTCAACGCCGTTCCATCGGCTACCGTCCAGTCTGAGACTGTAGCGAGGGCATTCATTCCGGGCCACAACGTACACCTTGCCCCCAGAGGTGTCAACGCCACGCCTGCAACCACACTTTTGAGAAAACTAAGCCAGCTTCACCCGAGCGTGGGGCAACACCGCTGGATTGACTAAGAACTGGGGCATTTTACCCTGCAGCACGTCTGCCGTGGCCTGGGCCGTGCGCACCTCCAGCTCCAACACCGACTGCTGGGACAGGAAAGCCACATGAGGGGTGACCAGGACGTTGTCCAGGGCAAACAGCGGATGGCCGGCTGGAGGCGCGGCCTGTTCCATCACGTCCAATCCCGCGCCGCCGATCTGACCGTCGCGTAGGGCAGCGTACAGGGCATCTTCATCGATGATGGGGCCACGAGCGCAGTTGATGATAAAAGCCGAGGGTTTCATCATCGCGAACTCCCCGGCGCCGATATACCCGCGGGTCTCTTCGTTCAACGGTGTATGGAGGGTGATGTAATCCGACTCAGCCAGCAGAGTTGGCAAATCTACCATGGGAACATTAGAGGGAGGAGAAATACCGGCTGGGAGGTAAGGGTCGTGGGCCGAGACTTCTAACCCGAAGGCCTGGGCCTTAACCGCCACCGCCCGGCCGATGCGTCCCAGGCCGGCGATTCCCAGCTTCCGGCCTCTTAATCGAACCAAGGGCGCCGGGGATGCTACACCGCTCCAACGGCCTTCCTTGGCCACACCATCGTAAAAACCAATCTGCCGGTTCCAGGTTAGCAGCAAGGCCATCACGTGGTCCGACACTTCGTCGACGCAATAGTCGGGCAGGTAGGTAACCACTATCCCCTCGGTAGTGGCCGTGTCCACGGCGATGTTGTCCACGCCAACCCCGTAGCGGCTGATGACCTGGCACTTCTTGGCTGCCTGGACCACTGTAGGGGTCACCTGGGCGAAACAGGTCATGATTGCGTCGGCGTCGGCGGCCAGCGCCGTCAGCGTGGCCTCGGACGGGTCCGGGGACTCAACTATCTCCGCTCCGATGCGGTCGAGAACCTCCCGCTCAGGCTGGGTGGACGGCCAAACGGTATCCGTGACCAGGACCCGGAATTTCTTTTCGTTGCTAGCCATGTTGCCAGACCGCCGCAGCGGTTAAGGGCGTGGCGGCGCCGGGGCGTAACCGGACGCGGTGCAGAACTCGACGTTGTTGCCGTCGGGGTCGTCGATGAACAGGAAGGCCTGGCCGTCATAACGAACCCCCTCACGCTCAACCTTGTACCCGTTCTCCTCAAGGATCTTCTTGGTCCCCTCGAAGTCCTCAACCTCGAACGCGAGGTGGATGTTGTGGGGCATCGCCGGGGCGTCGGGGGTCTCGATGAGATGTACCATGATCCCCGTTTCCAACTGCAGCCAGGTGATGTTGGGGTTCTCTACTTGGCTCTGAATCTGCTTGATGCCGATCAAGTCGTTGTAAAACCTCATGGCCCTGGCGGTGTCCTTGACCATCGTAGTCACATGATTAATCTTGTTGGTCACGATCTTTCCAGGCATTCTTTACCCCTTTCGATGTGCTAGCTGACTCTGGTCCGATGGCGACATTATGCCATAAACCGGCAGATGGGTGGCCGCTTTGCCGAACATCTATGCGGCGGCGTTGAAAACCTGTAACGGCGATCCATCATATTCCCGCGTACTGGCACGCCTTCACCATTGCGACTATACTAAGCGCATGTTCCAGCCACTTTCAAACCTAATCCACTCTTTATTGCCCGGTTAGTGGAGGCATAGCGCAATCTTAGGCCGCCTACATGAGTTGGAATTGTTAAATGCCGCACTGCACAACGTTGTTGTGGAGGGGCGGGGCGGGCTGGTGTTCATCACGGGGGAGGCGGGTATCGGTAAGACTCGGCTTGCCGCGGAGCTCCGCACTCAGGCTCTCGCTCGTGGTTGCCAGTGGCTGGAAGGCCGGTACGACAAGGAGGGCTCCATCCCGCTAAAGCCTTACGCGGAAGCGGTGCGTAGCTACCTGTCTACCAAGCCTGCGGGGTCGCTGGCCCAGCTGTCGGGTCCTTATTCAACCGAAATTACCAGGGCGTTTCCGGCAATCGCGGACCTGGACACGGCAGCACAGGCGCCCGATTTAGCGGGTGAGGACGCCGAAGCGGCTCGACAGCAGCACCTGGAAGCAATGTGCCACTTGTTCTTCAGCATGGCTAGCGAACAGCCTGTGATACTCTTCCTGGACGACCTCCAATGGGGGCCGTCCATGGAAGTCTTGCAGGCCCTGGCCCAACAAGCATCAAGCCACCCGTTGCTGCTGGTCGACGCCTATCGGGACGCCGAACTTCGCGAGAGACCTATCCTATCCCGGTCGGTGCTGGATATGTACCGAAACCGGCTGTCCTTAACATTGCCTCTAGGCCGCCTTACTCGCGACGACGTAAGCCATTTGATGACCCAGGCCTTGGAGCATACATCTTCGGAGCAGTTGGTGGACCTGGTATTCGAGCGTTCCGAGGGTAATCCGTTCTATGTCGAGGAGCTGGTGGGGTACCTGGTGGAGACCGGCGCTCTCACCCTGGAAGGGCATGTGTAGGCGTTCAGCGATAATGGGACACATTTAAGGGGAGAGAAACATGAGGGTGATGGTGGGTTTGGACTCCTGGTGTTG
>PAJQ01000062.1 GCA_002710215.1 Chloroflexota bacterium | reverse complement strand
TTCTCCCGGTACTTGGTGGCTTCACCGCTGCCGATTATCCACACCGGCTTCTTCCTGGCGTTGCGGGCCATCTCGGCGGAGCCCACCAGGACGGCCCCGCCGCCATCCGACACCATGCAACATTCCAGCAGGTGCAGCGGGTAAGCAACGGTCCGGGAGTCCAGAACGTCTGCGACACTGATCTCATTGACGCCGACAAACTCCAGGTCGGTCATGGCCTTGACCGCCTCGGGGTTGCGCATGGCATGGCGCCGAGTCGCCACCGAGATGGCGGCGAACTGCTCGTCGGTCGTGCCGTACTGAAACTTATGGCGCATCTTCACCATGGCGTAGTTGCCGATGAGGGTAAGTCCCCAAGGGTCTTCCATGTTTCGGAACAGGTTAGATGGTCCGCCGCCGGTGGCGCCCGCGGTGCCGATGGCCCGCCGGTCGGAGTGGGACGTGGAGCCGTAGGTGATCAGCGCCAGATTGCACTTGCCCGCCTCGATCATCCGGCGCGCATGATTGGCGTGGAACTCGAAGGACGATCCACCTACCGAGGTGTTGTCTATAATGCTGGGCTTGAATCCGAAATACTCGGATATTCCCAAACCCCCGATTCCCTGGTCGCTACCGGTGTCGTACACGGCATCCACGTCTTTCCAAGCAAAGCCGGCATCTTCCAATGCCTTGGCTGCTGAGGCGGCTTTGATCTGAAGTGCGCTGATACCCGGGCCGACCACCCGCAACGGGTATTCGTGGATCCCAACTATGGCTGCGGTTCTGTCCTGAGGCATATTTTATCGCTGCTCCTTTGGTTAGGGATTAGATTTGTGGGAAATCCCCCTAAGTCCCCCTTTACGAAAGGGGGACTTTGTCCGCATTTGGGGCGGGGTTGTTTGACTTTACCATTTGGGGTCGTTAGATTTGTTGAATGCGCATCGGTCTGCTTTCCGACACCCATCTACCGGGCATTATCCAAAGCTTGGACGAATTGGGACCTGAACCGGCCAATTTCTTCTCTACAGTCGATCTGATTTTCCACGGGGGAGACCTGACTTCTCCCAAGGTCCTGGACTGGCTGGAGCGATTCGCTCCAGTCGTCTGCGCCACCGGGAACAACGACTCCATCGTCGACCCCCGCTCCAAGGAAGTTCAGACCCTGGAAGTGGCGGGGTGGCGCATCGGGATGGTTCACAGCCTGGACCGCCAATTCAGGCCCGTATCCGAACTGCAAGAACTTTTCCCGGAGCCGGTGGACATCATGGTCGCCGGCCATACCCACCTTGAGCAATTGGAACTCCGAGATGGCGTGGTCATCATGAACTGCGGCAGCATCACTTTCCCCCACCACAAAGAACTGCGCTTAGGGCCGGTGGGGCTTTTGGAATTAGCGCCCAACAAGCTCCACGCTGAAATAATACCATTAGGACACACGCCCGGGCGCCCCAATCCCACCACACCCATGACCCTGGACCTCTAACAGGTTCTACTGCGTCCCGCAGCACATTGGGCGAGCCCAAGGGGCTAGCGCGCCACGCGGTCAACGAACTCGCCGACCACCGCTTCGTATCTCTTCGAGTCGACGTTCCAAGCCCCGCCGTGAGGAGCGCCCGCAAAAACCTCATAAGTCACCAAGTCCGGACGGCTCTCGGCGAATCTTTCGCTGATCGACACCGGCACCTTTTCGTCTGCGTCGCCGTGGAATAGCAATACGGGGGCCGATATCTCGCTCGCCCGATCCAGATAGTCCATGGCGTCCCAGTCTACACCGAATCTGAAGCTAGTGATAACTTTCGTGATGGTAGTCAGAAATGCCGGGAGGTTTCGATTTTCAGCGGCCATATCTACCGTCGCATCCAGATCTAGCATCGGTGAATCGAGAATCACACCCACTACCTGGCCGGCCAATGGAGACCGGTACAGAAAGTTGGCAACTATTCCACCGCCCATACTGTACCCAACCATCACCAGGCCGGTAGCCCCGTTGTCCAGGGCGTATCTAGCGGCCGCTTCCAGATCCTCCCACTCGGTGAGACCGTACCAATAGTAACCACTTGGGTCTTCAGGCGCCCCGGTATCATTCCGGTACGTTATAACCAGTGACGGAAGCTCCTTTCCTTCGACCACCGGTAGCATGCGCAACGCCTCTCGCCGGCTTGCGCCCTTCCCATGGACGAAAATCACCCAGGTTTCGCCGGAGCCATCTACTTGCCATGCGGTGAGTTCTCCCAGCGGCGACGCAAACTTTATCTCTTGAAACGTGATACTGTGGGCCATGGCTGGGTCGCCCGGGTAAGCGAACTTGTCGAATCGCACTTCCTCCCCCACAACCAACTCGCCGTCTAACAGTGTGTACTCGCGTAGGGCCTCGGCGCCGTCGACATCGAGGGTTTCGCCGACCCCAGCGTAACCAACATCCCACTCGATTCCCATCTTTTCCGGTTCATTTCGGAGTTCCTCTTCCGTTGGGAATCTAAGTTTGACCTGATTTTCCCCCAACTCAACGACTTTGACCTCGTATGTCGGAGGGTCGTGCTTGACACGCAGTACGCCATCCTCGATCTGCACTGAGTAGTACCAAGAAATTCCGAACACTACCACACCCGGCAAAACGGCAAGTCCGGCGATTATTAGAGCCAGCCGTTTCCGGGTCATCTTGAACAGCTCCAACGTGGCCCACCGGAGTCCATCTCGTCAGTGGACCACGAGTTACGATAGTTTAGCAGATATCATTCGGGGCACAACCGCAACGATTCCCATCGGCAGACCTGCGTCGTCCGTTATGCGGGTAGTTGCGCCTCGGCTACCCGCCCTTGACAGGGCTTGGCCTACGGAATAGCCTCTTTCTATAAGTGTTCCAGCTATAAATGGTTCCGGCCCGCCGGAACGATTGGAGCGAAATAATGACTGCCACGGCAACCGGCTCCATCTTTGTATTGGACCCCACCGCTCCGCCTCGAGAATTGCGGCACACCATGGCGCCACGGCCACCCGATCTTCGGGGCAAATCCGTGGGCTTCCTTTGGAACAGTAAACCCAACGGCGACATTCTCTTCGCCCGGTTGGAGGAGTTGCTCCGCCAGAAATATGAGATTACCAACGCCGTCCACCAGCGCAAACCCTCGGCGTCGATCGCGGCCAAGCAGGAGGTCATGGGCGAGTTGACCACCTCAGCCCATGTAGCGATCGTCGGTCTAGGTGATTGAGGCTCCTGCACGTCGTGGAGTATCCACGACTCAGTAGAACTGGAGCGTCGCGGTGTTCCTACTGTTACAGTTTGCACCCACCGCTTCAAGGTTCTGGGCGAAGTCGAGCGCCGCGCCCTGGGAATGCCCGAATTGCCCATGGCCATCGCTCCCCATCCACTGGGCGGCCTAAAGCCCGATGCGGTTGAGGCCAAGGCGGAGGCCCTTTTGGAGCAGGTGATCGCTGGTTTGACTGCTCAGGAGTAACTCAACTCAAGACGGAACGGCCCCGCCAACTCCGCTTGAAGGGTCCGGAAGTCGACTGCAACGGGTGGTTCGACAGGCTCACCACGAGCGGTAGAAATCCTCACCGCCCGTTCGTCCTGAGCCTGTCGAAGGACCATATGCTGCGTCTATCTAAGCTTTAAATTGTCCCAAATCGCCGGGGTGTCCGGCCTATATCTCCCCGCAGATGGAGGGCGTCGATTGCCACCGTTAGTTTCCCCGCAGATAGAGATCTCCGACGATTTCGAGGCGGTGCAGCGCCTTTACCTGGAACGTGGCTGGTCCGACGGACTGCCGGTGGCGCCGCCGACGCCACAACGGGTCGAGGCGATGTTGGCCGCCACCAATCTGGACTCAGACCACGTGGTAGCCGAGATTCCTCCCATTTGGGGCGCGGCCACGGTGGAAAAGCTGGCCATCAATGCCGTGATGGCCGGATGCCTCCCCGAATACCTGCCGGTATTGATCGCCGCCGTGGAAGCGATCGCGGCCCCGGTCTTCAATCTCTACGCCATCCAGGCCACTACCCATCCCTGCGCCCCTTTGCTGATAATCAATGGCCCCATTAGGGAGGCCCTGGGTATGAACTACTCATCTGGGTCGTTCGGGCCGGGATGGCGAGCCAACGCGACCATCGGCCGGGCCATGCGCTTGGTGCTGTTAAATGTCGGTGGCGGTTACCCAGGTGTGGGAGACATGTCCACCCAAGGCGCTCCTTCCAAATTCAGCTACTGCGTGGCGGAGAACGAGGAAGAGAACCCGTGGGAACCTCTACATGTTGAGCGGGGTTTCCGCCCGGACCAAAGCGCCGTAACGGTGATGGCCGGGGAACCGCCTCACAACATCAACGACCATTCGGGCCGTTCGGCCGATGATATCCTCACCATCGTGGCGGGAGCGATATCCGTAACCGGAGCCAACAACGCCTATACGGGCGGGGAAACCCTACTGGCCCTTGGTCCGGAACACGCCGCCACCATCAGCGGCGACGGGTTAAGCAAAAAAGATGTCGTCGAGTGGTTGCATCAACGGGCCCTGATCCCCCTGGAGCGTTACACCCACGATACCTTGATGGAACGGATGCAGCGCATCCCGGACGGTCCGATCCCCATGATTCGCACCCTATATGATCTGGTCGTCATCGTACTTGGGGGACCGGGCAAACACTCGTCATGGATACCGACATTCGGCGGCAACACGAAGTCGGTCACCAAAGAAATCATCTGGAGCGGCGGATAGTACTTAGTCAATTTGTTATTGCGCAATCGTCGGTCCAATTTTTGGGCCATTGTCATTCCAATTTTTTCGCCATTGTCACTCCGAGCGTAGCGAGGAATCTCCGGCGACCGCTAAAGCCAGGCATGAGACTCCTCGCCGCCTTCGGCTGGTGCCGGAGTGACATAGAAGTGAGGTCGGCGGATGGTAATCCTAATTTCGAGGCCTTGACGAGGCTATAGGGGATGCAATACTCCCGATTCACCCTTGTAGGCCTACAGCGGAAAAGACCTCTCGGTTGGGGGCCGGCCGGGACTGTCCGAATTCCGATATCTGGCATCAACCAAGGAGCACCCCATATGCAAAAGTTCATCCACGTTGAAAAACCCTTTGTCGCCCTGTTGAGCGGTCTGTTGCCGTTACCCTGGTGATGAGTCGTTCCTGGCTTGCTCGGCCTCCTGGGCGGCGCCCCGGCCGGGCTGGCCATAGCGCCCGCGTTGCAGGCGCTGACGTGGCCCTTCCTAGCGGTCACACTGATTATGCTCAGCAGAGGTTGGTATCTTGAGGCCGCTAGCTGGAAGAGGTGGCGGCGCTCCACATGGAGCCGCCGTTCCTTCACGATGCTGATGATATCGACGGCGCTGGCAGTTTCTCTCTGGACCCTTCGATTCACCGGCGTATTCGGAACGAGCCCCTTTTAAACGCCCCGATTATTTGCTCGATGCTCAGGAGGTACAGATGCTGACAGTGTTCGGCGTCATTGCCGTAACCATCATGTTTTTGGCTTACTGGCTGGAGCCCCGGTCCAAGTGGATGGTACTGATATTCGCCGGTGGATCAGCCCTCACCGCCGCCTACAGCGGACTAGTCGAGGCCTACCCCATCACGGTCATCGAAACCTTGTGGGCGTTGGTGGCGTTGCAGCGTTTTTGGCGGCGGCATCGCAGTGAGAGTCTGTCGGCAGTCGCGGCGCGGTAGCGTTTGTGCCAGGATGGTAGAATACCCTCGCTCCATCTAAATCCACAGGTTGCCAGGAGGAGATTAAGCCATGGCCAGAGAAATCGTTATCTCGTCCGACTCCCACGTATTCGAGCCCCCCAATCTGTGGACCGAGAGGATCGACGCCAAGTTTCGCGATCGGGCCCCGCACATGGAACGGGTCGGCGATGTTGATCAGTTGATGGTGGAAGAGGGTCAGATGATTGCCGGTATCGGCCTCATCTCTAACGCCGGCGCCCGTTTCGAAGCCCCGGAGACCATCTCAGCCCATGGACGGTTCGACGATGTCCACACCGGAGGATACGACCCGGACCAACATATCAAGGACATGGAGATCGACGGTGTTTCCGGGGAAGTGCTGTACCCTTCCCAGGGCCTTTTCTACTTCAAGATAGCCGAATCGGAGCTGATGTCGGCGGTGTTCCGGGTTTACAACGACTGGCTGTCCGACTTCTGCGGCACAAACCCAGACCGGCTCAAGGGCATCGCCATGATCAATCTTGACGATGTCGCTGATGGGATGAGGGAGCTGGAACGCAGCGCGAAAATGGGTCTGGTGGGTGGGATGATTTCCGAATACCCGTGGGAAGCGCGCCGCTACGACAGCCCGGAGTACGAGCCATTCTGGGCCGCTGCCCAAGACTTGAACATGCCCCTGAGCCTCCACACCGCCACCCGCAGGGAAGGGAAGAGCCGGGGCGAAGGAAACACAAACATCCGGGACGCCAGCGGCCGTGCCAACAAAGTATTCTGGCCTTCTACTTCGATGTGCGACATGATTTTCGCCGGTGTCTTCGAGCGTTATCCAAAGCTAAAGCTGGCCGTCGTAGAGTTCGAACTAGCCTGGGTGCCCCACCTTCTGGGCACCATGGATTACACCTACCGGGAAAGACACGAGGAAGCGACATACCGGTTCAAAAGTGACACCCTGCCCAGCGACTTCTTCCACAGCAACGTGTATCTGAGCTTCCAAGAGGACGACATCGGAATCAGGCTGCGGGACGTGATCGGCGTGGACCAACTCATGTGGGGATCAGACTATCCCCACGCCGAGTCCACTTTCCCCAAGTCCCGGGAGATTCTGGACCGTATCCTGGAGGGAATCCCCCAAGACGAAAAAGCGCGGATAGTAGGAACAACCACGGCCCGCTTATACGGCTTCGATATGGAGCGGATTTCCTAGCCGTCAGGTCATCTGGGGAAATGCTCATTGATCCACTCGTATTCCTCGTCCGCGGTGTCGTAGTAATTGAATCGGTGGAACAGCTTGGTGGGCCCTCTGGACGAACTGATGTCCTTCCGTTTCGCCTCCGTTCCCTGTTCATCGGTCTTTAAGGTCACTGGGTCGATAACGACGCCGTAGTCACGTAGGGCGGCTTCAAGGGTAACAAACCCGTCTTTTACATCGTCATTGACCAAATGAGGCTCCCGTTCCAGTGGGTCGCCCCAGCCTCCCCCTCCGGCGGTGTAGATCCGAACCAGATCCCCACGAGACCAGGTGTTATCGTCGGAGAAGGCCCGGATGTCCTTCTCTTCGCTCGTCCCAGGGTTCATCACGACCCTTGAGGTCCCGCCGCCCATCCCTCCGGCTACGCCCCACGTGGGGAATCTATTATTTTCCACCCGGAGACCAAAGGTGCCGATGTCCGCCAGAAGCCGAACGTCCCTGATGACACCGCACCCACCGCGGAATTTTCCGGGCCCCCCTGAGTCCGGTACGATGGCGTAACGCTCCATGCGCAAGGGAAACTCCATCTCCATGAACTCACCGGGATAGTTTTCGTTGTGGCGTTGGTATATGGCGTCCAGCCCGTCGGCAAATGGTCTAGCGCCATGCCCCACCGCTATACCGTCGGTACAAAGCAGCCACTGCCCCGTGTCGTCTTTCATCCGCCAATAAACGATAACATAAACCGCGGTCCCTGCCATAACCTGGCCATCTGTAGCCTGTGCCAAAACCGCCCGCACCGCGCCCTTCAGCTTGGTGAATGTATGGGCACGGCAACCCAGGGCCGCCGGCCATTCGGGTAGGAGGATGCTGCCGGGACGAAGCTTCACCTCGTCGATGGATTCAACGAGACCGTTATTGGACAGAAGGGACGGGTCGTATTGGTGGAAGTGCTGTCCGAAGTAAGCTCCAAGCGCGCCCGGACTGGCGACAAAATTTATGGACCCGTCGGCTTGGTCATCGCTTAGGGTCGTATCCAATACGATGTGGTCGCCCCGGCGGCTTAACTGTAGATGGAAAGAGTACCACCGGTCTCCTACTCCCGAGTGGTCCATGTAGTCCCTGACGCTGTAATCCCCTTCGGGAATAATTTCCAACGCCTTTCCCCGCCCCATCGCCGCCGTATCACGTTGGTCTTGTTCGATGGCCGCTAGCATTGTTTGGTTGCCGTACCGGTCGAACATCTCCAGCAATCGTTCTTGAGCCCGCTGGGCCGCCGCCATCAACGCTTTGGAATCTCCTTCCAGCAGATCGGGATACCGGGAGTTGCGGAGGATGATTCGATATGCTTCGTCGTTTAACTGTCCCCTGTCGATGATCTTGATGGGCGGCACCAAAGTACCGTCGTGGAAAATCTCGGTGTTGGCCGGTCCGATGCTGCCCGGCCGGGCGCCGCCCAGGTCCCAAAAATGAGCGAAGGAGTGGCAATAAGCCACCACGGCTCCCTCATGGAAAACCGGCGAGATGAAAACCATGTCCGGCGTGTGGGTGATGCTCCCCTGGGATATATAGGGGTCGTTGTACCAATAGAGGTCCCCTTGATTGATCGTCTCTTCCGGATAGTACTGCCACACGCAGCCCATGATGTCGCTGCCCATGGTGTCGCCGTATATCTCATGACCCCTGGCGTCTAAAAAGCTAACGGTGTAGTCTTTCTTTTCGCGAATGAACGCCGACATCGCGGTACGCTCGATTATAAGTTCGCACTCCAGCTTTGCGGCTCGAAGAGAGCCGCGTATCAACTGGCGTGTCACTGGGTCCACAGCGGCATACCCGTCGCTCCGGCCGGTTGCTTGCTCGTCTTGTCTAAGCCTTGTCATTCTCTGTACACCTTGCGGACTCGGTAATTTGCGGCTTTTGGTTAGTCGGGGCGAATGATACAGTTTCCGCAGTCATCCACCAACGATGTCCATCCCGGATTGATCACTACCGTGGAATCCATTCCTTCCAGAATCGCCGGACCTGAGATCGACGCGCCTAGCGATAGCTGATCCCGGCTATAAATGTTGCAAGGGACGAAACCGTTGCCCTGATCGAAATACACCTGGCGGCGATCCAGGATCGCCTTCTCGGCAGAGTATGAGACGCCGTCCCAGCGGGGCAATGCAACCGAGCCAACGTCGCCGGAGACCGTCACCCGCAGCGTAACAATCTCCACCGGCTGGTCCAGGGAAAACCCGTAAAGCTGTTGGTGCTGAGCGTGGAATTCTTGAATCAGAGCGTCCATACTCTCGCCGGTTGCCTGCTTGCCGCTCAAGGGGACGGTAACTTCAGAGCCTTGATGAGCATACCTTAGATCGGCTGAACGAGACATGGCGTGGACCCGTCGAGGAACGCCTTCTTCGTTAAGCCACGCCCTTCCCTCAGCCTCGAGTTCCGAGTAGACCAATTCGATGCCATCCAAGTCGTATCCGGGCGCCTGCTGCAAGAAAGTCCTGGCGTAATCGTTTTTAAACTCCGCGGCTAGCAGACCGAAAGCGGAAGCGATTCCGGGATTCAGGGGTACGACCACGCGGTTGATCCCCAGCAAAGCTGCCACGTCGATGGCGTGCATCGGACCGGCGCCGCCATAAGCCACCAGAGCGAAATCTTTGGGGTCATGGCCCCTTTCAACGCTGATATTCCGAATTGCGCCAACCATCGTATTGTTGGCAATCTTGAGGATCCCGTTGGCGGCGGCATTTTGGTCCAGTCCTAACGGCGACGCGATGTTCTGCTGTATCGCTTCCGCAGCGGCCCGGCCATCCAGGGACAGTATCCCGCCGGCGATCTGGGTATTAATACGGCCCAGCACCAGGTTGGCGTCGGTCACGGTAGGAGCCTCTCCGCCCTTGCCATAGCAGACCGGGCCCGGAACGGCCCCGGCGCTGGCGGGGCCAACGGACAGTCCACCGGATGCGGAGACTGCGGCGATGCTTCCGCCGCCACATCCAATCGTCACTATATCCAGCATCGGCAACTGGATTGGCCAGTCGCCTAGGTTCCCACCAAGATTGGTGGTCGGATGCCGCTCTTTGATGAGCGACACATCGGTACTCGTGCCTCCCATATCGAAGGAGATACAGTTCAAAACGCCTGTGCTTTCGGCGATCTGTAAGGTCGCCATAACACCGGCGGCAGGCCCCGACAGGGCAGTGTGGACCGGTTGACGGACCGCAACGCTTGACCCAACGATGCCCCCATTAGACTTCATGATGGAAACAGTGGAATCTACCTTCTCACCTTCCAGCGCCTGTTCCAAATTGCCTAAGTAGGTGCTGACCCGAGGCATGACGTAGGCGTTCAATACGGTAGTAATCGTCCGCTCGTACTCCCGGAACACCGCCAACACTTCCGAAGACAGGGACACTTGAGCGTTGGGGAACTCTTCAAGTATCAATTCGCGGGCGCGGGACTCGTGGTCCCTATTGGCGTAAGAATGCAGAAACGACACGGCGATGGATAAGATACCTTCATCGCGAAATCTCCGGGCCGCCCTGCGCACCGCTGTTTCGTCCAGCGGAATCAGAATCTCCCCATCAGAACTCACCCGCTCCGGAATCTCTTCTATATCCCGGGGACGCACCGGACGCTCGGGTTTGATCCACGAGTTGGGATTGACCAGGCGCGGCGTCCCGTGGCGGCCGATCTCCAGAACGTATTTGAAACCCTCGGGGACCAATACCCCAACCCGGGAACCTTTGTTCTCCAAGATGGCGTTGGTGGCTATGGTTGTCCCGTGGAAGATGTGCTTGACCTGAGCCGGCTTGACCCCATTGACCTCCAATATCTGCCGTAGACCGGTCAAAAACCCGGCGCTTGGGTCATAGGGTGTCGAAGGAGTCTTGAAAACGCTTTGCTGATTGGTGTCCAGGTTACAAAGAACGACGTCAGTAAAAGTACCGCCAACGTCAACAGCTACCGAATAATTGTCCATAAATCTCGCTTAACCGCTCTGTGGTGGATGCTGGTTCGAAGATATTTGATCAACTCTGGGAAGGTAATTCCAACTCCTTGAACCCGTAGAAGCCGGGCTTGGGCATCGCCATATTAAGCGATTAGATGCCCTTCGAGAAATCGGCACCAAGAGTCGACCGCCTCCGGTGTTGACCTGCCGTGTGGGCCGGGGTAGGCAATCAGCCGTTTGTCTTCCGAGCCGATCAAGTCAAACAGACCGCATTGTGATTCTCTGGAGAACAACTCATCGTCCCATTGCATATGAAACAGCACTGGAATAGTGATTTTTGGCGCATCCATCTTGAATCGATGCCCTGGACTGTTTGCCATGCGGGATTTATCCGAAGGTTCAAGGGCGTTTTGCCCAGGACCGCACAGCGCAGGCGGCCTCCAGCAGCAGCGACGAAGGGAAGGCCGAAGCGAGTCCCCATCGAGAACCCTACGTAAGCCACCTGATCTGGGTTAATAAAGTCACACTCAGTGACATGGTCCAGCGTGGCGCACCAGTCTTCGACCATACCATCAAGGGCTGTATCCACGCCGATGTCCGCCAGAACCTCCATCGGGTCCACGCCCTCCGATACCGACTGGGGATGCGCCCGGTCCCCATGGGTTGGCCCATCGATCGCGACCACCGCATACCGGGAAACGCCGGCAAGTCTACGCCCTAACATCAACGATCGGTCGTTACGCTTGTGGCCGCTACCTCCGTGGCCGAACAGCACCAAAGGTACGGGTGACTCAACCGGATCCGGGGCCCAAATAATCCCTGGGACCGGACCCTTGCCGCCTTTGATGACAAATTGACGCTCGGCCACGCCGCCTTCGTTTTTACCATCGTTTAGCCAATGTATTGTCGTCATACTCAATCACCTGCCTATGCGTTGACAGACATATTAACCATTACCGTGGGCGGTGACAATAATCGGCGGGCCGCTATCAGCAAAATAGCAAGGAGCTGAATTGTTCCCCCCACAGAACAAACATTGTGCCGTGGCCGATTAGGATAAAGCGGTCAGAGCCGGGACGGGTATCTTTACCAATTGCCCTTCCGACTAGTCTATGCTACCGTCCGCATTTACTACATTCCTGTTACTGATTCTACCGGTCAGTGCTCCGTAACCCGTTATTCACGGCGGAGATGAACATGGTAACGACTGCTGAACTACCCTTTATAACCAAAACCTTGATACCCAGACAGCGCGAACTCATCGTGCGCCGGGGTCGAATTCTCGAACCGATGCTGGAAAGAGTCGACAAGAAGGTTCAGGCGGTTTGTGCCCCGGCCGGCTACGGCAAGACCGCGTTGCTCACCCAGTTCGCCGACGAGACAGAACTGCCGATCTGTTGGTACTCGTTCGCTCCCGAAGACCATGACCCTGTCAGTATTCTGCGTTATTGCGTTTACTCCATACGCGCCTTGTACCCCGACTTCGGGGTGAGTTGCATCTCTCTGCTCAAAAGTGGCTCAAATGTAGTCCTCCACACCCTGGCAGGACTATTTATCACAGAACTTCATAGTAATGTTTCAGTAATGTTTCAGGCCGCCTGGTTTATGTGTTCGATGATGTTCATTGGATCAACGGGAAGGCAGATCTAGAAGAAGCCCTTTCCCTACTGATCGAGCGGGCCCCGACGAATGTGCACTTCATAGTTATTCGCGTCGTCCAAAACCTTCTCCTCCCTCATGCCATGCCGCTCCAATGCCCCTAGACCAGCCGGTATGCGCGGTTCAGACCCACGCGATAACCAGCGATCCCGAGCCAGTCTGAATCCCGGCATCCATCACCAATGTAACGCTAGGGTCTTCAAAGCCGCCAGGGTATCTCCACCCCTGACCATATGGGAAACTCATCACCACAGGGCCTATACCACCTGAGTTGACACCCTCGCTCGAGGCTGGGTATCATCGCATCGGTTCCTTTGACCGGTCTTCCTCCACCTCAATCACTAGGACGCTTCCAGTCCATGTCAACCAATCCGGTGTCGGCAGCTTTACGCAGCGGTCTGTTTACCAGGACGGTCGGCAAGCGCATCCTTTACTTTCAAGAGCTGTCTTCCACCATGGACGAGGCCGCTCGTCAGGCCGAGGACGGGGCCGCAGAGGGGACCGTGGTTGTGGCTGAAACCCAACACGCCGGACGGGGCCGATTCGGCCGGACTTGGGTATCAACTACAGGTAACCTGTACCTATCGGTGTTGTTCCGCCCCACTCCTTCCGTGCTGGCCCAATTGAACGTGGTTGCCGGGGTTGCCGTGGTCCGCGCCATCCGAAAAACCACCGGACTCTCCCCCACAATCAAGTGGCCCAACGATATATTGGTAGGCGGCAAGAAAGTCGCCGGCATATTGGTTGAGACCGTAGCTGAGGGTTCAGAGGTATGCTATTCTGTCGTCGGCATCGGGATTAACATAACGTTGGGTGATGCCCAGATCGCAGCTCTGGATGGGCAGGCCACCGGATTGGAACAGGCCGCTAGGCGAACGGTTTCCCGCGCCGGCGTTCTCCTCCAATTGCTGACGGACTTGGACTCGCTATACCTGCAATCCGCCGCCGGAAAGTCGCCTCAACCCGAATGGCAAGCTCTACTGGAAACTCTGGGCCAAAGAATCCAGGTGACTTGGCGGGACGAAACCTGGGTGGGGCGGGGTGAAGGAGTGGATGAGACCGGCAACTTGTTGCTCCGGCTGGACGACGGTAGCCTGGTTACAATGACCGCCGGCGACGTATCGCTCCATGGACCTGGGGTCTAGCCCTTAGCGAAATTCCCCCACTCTGACTCCCGTCAAGGGGAGAGAATAAGTCCCTTCCCCCTTTACGTGGGAAGGTTAGGATGGGGGGTGAAATGGCGCCAAACACAATGATTAGCGCAGTACACAGCAAATAGGAACGCCATGCTTGACAGACTAGGCCTGGATGGGAAAACAGTAATCATCACCGGTGGTGGTACCGGATTGGGCCTAGCGATGGTCCGGGCGCTGGCCCGGGCCGGGGCCAATCTTGCCATTGCCGGCCGCCGTCCAGGCCCGATAGACGACGCGGCGTCGGAAGTCGTGGCGCTGGGCAGAGATGCCATTGCCATGCCGACCGACGTGACCGACTCGGCCCAAGTCGACCGCCTCGTCGCTACTACAATCGATCACTTCGGACAGGTCGACGTGCTGATCAACAACGCCGGCGCGGTGCAGGAAAACGTCAGCAAACCCTTGTGGGATATCACCGATGACGAATGGCATATGGTGATGGACGTCAACCTGACCGGCCCGTTCTATTGCTCCAGAGCAGTGTCCCGGCCCATGTCGGAGCGTGGCAAAGGCAAGATTGTCAACATTGCGTCCGGCTTTGGTTTGAGGGCCGGGCGGGATATCTACATGTACTGCTGCAGCAAAGGCGGCTTGATTCAACTGACCCGCGTGCTGTCCTTCAATCTAGCCAGGTTCGGCATCACTGCCAACACTATCGTCCCCGGATTCATTCCCACTTCGTCAACCGAATCCGACATCCGAGGCACGTTACCCCGGTCGGGCGACTATCTGCCCATCGGAAAGCTGGGCCGCCCCGAGGATTTGGGTCCAATCGCCGTTTTCCTGTCTTCGGAAGCCTCGGACTACATGACCGGAGAGATGTTCTTCGCCGACGGCGGCGGCCTGGCAGCCGGGCTGGCTCCCACCGGCCACTCGCCATTAGTCGCCCTGGAACCGTGAAAATTATCCGTAGGAAACACTGATGCCCCTTCTCCCTGAATACAACTTGTCCGGCAGGGTGGCCGTACTCGCCACCTCCGGGGGTGACCAAGCGCCCTACCTGGCCCTTGCTCTGTCCGAAGCCGGAGCAACCGTGTTTACCGTTGCGCGGCGCCAAGACTATTTGGACAATGTACTGGGGGCGTTGGAGCAGGGCTCCTTTGCCAATTGGGGCGGCGTGGTGGTAGACCTGGCCACCCGGCCCGGATTGGCCCAGGCGATGGAATCCTTCGACCACCACCACAGCCCCGTGGACATTCTGGTCAACGATGCTCAGAGCATGTTCGCTAAACCCTTCGATGAAATAGCTCTGGAGGAGTGGGACGAGGTCCAATCCCGAAACCTTCGTGGGACCTTTCTAATCACCCAGGCAATAGGCCGCCGAATGGTAGAAAGGAAGTACGGCAGAATCGTCAACCTGATATCCGGGCTGGCGGAGCGGGGAATGATCAACGCTTCGGCTTTCGCGGCCAGTCAGGCAGGGATCTTATCCTTGACCCGGTCGTTGGCGGTGGAGTGGGGCCGCCACAACATCCGGGTCAACGCCCTAGGCACCAGTTGGTCCACCGCCGAAGACATACCGCTGGAAAAGCAGCGGGAAGAGCTACTGGTGCGGTATACGCCATTGCGCCGCAAGGGCCATCCCCGGGACATCGGTCCGCTACTGGTATATCTTTGCTCCGAAGCCTGCGACTACACCACGGGTCAGGCGGTCTACGTTGACGGGGGACTCAACGCCCATCCGTAGCCTACCGTCGCTAACTGTATCGGCGGATTCCTGCTCATTCACGGCCCGTGTTCAAGTTGAACCACCCAAAGCGCTGCTGTACAATAGCCTCCAGCCCTCAATTGATGATGAGTATATCTTCTGATGAAATCGGTCACGCGCCTCCGGGGAATGCACGACACTCCCCAGGATTTCTGGTTACGGAAACGAAACCTCCAGGACCGCCTGGTGCAGTTGATCGGTAGCTACGGCTATCGCTACCTGGAAACGCCCATCCTAGAATCTACCGAGCTGTTTCTCCGCAAATCCGGCGGAGAATTGGCCTCCCGAATGTACAGCTTCACCGACGCCGGCAGCAACTCCGTTAGCCTCCGCCCCGAGTTTACTTCACCGATAGTCCGCCATTACCTGGAACACGCCGAGGAAATCTCCCTTCCCGCCCGCTGGCAATACGCCGGTCCGGTGTTTCGCTATGACGAGGGCGGCCAAGGCAGCGGCCAGTTCACCCAAGTCGGCGCCGAGCTTTTGGGTTCTTCCAGCGTGATGTCCGACGTGGAGCTTCTAGGCCTGGCTTCCCATGTCCCCTCTCAACTGGGATTGTCTGGCTATCAGATACGCGTCGCCGACCTGGACGTGGTACACAGCGTGTTGGACGCGGTAGGAATTTCGGAGCGAGCCCGTACCTTCATAATCGAAAGCGTTCCCCAACTTAAGGAGGGCCGGACGGCTGTGCCGGAAGTTCTGGAAAGGGCCCGGCATCTGCACTTGGCGGTCGAAGAAGCTCCGGATGATGCCCTGAGCCAAGCGATACAGGGATTGGACGACACGCAGTCTCGCAAAGTCTTGCATGGTCTGCTCAACTGGACGGCGGCCGACCAATTCGGGCAACGGGACCCTGATGAAGTCGTGGAACGCTTGCTCCGTAAGCTAAGAGGCGGCGACGACCTTGCCGTCTTGGAAAGAGCGCTGAACTTAATCAGCGACCTGGCCGGCATCAGCGGGGATCCGGCCGCGTCGGTGGCGGCCCTGCGAGGTGTGGTAACCGCAGCCGGCGCCAGCATGGCCGCCGTAGACCGGTTTGAGGAGTTCCTCAATCTCGTCCGATCCGAGCCCGGCGTCGCTCAGAGCTTGGTGGTGGACCTAGGGCTGGTTCGCGGCCTGGCCTATTACAACGGGCTCGTATTTGAGGTCACTCACCCCCAATGCGCCACGCCTTTGGCCGGTGGCGGCCGTTACGACGGGTTGGCTCGGGCCCTGGGAAGCCCGGATCCTCTGCCCGCCTTAGGGTTCGCTTATACTCTGGAATCTCTGCTGGCAGTAACCGAAGGTTCGGACAACGGGAACGGCGGCGCATCGGAAGCGGAAGGCGCGCTGGTGATGGCGGATGACTCCGAAAGCTACCGGCCGGCGCTGCAAGCCGCCGCTGACCTGCGCCAACAGGGCGTCCAAACCGAGCTTGACGTATGTGGGAGGGACCTAAGCCAAGGTCTAGACTATGCCCGCAAGATGGGCATGGCCCAAGTCATCGTCGTCAACCGGGACGGTCAGCAGACCGCCCACGACACCAAATCGAGACAGCGGTAAACAATGGCAGCCAAAGAAGAAGCGGCTTTGCGCCTGGTCCTGCCCAGCGACGGCGCGCTGCATGAGCCGACCTTGAATTTTTTCGGCGCTTGCGGTCTGTCCGTCCTGCGTCCCAACAGCCGGCGCTACACCGGCACCATCCCGGCACTTTCCGGCGTTGAAGTTCTGTTCCAAAGAACCGCCGACATCACCGAAAAAGTCGAGGAAGGTAGCGCCGAGTTGGGCGTCACCGGACTGGACCGATTGCTGGAATACCGTCACGACGATCACACCGTGGCCGCTCTGATAGACGATCTTCGCTATGGGCGATGCGACTTTGTTCTGGCCGTCCCAAACTCTTGGCTGGATGTGACATCGGTGGCCGATTTGGCAGACCTGGCCCTGGAGTTTCGTCAGCAAGGGAAACAACTGCGGATCGCTACTAAATACCCGCGGTTGCTACGACATTACCTGTTTGACCGGGGCATCAACTACTTCACTCTGGTTCCGGCCAGCGGCACTCTGGAAGCCGCTCCCGCCGCCGGGTACGCCGACCTGATCGCCGACGTCACTGCAACCGGCACGACTTTGCGGGAAAACCAACTCAAGATTCTGGAAGAGGGCACCATATTGGTTTCCCAGGCCTGCCTCATCGGAAATATCAACCTGCTCAAGCAATCCAAAACGTGTTTGAAACTCGCCCGCTCCATAATGGAAGTGATGGAAGCCCATCTCCGCGCCGAGCCCTTTTATCGAATCACGGCCAACGTTCAGGGCGCCTCCCCCCAGGAAGTCAGCGGCACCGTCTTGGCGCGCCCGGACCTGGCGGGACTGCGGGGACCGACCATCGCCAGGGTGTACAACGTTGAGGAACAGGACTGGTACAGCGTCAGCCTGCTCATCAAAAAGAACCAGCTTTTGGAAGCGGTGGATCACTTGCGGAGCTGCGGCGCCGTGGACATAGCCGCCTCCCAGGTTACCTATCTGTTCGATGGCTTCTCGTCGGCCTACCACCACCTGTTCGACCACGCGGACTCGGTTGGGGAGTCCTAGGGCATGCCCAACCTCCCGATGCACATATATCTGGCCAACCAATCCGCCCAGCAATTGGACTGGGGTAGCATCTTCGACCACGTCGGGAGCTTCTACCTGGGTTCCACGACCCCGGACATCCGCGCAATGACCGGATGGCCTCGTGAACAGACCCATTTTGCTCCATTGTCGGTGGAATCTGTGGGCACTGGGATCCGCACCATGCTGGAGAGCTACCCGGCCCTGGCCGACCCCGGCAACCAAACGCCGGCCACCCGGGCCTTTATTTTGGGGTACATCAGCCACTTGGTCGCCGACGAAGTTTGGATCACAACTATGTACCGGACTTACTTCGACGGCGAAAGCAATGTGGCCGGCGACGGCGTTGAGGCCAATATGTGGGACCGGGCCTTGCAACTGGAGATGGACAGCAGGACCTTTACCTCCATGGACGGCTTGCATCAAGCCGCCGAAGCCATCGTTTGCTCTGACCAAAGCGTAGGCGTCGAATTTCTGGAAGCGGAAGTTCTCCAGGAATGGCGAGAGTGGGTGGGCCGGTTTATGGGTTGGGATTTTAGCTGGGACCGGTTAAAACGGGCCATGAACCGCATGTACCGCGACAACGATGACGTTCAACAAACCGTGGACAAGTTCCTCCAGGGGATGCCCTATAGTTTGGAACGGATATATGAGAAAATTCCCGAAGAGCGGCTGGAAACCTACCAGGAGCAGGTACTGGCGCAGACCGTTTCCCACGCTCGTGAGTATATGGGGAGTAAATAAGTGGAACTTAAGCTGATTAAAGGTGTGGACGGCGCGGAGGAGATTCTCACCCGCCTCGACCCCTTGGACTTTAGCGGCCTGCCCGAATCGGTGCTGGCCCAAACCCGCCGCATCTTCGGCGAAGGCGTCACGCCCGAAGAGTCGGTCTTCCGCATTTTACGGGATGTCCGGGCCAGTGGCGACGCAGCCGTGCGCCATTACGCCAAGATGCTGGATGACATCGACTTGCAAGACTTCCTGGTCAGCCCTGCCCAGATGGACGAAGCCCGGGCCGCCGTCTCCGATGACCTTCGCAGTTCGTTGGAACTGGCCGCACAACGAGTAAAAGAGTTCCATGAAGCTGTCATGCCGTCGGATTGGCTGGACGAGACCAAAGGGTTGGGCGAATTGGTGCGGCCCTTGGACCGCGTGGGGCTTTACGCTCCCGGGGGAACTGCCGCCTATCCCTCCACCGTCATCATGACCGCCGTCCCCGCCAGGGTAGCCGGAGTCAAAGAAATTATTCTTGCCACGCCGCGCCGCGGTACCGAGCCGCTTAACCCCGCCGTACTGGTGGCGGCGGAGATCGCCGGGGTGGATGCCATCTACCAGGTTGGCGGCGTTCCAGCCATCGGAGCCATGGCCTACGGGACCGATTCCATCGCCAAAGTAGACAAGATCTGCGGGCCGGGCAACCTGTTCGTCGGCTTGGCCAAGAGCCTGGTACAGGGCCAGGTGGGTATCGACGGCGTATTCGGCCCCACCGAGACCATCGTCGTCGCCGACGAATCAGCCAGTCCTATTTTCTGCGCCGCCGACCTCATCGGTCAGGCCGAGCATGACCCGATGGCCACGGCCATCCTGGTGACCGACTCCCAATCCCTGGTCGATCAGGTGAATTCAGAGCTAGAAACCATGTTGACCTCTCAACCAAGGGGTGAGATGGCCCGTAGCGCTTTGGAGCGCCGGGGCCGGGTAGTTCTGGTCGAATCATTAGACCAAGCCGCTGATCTGGTCAACAACATCGCCCCCGAACACCTTTGCCTGATGGTTGCCGACCCCTGGAGCTGGACGGATAAGATACGGCACGCCGGCGGGTTGTTCTTGGGCGAGTTTTCCCCCGAGGTGATGGGGGACTACATCGCCGGTCCCAGCCACGTTATGCCCACCGGAGGAACGGCGCGGTACAGTTCGGCCCTCAGCGTGCACCAGTTCCTCCGCCGCATGCCGGTGGTCGGCCTTAGTCCATCGGACTTCCAGCGCCTCGGTCCTTCAGCGGTGCAGATCGCCAACGCCGAGGGGTTGGCGGGGCACGCCAGCGCCATCCAAGTCAGACTAGATCACATTGAAAGCGGGGCTACCGCAAAATGAACAGTATCGAAACCCTCAAAGACAAGATGTTGCCTCACATCCGCCGCTTGAAGCCCTACCACGGTGTTGACCCCATGGAAGTTATAGCGGAACGGGCCGGCATCCCGGCGGAACAGGTGATTCGCCTCAACGGCAACGAGAACCCCTACGGGCCGTCGCCCAAGGTAAACGAGGCCCTGGGCAGCTTCCAGTTCTACAACCACTACACCGACCCGGAGCAGCGTAAGCTAAGGAGCGTGCTTTCCAAATACCTGGGCGCACCGGAGGAGCGTATCGTCGCGGGCAACGGCAGCGACGAACTCATCGACCTCCTGCTGCGCATGTTCCTGGGACCGGGCGAAAACATCATCATCCCGTCGCCCACCTTCGGCATGTACTCCTTCACTGCGGACATCTGCGGTGGGGAAGCCGTCTCCGTCCCCAGTGACGAGAACTTCGAGATCGACGTAGAGGCGATGGTCGTCGCCATGACAGACAAGACCAAGGCCGTCTTCCTCGCTTCGCCCAACAATCCCAGCGGCAATATCGCGTCCTCCAGCCAGATCAGGGCCTTGCTGGAAACCGGGTGTCTCATAGTGGTCGATGAGACCTACTACGAGTTTTGCGGCCAGAGCGTCATGCCGTTGATGGAGGAATACCCCAACTTGGTGATCCTGCGGACCTTCAGCAAGTGGGCTGGACTGGCCGGACTGCGCATCGGCCTGGGAGTGATGCAGGAAGAAATTGCCCAGACCATGATCAGCATGAAGCCGCCCTACAACGTGAACACCGCCGCCGAGGTCGCGTTGACCGCCTCATTGGAAGATACGTCGGTGCTGCTGGACCGGGTCAAGGCCATCGTGGCCGAGCGAGAACGCATGATGGGGTTGTTGCAGAAGATTCCCGGCATCAAAGCCTGGCCTTCTCAAGCCAATTTCATCCTATTCAGTCTGCCCGAGGGACAGGGCGAACGTATCTTCGAGGGTCTGTGCAACCGGGGGATCTTTCTCCGCTACTTCAACACCCCGCAGCTCAAAGACTTTATCCGATCCAGCGTCGGATTCCCCCACGAAACTGACGCAGTGGTCGCAGCCCTGACCGAACTGGTGGAGGGCTGAACGAAGTGGCTTCACAATCGGCTTCTGAAAATAAGCTCGCCTCGCCTCGCGTCGGTACTTTGGCTCGCAAAACCAGCGAGACCGACGTTACGGTCACCTTCAACCTGGACGGACGCGGCGACTACGACGTGGACACCGGCAACGGCTTTCTCGACCATATGGTCAACCAACTGGCCCGCCACGGCTTGTTTGACATAACGTTACACGCCAAGGGAGACGTTCACACCGGTTGGCATCATTTGGTGGAAGACGTAGGAATCTTGCTGGGCCGTTCCTTCCGCGAGGCCCTGGGCGACGCCCGGGGAATCCGGCGCATGGGGCACTCCTTCGTTCCCCTGGACGAGGCGTTGGCCATGGTGGTAGTCGACTGTAGCGGCCGGGCCTACGCCGCCGTGGAAACGGGACTGGACAATACCATGGTTGAAACCCTATCGGGTGACCTCATCGGCCACCTGTTGGAGTCCTTCGCCATCGAGGCCCAGATTAACCTGCACGCCAAAGTGATGGCGGGAGTCAGCCCCCACCACAAAGCCGAGGCTCTGTTCAAAGCGCTAGCCCGCGCCCTGCGTGACGCCGTGGAACCCGACCCCAGAGGCGGCCAACAGGTCCCCAGCACTAAAGGAACGATTACCGAATAGGGGTGAATCACTAAGGGACTCAACAAGCCGTGCCGCTCCAGATTTCAGTAGATGTCGTTCAAATGACCCGAGAGTCAACGTTATGAATCCCAAATCGGTCGTATCCATAGACAACGATGTGATGGGGGGGACCCCCGTCTTCGTTGGAACACGGGTTCCTGTTCAATCGCTCCTCGACTATCTCGAGGGAGGGGAGACGGTGGACGAGTTCCTCCGACAGTTTCCCTCCGTCGACCGGAAACAGGCTGTAGCCGCTCTCCAAATGGCCCGAGACTCCATTATCTCCAGTGCGCGTCCTTCTTGACGAGAACTTACCTGTAGACTTGGCCGCCGAGTTGGTTGCCCATCAGGTTACTACGGTGAGCGGCCTGGGCTGGCAAGGTATTAAAAACGGAGAACTTCTACAGCGAGCTCAGGGAACCTTCGAGGTACTGGTGACAATGGACCGGAACCTCGAGTTCCAGCAGAACATTTCGCCACTTAACTTGTGCGTAGTCTTGGCACTGGCCCCTTCGAACCGCATGGCGGATTTGCGTCCCATTGTATCGGCGATTCTCCAGGCGATAGAAACAGGGCGGTCAGGTGAACTTCTAAGAGTTGGCGGCTGACAGAAGTAAGGGCACGGCATGCCGTGCCCCTCCATTGTTCTGAATCACTACCGGATTATTCAGCCAGCTTTACTACCTGCCCTTCCTGGCCAGGAACTCGGGGAAAGCATCCTCTACGCCGTAGCCCTTGACCACCTCTCTGGTGAAGTGGCGTTCGTTCTCGAACTGCTCGAGCAGGTTGGCGTTCATACCTTTGAGCAACAGTTCCTTCATGCCAATTACCGACTCGTGCCGGTTGCCGGCGATGGTGGTGGCGATCTCCATGGTCTTGGCCCTAAGCTCTTCCTGGGGCACCAGATGGTTGATCAGACCGATGCGGAGGGCTTCTTCAGCTTCCACCACCCGTCCGCTGAACAACAGTTCCTTGGCCATGGGCCAACCGACCTGATTTGGCAAAGTCCAACTGCAATTGATCCGCCCGTAGGCGGCGGCCAAGAACCGGAATTTGGTGTTCTCGCAGCCGATGCGGAAGTCCAACGACGAAGAAAGCACCGCCGCTCCCCCATAGGCTAGTCCGTTCATCATGCCGATGATCGGCTTGGGACAGGCCGAGATTTCATAGGACCGGTAGCCCCGCTCAGCGTCCCGCTCTTGCATCTGCTCATCGGTAAGATTCCGCGCCGTCTCCCGCTGCTCGTGGATGTCCCCACCGGCGGAAAACGCCCGCTCCCCGGAGCCGGTAATCACCAAACAGCCGATCTCATCGTCGGCGTTCATCGTCATCACCGCGTCGTGCAACTCTGTATTCAGCTTCCGGTTCATGGCGTTCAAGACCTCCGGGCGATTCAAAGTGATGATCGCCACCCCGTCCTCTTTCTCCAACAAAATATGCTCGTAAGGCATCAGGCCCTCCATTTTTCAGCAAATTAGAAGACAACGTATCGGCGCCTGCCATCCCAAATCCCTTAGACGGCTTCCAGGGACAGGCGATTAGAATTGTATGGTCTGGCGCAGGGGTAGTCAATTTGCCTCGTTCCGGTCTATCAAACCCCTGTGTTACACTGCTTGCGGTTAATCAATTTTCAGTCACAGAATACTCCCAAAAGACCCCCTTTCGTAACGGGGGGTTGAGGGGATTTCCCCGAACACCGACCCAAGGAGGTTTCCCCAGTGCCACAGAGAATGAAAGCCGGCGAAGCCGTGATTGAGATCCTCCGGCAGGAAGGAGTCTCTCATATCTTCGGCATCGTCGGGTCGTCTTTTTTGGATATCCTAGATCCTCTGTACGACCGTAGCGACGTAGAGTTTATAGGGGTTCGCCACGAGCAGGGAGCCGCGCTGATGGCCGATGGCTTCAGCCGCATCTCCGGAAAACCCAGTGTCGTCCTAGTCACCAACGGACCCGGCGTGCTGAACCTCACCTTCGGTGTCGGGTCGGCCTACGTGGCCCACTCGCCGATGGTCGTTCTGGCCCCCTCGGCCTCCCGGGAGCACCAGTACCGGGACTCCACTCAGGAGTTCGACCAGGTAGCCTTGTTCAAGCCGATCACCAAGGCTTCTTTCCCGGTAAACAAGATCGAGCGTCTACCCGACGCTCTGCGCCACGCCTTCCGGGTCGCCACCTCGGGCAAGATGGGTCCGGTGATGGTGGACATACCCAGAGACCTGCTGCCAGGCGGGGAAGTGGACTTGGAAATGTTGCCTCCGGACACTTACCGGACCGGGCAAACCCGGAGCCGGGGCGACAGGAACTTGATCGACAAAGCGGCCAGCGTGCTGTTATCCGCCCAACGTCCGGTAATCGTCGCCGGGGGCGGTGTGCAGTGGAGCAACGCCGCCGATGAGGTTACCCGCATGGCCGACATGATTGGAGCGGCCATCACGACTTCCTACGGGCGCGCCGACGCCGTACCCAACGATCATCCTATGTACCTGGGCCATCTGGGACGATTGGGGTCTGAGGAGGGCATCGAGGCGGCGAAGCAGGCTGACGTTATCTTGGCCGTCGGCACTCGCCTAGGCCAGTCCACCGCCTTCTACGACAACCGCTACATCCCGGCCGACGCCAAGATCATCCAGATCGAGATAGATCCGGAGGAATTGGGCCGCAACTATCCCGTGGCGGTGGGTATCGAGGGCGACGCCAAGGCGGTTATGGAGAGTTTGCTGGAGCAGGTCCAGCAAGCCGAACCCCGTCCCAATCAGCGATGGGTTGACGACATCGGAGACCTAGCCGCCCGGCGAAAGCGGCGCTTGGATGGCGAGGCAACGGACAACTCCATGCCGATCAAACCCCAGCGGGTCTACGGCGAGTTGCGCCGGGTAATGCCCCGGGACGCCATAGTCGCCCTGGACGCCGGTCTAGCGCCCAACTTTGGGCAGGACCGCCTGAACTATTACGAACCCCGTAGCTTGATGACATCGCTGGACTTGGGCGGCCTGGGTTTTAGTTTCCCGGCGGCCCTGGGCGCCAAGTTCGCGGCCCCGGACCGCCCTGTGGTCAACTTCAACGGCGACGGCGGGTTCCTGTTCAACGCCCAGGAGTTCGCCACCGCGGTGCGCTACGGGCTGAAAGTTGTTACGGTGATAATGAACAACAACTGTTGGGGCTCGGAAAAAGCCTACCAACGCTACGCCTTTAACGAACGTTACGTGGGCGCGGACACCAACAACCCCCGATACGATAAGTTCGCCGAGCTGTTCGGCGGCACCGGTTTCTACGTGGAACGTCCCGAGGACATTGGCAACGCGTTCTTGGAGGCCCTCAACACCGACGGCCCCAGCATCATCGAGATTCCCACCGACCCCGACGAGATGCCCCGCCCGGCCCGCCTATCCGATGTCCAAGCTCCTCAAACAGGATCTTAATAAAGAGATGAAAAGCGGTCAGGCATCAGTGATTACCGTTGCCGATTGCTGACCGCTGAAAGCTTTTATGGAACAAGCGATTTTCCCCAAGGAAATAAACCTGGAAGATTCGGCCATAATCATTCTATGGGATGACGGCCACCGGAGCCCTTACCCTTACCGATTCCTTCGGCTTCGCTGCCCCTGCGCCAGTTGTGTCGACGAGATGTCGGGCAACCCCAGGATTGACCCCGACACCGTACCTGAAGACGTCAAGGCCATCGACCACATGCCGGTGGGCAACTACGCCACCCAGTTTCTCTGGAGCGACGCCCACTACACCGGGCTGTACACCTTCAGATACCTGCGGTCAATCTGCACCTGCATCCAGTGCAACGCCGCCAGATCCGAATCCGGCGGGCCACCGGTCTGAACAAGGCCTGCCGTCGGCGATCTTTTATCCGGCATCTTCGGTGGATGCGGGAGAACCTGTCTGGTTATGGGAGCGAAAAGGTTTCCGCTTGACCGGCTTTAGTTTGGGCGCGGTAAACGAATTGGACTTGAAGGAAAAGTTGGACAGAAGCCGCTGCCCCGCCTGCCCGCAGGTACCGCAATGCGCTGGTTCGTCCATCTGGGACACGGGACGCATCGACTCGAATTCTTCGTCACAGTCCGCGCAGTAGTATTCGTAGATCGGCATGACCCCTCCTGGAATATACTTTTAATTCTAACGCCATCGCCGCCAGTCGGCTATGGCGCACGGCTGATTACACCGGTGGTGGTTGGCGCACCCCTACTCTGCCAATGGGAGAGGGACGATTCCGATGAAATCGGGGCCAGGGTGAGGGCCAACTCTTCCTACCCCGCCCTATCAGCGGTAGAATGTCCCCAGAATCCGCTCTGAGGTGACAAGATGCCCGAATCCAGCGATGTCGTTATCGTCGGCGGTGGAGCCGCCGGTTGCTCCGTGGCCTATCACCTGGCCCTGGCCGGTGTGAAATCAACCATCATCGAAGGGCAAGGGGTGGCCACCCAAGCTTCAGGTTTCTCGGCGGGAGGCCTGAACCCTCTCCAAGGCACGGGGATTCCCGGACCCTTGGGTTCCCTGGCCATGGAATCGTACCTGATGCACATGGACCTGTTTGGCCAACTCCAAGACGATACCGGCATAGATTACGATGGCCGCATTATCTCACTGCTCAAAGTCGCATTCGATGAAGAGGAACTGGCTGAGCTTCAGGAAACCGAAGACGTCTTCGCCCCGGTAGATGGCTTCGAGACCCGTTGGCTGGACAACCGGGAGGTGTTGGAACTGGAGCCTCGCGTCTCTCCCAAAATCATTCGCGGCCTGGTAGCCAGGGGCAACGCCGCGATGGACAGCTACAAATACACACTCGCTCTGCTTCAATCGGCCGAGAAGATGGGGGCATCCATCCGCTCCGGAACGGTCGCCGGTTTGGAGAGAGACAACAATCGGATCACTGGGGTCCGGTTGGACGATGAAACTATTTCATGCGGGCAAATCGTGCTGGCCATGGGCCCCTGGTCCCGGAAAGCCGAGGCCTGGTTGGACGCCTACATACCGGTGGACCCACTTAAAGGCGAGATAACGAGAATGGAACTCCCCGGGACCCCGTTGAACCACGACCTATCAGGGGGCGGCGGCTCTTTGCACCCCAAGCCAGACGGGCTAGTCTGGTGCGGCACCACCGAGGAATGGCGGGGATTCGACAAAGAGACCAGCACGTCGGCCCACCAGTCCATACTGGAAGGCGCGGTCCGCTTGGTGCCGGACATGGCCGACGCCCGCCTTTCGCTGCAGACCGCATGCCTGCGTCCCGTCACCCCCGACTGGCTGCCCATAATCGGCCGGCTCCCCGGTTGGGACAACGTGTACCTGGCTACCGGCGCCGGAAAGAAGGGCATTCTTTTGAGCCCCGGCATCGGCAAATCGGTAGCCGACCTCATGACCCAAGGTGAAACCTCGCTTTCCATCGGCCCCTTTAGCCCCGACCGGTTCACGCCCAACGGTTTTTAGTCATGCCTAGTAATATCGTCATCACCGCCGGATCGATTCGCCTTGAGGCCGAGTTAAACGACACCTTCACCGCCCAAGCGATCCGGAACATACTACCGCTTACCGCGGCGGCCAATACCTGGGGAGACGAGATTTATTTTTCGATGCCGGTGACCCTGGAATTGGAGAACGGCCAAGACGTGGTTGAGATGGGCGACCTAGGCTATTGGCCTCCAGGCCGGGCGTTTTGCATATTCTTCGGGACCACTCCGGCCAGCCAAGGGGACGAGATTCGCCCCGCCTCAGCGGTAACGGTGGTAGGCAAAGTGCAAGGCGAAGTCACCACATTGAAACAGGTGAGCGCCGGCGAACAAGTATCGATAGAGGCCGACACCGAGTAGCGTTCCGGAAAGGGATTCGTCAAACCTGCGAAGGCCGGAATCCATCGACCTGTTCCCCCCTGCAGTAATCTTCACCAACCAGCGCTAACGGACTGCCTTTCCCGGACCGCTACACATATCAATCTTGGATGCAATCCAGCCCAATGACGTGGTAAACTGCCCATAGTTCCACTGCCAAGGGGGGTCCAGGTTGTTAAGCATCTTCAATACCCTGACCAAACAGATCGAAGAGATTCAGCCCATCAAGCCCGGCTTCATCAGCATGTACACCTGCGGTCCAACGGTGTACCGGGACGCCCATATAGGCAACCTGCGGACCTACTTGATGGCCGACTGGATCCGCCGGGTGTCTGAGGCCAACGGCCTCCAGGTTTACCACGTCAAGAACATAACCGACGTGGGACACATGCGTCAGGAGTTGGTGGAAACCGGGGGCGACAAAGTGATTCTGGCGGCCATCGCTGAGGGCCGGACCGTTCAAGACATCACCAAGTATTACGCCGATATCTTCCACCGGGACGAAGCCCGCCTTAACATCAAGGAAGCCCACGTATTCCCTTGGGCGACCGAGCATATCACCGAGATGGTATCCATCGTGGAACGTCTGATAGCCAACGGCTACGCCTATGAAAACGGCGGTAACATCTACTACGACGTGGCCAAGTTCCAAGACTACGGCAAGCTGTCCAGAAACACCGGAGCGGACCTGCTGGAAGGGGTACGGGCCGAGGCGGACCCTCTAAAGCGCGACCCGAGAGATTTCACCCTTTGGAAGGCCGCCGAACCGGGCCGTGACCTGAAATGGGCCAGCCCATGGGGCGACGGTTTTCCCGGCTGGCACATCGAATGCTCCGCCATGGCCGAAAAGTATCTGGGTCAAGAGTTCGACATCCACACCGGTGGTGTGGACAATATATTCCCCCACCATGAGGACGAGATCGCCCAGAGTGAAGCCGCCTTCGGCAAGCCGCACGTGCGATATTGGGTCCACGCCCAACACCTGCTGGCCGACGGGGCCAAGATGGCCAAGTCTTCGGGCAACGTATTCCTTCTTGATGAGCTGATCTCCCGGGGGTTCGCTCCCCTGTCCTTCCGGTACCTCTGCCTGACGATTCGATACCGGCACCGGATGAACTTCACCTTTACCTCGCTAAAGGCCGCCGAAAAAGCGCTGACCAACCTCCGCCACCGTATCTGGGTTTGGAAGGGGTTGCCCCCGCTGGACCAACTTCCTCCGGAGACAGACGAGTGGCGCCAGAAATTCTGGTCCGCAGTGGAAAACGACCTGGACATGCCGGCGGCGCTGGCACAAACATGGGACATGGTGCGCTCCAGCCTTCCCGGACAAGCCAAGTTAGCCCTGCTGTTGGAGTACGACAGCATCTACGGCCTTGACCTGGATCAAGTCCCGGTGGAGTACGCCGTGCCCGAACCGGTAGCCGCCACGGTGGGCCAGCGGGGCAACCTGCGCCAAGAGGCCGATTACACGGCCGCCGACGCCCTGCGCGCCGACATTCTCTCCCAGGGATTCCTGCTAGAAGACACCCTGGAAGAGGCGCGTATCCGCCCCAAGACACCCTTGGAACAGCAACGAGAGCGTTGGGCTTCAGTCTCGTCCTCCCGTGAAGTGGAATCGCTTCTGGATCAGCCCGACAAATACGACTTCACCTTCGTTCTCAACGCTTACGGCCATCCCGGAGACGTGGAGCGCTGCGTCGGGAGCATGCTCCGATACTCGGGAGACTATTCAAACGAGATAATCGTCGTTGACAACGGCTCCACCGACGGCACGGCCGAATGGTTAGAGGAGTTCCAATCCTCCCACGACACTTTGCGGGTGATCCACTGCGACCACAACGTGGGGGACGCTGCGGGGAAGAACATCGCTCTCAAGCAAAGTCTAGGCCGAAACATAATCATGCTGGACGGCTCCACCGAGATCGTCGGCAACATTCTGGACCCCATCGGGCAACGGTTGTCCGAAGAGTCAGTCGGCATCTTCGGACCCTACGGCTTGTCCACGGATGACCTGCAGCATTTTCATGAAGAGGTGGAGGAAGGGGAAGCCGACGCCATGCAAGCTTACTGCATGACGTTCCGGCGGGAATTAGTGTCTACCGTTGGACTGATGCGGGAGTGCTTCCGCTTCTACCGTAACTTGGATATAGACTACTGTTTCCAGTTCAAAGACAAAGGCTATCGCATCGTCTCGGACGGCTCCCTGCCCTTTGTCCGGCACGAGCACCGGCAGTGGACCGAACTAGACGAGAACCAGCGGGATGAGCTGAGCCGAAAGAACTTCGGGCGCTTCCTCCGCAGGTGGGGCAACCGTCCTGAGCTACTTATCGCCGCGGACGCCAAAGGGTTCGGCTTCCAAGACACTCATCACTGACCCATCATTCGCCGTGGTTCTCCGGATAGGACCGCCGCGCCCGAGGCTTTTCTCCCCGCCATCGGGATTATTCTGATTAGCGATAGTTTTCAAGTCTCACACGGCAAGTTTTGAATATCATCTTGGTGCTGCCTAAACGGTTACGCTTGCAATAGTGCCGTACCTTACGCAATCCGGCTAACGTTTACATTAGGGGCCCAGCGAATGCCCACCGTCGTAATGAGTTATCCACCTTTTTTGGATACTTATCCAGGCCTATTAATCCTATTGACGGCACAATGGCTGGATGCTAGAGTCCACCCAGGCTCCAATACCCCGGTTCACCAGCCGATTGGTTGGCTCCGGAGTACCTGCCGATGACGGAAATCTCAGAACAGTTGTTGGCGGGCGACAGGCGCATACTCTCCCGAGTAATCTCCCAACTAGAAAGGGGCGCCCTGGAAGCTGCCCAGGTGCTCAAGGCCATTGACTCCCACACGGGTGGGGCCTACACCGTGGGAATCACAGGCCCGCCTGGGGCTGGCAAAAGCACGATGGTCGACCGGCTCACCCAACTGCTGCGGCAAGAGGGATTGAAGGTCGGCATCATAGGCGTAGACCCCACAAGCCCTTTCACCGGTGGAGCGATCCTCGGGGACCGCATACGAATGCAGCGCCATTACCTGGATGACGGAGTCTTCATCCGTAGCGTGGCAACCCGCGGGTACTCAGGGGGAGTGCCCAGAATCGTCAAGGGGATGGTGCGGCTCTTGGACGCCTGGGGGACGGACGTGGTGCTGGTGGAAACTGTGGGCGTCGGGCAGTCGGAGCTCGGCATCATGGAGGTTGCAGACACCGTCTTGGTGGCGATGATGCCCGAATCTGGCGACGCCATTCAGACCTTAAAAGCTGGCATCATGGAAATCGCCGACATCTACGTGGTTAACAAGTCGGACCGTGATGGAGCCAATCAAATGGCGGCCGCCATAAGAGCAAACCTGGGGTTGGACTCCTCCCATCGAGACTGGGACCCTCCCGTATTACAGACCAAGGCCCTCTCCGGCGAAGGCATGGAAGAACTCTGGTCTAAAGTCCAAGAGCATCGGGATTATCTGGAGTCCTCCGCGAAACTGGGCGAACTCAGAGCCCAGCGGCGCAAGCGGGAATTTCTGGAGGCGGTGGAGGAGGAAGTGGGCCGCAGATTGAAAGCCTTAGTCGAAGGTGACCCAACCTTGATCGCAATGTTGGAGAAAGTGGCCAGCAAAGAAGCGGAACCGTTTTCTTCAGCAATAAAATTCCTGGCCACCTTCAACGGACCAACTGGATTGCCCGGCTCTCTATTTACCAAGGAAGGTTAGCCTTCCCGGCATCCGGCTTCCCGGACAAAACCATTAAATCTGGTGAGATTTCCTCGCTGTCTCCCGCTGGAGAATTGCGATAATTAATCGGTCTCACCTTCGGAGTTTTAACATGATATTCGGTGTCGATCTCAGAGCCTCGCCAAAGCGTCCCAGTGCGGTTGTAGCCTTGGACGACGGGGCGCACCTGTCTTTCCTCAGTAACTTCAGCGACGACAGCGAGCTTTTCCAAATGGGGGAAACCCATCAACCCAGTTTGATCGCCATTGGGGCCCCGCTGAGTCTGCCCACCGGTCTATGCTGTTTGGAAACCACCTGCTCCTGCCAAACCATAACTCCCCAGAAGAAGGGCCGTCAGGCGGAATTGGAGCTTTCCCGCATGGGCATAAGCTGCTTCTTCACCAACAAGCGCTCAATCATCCGCACATTGATCTACCGGGGCATCGACATCAGCCGTAAATTAACTGAACAGGGTCATACAGTGATCGAGGTTTATCCCCACGCCACCAAGACAATCCTCTTTGGCGACAAAGTGCCTCCGAAAAACAGCCCCGGCAGTTTGCCTTTCATGAAAGACAGCCTCACGCCTTTGGTGAAGGGGCTGGACAAACACGTGGACGAGTTGGACCGTAATACCTGCGACGCGGTTATAAACGCCTACACCGCCCTGCTCCACTTCCAGGAGGAAACCGATATGTTGGGCACCGATGAAGAAGGGTGGTTGGTTCTGCCTCGCCTGCCTCGCTGAACTCCGCCCAACTAACATGACTCACCCTTGGACAGCAACCAAGGGTGAGTTGACCCCCAGCTAGTTAGTTGCCCGGTTTCTCTCTAAACACCTCCGAATCAAGCGCAATCGTGTCTTATTCTTTATCTATGGAAAACCGTGCCACCAAAGTTGCTTCTTGTGGGTCTTTCCGGCGTAAGGCCGGAATCCAGTGGACTCTTCGAGGCAGGCGCGAAGGCCCAGGAGAACACCCGCCTGGAGTTCCAGCTATCGCCGGAAAGACGAGGGTGGACGAGGACACCGCTGTCCCGCAAATACCGGCATCGCTCAACCCGCTTNGGCACAGCCGCCTACGTTCAAGACACGGTTTCTCTGCCTCTTAATGCCCCTGCGCCGGTTCGANTAGTAGCCTTGCGGCCGAACGTTTCGCCCTAGCGCCGGTCTGCGGGAANATCCCGCAACCGGACACCAAATGTAACTCCGGGAAGACACCTTGATTTAGCGCTCAGACCGAGCCTACACTAGATATAGGGGATAGCGATTGGCCCTAGTTTTCCCGGGAGGTACGGTGTTTTGGAATTGAACATAAAAGCGAACAACGTNGACGTAAATAAACAACTCCGGGGACATATCGAACGGAAATTTGGCGGCCTCATCCGGCATCTCCCGGCTATATCCAATGTGCAGGTGGAGCTGTCCTCCCAGCCGACCCGCTCCCAAAACGACCGCATGGCGGTCCAGGTGACATTGAACGTGGGCGGCTCATTGCTCCGGGCTGAGCAACGGGCGGCAAACGCTGTCGAGGCGATCAATCTGGTGGCCGGAGTTCTGGATAGGCGAATCGAGCGTTACAAGAGCCAGACCTACCGCAGCGAGAGAGCCAAGCAGGTTGTTCCGCTGGGGACCCAACAGGCCGAGGACGATTCCCGAGTCCCAGCTTACGGCGGAAGCGAAGTATTAAACGNCGGCAATCTGGTAAGAGTCAAACGATTTCAGATGAACCCCATGACGGTGGAAGAAGCAGCCTTTCAGATGCAACTTCTGGGGCACAGCTTCTTCATGTTTATGAACACAGAGTCCCACGAGTATAGTCTGCTTTACCGGCGCGACGACGGCGACTTGGGAATGATTCAGCCAGAACCCTACTGAGCCAGATCAATCAGCGAAACGCAACAAGGCCGCGCTACCNCCTCTCATTCGGGNGNAGCGCGGCCTTAAAATTTTTCCTATTCTACCNAACCAGACCTTGAGATTCCTAAACTGGTCTAAGAGTTTCCGTCGTTTCCGTCCTGCTGCCGATTCGAGTTGCCCATGCCCAAGAAGCCGGACAGCATTGAGGTGAATTCCATGGGGAAGATCCACTTCGTTGACGGACTCTCCCCCAGATCCTTTAGGGTTTCGAAGTATTGCAGACTCATGGTCTTGGCGTCAACGGAGTTNGCTACCTGGTTGATATTATCCAATGCCGAACTGAAACCCTGGGCTCGCAGCAACTGGGCCTGCTGTTCCCCCTCCGCTCTAAGAATCACGGCTTGGCGCTCGCCCTCGGCCTCCAGAATAGCAGCCTGCCGCTCGCCCTCAGCCCGGTTGATCTGAGATTGACGCTGCCCTTCCGACTCGGTGATATCGGCGGTTTTGATGGCCTCGGCGGATTTCTCCCGTTCCATCGCCGCTTTCACCCCCTGGGGAGGGTCGATCTCGTTGACCGCCACACCCTGTACTTTCACGCCCCAGCGTCCGGTGTTTTCGTCCAGCGAGANCTGGAGTTCGTTCTGTATCCGTTCCCGTTCGGCCAGGGCCTCAGCGAGCGTAATGTTTCCAATGATCGACCTCAGTTCGGCCACCGCCAGCGCCCGCACGGCGGCCCGGTGATCGGCGACATTCATAACGGATTTTTCCGCTTCTTCCTCAATCACTTTGAAATAGAGGACGAAGTCCATATCCACCACCACGTTGTCCCTGGTGATNTATTTTTGAGTGGGCACCCGGTCAACCTGCTCCCTGGTGTCCACCAAGCGCCCGGTGTACATGACNGGAATCAGAAACCGGAACCCGGGTTGGGCAACGACTTGTAGNCGCCCCCACTTCAATATCACCAACCGTTCGTACTGCTTAACTACAACTATGCCTGACGCCATGATTANCTCCTGATGGNGGAATCCTTCATTTATTCGTATCGTCTGGCGGTGATACCGTCAGAATCAAGCCGTCAACCTTGATTACTTTGACTGGTTCGCCTTGAGGGATAACGGTACCATCTTGGCTGACCGCTGTCCATGTTTCGTCTCCCAGTCGCACCAGGCCCCGTGGCGCCAAGTCGCTGGCGACTATACCCGATGCACCCAGCAACACCGGACCGGCGGATTCAAGTGTCGCCATGCGCGAGGAATGGATCGACCTAACAATGAAAAGCACGGCCAGCGCGAGGGTAGCAGCCATCCCTCCGATGAGCCACAGGCTCACCGACACCTCGGGCAAAGTCGGAGACCTATCGCCAAATTGGCTGAACAGCAGCAGACCGCCGACAACAAAACTAATGATTGAACCCACGCCAAGGATGCCGAACCCGCTCACCTGGGTTTCCAGTATCACCAAGACCACCGCCAGCAAAACGAACACTACCCCCGCCCAATTTACCGGCAGATTACCCGCCGCCAGAAACGCTAGCAGCAGGCAGATAGCTCCGACTACCCCCGGAGCGATGAGGCCGGGGTTAAACAACTCAATGACCAGGCNCAAGCTACCCAGAGTAAGCAANATAAAAGAAACGTTGGGGTCGGATATTACCTCTAAGAAGAACTCCAGATAATTCTTGCCGAATCGCCGCGGTTCAACATCGCGGGTGTCCAAAGTCTTCGATCCGACGGACGTCTCTACTTCCAACCCGTCCACTTTGGCCAGCAGGCCGTTAAGGTCTTCGACGATGAAGTCCACGATATTGAACTCCACCGCTTCTTTGGCGCTGAATGAAGCTGCCTTCCTTACCGTTTCCTCAAGTTTCTCTTCATTGCGGCCCCGGTCTTGGGCGATGCTGCGGATCAGGGCGGCGGCGTCGTTTTCAATCTTACTGGCCAGGGTTTCCCCCAAGTCTCCTCCGGTAGCGGAAACCGGGGTAGCGGCGCCGATGTTGGTCCCAGGGGCCATGACGGCGAAGTTAGCGGCAGCGGTGATGAACGTACCGGCAGAGCCGGCTCGGGCGCCTTGGGGGGAAACATAAACCGCCACCGGCACCNGGGAATCCAGAAGCAACTGCACTATCTCTCTCGTGGATGACAGCAAGCCGCCCGGCGTATCCAACTCTATAACCACCATGGTGCTACGGTCTTCCACCGCTTGTTCGATCGCCCGGGAGATGAATCTAACTTTGACCGGGTTGATGATNCCGCTGACATCCAGAAGCAGGACGTGGGGAGCTTGAGCCCGCGCCACCAACGGCCCTAGCAACCCCATCAGGGCCATCGTTACGAAAACCACCATGAAAACGCGCCGTCTAACCGTAGATAGAGTCATATCAACTCAACGAGACACATGCATTGTTAATGTAGGTTATTGTTCAGCGTTCNCTNACATCTTCAATCGATTGACGGCAGGTTGTCAATTGAGGGAGGGATGACAATCTCAATGGCGTCGGTGCATGGCTGGCCGGGCCCCTACGCCTTAAAGACGGCTCGATACAATCGTGTATGGTCAGTCGTGATAGGCGGGTGTGGTCTGGGATTGGTCAGTTCCGATATCGGGGCGGTGGGCCAGGCGGGNCAAAAGCGGATTTATCAAGCGCAATGCACCGCCCAATCCCGGATTACCCATTATTTGGGCAATCATCTTGCCGTGCCAGTCAAACGTGCCTTCCGAAGCATCAACCAGCTCGCTGTTGAAGCCATTGGCGCCGGCCCGNTTCACCAACGCGCCGATCTGCTGGTCGGTTAGGAATTCGTATAGCCGGCGGGCCGAATATCCTACCTCTATCTCGGCGGCCAGCAGGTCCCGCCAGCGGGACTGATANCGGCTGAGGTTGCCCGAAGAAAGGTCATCGTCGGCCAACGCCTCGGACAANACCTGGGCGGCNGCCTCGCCGGCCAGCAAGGAATAATAGATGCCGCCTCCAGTGGTTGGCTTGACTTGACCTGCAGCATCCCCAACTACCACCATCCGGTCGAGATAGGTGCGTTTCAAAGGCCTTAGAGGAATCCCCCAAGTGGCAGTCTCCTTAACTACCTCTTTAATCTTGCCGGCTTGGCGAAGTTTCTGGATAAAGTTTGTCAGCCGGGTTTGGGCCTTCTTCCGTGACAAAAGACCCACCAAGGCTCGGCCTGGCAGCGTGGGAACCAGATAGGAAAAGAAGCCCGGCGCTACGTCTGACCCCAGATGCACTTCCACGTCATCCGCTCCATCGGTGGAAACCACTGCTTGAACGCCGGTAACGTAATCGCTAACCGAGCCCAGCCCGGCTTGGCGGACCAGCGGCGAGCCGAATCCGGTGGCCAGGACCACGGCCCGGGCCTGGCGGCTTCCCTGGCCGGTAATCACAGTGACACCCTGATTTTGGGAAACTATCTGGTGGACTCGCTCCCCAAGCAGATACAATGCCCCGGCATATCGGGCCCGTTGGGCGAAAGACGCCACGTAGCCAACACGGTCGACGACGCAGGCCTGGGGTCTGACCGTTTCGAAGAAGAGCGGGCCGGCGCCCGGGGCCACCAACCGGGCGGACTGGGGTTCCCGGTAAACCAGAGCGGGATCTATCGGGAAGCGGCTGGCGCACTCCCGGCCGATAAGACCGGTACACAGCTTATCCCCTATCTCGTGCCGGGANTCGATGACGGTTACAGAGTAGCCTTCCCTTGCCAGCCCCAAGGCGGCNTTGTTACCCGCCGGTCCCGCGCCCACCACAATTACATCATCCAAGTCGGCTAGCCCTCTAAACAGCCTTTTATGGGGAGTTAAAACAGCCCGATTATACTATTCCTGTNCAGGGTTATCCAGGCGAAAGTTCTATTTCTGGGTCTGTNTATCTTCAGCCGTTTAGAGCCTCCCCGATTCTTGACAATTACGCCTGGTGGTGTATAATNCAGACGTGCAATTGGTCTGACCACTTTCCCAGGGGTATATGACAGGTCACGCGGTCAAAGGGCGCCGGTTATACGAGGACATCGTNCAGCAGTTCAGCTCTCTGATACGTCAGGGAGTATTGAAGCCCGGCGAGCGCCTGCCATCCGAGCGGGTGTTGGCCGAGCAGCTTCAAGTGAGCCGCAGCTCCGTCCGCGAGGCTATACGCTCCCTGGAACTACAGGGCCTGGTTATCAGCAAACGGGGTTCCGGGACATTCATAAATACGGATAACCTGGAATCCATGGTGGCGCTGATCGCTTCAACCCTCACATCGGGGGCCGACACCGGNGTAGACAATCTGAAGCACATATTCGAGATGCGGCACATGCTTGAGCCGCAGATCGCGGCATTAGCAGCCCAGAGGGCCAATGAGCAAGAGGTAGCCGAGCTTGNGAGTATTTTGGAGGAGCAGGTCCGGCAGATCGCCGGCGGAGGCACCGGAGTCGACGCGGACACATCGTTTCACTTCGCCATGGCCTCGGCCACTCACAACTCGGCCTTGGTTAAGGTGGTCAGTGCGGTGGAGGACATTCTCCGGCGATCACGGGACCAATCGCTTCAGGAACCGGGACGTCCCCAACGGTCTTTAGCTTCCCACCGGGAGATTCTAAGCATGATTCAGACCGGGGACGCTGAAGGGGCGCGCAGGGCTATGGAATACCATCTGACCGCAGTGGAACCGGAGAACGTATCGAGCGCTCAGCAGTCAGCTTTCAGCAGTCAGGAATTTGAGGCTGGCAAGAATTCTCATTCCCTGAACGGAAATCTGTTTCGGGAGAAGCTGCTGACCGCTGAAAGCTGATAACTGACAGCCCACTAGTCAAAGTTAACTAAAAAAATTGGAGGAATAGCCATGAGCACAGTTGCCGTGGAGGTTGTATACCGCGGTATATTCCAAAGAACCCTNGCCCGGAACATCGTACGGTCCATAGTGTTCGCCGCACGGAAGGAGGGCAAGATCGGCACCGCCTTCGGACGGTACGGCGACTCCCCGGAGCGTAATGGGATCCCGGCCAAACAGTTCGCCGTGGTGGCGGACGACCCCGAGGAGTTGGAGGAAACTCTGGCTCGATACGAACCGACTGAAGTTGACGTAACCATCAACGTAGACGACACAATGTGCAAGGGAATCGAGTCCTGGGCCTGGTACGGTCTGCAACCGATCAATGAGCTAACCAAGCCCAATGGGACGTTGATTGTGACCTCCCGCCAAGACGCCGACGCGCTGGTCGAGGACATCCACCAGAAGGACTCTCCCTTCGGCCTGTCCATCATCAAAAGCACGGTAAGCTTTTCCGGCTTGTGGGTGTACAAAGACGACCACACCGACGCCCGAATCTTGGGCACGCTCTGCAACGTATGCCCTCAGCTTTTCAGCATAGATTCCATGCTCCAGGCCATGGAGGAGCAGGGGAATGGCGAAACCAAAGTGGCCTCGGCGCAAAAAGCCTACGACGTCGCCACGATCCGGTCGGTCGAGCCGGGAGAGGGAAATACCGAGGTCCCCTTCAAATTCGACCTTCTTGGCTGGCAAACCATGGAGGAAGGATTGGTCATCCGGGCCCAAGGCAAGGGCGGCGGCTTCCGCGGCGGC
>PAJQ01000061.1 GCA_002710215.1 Chloroflexota bacterium | reverse complement strand
AAAACCCATTGCTACGCTCGTGCTCTATTTCGTAAACAGCAGGTCAAGGGTTCGACTCCCCTCACCGGCTCCATTTTTTAAGCCTGCAAAAAGACTCTAGTTCTTGGGTAAGGGCCGTTGATTTAGCCCAATGTCCACGGATTGTCCACAACCTTTTTCGCCCGACCGACTCTTATGCACAAAGTCGGCTTATTGAGACAATCGAGTCGCGGTGTTCGATACGTCTCATAAACTTCAACACACGATACTTGGCCGCATCACACCGTGACCGTCGGCGTCCCCCATCGTCCTCAACGAACTACCCTGAGCGTGAGCGCTTTCTACGTAGTTCTACGCATTGCGAATATATTGGCGATATCGTTCCAGGGACACATAGTGCTCTTTCGCACCCGCCCGGCTATTCGGATGAACTTTCAAAGGTGAGGTTCTTGGTACCGGTGCTCAGGGAACTTGATGTGTGGGGCAATAGTTCAGGTTAGATAGGAAAACCGGATATGAACATCGTTTTATTGGTGATTATCGCGCCGTTGCTAGCCGCAGGGGTCGTTACTTTACCGGCATTGTATATGATCGGATTGGGCGGATGGCAAGGTCTGGCCGTTGGGTTCGTGGCAGCTTGGCTATGTGCGATGATGCTGGCTATCCTAGGCTATGTAAGGTATGCGGAGGATATTAAGGGGGTAATGGGACGCCTCATCTATGAGTCACAGTCCCGTAGGCGGATCGGTGACTAGAACTTTGGGTCCGTTGCGGCAGGCGGGGAGCGGGAACCAAGACGGTGACTGATTGGGGACCGGGGTGTGGTTATATATCCTGAGGATTTCTCAGATCCGTACACTCAAGTGGAATCCTTTGGTCTGGGGAATCCCAAATAAATAGCCGGGAGGAACCATTATGGAACGAGTTATTCCATTCGCGGCGGCCTTCGCAGCCTTTGCCTTGGCGATTATTTGGGGTGGACTCACGGCGCAACCGGCGTCCGCCCATTGGGAGATGTGACACGACGACGGTGGGGATCACCCTCGAAGCGTTGAATTCACGGATGTCGCGATAGAGATGAACGCCGACTTCAACGTCGGTTTCATCCATGAACAGTCATTCGGGGAGCAGATGTTCAATCGCGCATCGTTGAACGAATTTCATGGCGAGAAGGTGGGTGATCTTATCGATCGGGCCCTTGAGCGGTTCGATAATTCCATCGTCGGACTAGATTCCGCTATAGCAAATAATAACAAGCTTCTTGAGATGCTTGGTGACCACCCCATGATGCCCGAATACGAGGCCGCGTTGCGAAAGCACCTCGTTGAGCTCAACGTAAATGAGTTGCCCCGAGTTGGCCGGACTCGCGTAAAGTAGAAACTCTTAGAGACATCTTATTGGTCTTACAGAGTGAATTCGCCGCCCTGCGCGAGATGACCCAGAAAACAACCGCCGCAACCCGTGCGCTTCAGCCTCAGATGGACCAAGGTCTATTCGTAGCAACGGTTCTTGAGGGAAATACGCCGTTTAATCAGGCCAAGGTGTCTCTGGGCTTTGGCCGTGGCGACGTCGAGGCGTTCATGTCTAACGCTTGCCATGCGACGATTCTCGCCGTGCAGGATTCTTGGCCTCTGGGATTCCAGTTCCTGTTGGACCCCAAGAAGGAACCGGTGGCGACGGTGGCCCCTCCGGCGCCCACAGAGCCACCGGATCAAAAGTTCCAGATAGGCGGCTGCTCCGTCGGAGGGAGCAACATACTTGCAAGTTGGCTGCTGATCACAGGATTAGTGGGCGGCTTGTGGGTGCAACCAAAAATCACCCGGCTAGCACAGCGATCTAAAGACCGGGAGAGTTAGCACCGCCAGATTCGCTGTCCGGCGGGTTCGATCGTGCGTTGACCGCAACTCGGCTAATATCTCCCCCGCCGAGAATAGTTCGGTCCGCCTGCCTGAATACAGGTCCGGCCCTGAAACATAGGGCGGGGCTCACTCATTCCTACGCTTCGGCCTTAGGGCCTATTCAAGACCCCGTGTCGCCGAGTTGCCACCAAAGCAACATCTGTACATACCCATCGGATTAGGCGTACTCTAGGTAACGAAATCAGATCGATTAATGGTTAGTCGCCTCTCCTGACGGCCCTGGTCCTGTGTCCCGCGATGCCACTCCCGGCCGGAGGCTGGCTTAGGGAACGATGCGCACACCGCATTCATCTCGCTTGCTAAGAATCGCAGAGTGACGGGCCTGCAGGACAACCTGGACCCTCGATTCAACGCGTTTATCTTTATTTGAATCTAACTACTACACTCCGACAAGCGGCCTATCCCTTCGGCATACTACGCCAGCGCAACTTCGGTCTTCTCTGGTGTTCCATGGCGCTGTCCGGGACCGGCATGCAGATGGATGCGTTGGCCCTGGGGTGGCTGGTGCTCACGGAAACCGACAACCCCTTCCTGGTGGGGTTGATTGCCTCAGCCCGGATGGCGTTCAACTTCCTGGCCTTATTCTCCGGGGCCATCGCCGACCGGGTGCCCCGTCAACGCCTATTGGCCACAGTGATGTTGCTCATGACCTTACTGAGCCTGGTCATGCTCGCCCTGCTTTTGAGTGGACGCCTGGAAGTCTGGCATATTTTCGCTTTGGTGTTGACCGCAAGTATCGTCCGGTTATTTCAGATGCCCGCCGCCCAGGCCCTGGTTGCTGATATCTTGCCGGAGGAGCGCATTTCCAACGGCGCGGCTCTCACCACCATGGGAATGAACCTGAACACCGTGTTGGGACCTTTGGTAGGTGGTTTTCTTTTCCAAGCAATAAAACCTCAAGGCGTCTATACGGTGATAGCCCTCCTGTACCTTTCGGCTGGAATCTTGGCGTTGTACGTCAGGAGTAGCCGTACCGCTTCTCGATCACAGGAAGACTCGGTTCTCAGGTCGATGCTGGAAGGGCTCAAGTACGTCAAAGGGCAGCAGGTGCTGTGGGCAATGCTTTTGCTGGCGGTCATTCTTAATTTCACCGGCTGGCCCTTGCACACATCGTTGATGCCCGTTTTCGCCAGGGACGTATTGGGCCAGGGTCCGACGGGTTTGGGCATGCTGATGGCGGCATTCGGCATCGGGGCGCTGATGGGTTCCACAGGTCTGGCTTCGGTTCGCAACATGAAAAATGCCGGGAAGTGGCTGATTTTATCGGTAATAATTTGGCATGGCACCATGGTCGTCTTCTCAGCGTCCCATACCTTCTACCTCTCTTTAACGATACTGTTGTTCACCGGAATGGCGTTCTCCTCAACTCAGGTGATGATGCTGACGGTGATTCTAAGGACGGTGCTGCCCGAATTCCGTGGCCGGATCATGGGACTCCGGTCTATGGCCATCTATTCTTTCACATTTGGCAGCATGAACTCCGGGGCAATTGCGGGCGCCTGGGGCGCGCCGGTGGCCGCCAACGTGAACGCCGCCATCGGCATCGGATTGGTTGGACTACTGAGCCTGTTTACACCCAAGCTCCGCCGGGCTTAGACGAGAAGGTACCACGGCAGCTATGTCGAGCCCGCCGGGTATCGTCGTCTCTTCCGAGTGACAGAAAACTTCCAATTTTATGAAAGTTTTCTGTCATGTGGATGCTAACACTCTGTCATTTGGGTGACACCACCCTCCTACACATTTTTGATGGTTAGTATATTCAGTATGCTCATTAATATATGCACAAAGCGGTTTGTTGCCGCTGGCGATAGGGACAATCCAATCGTCGGAGACCACTAACCTTCCCGAACGGGCGTTCGCTAAATTTTAATAACATGGAGACATGCATGTCGTTCAACAAGATGAAAATTAAGACCAAAATCCTCCTCTCGTTCCTGATGATTGTACTGATAGGTGTCGCAGCCCTTGGCTTGACCGTCAGTAATACGATGCGGATCAGTAATTCGGCCAAGGAAATTGCTGAGAAAACCTCGATTTCAAACCGATTGATGGAGATCCAGCACGCCTTCTCCGCAAAGAGTGTAGCGGAGAGGGACTTCCTGCTCACCGGTGATCCAGCCTTTTTAGAGCTTCGGGAAGGACTCGAAGCCGAAGTCGACGAGCATCTTGCCCTCGCCGTAGAGGCAGCAGCAGGCCATGAACATGAACTCCTGCAAGAATCGCGGACGCAGTTGCAGGACGAGGAAAGTTTTCACGAAGTAGAGGAACTCTTCAACGAAAACAAGCGAGAAGAGGCGATTCTACTCTACGCTCGAATAAATTACGGCGCATCTTATAGCGAGGATTTCCAACCGTCAACGCTACCGGCATCCCACGGCGAGGAACCCAATGGGTCAGCGGTAGAGGCGTCCCACGGTGAGGAATCCAAAGTGTCAGTGGCAGCGGCGTCTCCCGGCGAGGAATCCCATGACGCGTCGACGCTAGACGTTGATGATGTAATCAGCGGAATACTCCGCGATAGCGACCAGCGTCAGAGGACGAGCGTTATAACCAGCGTGATTGCCGCCGTGTTGGCCGTTGCCTTTGCGTTGGCTGCCGGACTGTTCCTGTCCCGCAAAATTACCGGCCCTATCCTACAACTCCGAGACATAGCGAATAAGGTTAGCTTGGGCGACCTGAACTTCACGAACACGGTGAACGCGCAGGACGAGATCGGCGAATTATCGGATTCTTTTGAACGCATGGTGACTGCGATACGCTTCCTGGTAGCCGAGGGCAGGGAAACTGAGGAGGAAAAAGCACATGCCACTGTATAACGATGTAATAGAGTTGGCCCGTCCCTACTTGGGATCGGCCGCCGAACAGTTCGTGTCCCGCCAGGTCAACGGCCATCTGGATGTAAGCTCTGACCAACTCACCGGTCTACATTTGGAAGAGCTGTCTAAATGGTGTTTTATATCCGGCAAGCTGATAATGGCTGAAGCCAAGGCGGAGGAGTTCAGCCGGAGAGTAAAACTTCTCAAAGGCTGAGCCCGCTGCTCAGCAAGTTAACCACTGGGTATCGGCCAGATTTTATCTAGAATGTGCGGACAAAATTCGGTAGGTAATCAATGCCCTGGCCGAATGCCCAGCGGTCCCACCCCATGTAGATACCCCTAACTACCAAGAACGCAATCACCGGCTACGCCATTGTCGGGAAAATTTGGGCGCTTTGCCGGTGGGGCAACTCCCTCCGTTGCCCCACCGGCCTTTTTTCTCTTTCCGGGACAGGGGAACCGGCACCATCACCAAACCCAACACCCCGCCGACCCAGACTACAGCTGCGTTCGCCGGATCCCCGTTGTATTGCACGGTGGACAGCCCGAAGGCTTCGTTAATACTCGACCCGGTACGCCCGCACAGCGGTGTTGTGGAACATGTCGGCCCGCTCCGAGGCTGAGTAGTCCTTGGACAGGCGCTTGAAGGCGTTGAACAGCACGTTGTAGGAATGCCCTACCTTGTCCGGTGGGAAGTTGCTTTCGAACATGCACCGGCTGGGTCCGAACTGCTCGATGCAATAATCCATGTACGGAGCCATGACTCCGGCCAGTTCTTCGGACCCGATGGGTATGTCTCTATCAGACCAATCATAACCGGTGCGAGGCTGACCTATTCCACCAAGTTTAACGAAGACGTTGGGGCATTGGGCCACGTCGGCAAGGCCCTGCCTCCAATTGGGCAGGACTTCCTCATCCCGGTTGGCGTAGGGCCCGACGCGGAGCATCCCACCGATATGGTTAAGGATGATGGTCAGATCGGGAATCGCCCTGGCGAATTCCGCGAGTTCCGGCAACTGGGGAAAGTACATCCAAGCGTCGAAGGAAAGGCCCATTCTAGCCAACACCCTGGCTCCGGCCCGAAAGCCTTCGTCGGCCAACTGGCTCTGGCGGTCGTAGGCGCCGTTGGGGATTCGGGGATCCGCGTCCCAGGTCAGACCGTGGCGGATCCCGCGAAACCGGTTGGGGCTGGCCGTCTGTAAGGCTTCTAGTACCGGAGCGGCCTCTTCCCCCAGGAGGAGGTTGGCATGGCCCACGATGGAGGCTGCGGCCCGCGCCGGCCCATAGAGACCGGTGGCGCCGGCGGCGGCCATGCCCTGGACGAACTCCACTTCACCCACCGGGCGCATCTCTTCCGGCCCGTCGATGCGGTACATCGCCTTGGCCTCTATGAATACGGTGGAACGAACGTTGTGGCCGCTGTTCAGGTCGGCGTATAACTCGTCCAGCATGTACTTCTGATACGGAATACGAGCCGGGCGACGGTCCCACATGTGGTGATGGGGGTCGCAGATGGGAATCTCCGGCTCCACCGTGTCTTCCTGGATCAGCGCCAGCCAGTCATTGTCTCCAAACGGCATCATGAACTCCTTAGTAAGCTTTTAGGCCTGGAGAACAGCGTATGCGATTTTTTGAACGTCGTACCTTCCCCGCAGCCATGACGGAAGAATAGTACGCCGGGGAGATTGCGTCCAGTAAGGCCGAGTCCCAACTCCCCCGCGTTCAGGGGAAACTCGCCACGAATAAGGGCATTGATTCAGGACGGTTGCGCGGCACCTCAAGCCACAGGGTCCCGGTTAGGCTGTATTCCGTGTTTCCGATTTAGGTTAGAAGTGTTCACGGAAACGTTTGTAAGGAAGATGAATACCCCATAGGAACAGGCCACTTTAGCTAATCGGATGCTAGTTGACGCGCTCAGGATACCGATTTATAGTTCAGGGTATTCTGAGGATTCTATGTTCAGGGAAATACAAGCTATAACCACAGCACCGGTCGTGGGATAGCGAACTATGGGACTGGGGACAATGGAACTAATTGGAAACCGGTCCGACGTCAACACGACATCGGACCGGTTTAGGTTAACTGTTCTAATTCAACTAGTTGTGTTTAGTTATAATGGCTCTCCTGGCTTTTCTCATTTCAGGGACCATTACCGCAAGTCTCAACCGGAATATCGACCTTCTAGCTCGCTACGGCAACGNGATGGTGGCTCGCAAAGAAATAAAGTCCAGCGAGCCATATTTCATAAAAAATCTGGAGCAGAACTTATCTGACCTACGATGACTCACCTATGGCACGATAGGAGCCGCCTTCGTAGTTTTGTATATAGATTTTATCACCATCGTATGGAGGGGATCTAAAATCTTGCGCCAACTAGGACAACCGTTGGAACAACGAGTACAAGAGTTGGCCGCACTAAACAAATTGTTCCAACGATATCTAAACGATATCTAGAGGAGCGTGGCGATTATCAGTTTCTGGAAGAATTTGGCCGCGATGTGTTCGCATAGTGGGTAGATAAATCCGCTATGGTAGATGCGCCAACCTCCGCTTAGACACCGGTAATCCGTTAGTACTTGACGGGCAGCTTATCGGTCACAGTTAAAAACGGGGCACTTTCGAGCTTAAATCTTTGCGTAGTCATGCTTCGACACCAATCAAAATATGTAGTCCCGGCGCCCGCGTTACCATCGATTGACGGCTAAGCTAAAGAGGCTCAAGAAACGTCGTGAATGCGTCCGCACGAACGCCCGTGNGGGTACAATGCTCCTAGCGGATCCAAGCATACTTCATTACTAGAGTTTAACTTACGTTAAATCCGAGGAGGCTGAATCATGGGTTCAATAAGACTTTATTCAGGCGATGACGGGGAGTCTCACATCGAGGAGATCGACCCGACCACCCATCCCGCTTGGAGCACCCTGCACAACGCCAAGGGCATCGTGTTNCGCTCGTCGCCNCCTGGACGTTTCAGCGACTTCCACATAGCACCCAGGCGCCAGTACATAATCACCCTATCCGGTGAGGCGGAAATCGGGTTGGCGGATGGAACGATTCACCGCCTGGGGCCAGGAGACGTCAACTTGGCGGAAGACCTGACCGGCCATGGACACACTACTCGGGTAGTTGGCGATGTGCCCCGTGTGACCGCCACCGTCCACTTGGACGACTGAGGCAATTCCAAAGATTAATCTCTTAACATCGGACTTATCTGACACGAGGATAAGAGGCCGGCGTAACCATGCGTGAAATCGCTCACGTCCTATCCAACGACTGAGCGTAGGAGAATCTATTGGCTGATCCCGAGCATGTGGTGCTCGCCAAGTTGGGAGCGANCGCGATAGCCCGGTGGCGGGAAGTTAACCACGTAATTCCCGCCACACCTTCCCACTCCACTTTGAACTATCAACTTGGCGACCGCGCTGCCAGTGAGACGTTTGAACCCGAGTTGGTCTACGGACGCCCAAAGCTCGACCTTTCGGGCGCTTTCTTAAGCCGCGCCAAACTGGGGGGCGCCGATCTGGCGTTCGACGAACTAAACGGCGTCGACCTGACCAGCAGCAACCTCCGCCTGGCGGAACTGCAAGGGGCAAATCTAAATTCCGCCCATCTATCGCGGTCAAATCTCTCCCATGCAATCCTCACCCGGGCTAATATGGCTAGGTGCGTTCTGACCCGCAGCAATCTCTCCAGAAGCACGCTGCGGGCAGCCGATCTGACGGGGGCCGACCTGTCGTCCTCCGACATCAGTTTCGCCAACTTGGAAGGGGCCAACCTATCCAGAACAAACCTCTCCTCAGCGGATCTGACGGGAGCGGACCTAACCGGCGCCAATCTCAGAGAAGCCATATTGTCTTCAACGATACTCAAGCAGGCCGATCTCACCGGCGCGGACCTGCGGGGGGCTTCCCTCATCAAAGCCGATCTCGAAAGCGCCACATTTTACGAAACCGTCTTTGGGATCTCCACCATCGTCAATTGCGACCTGAGCATGGCCATGGCGTTGGAGTTCGCACGCCACACGGGGCCCAGCACCATCGGGTTGGACACTCTCGCCAAGTCCGGCGGCCGTATTCCCAGAAAATTCTTGGAGGATGCCGGAGTAGCTGCGCCGCTGATGGAAGCCCAAGACTCACTCATGGGAGTTAGCCGGGATTTCCCGTCGGTATTGACCATCGGCTCCATGGAAGATGGAAGCCTGGCCGGTCGACTCCGGGATAGCCTGAGGGCAGCGCAGATCCCCTGCTGGAGCATCTCGGCGGATGACGAATCGGGGCTTCNGACGGGTAAAACAATCCTGGCCCACACGGTCTATTTCGACAGGCTGGTGCTGCTGTGCACCGAATCATCCCTTCAAAGCCCCCAGGCCAGGCGGTACATGTCCGAATTGGCCGGAGGCAAAGGCCCGGAATTCCAAAGTAACATCACATCCTTGGCGGCGGACGCCCTTTTCGACGCCAGAGACGATGAACTGTGCGGACTCCTAAAGCAGGGGACGGTGATCGATTTCCGAGGCTGGGAGGAGAATGGGGTATTTGAAACTGCCGTGGCTTCGCTGATCGACATTCTCTCCAGTCCCAGTTCCTGAAAAACCAACCAGCGGCGGGTAAGTCACCCGGGCGCCAACGCGAAAGCACCCGAGAAGAAATATCTCTCTGGTCGCTCTAACGTTAGGCTATAATAGCGAAACTCAATCTAGACCTTACTTGGAGATGAATCTGTTATGGGTACCTTTCGACTTTTCACCAACTCCCAAGGCCTTTCCCAGATCGAGGACATAGACTTGACCAAGACACCTGACTGGACCGCAGCCCAGGCAACCACCAACATCACTTTCCGTGAAGCAGCGGTGAACAACTATTCTGATTATCATTGTGCCCCAAGGCGTCAGTTCGTCATCATACTATCGGGCCAATTGGAGATCGGCCTGAAAGACGGGTCTAAGCACGTCTTTGGACCTGGCGACGCCCGCCTGGTAGAAGACACGACCGGCTCCGGCCATACCACCGGCACCTACGGCGACGCGCCTTGCGTCACCGCCACAGTGCCGTTGGCTAACCAGTAGCCTCAGGGCCAGACCCCGGCTTGAAGCGCACTCTCCATTTGGAGCCTGCCTAGCCGGGCGCCCGCGATCTAAAAACCGTTTTGCGTTGGCGAAACATCTAAGCACCTAGTAGTCCTCGAATTTCTCAGCAAGATAGGTTGCTTTATGCCGAATTCGCTAAGCGCGATCCAATGAATAACCCGGCAGTTCCAGGTCAGACCTCGCTGGTCGCTTTGACGCTCTTCCTGCTTTTGTTGATTGCCTGCGGCCAAAGCGCCCCGGCCGTTTCCCCCACGCAGGTTGCCCCTTCTCCGGAACCGGCAACCCGGCAATCTGATGCCAGCAAACAGTCAGGCGTGAGCAACATCGTTGTGATACGGAACCAGGGCGGGGCGATGGAAGGACATACGCCCCGTGGATTCCAGGGGATGGGCACGGGGCTGTTCACCGGGGATAATCTGAATCCGCGTTTTCCAAACGGAGACGGCGTCCAAATATTTTTGACCTTCGATCTAAGCGCAGTACCCGCTCGAAAGATAGTCTCAGTTGTGCTCCGCTCGGATAACGTCTCCATCCGTGGAATGCCCTTGAAAGACTTGGGGGCTTTGCGGGCTGAGGAGATTCGTTACGCCAAATTCTCCTCGGCATTATGGAATCTGGATCCCCTTCCAGGTGGCGCCGATTGCGAATTTGCCACCTCGCCTAACGGCCCGTTCAAGTGCGCCCTTGCCGAAACCGTCCAAAGGTCGTTGAACGATTCATATCCCCTGGCCCAATTCCGCTTACTCCTTGACCGGGCGGGAGATAATGACGGGAACCCAGACATGGTGGCCTTTTTCATCGCCGATTCCAATACCAACCAGCCGGGCATTTTCGAGCTAGAGGTAACGGTGGAGCCGGAATCCTGAAGGACAGCCTTACCTGACTCCGTCACGTATCCCATGGGCGAAATACCGGGCCACGGTGGCTTCGTCCCCGGTCAGGACCATGCCGTTGGTTCCGGAGTACAACAACCGGCCAGGGTCGTCCAAAACGTGGTGTAAGCCCAGCATGTGCCCCACCTCATGACTGCTGACGCGCCGGTCAAACACCGAGGGCTCGTCGATCACGAAGAAGGTGCGGGACCGGAAGGGATTGATACCGTTTGGGCCGCCGACTCTTCGAAGATAAAAACCGTTTATCGTTGAGGTCTGGGATAAGGCAATCCCTCCGCCCACCTCACGGAAGAAGGGGCGCAGATCCCCCGCCAGCATCCCCCGGAGCATCGGTTCCGGGACTTCCACCGATTCGACTGTATCTAATTCCAACCGAATGCCGGCCTGACTCCATATCTCGTTCATTCCTTCAAGAATCTCCCGCAGATCGGCTTCCGTGCGGTTGGTAGAGATCTCGAGATCAGGATCCTCTTCGTCGTCCATCAGCAGGAAGAGGGAGATGCTCAGGCTGATGATTTCTCTCGGCTCCTCAGTGGCCTCCGGGACGCCGGTTGGTGATTCCTGGGTAGGAATGGATTCCCCGGCAACAACCACAGTGGGATTCCCCAACGTGAGATTCTCTACCGGCGAACTTTCAGAGGGAGTAAGCGATTCTTCTTCTAACGTGAGGCTGCTACACGCAGCAACGGCCATTGCTAGCAGAATCGGAATCAGGAAAAATTCTNNCCGCATTGACACCTCAGGCATTAAGGCCGGCCAAGAGCAACCGGTCCAAATACCNTAGATGCCATTCATCATCGATTCGATTCGAGGAAGCGGCGGCGTTCACCACATAGACGGAACCTGGGACAGAATCCCATCGAATCGAACTCGGCGGCCCGCCAAGGAGCTTTGCTGTTCTCTATGCCTTAACCCTTTGCGGGCCGAACGCGGGCATAACTTGTTTTGCGAAGCGGGTCATCTGCTCTTTGAACTGCTGGATCGAGGCGCCCATGGGAAATCCCAGCATTACGTGCTCTAGGCCGGGATACTTGTCCTCTATCTCTTTCAGGTAGGCGATGGTNTCTTCCGGGNTGCCGGCGAACCAGGCCCGCTTTTGGATCACGTCGCGGAAGTTGGCGCCGGCGGCGATGTGCCGGGCCGCGCCGCCGGGACCGGTCTGCTCCATGTTATCGTCGCTGTAGCGCAACATCCCCAGAGGGGCGGCAAACTTNACGTGCTCTTCGAANANNGGCTCCAGGGCCTTCTCCGCCTTCTCGTGNCTATCGTCTATGTAGCACCACAANCCCAAGCCCAGGTTCTCCCCCAANTGTAACTCCCGGCCGGCNCGGGCGTTGGCCTCCTGATACCGGTGGGCCCAGTCGTCCACGTACTCTTCTCCGGTGCCCAGNATCATCCCCTTGATACCCCACTTTGCCATGAAATTNAGGGCTCNGTCGGTGCCGCTAACTATGGGCTGCCAAGTTTCCACCGGCAGGTTGGCCGGACGCGGGACCAGAGTTAACTCCTTTAGCTGGTATCCCCGATAAGAGACCTCCGGGGGAAGGGTGTAGTGCTTGCCTTGATGGGTGAAGGACTCTTGATTGAAGGCCTTCATGATGATCTCGAATTGCTCCTCAAAGAGCTCCCGGTTGGCATCGGCGTCGATCAGGGGCGCGCCGAAGGATTCCACCTCGCGGGTGTGATAGCCCCGCCCGACGCCGAATATGACGCGACCGCCGGTGAGGATGTCCACCATGGCGAAGTCCTCGGCTAAACGGAGCGGGTGCCACATGGGAAGAACGTTGAAGCCGCAGCCGAACTTTATCCGCTTGGTGTGTTGGGCCAGGTACTGGCTGAGGATCAGGAGATTGGGGATACACTCGTAGCCTTCCCGCTGGAAGTGGTGCTCCGCCATCCACAGGATGNCGTAACCCAAGTCCTCCATGAAGATGGCCGATTCTCTGGCGATGTCGAAGGCCTTGGCAAGACGATCATTCGAGTACCGTCGGTCGTCGTGAGGGGTACCGCTATAACCGATACCCTCTCCATCCAGGACATGCCCGGCGTATAGGGCAGAGAACGACTTAATCATAATGACTCCTCATTCGATTAACGAAAGACTGGCGCTGACGTGCTGGTAGTTGCGGCTAGGNGCCACGCTCGGCATAGACCTGACGGGCCCGGTCTATGCCCCGAAGCCTGCCATCCACCAGATGGTCTTTGCGGTCGGCCGCCCAACGGTTGGACGCTGCCGTGCTAACCACGGACCCCTGGAACTGGGGCATCACGTACCGGGCCAGCAACTCGAAGCTGTGGAGCATCTTTTCCCTGGGAGCCCAGTCGATAGTCTGCACCAAGAACCCGCCGAAGCCGCCGCTTTGCTCGGCCAACCGGTTGATGCCCTCGATACAGTCGTCCGGGGTGCCCACGATCCATGCGCCTCGATCCACCATGTTGTCTACTACCCCTTCCAAGGGGCCGTCATATGCTACCTTCCGGCCGTTGGTCCCTTCGGAATATTCCCTGAGATAGCGTCCCGAGCCAAGCCTTACCTCTTCCAAAGCCTGCTCACGGGTCTCCGCCAAATGGACCGGGAGGGTCAACCGCCACTCGTCACGGTCCATCGTGTGTCCATGTTTCGCCGCCGACTCTTCGGCGATGCTCCAAAGACCTTTAAGGTCAGAGGGGCCGGCCGACGGGTCCCTAGGCACGGTGATGGTCAGGACTGAGGCCCCGTGTTTCCCGGCCAAAGCCACCCCGGCCGGCGACTGCACTGAGGATACCGAAATAGGCATGTGCGGCTTTTGGTATGGACGCAATTGGAGGACGGCTTCCCGCAACTCGAACCAATCGCTCTTGTAGGTAATCGGCTCAGTCTCGGTGAAAAGGCGAATGACAACGCCCAGAGCCTCGTCCATCTTTTCCCGCTGGGTAGTGGGGTCGATGCCCATCATGTAGGCGTCTCCCGGCAGCGCGCCCGGACCAACTCCAAACAACACCCGGCCCCGGGTCATGTGGTCAAGTTGGACCATGCGGTTGGCCACCATGAAGGGATGATGATACGGCAGGCTGATAACCCCGGTGCCCAGTTTGATTTGTTGCGTCCGCTCCGCCGCCGCAGCGATGAACACCTCAGGAGAAGAGATGATCTCCCACCCGGCGCTGTGGTGCTCGCCGATCCAGGCTTCGTCATAGCCCAATTGGTCCAACCACTCGACCAACTCAATGTCCCGTCGGATGGCCAGGGTGGGATTTTCGCCAACCCGGTGGAAGGGCCCCAAAAAGATTCCAAACTTCATTCGTTCTGGCAACGCCATTTTGGTTCACTCTCCAACAATTTGTTGATCGTAGTCTCGTCAAACTCCGATCGACGCTGATATTCAACCCTCAGCCTCTGATTGCGATTCCAGTGGACGATGCGGCAATTATACAAAAGTCGGGAGTCTAAAAGTAGATTGACGACCTTGCCCTGAT
>PAJQ01000060.1 GCA_002710215.1 Chloroflexota bacterium | reverse complement strand
CAAGCAAATTCTAACCGGATCAACGTCTTCCTTTCTTTTCCCAGGCCACGAATACGTACCGACGAGTCATCAGCTTTCGAGAGCCTTCGGGAGCCTTCGGGAGCCTTCGGGTTGACAGCACATCTGATTCTGTTACCTCGCTTGCCAGGCTAACCCAGCCGGTGGTATAAATACTGAGATTGGGTCAGAAGAAGCATTCGCAAGATTGTCCATCCCATTCCGTCACGCTATGTCCCTAATCTCCTTATATAGAGGATCTGGCATGAGTTCTTCCACTACTAAGACTATCTTGATAACCAAAGCACTTATCCTCTTGGGCTTGATGATGGGCTTGTCCAATTGGAACAACTCACCGTTCGTCTACGGGCAACAACCACCGGCCCACATCTTCCAGGGCAAGGTCACGGTCAACGGTCGGCCTGCCCCAGACGGGACTGGTGTAATAGTAATCATCGATGGACGTCGAGCGGTCGACCGGGGAGCGCTAGTGAAGGCCGGGAACTTCCGCCTTTTGGTGCCGCAACAGGCAGGAATGTCCTTCGCCGGCAAGACCGCGGAATTCCGAGCAAAGGTGCCAGGCGGACAACCGCTTAAGTCTGACCAGACCGTCGTCTGGGAGCCCGGCGGGAAGACACGGATTGACTTGAATTTCGGGAGTGGTGGACAACCTAGCAAGCCAGGTGTACAAATCCCGGGAGCTCCGGGAATGTGGGACCTGGAATGTATAGCTAGAGTCCTCGGGCGCATGCCTGCGGGGATAAAGGATACCACCGACGAAGAACGGCTGCGTATGACTCGAGAATGCATGGTCAGCGGCCAGAACCAACCCGGCTCTCCCCGGCAACCCAACCCAGCGATCCAACAGACTTCGCAAGAACTTCAGAACGCTCGCCAAGAACTCGAGAATTGGAAACGCGAGAAAGGTCAACAAGTTCAGCAACAAGTAACAGATCTACGAGGGAAGCTGCGGGAATTTAAGCAAAGTCTAAATCAACCTGGGCAAGATAAAGAGCTGGAACTTAACAAGTTACAATACCAACGAAACCTAGATGAATATAAACAGGCTCAGCAAGACTGTAAGAGCAACGAGCGCGTCTGTAGGAGAGTATCCGAACTAGAGATGCAGGTTCAAAAAGCAAAGCAAAACATAGAAAGACGCGAAAGATGGGTGGTTGAAGACCGTGAACGTCGCTTAAATAACAGTGAAAGGGAGACCGAATCGCGCATACGAAGCCTCGAGAGCAACTTCGCGCGGGAACTCCGCCACAAGGAAGAAGAATTGGGACAATTAGAGCGCCGATTGCGGGAGCAAAGTTCCGAACAGCGCCGCCAATCACAAGAGCAACGCGAACGGCAGCAGGAGCAGCAGCGCAGACAGGCAGACACCCAACGGCAAAGAAAAATGGATGAGGAACGGATGCAGGCGGAACGGAAGCGTATGGAGGGCCAGGAACAGATGCAGAAGGAGGACATGAAGCGGCAAACGAAAATGGATGAAGAACGGATGCAGGCGGAACGGAAGCGTATGGAGAGCCAGGAACAGATGCAGAGGGGCGAAATGGAACGGCAAAGAAGATTGGATGAAGAACGGATGCAGGCGGAACGGAAGCGTATGGACAGACAGGAACAGATGCAGCGGGAAGAGATGGAACGACGGAGGAAGTTAGATGAAGAACGGATGCGGACAGATCGGGACCGTCGTCCCAGGTCCCTGCCCGGCGAAGGTGCGCCCGGCACTCCGTTCGAAACCGAAGACAAGAAGAGCGGCCGGGGATTCTTCTCCAACAACGCCGTCGGAGGACTTGGCACGGCCGACTCCATGATGGACCCGACTATGCTCGCGGTAATCGGTATCGTGCTTACCCTCGGCGCCACGATGCTGCAGATGGTTAAGGGGGGTTAGCTCATGGCGACAGTTGTAAAAAGGGGCTTCGGGAGCAGGCTCGGAGACAACCTAATAATCGGTTTGATCCGCCGGCTATTGGTCAGCGCGATTCTTGCTACACCTTTCTTGCTGTTCGGGGCGTACGGATTGTTGACACAAACCCAAGGTGTGGAATTTCTCCAGGGTTTCCAAGGCGTCCAAGGCGGCGAGGTGGCTACGATTCCCCTATGGGCCTCTTTCGTCATCCTGGTGGTCGGGGGAGCTCTCATGGCTATCGGCCTCTATATGACTTTGGCAGGGGTAGCCCCAACCCCGCCCCTATCACCCGGGGAAGAAGAGTTAGTGATGCGCCACCCCACCATGAAGCCTGCCTACGCCAGGTTAATATTAAGCATCCCCTTCTTCCTGGTTGCGGGCTTCATGGTGACAGCAACGATGTTGCCGTACGTATATCCTTTTGTCTTGTTCTTGATAGGGTTGTATTTCTTCTTCAAGGGGGCCATGCGGTACCTCCGCAACTTGCATATTACCTACACCGTCACTGACCGCAGGGTTGTACATATGTACAAATTCCTGTGGCTGGACACCAAGGAAATTCCGGTGAGCCGAATCATCTCCATTTCAGAGGCCCGGAACTTCTTCGAAATCCTGACCGGACGAGGCAGCGTAGTAGTGGCCAGCGGTATCGGGAAGCGGCAGGTAATTCGTATCGAAGAAATTAATGATCCTGGGCCTGTTGCCGAAGCCCTTAGATCTCTACTGCCCTAATCTTGCCCTGAACCGCGCCCAATCATGCCGATTTCCGCGCTGTGATTGCTTCGGTCCGGGGAATGCGGCCGTCTCGTCCTTCCGTATCTGCAAAACCGTCCGGCCAGCCTATGTATGGCTGTCCGGTCACCGCCGTTAACACTTGATTACCGGACTGTTGACATGGGTTGGACCGCGCCGTACAATCGGTCACACTTTTAGCCCATGGCAGGTTTACGCTTTGATGAGGCGGACCCAAGTCTGTAACACCCTCTCCATCGCCCACCCCATTTTGCAAGCGGGGCTGCCTTGGGTATCCAACCCGGAATTGGTTGCCGCCGTGTCCAATGCAGGGGGCCTAGGAGTGCTTCACCCCACAGCCGGGCTGGACGTTGACGGCGACCTTGTCGCCAACCTTCAGGCCAACATTCGCCGAGTACAGCGGCTAACTTCCAACCCCTTTGGTATCGCCTTGTATCTGCCCAATCCCAGAATAGAAGACATGATTGAGGCCGCCACCCAAGACGGAGTCCGTATCGCCATCACCTATGGGGGAAGCCCAGCCTTATATACGGGTACTCTGAAGGATCATGACATTGTGGTACTGCACCAAGTGTCCACGGTACGCCATGCCCGGGGCGCCGAAGCGCAGGGTGTGGACATCGTGATAGCCGAAGGATTTGAAGCCGGCGGCCTGCGGGGTCCAGACAAAGTGTCCACCATGGTCCTGGTGCCCCAAGTAGCAACATCGATCTCCATTCCCGTGATCGCCTCTGGGGGAGTGGTGGATGCTCGCGGGGTAGTGGCCGCCCGGGCTTTGGGCGCCCAGGGAGTGCAGATGGGCACACGCTTCGCCGCTACCCAAGAGTGCATCTCCCACCAAAACTTCAAAGAGGCGATTGTAGCAGCCATCGACAGCGGTACGGTCATCGTGGGTGGCGATCGCTGGCCCACCCGGATACTTCGCAACGGCATGGCCCTGCGCATGAAAGAAGAAGGACTATCCGGACCCGATAACGACTTCGAAGCCTGGGAGCATGAGTTGGGGATGGCCATGGCCCGGCCGGCCATGCTTGACGGAAACCTGGAAGATGGGATCGCCTACACTGGGGCCGGAACCGGACTGATCTCCGAGATTGTCAACGTGGCCGAAGTGTTCAAAGAATTGGTGGACGGCGGTCAGGCCTTGGCCAAACAACTGGGGTAACCTAGCGCCGGACTAAAGGCAGAACACGCGGCGGCGCGCCTTTGCTATCGGACCCTAAGGAGGTCCGGAAACTTCTCGCTCCACCAGCTGTTCAGCGTGACGCAATATCTTTTCTTGCCTCTCTGGTTCCACTCCCCGGCTTTCGAGGTAAAGACGCAGCGCCTCCATCGGCTGGAGGTCTCTGGCGGAATCGGCGTCCAAGCGCGTCCGGCGGTTCTCTTGAGGCGTCTCCCGGTTAATCGCCGCTATGTAGTGGGCCGCGCTAAGGGCTTCTCGAATGTCCGCATCCCTGAGCTGGGCTTCCACTTCCGCGGGCAACGTAACCCTAACCCGCACCACCGCGCCGGCGAGGTCCTTCCGGGCGATAGCCCGCACCACGGCAGAGGTCGGATCCGGGTCGCCCAAGGGCACGGTAACGTCCACCGTGACGAACCGCCGGGCATCGAGCCGATGAAAATTGAAATCGGCTAACCGTTTTCCTTGAGGCGCCGCCGGGTCGAGATCGACTACGCAAAACCCCTTATCGTCGCCCTCCTCGGAAAAATCCACCCTTTGGAGGCTGCCGGAGTAGGCCATAAATGGGTTTTCATTTCTCAAAATCTGGTGCTTATGGATGTGGCCCAGGGCCACGTAGTCCACTTGAGGCCGGCCGATGTCGCCGGCCAGCAACACGTGGTCTTGGCCCAGCATCATGGATCGTTCAGTACCCACGGTAGCCCCATTTACCGTTACATGCCCGGTCAATATGGCCGGAATCTCCGGGTCCAAGGCCTGGGCCCTGGCGTAGATCGCTTCAGTCATCCGGTTCTGGACCGCCTGCCGCACCTCTTCAATGGTTAGGCCCCGGGATTCTTCCCGGCTCAGTATCCCGCTGCGCCGGGGCCAGGGAACGGCCATAATCTGTAACGGACCGGACTTGGTTGGTATCGAGTAATTCTGGAGGTTGCTTCCCACCTGCAGGTACGGCACTTGCAGGGTTTGGAAAATCTCCACCGCCGTGGCCCGGCTCACCGCATTGGGGAGATCGTGGTTGCCAACCAACAAGAAAGTGGGAATCGCCGCTTCCGACAGGCGGGCCAGGCGTTTGGCAAACTCCCGTTGATGGGTCTGGGAAGGATCGCGGCCCTTATACGCGTCGCCCGCTAGAAGTACCAGATCGACGTCTTCCGTCAGGGCGTAATCCACCACTTCATCCAACGAGGACAAAAAGTCGGCCAACCGGGTTGACAAACCGGTCTCGGGGTCGGTCTGTCCGTAATTCTCGACACCGATGTGCAGGTCGGAGAAGTGCAGAATACGCATCAATCACACCTGATTAAGTTGGGGAGACCGGCCTCCTCGCCAGATTTCAAATATACAGGAACCACCTCTTCATGGGAATTAAATTCGGGAGTGGCCCCAAAGTTGACAACCATCGCGGCGGTTCCTAGAATCAAACTGAGACGAAAAGTCTAAATATAAATCACCAGCAGACAGCAAGGCGAAAATTTATGACTTCTCCGAAACAACTTTTCTCCCTTCAGGAACTGGACCTAGCGCTCGACCAGATCGACAGTAAGACAGCTGAGGCGGAGAAAGAGGTGAGCTTAGGGGCAGCATTGAGGGGATTGGAGGAGGCATTTCGGGAAGAATCACAGAGCCTTGAGGAATTCCAATCGCTGATGAAAACTCGGCGCGTGGAAGCTGAAACCCAGCGAGAGCGGTCCACTCGCTTGGATGGACAACTTTACGGTGGCGAGGTGACCAGTCCATCCGCGTTGGAGAGTTTGGAGCAAGAAGCTGCTAACGTTCGAGCGCAGATGGAGAAACTAGACCTGGAACTCGCCGAACTTTCATCGCGCACTGAGGAGTCCCAGAACAAGTGCACCGAGATGGAGCAACGATTGGCGGAAAACCGCACTGCCTGGGAATCCCGCCAGTCCGAACTAACTGAGTCGTTGACCCGGCTGTCATCGGAACGGGAGGGCATCGCCAGTCAGAGGGGTGATCTGGCGGCCACCTTAGACCCAGCCGGAGTGCAGCAATACGAAAAACTTCGCAACGCCAAAGGCGGGCTGGCGGTGGCTAAGGTCTCAAGGGGCCTTTGTCAGGCCTGCCGCATGGCTCTGCCCACGCAACAACAACAAAAGGTGCGCAATGGCCGCCAGACCGTTCTGTGCAGCACCTGCGGCCGGATCCTATTCCTCACCTAGCTTCCTTTCCGAATACCACGGGATTTCCAATTATCCAAGTCCTCGATCCACTCGAGTCTGCCCACGGGCGCAAGCCTGCCCGTTGGTGGCGCCTCCTTGACCCTTTCAAAATGCGTATGCTACAGTCAAGTTGGAGAGGGCAGGTATACTGGGTGGCCGCCGCCCCGTCCTTCGGTGGAAGGATCGGGGGGGAGGAAAGTCCGGGCTCCACTGGGCAGGGTGCTGGGTAACTCCCAGGCTTCTAAGGCGGCAGCGATGCCGCCTAAGGGGACGGATAGTGGCACAGAAACATACCGTCCTTCCTTCACTGGAAGGATAAGGGTGAAATCGGACGGTAAGAGCGTCCGGCCGACTGCGGTGACGCAGCGGCGGCTAAACCCCACCTGGAGCAAGGCCGAATAGGGGGACTATGGGCGCCCGGCCCGTCCCCGGGTTGGCTGCTTGACCTCGATGGCAACATCGTCCCGTTCGCGGGAGCCCGGCGGCATCAAATGCCATCGGGAGGGCTAGATAGATGACCACCGCCCCGCAAGGGGTTACAAAACCCGGCTTACAGGTCTACCTGACCCTCCCCACTCCCCCACTCTTCCGGCACGGCGCCGGGCGCCGGCATGTGCGTTGAAACCGTCCAATGGAGTTGATGAAACCACCGCCAACAATTATCATGGTGTCTGGGTCTTAGCGGGGTCCGGCGCCGTTTCTCAGACCCATCTCAAGTTAGGAGGCAACCACCGCCCGTGTACCTGGATATGCATAGCCACTCCGTTTCCTCGGACGACTCCCGGGCCACCGTGGAACAGTATCTGAAGTGGATAGGGGTGCTGCGCAAGCGGGGCCACGTGGTGGACGGCATCGTCCTGACGGAGCACCGCAAGTTCGACTTCGACAAGGACTACTCGGCGCTGGCGAGTCAGTACGGCGTGGTGGTGCTCAAAGGATCTGAGTTGGACACCCGTTACGGCCACGTCCTGGTCTACGGAGTGACCGAGCCTCTGACTCGGGAGATAGACTTTTCAAACGTAGCCATGGACACCAGGGAACTGCTCAAGGCCGCCCGCCAGCACGATGCCTACGCCGTCCCCGCCCATCCCGGCCGCTTCGGCATCGGCTTGACCGAGTACATTCAGCAAGGGGAAACCTTTGACGACGTGCGGATCGTCGAACGGCTCAACGGCGGCAGCCGGCAAGGGGAGAACGAGCGGGCCTGGGAGTTGTGCGACGACATGGGCTACCTGGGCGTTGGCGGCAGCGATGCCCATCTGACCAGTCACATCGGCGCATGCCTCACGAAATTTTCAACCGGCATAAGTACCGAAGCGGAGTTGGTCGAGGCCCTGCTGTCCGAGCAGTTCCAACCTGTTTGGCTTAAAGACGCCACGAATGGAACCACCGGGGAGTGAATCATAAAACGGCCGGCATCGAGGACGCATCCGGCATCCCAGCACATCACTTGATAGCAACGGTCATGGAGATTAGAAAATGGCAACAGAGCTAGACTACGACCGCTCTCTGCACGACAAGGAGCACGAGGCAGGTCCCTTTGAGGTGACCGAATCTCAGATTCAGGCTTTCAGCCGGGGTATCGCCGAAACAAACCCCATCTACAATGACCCAGCGGCGGCCAAGTCCCAGGGATTTGAAGCCATCGTCGCGCCCCCTACCTTCTGCACTATCATGGTCCGCCAGGTCTCGCTCTCCGATATAGACCTCAAATTCAACGGCGCTCCCATGGGCGGCGGCATGCATGCCGGACAACGGGTCCAGTCCNGGGCGCCCATCGTGGCCGGGGATGCGCTGACGGCCTCTTCGCACCTGAAGGATGTCTATGCCAAAACCGGCCGCAGCGGAACCATGGTCTTCATCGTTTGGGAGACCACATTCCGGAACCAGCATGGTACCGTCGTAGCCGACGTTCAAGAATCCTACGTTCGCCGAGGTTAACCGGCTGATTCGCGCCCGGTTAACCCGCATCTGATGACACACCTGGAGGAGCATTGCCCTATTTCGAAGACGTAGAGTTGGGAGACGAGATNGGCCCGCTGGAGACCGAGGCCACCGACGACGGAGTTCTAGAGTTCTGCCATGTGTGGGAGAATCGGGGCCCCAGCCGTTTCACCGACCAAGCGATGGCCGAGGAGTCTCGGCTTCCCGGCCCCATAGTCCCGGGCATCATGTCGATGGGCATCATGGCCCGCCTCTTGACCGATTGGGCCGGAGCGGATGCGGTAAAGGACCTGGACGTGGTGTTCCGCCAGCCGGTCCCACACCACAAACCGCTGACGATCGCCGCCACGGTCACAGACACGCGCCAGGAGGACGGTGAGAACCTGGTGGAGTGCGACATATTGATGACCGGCGCTGAAGGCGAACGATACGTAGGCGGAAAAGCCATCGTCGCTCTACCCAGCAAGCCCTAACCGGCCAGACCGGCGGACCCGGTACCGGATTTTTGGCGCTTTGATTCAGCCAATCCGCGCGTCTCTGTCCTCGGCTTTGACTATCCGCTAAGAAGGTGACCGACATGTTGGACAGCTTGCGCCAGGTGGCCTTCTTGGTCCGCGACCTTCCGGAGGCCGCCGAACTGTACCGAAAGGCCCTGGGAACTACCCCTTGCCACACCGGGGAACTGCCTCAATACGGCCTGGCCAACATGGTATTGCCGGCCGGTCAGGGCACTTTCATCGAGCTGCTGCAGCCAACGTCGGCAAACTCCAATGCAGCCCGTTACCTGGAACGGCGGGGCGAAGCGCCCTATATGTTGATCTTTGAGACGCGGAAATTCGATGAACTCGTCGTCCGTCTCAAGTCACTAGACGTTCGCATCTCCGGGCAGACCGAAGAGGCCGGCCACCGTTCAGTGTTCATACACCCTGCCTCGGCCAACGGCGCTTTTCTGGAAATCATCGAGGTGAATGACTCCAACAATCCGTGGCCTGCCGCAGGCCCCAACTGGACCGCCGAAGAAACCAAGCCCCTGACTAAGCAGCTCCGCCAGTCCGCGATTCTGGTCCGGGACCTAGACCAGGCCACCCAACGCTGGGAGGAGATGTTCGGGCTCAAGACGACTCAGCGATTCGAAGTCAGCTTCACCGATCTGGAGATTGCCGTCATCCCGCTGGAGGGACTGAACACCTTCATAGAGCTGGCCCAACCCACCAGCAGCGATACTACCTCGGCCCGCTTTCTAGAGCGGTATGGCGAGGGCATATATTTGACCATTTATGAGATTGAAGACTCCTTGGCGTTGGACTCTTACCTCCAAGGTCAGGGTGTCCAGTTCACCTCTTCCCGGATGACCGCCAACTACACCAACCTGGGATTCAACAGCATCTGGCTGCATCCACGGGCGATGAAAGGCGCGTTTACCCAGCTTTCCCAGGTGCTCCACCCGGAAAACCCCTGGCCCCCTGCCGGAGATAGCTGGTACCGGTAGGCGGAGTAAGCGCGCTAGCCGTCTCACCGGCGAAAGCCGGTGTCCAGGAACGTTGATGTTGCGAGGATTCGATGGATCCCGGCCTGCGCCGGGATAACGGAAGCCTAGCCAATCCGTCGGGTTATACCACCCCGAGTTGACCCCGCTAGCCGCCCATGATAGTGTATAGATATTAACGAGACTAGGTATCATTATGGTTCGAACAAGAGTAATCCCCTTAGCAGAGCAATTGCTGGACACCCTGGGCGAGCAGGGCTACCGGTCAACGTCGCCGCGGAAAGCGGTCACCCAAGCTATCGCCGGAAAGCAGGGACATTTCACCGCCGAGCAGCTCCGCCAACAGTTGCCCGGAGTGGGCAGAGCGACCATCTACCGGTCCCTAAAGCTCCTCGTTGACTCCGGCGCCCTTTGCCGGGTGCTTTTGGAAGATGGTAACCTGCATTACCAGTTAAGCCATCAGGGGCATCATCACCATCTGCTTTGCGTCGAATGCGGGTCATCTCAAGACCTGCTCGGGTGCGACATTGAAGACCTGCTCCACCAAGTGTCGGCAGCCCACCGATTCCAGTTAAGCGGCCATTGGCTAGAAGTTTACGGTAGGTGTTACGACTGCCTGCCCAAGACCGCTACGGGGTAGTCTCTTTTTTTGGCCCGTATTGATACTATATCTCAATAAGGATTCTAATTGATACCAGGTATTGATAACCTCTCGGAACCATCGGAGAACGTAGCTGTTCCCCAGCATTCCAGCTCGTCGCCCATTATCTCGGCGCTTTGGGCTTTGCTGATCGGGGCTACGATGGCGGCCGTGGCCTGCGGTGGCATCACCACGGCCGACACCCGGAAGCCCCTGCGGGTGGTCACCACTACCTCCCTGTTAGCTGATCTGACTCAAAATGTAGTCGGCGCCAGCACGGTTGTCACCGCCGTGATACCTCCAGGCGCCGACGTGCACTCCTTCCAAACCACACCCAACCACAGCATTGCGATTAGCAACGCGGNACTCGTCGTTTCCAACGGCGGAGGATTGGACGACTTTCTGTACCCGATGATTGAAAACGCGCTGAAGGATGGCGCCGTTCACGTCGTTGCGTCCCAAGGCTTGGCGGGCGTATCGACCAGGCAAGACCCCCATTTCTGGCAGAACCCGGCCAACGCGGTCCACTACGTCAGGCGCATCCAGGAAGGCTTGTCCACCGCCGACCCAGCCAACGCGGAGAGCTATNGGGACCGCGCCGACGCCTACGTCCAACGATTGTTGGACCTGGATCAGGAAATCAGCCGGATCCTCTCAGAAGTGCCTCCGTCCCGCAGGCATCTGGTGACCTACCACGACGCCTTCGCTCACTTTGGAGATCGCTACGGGTGGCGCACGTCGTCTCTCGTGGCCAACGACGCCGGCGGAGTCACACCCATCGCCATCACCCGCCTACAGGAAAGGGTCCGGCAAGAGGGTATTGCCGCAGTGTTCACCGAGCCTCAATTCCGGTCCAAGGTCATCGGGCTGGCGGCCAGGGACACCGGGGTTGAGGTCGGGACTATATACTCTGACGTGTTAGGCGGTGGCGGCGGCGCTGCCACCTACCTAGACATGATGCGGCTTAACGCCCGAAACCTTGTTGGTCTACTTCGCTGATGGAAATATTCGTCTGAAACTCTGCTCCGTCTCCCGGCTCAGGGAAACTGGATAAGTGGTAAAGGCGATAAGGATATATATGCAACCCGTGAAACCATCCCACCGAACCGGCCCTGAAGATACCCATTCCGGGCCGAACGGGCACAACATTGCTCAAAGGGTGCTAGACAAGCCCACACCTGCTCTAACGCCAGCCCTGGNGATCGATGGACTGTGGGTTAGATACAACAATCATCCAGCATTGGAAGACGTTTCTCTTCTGGTATCGAAAGGCGATATCNTAGGCATCATCGGTCCGAACGGCGCCGGTAAGTCGACTCTATTGAAGACCATCCTTGGTCTGATCCCCGCCTGGCGGGGCCAGATCCGGGTCTTGGGAGAACCTGTTGCCACCAACCGCCGCTTGGTCGGTTACATGCCACAGGTGGAACAGGTCGACTGGGATTTCCCAGTTACAGCCGGCGATGTNGCTCTCATGGGCCGGTACGCCCGGCGGGGTCTTTTGCGGCGAACCACCGGAGAAGACCGGGNAGCGGCGGCGGCCGCCCTAGACCGGGTCGGAATCTTGGACCTTCGTAACCGCCTCATTGGAGAATTGTCGGGCGGCCAAAGACGGCGGGTGCTGCTGGCAAGGGCGCTGGCCAACCAACCGGAGCTGCTGCTATTGGACGAGCCGATGGCCGGCCTGGATGCCACGGCCCAGCACCAATTCTTGGATATCATCGACCGGCTGCGGTCCGGCGGCGCCACCGTCGTCTTAAGCACCCACGATCTGTCTTGCGTATCGCAACGTTGCGACAAGGCCGCCTGCTTGAACCGGCGGTTGGTCGCCTATGGCACGCCCGNGGAAGTCCTCAACGAAGATATTCTTGGCGAGACATTTGGCACCCACCTCTTGCTGGTGCATGTGGACGGCCAGGCGTACGCCTATCAACACCACTCTCACGACGGCGGCCCGGGCCCCTCTTCCGCGAGCGGTCTAGGCGGGGGCAAATAGTGGGGTCCGCTATTCATTACTCAAGCCCGATGCACCCGGCTGGGNCCTTCGACAGGTCCGACTTTGCCGCGACCCCGATGGAATCGGGGCTCAGGACGAACGGGGATCGTCAATCGGGGCAAACCACACTGCGGGGTTGCAAGGGCATCAGACAACTGTGATCGACGTCTTGATCGATCCCTTGGAATTTCCTTTCATGCAGCGTGCGTTTCTGGCCGCTGGATTTGCCGCCGTGGTCTGTGCTTTGGTGGGCACCTTTGTCGTCCTGAAGGGCCTGGCGTTCATGGGTGACGCCGTAGCCCATTCATCCTTAGCCGGAATGTCGGTGGCCTATTTTCTTGGCGGCAACATCTTTTGGGGGGCCTTGGGCTGGGCGGTACCGGCTTCGTTGCTCATCACCTTTATCAGCCGGAAGGCTAACCTTCGCCTTGACGCATCCATCGGGATCATTTTCGCCAGCGGTTTTGCCCTGGGCATCATCCTGATGAGCCGGGTCACCGGCTATGCGGCCGACCTTTTCGGCCTACTTTTTGGCAACGTTCTGGGTATCTCTTGGGCCGAAGTTGCGTTGATTGGCGGCATCGCCGCCGCCGTTTCCCTGGTGGTGGCGGCTTTCTACAAGGAGTTGTTGTTCACCTCCTATGACGCCACAATGTCGGCTGCTTCGGGGATTCCGGTGCGGTTCATGCAATACTTACTTCCGGTGCTGGTAGGGGTGACCACCGTCGCCTCATTGAAGGCGGTTGGCATCGTGCTGGTGCTGGCGCTACTGGTGACACCTTCGGCCACGGCCATGCTTCTGGCCCGCCGGATGCCCTCCATCATGGCCTACAGCGTCGCCGTGGGCTTATTAGCCACCGTCCTGGGCCTGTATCTCTCTTTCTACGCCGATCTGCCTTCAGGACCCAGCATCGTCTTGGTGGCCACCGGATTGTTCCTGCTGGCCCTATTGTTCTCGCCCATCAAAGGAGTCCTATGGCGTCGGAACACTCTCCCATCTCCTTCCCAAGAGCCAGCCAGCTAAGCCCGACAACTATCCACTCCGGTGGTAGAATCTAGGCGCGGATCGGATATTAGACCTAGGATAGGGCGAATAATATGTATGACCTGAACGGAAAAGTAGCCATCGTCACCGGAGCGGGAGGCCGCCACGGCATCGGCCGGGCTATCGCCTTGCGTCTGGCCCAAGAGGGAGCGGATGTGGTGGTAACCGACATCCAGCGGAGCACCGACGCCATGCGGCCCGAAGACCGCCAGGCGGGGTGGCGGGGCCTGGATAGCGTAGTCGGCGAGATCGAGGCCCTGGGACGTCAGGCATTGGGCTTGTTTTCCGATGTTTCAGACCCTGCTCAGGTATCGGTCATGGTAGCCCAAACGGTTGAACGGTTCGGACATATCGATATCTTGGTGAACAACGCGGGGTCCCAGCCGGGCCGGGACCGGGTCTTGCTGGTGGACCTGGAAGAGGACGCTTTCGACGAAGTCATGCGGGTCAACGTCAAGGGCACCTATCTGTGCTCCCGGGCGGTGGCTACCCACATGGTAGGGCGGGGCGGCGGCGGAAAAATCATCATCATCTCATCCGGAGCCGGCAAACGGGGCCGGGCACGATTTGCGGCCTATTGCTCCTCCAAATTCGCTCTCATCGGTTTCACCCAGTCCATTGCCCAGGAACTGGCCGAACATCGAATAAACGTGAACGCTATCTGCCCCGGCTTGGTCGACACCGAAAGGACGGACTTCATCGCCGCCGCCCTAGCGCCCGAGGGACAGTCGGCCGAGGAGCATCGGGTCTTGATGATTCGCGAGCGGTCCCAAACGGTGCCTTTGGGCCGGGTGGCCCAGGGTGACGACATCGCCCGGACGGCGGCCTTCCTGGCGTCCGGGGAGTCCGACTACCTCACCGGCCTATCGATCAGCGTTGCCGGCGGTTCCGAGATGAACTGACCCCGGTTCTGTTCGTTTACTCCACGAAAATCCATCATCTCCCGAGGTTTTAATATGTCCCTTGAACGCGCCCAAGTTGAACAGATCGCGCTTCTGGCCCGAATCAGCTTGACCCCCGAAGAAGTGGAATTATTCCAGGACCAGCTTTCCCAGCTTCTCGAACAGTTCCAGGTACTCAGTGAACTGGACACGACCGATGTGCCGCCCACTGGTCACGCCGTGGACCTGCAGGCCGTGATGCGTGAGGACGAGGACGAAGCCTCCCTGGCGCCGGAGGACGTGTTGAGCAACGCACCGCGCCAGGAGGGTGAATTCTTCCGGGTCAAGGCAGTCCTGGAGGAGTAGGACCCATGGCTGCCGAAGAACAGTTGACGATCCATGAGGCCGGCCGAAAGTTGGCCCAACGGGAGATTTCCTCAGTTGAGCTTACCCGCGCTCAATTGGAGCGCATCGACCGTCTGGAAGAGCGGATTAAATCCTTCATCACCTTGACGCCCGAATTGGCGCTACGGCAGGCCGAACAAGCCGACCAACGCATCGCGGCGGGAGAGGCCGGGCCCCTGACGGGGATACCCATGCAGATGAAGGATCTCATCTCCACCCAGGGCGTCACCACCACCTGCGCGTCGCGAATGCTCGAAGACTATGTGCCGGTCTACAACGCCACTGTAGCTGAGAGATTGCTGTCCCAGGGCGCCGTTTTACTGGGCAAGGGCAACATGGACGAGTACGCCATGGGGTCTTCTTGCGAAAACTCGGCCTTCTTCCCCACTCGAAACCCGTGGGACCTGAAGCGGGTCCCCGGCGGCAGCAGCGGCGGCGGAGCGGCGGCGGTGTCGGCGGGAGAGGCGGTCTACGCCTTGGGTTCAGACACCGGCGGCAGCGTCCGCCAGCCGGCTTCGCTATGCGGAGTGGTGGGGCTGAAGCCCACTTACGGCATGGTTAGCCGCTATGGGCTGGTCGCCTATGCGTCGTCCCTGGACCAGATCGGCCCCATCACCCAGGATGTCACCGACTGCGCCCTGGTATTGAACGCCATCGTGGGCCACGACCCAAAGGATTCCACATCCCTCCGCCTACCGGCGGCAGACTATGCGGCAGGTCTCGGAGAATACACAACCCCGTCCCCCCTTGCGGAGGGGGGACCACAGGGGGGTCCCGTCCGCTTGGGAGTACCCGAAGAGTACTTCGTTGACGGGATGCAAGACGGCGTCCGGGAGTCGGTGCAGGCAGCCATAGAGACTCTAGCGAGTTTGGGAGCTTCAGTAGAGCCGGTCTCGTTGCCCACCACCCGGTATGCATTGGCCTGCTACTACATAATCGCCCCTTCAGAGTGCTCGGCCAATTTGGCCCGTTACGACGGGGTCAAGTATGGCTTCTCATATCAAGATACCCAGAATATGTGGGAAGCCATGGAACGGACACGCGCCGGCGGGTTTGGCCCCGAGGTAAAACGCCGGGTCATCCTGGGAGCTTACGCTTTGTCTGCCGGCTATTACGACGCTTATTACCTAAAGGCCCAACAGGCCAGAACGCTTATCCGCCGGGACTTCGACCGGGTCTTTGATCAAGTGGACGCGCTGGTCACCCCCACTTCGCCGGTCGTAGCCTTCCGATTGGGCGAGAAGATCAACGACCCAGTGGAGATGTATCTGATCGATGTTTGCACGGTGCCCGCCAACATCGCCGGACTGCCGGGTATATCGGTGCCCTGCGGCTTCTCCCAGGGTCTTCCCGTAGGCATGCAGCTCATCGGCCCCCACCTGTCCGAGCAACGCCTGCTGAACATCGCCTACGCCTACGAGCAGGCCACCTCGTGGCACACGGAAAGGCCGGAGCTTTAGGGTTCGTCCATTGCTTGCGCCGCGGAATATTGTGGGACGGAAAGATACTGCTCCGGTTGATGCTGGTGGCACTCGACTAAGAAATGATCGAGCCGCTCGGAAACATTTGGAGAGATGTACGCCTCATTGCATTGAAGGCATACGTCAGCCGGAACGTCCCGTATAACCACTAACTGGTCGCCCCGCCAAATTTCCAGAGTGGTCTTACCGGGCGCCAATTCGCCGCTGCATGGATCACACCGGTCCATTGCGTCACCCATCTTCTTACCTTTCGAGTCTTGTAATCGTTCTCCCACAGTGTATCATCCGGCTCATATAGTGTTACGATTCGCAACGCAGGTTCAACGTCACCTCTGGAACAAACTATATGAAGTGGGTGCCCTGATACCAGCCAATCCAACACCAAACAAGATGGATATGGCCTATCGTTGGGATAATGCTCGACAATTTCACAGTTTAGCAAAGCTTGTTCGATAGCACCGGCAGGGATGCCCCGCTCCAACCGGGTGATAGTGGCATGCCTGGTGAGCCAATACCGTTTTCCACGCACGCCGCTTTGGATGAAATGCAAACTGAGCGAGCGCGGCACTCTTGCTCCTTCAACGGTATTAAAGTATCGTAAATTGGGTGACACCCAGAGAAGGTTAGCTAAATTAGCAAAAGGCTAGTGCAAGCTTTTGGTGTTGTCAATTCAAGGCCGCGTGTTGGCCCAACACCTCTCCCAATGCTAGAATTAGTCCCAGGAGATAGGGCCGATGCAGCGCAGTAAGATAAAGGAAATCCTGGGGCGGGAAAGCGCCGGTGGCGACGTTTTGGTACAGGGCTGGGTCAAGACCCGGCGTTCGTCCAAGGCCGTATCCTTCGTCCAGGTTAGCGACGGCTCCACCCTGGCGGATATTCAGGTGGTGGCCGACGAATCGCTCCCCAATTTCCAGGCGGTCGATGCCCTGACCACCGGTTGCAGCGTCAGCATTATCGGAACACTGGTTGAGTCGCCCGGCAAAGGCCAGAAGTACGAGATCCACGCCAAGTCCATAGAGGTCGTCGGCGAGTCCGACCCGGACACGTATCCTTTGCAGAAGAAACGGCACACAGTTGAGTTTCTTCGTGATATCGCCCACCTGAGGCCCCGAACCAACACCTTTGGCGCCATGGCTCGTGTTCGAAACGCCTTGGCCTATGCCATCCACAGCTTTTTCCAGGACAAGGGATTCCTGTTCCTCCAGGCACCCATGATTACCGCCAGCGACGCCGAGGGCGCCGGGGCCATGTTCCGGGTAACGACCCTGGACCTGGAAAAAGTGCCCATGAAGGATGGGGCAGTGGACGCCGAAGAGGACTTCTTCGGCAAACCCACCTTCCTTACGGTCAGCGGCCAGTTGGAAGCGGAAATCTTCGCCTTGGCCCTTTCGGATGTTTACACGTTCGGTCCTACCTTCCGGGCGGAAAATTCCAACACGTCCCGCCATCTGGCCGAGTTCTGGATGGTGGAGCCCGAGGTGGCTTTTTGCGACCTGGACGGGCTGGCCGATCTGTCCGAGGAGTTCCTGAAGCACATCTTCACCTACGTACTGGACCATTGCCAAGAAGATATGGGATTCTTCAACCAGTGGTTCGACAAGACCGCTATCTCCACCTTGGAGGGAATCGTAACCTCCGACTTCGAGCGGTTAACCTACACCGAAGCCGTGGACATCCTGCAACGTTCGGGCGAGTCCTTTGAATTTCCGGTGGTATGGGGTTCCGACCTGCAGTCGGAGCACGAGAGGTACCTGGCTGAGACCAAAATCGGGAAACCGATCATCGTTACCGACTATCCTAAAGAGATCAAAGCCTTCTACATGCGCCTAAACGAGGACGGGAAAACCGCCCGCGCCTTGGACGTGCTGGTTCCCCGCATCGGGGAGATCATTGGCGGTAGCCAACGGGAAGAGCGCCGGGACGTGCTGTTGGAGCGAATTCGCCAGTCGGGTTTGGACGAAAAGAATTACTGGTGGTACCTGGACCTTCGCAGTTACGGAACGGTACCCCACGCGGGGTTCGGCCTGGGCTTCGAGCGCACCGTTCAATTCGTCACCGGGGTCGCTAATATCAGAGACGTTATCCCCTTCCCCCGGACCCCCAACAACGCCGAGTTCTAGGCCCGGTCCAGGCTGACGGAGAGCACATTGCCGGACGGCCCCTCGGCCCATTCCCATGCCGGAAAAGAAGTGCCCAACGCCCGGAATATGGCGTCGGCCTTCGGCCCCGATAGCCCTGCTTTCCACCAGGCTTACCCCGAATTGCTGGCCCTGTTCCAGCATGTCAAAGATGTTCCGGAAGTTTCGCTGCGGTTCCGCCTGTGGGGCGGATACCCGCTTGGCGTTGATCGCTCTCCCGAAGGCGAGGAAGCCCTCTTCATTAGGGAAACCTACGTCGCTCTGCTGGCCCGTCTGGTGGCTCGGATGTTCCTGGACGCCAGTCCCGCTCCGAGGGATGTAACGGAACTGACGAAGATTCTAGACGGAGAGTTCTTCCAGGGGCAGAACATCACCAACTTCGTCGAAGACGATTTCTTTACCTGGCTGCTATGTCCGCCAGTCGTCAACCAAGGCGCCGCTCTGATGGCAACCCTGGCCGGATCCTTGTCCCACTACGATTTCGTCAGTGGCACACCTGATCTGCTAACGGGGTTATATGATGAATTCGCAACCCGTTCACCCGAGACAGACGCCGACGGAATCCTCGTTCCAGGGTGGCTGGCCGAGTCTGCAATGAGCAATGATATCGGCTCGCCCCCCGGCCCGGACCAAAGCGTCTTGGACCCGCACTGTGGGTCCGGGCAATTTCTGGTTGCGGCTATCGGCTCCATCAAGCAAGCCCGGCTGGAGCGGGGCGACGACGCCTTCGACACTTTGCTGCTGATTCTTGACCAATCGCAAGGGATGGACTCTCGTCCGCTGGCGGTGACGATCGCCCGCACCGGTTACCTGCTGGCCTTGGGGGGCCTGGTTCAAAGCTTCCACCCACCGGTGCTGTTGCCAGTGTACCTGTCCGGCGTCACGACACCGCCGGTGCGCGATTTGGAGCAAGGGCGCGGCAATTCGGAGCCTGTGTACGAATTCGGATCGGGTGAACCCGGCGAGGTTTTCCACATCCCGGAGAGCGTCGCCCTTAACCCGGTGATGCTCGACTGGCTGTTCGGCCGGTTGCCCAACTACTTGAGAGGAGCCCGTCTCCGCACCCGTGGTCAGGACACCGAAGATGCGATTCAGGCAGTCCTGGCAGCCTTCCACAACTACCTGGCCGCTCCCAAGCCCAGAACGCCGATACCCGATCCACTGAGTCGTTTCGCCGCCGAAGTGATGCTGAAAACCGCTGAATCCTTGATCCGGCTTTATCTGAAACAGCCTACCAACGTCTGGCTGCACATCTTAAAGAACGCGCCCGCCCCGTTGCATATGGCCCAGCGAAAGTTCGACTTGGTAGTGGATAGATTTTCCGCGAATTCCTGAGGCTCCCGCAGTCATTGTTGACGCTCATTCTCCGCTCCGAATATAATGAGGCGGATTTCCCATGCCAGGCTCCCAGATCACGACTGCCCAAAAAGGAGACTAGATGACCACCCAAGAAACCGTGCTGCACCCCGCGGCAATAATTGAGGAACTTAAAAAGAACGAATTCACCCACGTGGTGTGGCTTCCGGACAGCGAGACCAATTTCATGTATCAGTTGCTGACCAACGAGCCGACACTGGACTTGGTGCCCGTATGCCGGGAAGGGGAAACCATGGCCATTGCCGCCGGGCTTTGGGTGGGCGGCAAGAAACCGGTTGTATTGATTCAAAACACCGGAATCTTCGAGTCCGGTGACTCGATCCGTGGTCTCGGATTGGACGTCAACCAGCCCCTGGTTATGCTGGTGGGTTACCGGGGTTGGAGCCGCCACGGCATCACCAACGATTCGGCGGCCCGTTTCATTGAGCACATCTTGCATGCCTGGGGAATCAGCTACTACTTGATAGAGACCGACGACGACGCCGGACGCATCACTTCCGCTTTGGAAGAAGCCGAGCGGACCAGCAAGCCGGTGGCTGTACTGGTGGGCACCGAGTTCGGGGCCTAAAGGCCACATAAATCCGGTTAGCCTCCGGCCAGGCTCTTCGACAGGTCCGACTTTGTCGCGACCCCGATGGCATCGGGGCTCGGGACGAACGGCATCGATGCCTCCTCCCGTTCGTGGTGAGCTTGTCGAACCACACCTTGAAATGACGCAAGACCCCTTCGAAGGAGAATAGCGAAACAATGATAGGAAATACCGATGCGGTAAGACTCCTGGATAGCAAGCGCGAGGATTCAGTTTTCGTAGCGACCATGAACGCCAACAACGTAGGCTTCGGCCTGCCCAGCGTCACCACCAAAGAGCCCCTGGACTTCCCGATCTCCGGGGCCATGGGCAAAGCGTCTTCGGTAGGTCTGGGTCTAGCCCTGGCCCAACCAAATCGTAAAATCATGGTTTTGGATGGTGACGGAAGCCTGCTGATGAATCTGGGGACTTTGGTTACTCTGTCCAACAAGGCCCCCAAGAATATGTACCATTTTCTATTCGATAACGGCGTGTATGCCGTCACCGGTGGTCAGCCCGTGCCCGGAGCCGGCAAGGTTGACTGGGAGGATATGGCCAAGGGAGCGGGCTACGCCGCCGTCTTCTCATTCGATAATCTGGAAGACCTGACCACGGGTATCGATCAAGCCCTAGCCACCCAGGGGCCCGTGTTTATCCACCTGGCCATAACGCCGGAAATCGAAAACACGCCAGTGGCGTTCCGGCCTCGGGCTCGCCGGTCAGTCCAGACCGCGTTCCGGGAGCTGCCGGTGGCATTGGGTAGCGACTAGGCTACCCCAGGTGTGCCATCCCATACCGTGATCCGGTGCGAATCAGCCGGTGTATATCTGAACGAAACGAGGCGATGGCTTGGCCGCCGCCTTGTTTGCTGTTATGTTATGGTCGTCGATTCCGATTTTTCACAAGGCCGGTAGATGCTAAAATCGTTGGCGAAGGGCTTGTTCGGCAGCCTGCTGGGCTACGGAGGTTTGCTCCTAGGGTTCTGGCTGCTGCGGGAAGCTTTTATAGAAGTCAACTATCCGTTGGGCGTCTTGGGTGGCCTGGCGATTCTGGCGGCGATGTACATGATTGCTGTGGCCAGAAGCCCGCGCCCCAATCCATCTCAAGACCAACTTTCGAATGCAGAACTATCAAAGACCGAGGAGGTCGACCCTGGTGATTCCCTCGATGGAGGCAACGAAAGCGATCAACTACCACCGTAAGGATTCCTTGGTGGTGGCGACTTCATCGGCGTTACGGGAGTGGAACGGGGTCTCCCAGCGCCGAAACCTGGACGTGGACCTGACGGATTGCATGGACCGGGCCCCCGCGGTGGGTTTGGGGTTGGCCCTGGCCCAGCCCAACCGCAAGGTGCTGGTCTTGGATTGCGACGCCACCCTGCGCACTGACTTGGGCGCTCTGGCCACGGTGGGACAATCAGAAACGGAAAACCTGGTCCACTTCGTTTTCGACGATGCTAACAGATCCTCCACCGACGGCTTACCCATCCACGGCGCGGACAACGTGAACCTTCTGGCTATGGCGGAGGGAGCGGGTTACGCCAAATCCTACCAGTTCGATGCCTTGGAGGAACTGCTCATCGGTTTGGAAGAAGTGATGGAGCAGCCGGGACCCGTGTTCGTGCTGGTAAAAGTTTTCCGGGATGGTGAGACGCTTCCTTTCCCAGAGCGCCCAATGGCCGAAGGTTGGGGCGCCGTCCGCCAAACGCTCGTGAATACATAAAACGAGAGCCCGGGATAGGGAGCACTTAATTTTCGAATGGAAGTTCTAGAGGGAAACTAGAGGAACGTTTGTCCAAGAGGGCCTCTAGGCTTGCGGAATCCTCAAGCTACACACCGTTCGGCCGCACTAATATCTGACTAGCCACGTTGTATCCTATGGGAATGCTGTTCCCGCCCGACGCCACCATGATCACGCCTAAGTAAGGAGCAGCCTCGTCCACGCTGATCTCATGGCCAGGTAGGATCAGGGCATCGGCCAAGAACTTGAGAAGCATGATGTCTTCTTCCGGAATCCGGTCGACCACGTAAGCAACATTAGCGGACGCGTCTTCCAGGGTCAGAGATCCGGGGAGTATTGCGGGAGCGCCGGTGCCCGGAATCGGCCGTCCGAAGGGCGACCGCTCAGGATATCCCAGCTTTTCCATCAGCTTTTCCTGGAACTCCTGGGACATACCGTGCTCCAAGCGGTGGGCCTCCACGTAGGCTTTGTACAGGTCCATGCCAAGGAGGCTAACCACCAGCCATTCCGCCAACCGGTGTCTGCGGGCGATGTCGGCGCCGCCCTCTATGCCTAGCTTGGTGAGCCGTATCCGTTTATCCTTGCCCATATCTACCAAGCCTTGACGTTGCATGCGGCGGACCATGCCGGCCACCGATGGGACCGACGTCCCCAACCCTTCAGCAACCGGGACCTGTTTCAGGGTGTCGGTAAGCTGGGTAGTGGTGGGAGAAGACGAATCTTCCCACAGCTTGTACAGGCACAGTAGATAGTTCTCCGTTCCCGGCGATAGACGCTCATCGGAGGCGTCTTCTACGGTACCTTTGACTCCGTTGCCAGTTTTTATCGTTCGCGCCATCGACTATCCACAGATTCCGGCCTAATTCCGATCTACCGCCCTGCCTTCCGAGAACGGTTTGAGTGAATGCCCGTGGCGCAGATCTACCGACACCGTGGTTCCCACTGGCAGGTCATCGATATGAGAGAGGAGGCAGCGCACGGAATGGCCTGAAGGAAGGGCAACGCGATATAGATAGAACGGACCGCGAAATTCCCGAGCGGTGATCCGGCCCTGCCCTTGGCCGGAAGGAACACAGCTCAGACAATCCGGACGCACCATCACCTCCAAGCTTTCGCCGGTGTCCTCGAGGATCTCCATCGGCGGACCGAAGGGTCCTGAACCGGCCGGCCAAGAAACCGAGCCAACTTCCGTCATCAACCGGTCATCCTGACGCCATGCGGGAATAAAATCGACCATACCGAAGAATTGAGCCACGAAACGGGTAGCGGGGTTATGAAAAATATCTTCCGGAGGCCCCATCTGTTCAACCCGGCCCTCATTCATAACAGCGACCATGTCACCGACGAGTAAGGCTTCTTCCTGGTCGTGGGTAACGAATATGGCGGTGATGTTACCGTTTTTGAGAATCTGCAGAACGTCCTGTCTCACCTGTTCTCGCAACTGGGGGTCCAGGTTGGAAAATGGCTCGTCCAGCAGCAGTACCTCCGGCTGTGGCGCCAGAGCCCGAGCCAGGGCCACTCGTTGCTGCTGCCCTCCTGAAAGTTCGTGGGGCATCCGGTCTCCCAGTCCGTCCAGGCCAACCAAGTCCAGAACGCCGCCCACTCTCTTCTCCCGGCCATTTCCCCTGGGAAGACCGTAGGCGACGTTCTGCGCCACGGTTAGGTGGGGAAATAGAGCGCCTTCCTGGAAGACCATCCCAACGTTTCGCTTCTCCGGAGGCATAGCGGATCCCGGCTGGCATACCTGGCGGCCGCCCACAGTAATGACGCCTTCATCGGGCTGTTCGAAACCGGCGATAAGGCGCAAAGCCGTCGTTTTTCCGCATCCACTAGGACCTAGCAGCGCCACGATCTGACCCGGTAGCACCCTCAGATCCAGGCCCGCTATAGCTTTCACCTGGCCGAACCGTTTGGTAAGACCTTGGCACTCCAACGCGGCTGTCTGGGAGCCGGTATCGTCCGGCTTAGTGTGAATGTGACCGGAGTGGCTCACCATTCGAATCGGCCCGTCTGGAGAATCCAACTCGCAGCGCGCGTTTCGATTCTTTCCCCAAAGGGAAAAATCGATACCCTGCCCCAAGCGTACGACCGGCGTTCATTCCGGTTCGATTTGGGATCCGCAATCATAAATTTAGATCGTTACCGGCCCTTCTTAGAGTTGGTAATAGGGGCTCTGGGACAATGCCTGTTTTCCGGTCAAACCGATCAGTAACTAAATCCTAGCCATTCACCACTATAAATAGCGTACACCAAATTTAACGATATATCTGCTGTAGCAGGCAGTTAGTGTAGACACTTAATCGAACAATGTCAACCGAAATCGTTGCCTCATTTTCTGGGCCGAAACAGCCAATCCAATCCGATAAATTGGATTTGAGGCGAATAGGATTCGGAGAATAACTATGGTTTGCCCTTGCCAATTATCATTGATATACGTATGTGTTTTAGATATAAATCTGCCTTAAAAGGCCATTTCATTGTATTGACATTTCAATCATGGAACGGTATAGTCCGACGTTAAATAAGGCTGCCCATATTATGTTAGTAAGTCCATACATCAAAGCAATCTTTGACCGGCCCTGTCGGACCTCTGACAGGTCTCTCCAAAGTGACGATATGCGGTGGACCACACCGAAAATGTTCATTTCAGGAGGACGACCTCATGGGCCGGGTTTCCACGTTCTATCCCCCCATCCCTTCTTTTAAACATATAGTGGCCGGCGCCGGACGGCCAAGCGCTGGTCTGCGGTGGCTGTTAACCATTCTGTCATTCGCCGCTATCCTGACGGGCTGCTCCGGTGGGGCTGATAATGAGACCGTAGCAGCGGCGGGATCTCCTGGGAAGCTCACCATTTACTCGGGCCGCAGCTCATCACTGGTCGATCCGATCATTCAACAATTCGGTCGAGCCTCGGGGATAGAGATAGCGGTAAAGTACGCCAACACCGCCCAGTTGGCGGCCACATTATTGGAAGAAGGGGACAAGACACCCGCGGATTTATTCTTCGCCCAAGACCCCGGTGGCTTAGGAGCGGTGGAGCACATGCTGGCACCTCTGGATGCGACAATTCTGGGCCGGGTGCCGGACTGGGCCCGGTCCCCAGACGGCAAATGGGTCGGCCTGTCGGGGCGAGCGCGAACGGTTGTGTACAATACCGAAACTCTGACCGAAGCGGACCTACCTGACGACATGTTCGGGTTTACCGACCCCAAGTGGAAAGGGCGCATCGGCTGGGCGCCCACCAACGCGTCGTTTCAGACTATGGTTTCCGCGATGAACTCTTTATGGGGGGAAAACAAGACCCTCCAGTGGCTGGAAGGAATCCAGGCCAACGACCCGAAGGTATACCCCAAGAACCCCCCCCAGGTAGCCGCCGTGGCCACCGGCGAGATTGACGTAGGCTTCGTCAACCACTATTACCTTTTCCGCTTTTTGGCGGAGGAGGGTGAGTCCTTTCCAGCCCGCAACTACCATCCCAGGTCCGGCGGCCCGGGCGCCACCGTCATGGTAGCCGGTGCTGGAGTCTTAGCCGCCTCCGAAAACAGGGAGGTGGCGCAGCGATTCCTGGAGTTCATGCTTTCCAAGGTTGGCCAGCAATATTTTGCGGGACAAACGTTCGAGTATCCGCTGGTGGAAGGAGTCAACACCCCCAAAGTTCTTACGCCACTTTCCGGATTTAGTCATCCTGAGATTCCGATAAAGGACTTGGGAGACCTGAAGGGCACTCAAGACCTTCTCCGCCGGGCCGGCGTAACTCCCTAGAAATGTGGGGGATAACCACCGGCGGATTTAAGTCATTGGGCCGGGCAATTTCGATGCGATACTGGGTCTTGCTAGCCCAACCGGGACGCCCCCCGGTCTTATTATTGTTGGCCGCCGGGTCCGTCGCGGCAGTCTTGCTGTTATCTCCCTCTTACCTGCTTATCCGTACTTTGGGCGCGGGACCGGAGGCCTGGGATCTTCTGATCCGTACTAGGGTGCTGGAAATACTGGGCCGCACCCTGCTCTTGGTAGGCGTGGTGACCGGGGCCTCCATCCTGCTGGCCGTGCCCTTGGCCTGGTTAACCGTTCGCACCGACCTTCCATTTAAAACCGTCTGGTCGGTGGCGACCGCGTTGCCTTTGGTGATTCCCAGCTACGTGGCCGGTTTTATCGTGGTGGTGACCCTGGGACCTAAAGGTATGCTCCAAGGATTAATGGAAGGTATGTTCGGCCTGGAGCGGTTGCCGGACATCTCCGGCTTCCCCGGCGCCGCCTTGACCCTCACCCTGCTTAGCTACCCTTACGTACTATTGACCGTGCGGGCAGCTTTCTTGCGTTTGGACCCATCGCTTGAGGAGATATCCCGGGGGTTGGGCCGAACCCCCTGGGCCACTTTCTTCGGGGTAATCTTGCCGTCATTGCGCCCCGCCATAGCCGCCGGGGGCCTGTTGGTAGCCCTGTACACCTTGGCCGATTTCGGCGCTGTTTCCCTACTACGATTTGAAACGTTCACCTGGGCGATCTTCTTGCAGTACGAATCGGCATTGGACCGGGGATTGGCGGCCGCCTTATCCTTGGTTTTGATTGCCACTGCCCTCGCCCTGGTGGGCGGCGAGGCCTTCACCCGAGGCCGCTGGCGTTATTACCGAAGCGGTTCCGGCGCCATACGGCCCCTTTCGCCGGTGCGCTTGGGCCGCTGGCGGTGGCCGGCATTGGGGCTATGCGCCGCGGTTGTCATGGCGTCCCTGGTTCTACCCATGTCAGTCCTCGCCTATTGGGTTTTCCGGGGCGTTTCCGCCGGAGAACCGCTGCTTCTGTTATGGGAAGCCGCCCGCAACTCGGTCTACGTCTCCGCCATCGCCGCCGGTGCTTCCGTGGCGGCGGCGCTACCCATCGCCGCGCTGTCGGTGCGTTTCCCCGGCGTGTTGAGCGGAATCTTGGAGCGGATCGCCTACATCGGGTTCGCTCTTCCTGGAATAGCCATCGCCTTGTCGTTGGTATTCTTCGGGGCGAATTACGCACCCTTGCTCTACCAAACCACCGGCCTACTGGTGTTGGGCTACGTGGTGCTATTCGTTTCGGCGGCGGTGGGAGCTGCCCGCAGTTCCTTCTTGCAAGTAAGCCCCAATGTGGAAGAGGCGGCCAGAGGATTGGGACGGACACCCTTGGGAGTATTTTCGTCGGTTACCCTCCCGTTGGTGCGGCCCGGCATCGTATCCGGTGCCGCCCTGGTCTTTTTGCTGACAATGAAGGAATTGCCCGCGACGTTGATATTAAGTCCCATCGGTTTCCAAACTTTGGCGACGTCCATTTGGTCGGCGGCCTCCGAAGCCTTTTTCGCCCAAGCGGCGGCTCCGGCCCTGCTGCTGATCCTAACTTCCTCGGTCCCTCTGGCGTTTCTTCTGCTGCGCAGCCGCCAATAGGCTATAATTTGGCGGCATCGGACGGATTGGGATCCCCCACTCCGGGAGGTTGGACGACAATGCACCACTGGGAAGTGGGAGGGGCTATCAACATCGGGTGGCCCGACTTCGGCGTTCCTGAGCGGGAATACACTTTGGTCGAGGTTGACCGGCACGGCCCGGTGTTCCGAGCCAGGGTTACCGACGGTCAGAAAGAGGGTGGTTTCCTAGTGGTGTTCGACTGCCCAGAGGTGGTTCTGGAGATGCTGGCCGAGCAGGCCAACCAGTCCTTGGACTTCAAAACCGTCGTCTCAAGCCTGCGCTGCAGTATAGACGGCACGGTGTTGCGCAGCTTCGATTACGAATGGTACCCGACGCCGGAGTATGCGGAGCGTCCATCGTTGCTCACTAAAACCATCGCCGATTCACTGGAGTCCATGCGCGGGAGCACCGGAGAGTAATTTACCAGCCAGTGTCGCTTCTTGAAAAGTGCGATTCCGATCTCAATTATGGACTTGCTTTCTGCTCCAATGTATCATTACCGGCGTTGGCCCGTGGCCGAAGGCTCCGTAGGTTAATCATCGGCATTAATTCGTACAAACATATTGGAAGGAGAGGGACATGAGAAAGATTACAATGAGCTCGGGTTCCAAAACCGAGGTGGAATTGGGCGGACTGTTTACCGGGACCCGGGTTTGGCGGCAGTCATCTTTTAACCCCGAGGATTTTACCAATCTAAATTTCGGAATAGTCGCTTTCGACGCCGGCTCCCGCAACAAGTTCCACAAGCATTCCAGTGACCAGATCCTGATAATCACCGAGGGCACTGGCACCGTCGCATCCGACACCGAGAGTCTAACGGTCACCGAGGGCGACGTCGTGGTGATTCCAGCTCAGGAGAACCACTGGCACGGCGCTCCCGACTCGACTGCGATGACCCACATTACCGTGACGGCAAAGGGCAGCCAGACCGAGCAGACCGAAGCCTAACCAACTCACCCGTTTACCCGGCAAGTCAAAGAGTCCCGGCTTAGCGTGATCGCCGCCGGGACTCTTTCTATTACCAATATGTCATTCTGATGAGCGGAGCGGCGAAAGAATCTATCCCCATCGCAATGAGAGGTTCTTCGCTTCCCTCAGAATGAAGGCCAAGGGCTTCGCCAGTCCTACAAATATCGTCAGCGAAGTACCGTCGCCGATGATTTACGCCGGGTGCGCTTGAACCCACTCCGCAAGAAGCCGGATGGTTTCCTCCAGGCTTCGCTCCGTGTCCCGGCTCTCAGGGGTCTCGTCACCCATGGAAGTGCTACCGATCATGCGGTACATGTCGGCTACGCCTTGGAATAAGTAAGGCGTCAGACCCAAGTGATCGAAGGTGTCCTTGATCTCTTCCATCTCGCTGACCCAGCGCCGGGCTTTGGCTGGCACACCGGGCAGACCCCGCTCCATCCGCTGCAATACCGCCGGCTGGCTGCTTTGGAACTCCGCTTTCACGAAATCCGAAAGTCCCATCATCTCGGCAGCCATCAGCAACTCGGAATACAAGGCTGACGACCCCTTGGTCATCGCCGCGTAACACATCTTGATTCCGGAAGCCTGTCCCACCTCCGTCCCGGCAGTCCGGACGTCTAATCCAAAGTCCGCCAATCCTTCAAATTCGGCGGTGTTGTCCCCGGAGGCGTAAAACCGGGGGCTGGAGCCGTTCCGGGGTGGGCTACCCACGATGGAGGCGTCGATAAACCGGCCGCCCGCCTCGGTGATGATGGGTTCCATACGCCGGGCAACCTGGGGAGCGATCGCATTACATTCGCCGAACAGAACATCCGCTCCGGTGGCCCTGATCGCCGCGGCTACCTCCTGGCAGATGCTCGGCACCATCTCGGAAACGGAGATGGAGAGAATTATCTGGGATTGGGCCACCATGTCGTTCAGGTTCGCCACGTCGGTAATAGCGGCCAATTCCGAAAGGTCCCTGGTCCGTTGGCTCCGGTCTGCCAAACAGGTAACAACCCGCAATTCATGCTCCCGTAACAACTGGCCTACCGCGTGACCCATATCTCCGGGACTGAGGATCGCTACTGTTTCAATCGCCATTTAACTGACACCTCGATGTTTGAATTTATTGAGTTAACTTTAATATTACGTGGCCGGGATGCAAGCCGTCCAGCGAAGAAAATCCCCTCGCCTCCCTGTTTGAAGAGGGAAGAGGGGATTCGCTCCTACTGAAATCAGGTTTCGGAAGCTAGTCCGAATATTTTGGTTCTGNCTAGCCTCGAGGATATTCTACAGCTGAATCGAACTCCATTTTGTAACAGCTTCGCCTAGAACAACCCNTCGACAAAGCCGATCTGATACATCAAAAACCCGCCGAACATGATGCTGAACGTTCCCACNGCGAACTGGATCGTACGGTTTATATTGGGCAAGCGGTCGGCAGAAACCACGAAGGGAAGGCCNATGATCACGGTCATTACGCCCATGCTGATCACTGAACCCAAGCCGAACAGCAAGATATAGGCCAGACCCGCTATCGGCGACTCGATGGAAGCCAACANAAGCAACGTCAGGGCCGCGCTCCCGGCCANGCCGTGTACCGTGCCCACCAAATAGGATTTCTTCCTTAGGAAAGGCTTGCCTATACCATGCGTTTGGTGGTGCGCCGGNGTGTGCTCCGGGGATGTCGAGTGGGAATGGAAGTGCTGATGCGCGTCCTNTTCTTCATGGCCATGAGCGTGCTGGTGCACCTTCTTTTTCCGGAAGCTATAAATGACCTGGGCGCCCAAGGCTACCAGCATCACTCCGACGGCAAACTCAAAGAGCAGAGCCATCCGCTCCGGTATCGTCAGCCGCAGGGCGATGATTACTATACCGATGATCAAGAGTGTGGTGGTGTGTCCCAAGCCCCAGGAAATACCCACCCAGAAAGACCGTAGCGGGTTCTTATATTCACTGACAATGGTCGACACCGCAACCACATGGTCCGGGTCTAGAGAGTGCTTGGACCCCAGGATCAATCCCAGCACCAAGGCAGCGAGCAACCCCAGCTCGGCTAGTTGTTCCTCCATGATATCTCCTCGTTAAATGGCGGCAGCCTGTCTTTAGTGCTGGTGCGGGGTATTTTGCCCAGACCGGCACCCGGAGCAGGTCCCCGTGATAGCGAAATGCTCCANATCAGGCTCAAAATCAAACTCTTCCAACAGAGTGTCCCTGAACTCGTCCAGGTAGGTTGGGCTAAGGTTGTACGCCCCGTTGCAAACCCGGCAAACCATGTGATGGTGGGGGCCGCTGGGATCGATCAACTCGTAGTGCAGCCGGTCGCCGATGGCCACCTCGGTTACCACGCCCAGGTTTTTGAACAGATGGAGGGTCCGGTAAACCGTGGCGATGTCCATGTAGGGATACGCTTCTTTGGCTCGGCGAAAGACTTCGTCCACCCCCATATGTCCGCCACCATCGGCAACTATGGAGAGAACCAGTATTCGCTGGGGGGTGAGGCGGTGGCCCTTCTCCCTGAGAGCATCGATCGCTTGTTGACGCTGTACCATTCTCTTTCGGCCAATAAAGGTAGTTGCAACCGTTTGCGCTTACATATTCTATCAAACTGCAAAGGGTTGTCAAGACAAATAATTGCCAATACACGACTGGGGAGAAGATCCGGTGTGGTTTGAGAGGATGCTAGACCTTCACGGCCGCGATCATGCCAGCGGCCAGTACCCGCGCTCCAGCCATGGAAAGGAAGACGATGGGCCATGGACTACCGGTCATATCCAACACGACGCTGAATATAATTGCTTGAAGCCCGGCGTAGGCGTAGCCGTGGGCGTCCAGCAGNCCGGAAGAAGTGCCTGACATACGCCTTCCAGCAATGTCGATCGCTACCGTCGAGATAGGAGACAGTCCCATGGAGATACCGCCGATCAATAGCAACGACGCGCCCAGGGCGACATTGGTTGGCGGAANCATGGCNATGACGACAAGAACGGCGGNGCTTATCCCGCATGAGATTAGCACCATCGGCCGCCGGGAGCTATGCAGCAGGCGATCTGATATGAATCCGGACANCGGNGGAGCAATCATGTATCCCAATGGCAGCAGGACGGTAACCAGGATGGTGGATTCTATAGAAAGTCCGCCCTTGGTGAAGTAGTAGATGGGANCCCAAGTTGTCAGGCCGTACCTCACCACGTTCTCCAATCCCTTCACATGGCTTGCCAGCTGAAACCGTGGATTGGACAATAGCTCTTTGTATGGACCAAGCCCCTTGAGACGCTCCGGCGCGATCGCTTCAGGGGTGGCCGAGACCTCGTCGTCTTCTATGTATTCGGGAAGGCCGACGTCGGCGGGGCGGTCTCTTGCCAGCAAAAAAAAGGCGACTCCCAGCAGGGTAATGACTAACGGCGGGNAACGAAACGCGGCCCGCCATCCGAACTCGGCGCCAACAAAACCAGTGATCCACCACATCAGCAACATGGCCCCGCCGGTGAACGTGCCAAGGATTCCCATGGCGATTCCNCGGTCGCGCCGCGGCCACCACTGGGAAATCATGCTGATCCCCGGGCTCCAGCACGCCGCGTTAACGAAGCCGGTTATCCCCCAGGGTATGGCGATGGACATCGCCGAGCCACCGTAGCTGGTCACCCAGTTGAACACAGTGGTAAGCACGGCCCCACCCAACACCCATAACCGCAAGCCATAGGCTTCCGCCAAACGCCCGTGGACCAGATCACCCAACCCGAAGCCCCACAAAAGTAGGGCGTTGATCATCCCGATCTCTAAGTAGGTCAGCGCCAGGTCTTCTTGGACGAGGGGGGCTACCGGCCAGAAATTAAACCTCCCCAGGTAAAGAAAAAGGTAGAAACCGCAGAAGGAGAGCAGAACGCGCCACTTCCAGCGATGGTAAGTAGGAGNCAGCTCGGCATAGGGTAACGCTCCAACGCCGCTCATCGACCGCACCCGCGCTCCGTTGCGTCGGCCCTGTTATGCCGGTTCATCGGCGTTTCTAGACATTCTCTGAGAATTCAACAGCTATGGTTGCCCACAAATAAGTCGAAGCGGAGGGTGTTCTCGATGAGTTAAGCCAGGGTAGCACGATTGTTAGCCTGCACCAACCTGACCACTTCTTCCACCGGCTGAGCTATGTCACCGGAAGAGTCCACGTTCAAGTAGGGCCGGGCGATCGTTTCTTCGTGGGGATACATCCTGCTGTAGATACGCCATCCGGCGTCTGAATAGTCGCTGGGATGCATTCCGGCCCCCCGGTCGGACAGTCGGCGGCGGACGATCTCGCTGGGCGCTGTAAGACGCGCCAGGACCACCGGAACCGATACCCGCTCGGCGATCTCGTAAACGGGTTGTCTAAAACCCTCGGTCAAGTTGGTTGCGTCGAGCAGCACCAGCCGGTCCTGAAGCAGGTACTCTTCGATCAGTAGGTGGCAGGCGGCGAATAGACGGGCGCTTTCACCCCGGGTATATTTGGGGTTGGGCGCGAGTACCTTGCGCAGCCGGTCGCTCTCCAATACCAACAGAGGCAGCCGTTTCCCCAACTCCTTGGCGAAATGCGATTTTCCGGTCCCTGGCAGTCCGGACAAGACAATGAGGCAGGGTTTGTCAGACGGCTCGGGCTGGGTTAGGGCGAATTCTCTAGCCAGGGCGATTCGCAGGGGAACGGCAGTTTCTTGAACCAGGGCGATGGGAAGGCCGCCAAATGGCTGGCGTTGTTCGGAAGGTTCGCTACTCAAAGTTCAAACGGCCTGGTTTGATTCCATATCCGATTCGTGATTCCATTCGCCCTCGATCGCATGAAATGCCACGCCCAGCAGGCCGGGTCCGGTATGGGCGCCCATGACCGGGGTGAACTGGCTGATAAACATCTCCTGGCAGTTGATCTCATCTTGGATACGCCGCTCCATCACCAGAGCATCCTCCGCGGAGCCGGCTTCCATTATGTTAACCACCACCGGCGCACCGCCGACTCGCTGCTTCATGATGGCCACCAACCGGTCCATCGCCCGGAGGCGGCTGCGTGGCCGCTCCAACAACCGGGCTTCGCCGCCTTGCAACTCGGTCAATGGTCTGACACCCAATAGAGAGCCGGTCCACGCCTTGATCTTGCCCACCCGTCCACTGCGGTTCAGATAGTCGAAGCTGTCTAAGAACGCCAGCAGATTTACCCTGGGAATCAACCGGTCGAGGCGGGCGGCTATCTGGTCCAGGCCGCAATCCTCGTGGGCCCACCGGGCTGCCGCCAAGGCAATGAGGCCCAAAGCGCCCGCCGCCGCTTGGCTATCGATGACCTTGATCCGGCAATGAGGCAACCTCTCGCCGACCGTCTCAACGGCGGCCAGAGCCGAGCGATTGGCCACGCTGAAGTTGGCCGACACGGTTACGCATAAGATGTTGNTCGCCAACTCACCGGCGGCCAGCATTCCGTCAAGAAACTCCTGGGGCCGGGGGGCGGCGGTGGTGGGCACTACCCGNCTGTCGCGCAGTATCTTGTAAAATTCGCCGGGGCTGATGTCGACGCCGTCACGATACGACCGGCCATTGATAAGCAGCTCGTGGGGGACTAGGGTAATGTTCCATCGGCGTATCAGATCCGGGGTCAAACAGCAGGCGCTGTCCACTACTATGGCTACATCAGCCTGTCCGGCCAAACGGCCGCCATCTTGAAACTGGGATGCACTATCAGTNGACATAGCATCCACGTTTNCGGCACATTGTCNTTGGATGTAAGTAAGGAATCAGCACGTCCGAAGGGAAATGGGTTGTCGTCACGGCCTGGGCCAGGCACCCCNAGTGGTCTATACCCCTAATTTACTTCGAATCAGGGCCACGACCAAGATGACGACGAACGGGCTGAAGTCTATCCCGCTGAACACGGTGTACCGCCGGATGGGGGCAAAAACCGGCTCGGTAATCTGATTGACCAACAGGTTGATGTTGACCAACGTGGGATGGGGTCTTTGTCCGGCGATAGGCATGATAAACGAAAGAGCCACCTTGGCGAAAATCACCACGTAGATCGCNTTGAAAAACCACGAGAGAAAAACCATCGATCGCCCTATCTACCCCTGTCCAAGTTTGATTGATTTCTGGAACGCGGCGTTCACGGCATCGACNATAGCCGCGGGGACACCGGCCCGTTCCAATACCTGTAAACCCTCGGCGGTGGTGCCGCCGGGAGATACCACCATATCCTTCAGGTCGGCTGGGTGACGTCCGGTGTCCATCACCAGTTGAGTGCTGCCGTATACGGTTTGGAGCGCCATAGTCCGGGCCATGTCCCTGGGCAATCCCACGTAAACCCCGGCGTCGATCAGCGCTTCGATAATCATGAAAACGTAGGCNGGGCCGCTGGCGCTCAACGCCGTGGCCATGTCCATGTATTTTTCGTCGTCCACATATATTTCTTTACCCACGGTTGACACGATGGACCGGNTAAAATCCCGCTGTTGTTCGCTCACCTGGCGGGAGCAGGTCCACATGCTCATTCCCTGACCGATCTGGGCTGGAGTGTTAGGCATCACGCGAATGATTGATTCGTGGCTGAAACCTTTTGAGAGGGNGGNCATCTTGGCCCCGGCGATTATAGAGAGGACCGCCTGCTCCGGCCTAAGACGTTCCCCAAGTTCCTGAAATATAACCGGCAGGTCCTGGGGTTTAATGGCCAAAATCAGCAGGTCGGCTTCTTTAGCCGCATCCAGGTTTCCCTGGTGCGCTTGCACGCCGAACTCGCTGGAGAGGAATTGCCGCCGTTCTGGTCTGGGCTCTCCGATGGCTACATCGGTTGGAGCGGCAACTTGGGCGTCCAACACACCGCGGAGGATCGCCTCCGCCATGGTGCCGCCCCCGATAAACGCTAGCTTCATCGCCGGTACATCTCTATTAATTATCCCTTCCCTCTCAAAGGGGTAAGGTTAGGATGAGGATGATACTTCTCACCCTAAGCCTGTCCCGCAACGGGAGACCAATTTCCTGGACCCCACGCATTAGGGCTAGTGACAACTTAGGATACGGTTACGAAATCTAAGGCCCATTATAGCACCGTGGCTACATGGGGCATGCCCGGTATTTCGGAATACTTGGACCAGTGCATCAGAAATCGGAAAGACCGTTGCCCTTGGCCAGTCCCACCGCCAACCTGATGGACTCCAGCATGCTAACCTCGCTGGCGATGCCCTTGCCGGCGATGTCGAAAGCGGTGCCATGGTCCACCGAAGTGCGGACGAAGGGTAAACCCAGATTAGCGGTGATGCTTTCCTCGAATCCGTAGACCTTAACCGGTATGTGTCCCTGATCGTGGAACATGCACAGCACCGCATCGTACCGCCCCTGGATGGCCTGGTGGAAGATTATGTCAGCCGGCACGGGGCCGGTAACGTCGATGCCCCGCTGGCGGGCCGCCTCCACCGCCGGAGCGATCTCTTCGGCCTCCTCGTTGCCCAGCAATCCGCCGTCACTGCCGTGGGGATTAAGGGCGGCCGCACCGATCCTCGGGCTTTTGAATCCCCAGGTTACGAAGTTGTCGTGGGTCAACTGAAGGAATTCTAGGATCCGGTCCTTCTTCACGTAGTCGCAAGCGATCCGCAACGACCGGTGTGTGGATAGGTGCACCACCCGCAGGTTCTTNGCCAGCAGCATGGTGGCTACCGTCTTTGCGCCGGATAACTCCTGCAGAAGCTCCATGTGACCGATGGACTGATACCCGGCCAGNCTGGCCGCTTCTTTGTTCAGCGGCGCCGTCGCCAGACCGGCCACCACGCCGGCNAACGCCAGTTCCCCGGCCCGGGTCACCCACTCCATGGCCGCCTTGCCACAGGTTGGGCTGATCTCACCCACGGTGATGTCTTCAGGATTGAGGTTCTTGATATCCAGGACGTCNATCACCTGAGGGTCATCTCCCGCCGCTGCCGGGTCGCCGGGTTCGTTTATGCGCAGGGATGTCCCCGTCAACTCCACCGCCCTTTGCATGGCATAGACGTTGCCCACCACCAAGGGCCTGCAGGAAGCATAGACCCAAGCTTCGGACAGGGCTTTGACCACTACTTCCGGGCCGATGCCGCAGGGGTCTCCCATGGTTATGGCAATGGCGGGTTTTTCACTGACAGCCATATTTACGTCTCCTGAATGCTGGACATTTGCGAGGGNAATCTGTTTGAATGGAGTTACCGGTTTNGACCAACCCGGGCGCTGCCGAGATTATAGCACCTGATAGGGGCAACTCAGGAGGCCCGAAAGGCGGTCCACAGCGCAAAGTCTGGAAAACTGATAAGTCGATTACATCCGGTCTGGAAGCTGAAGAATCTTGACCGGAAAAGAGAAGCCCCCGGGGCCAACCGGGGGCTTCAGGGAGGAGGGCAGGCAGGTGCATTGCACTGTCACCTACGAGGCTTAGCCACCTGTACCGTTGGGCGACCCCAACACTCCANCACCCGCACCTGCCTGTTGCCCCCAAGAATACTGAATAGGCGCCCGGCCCCCGGCCGGTTGGCAAGTTTCTCNAGTCCCCAACAATTTCCTTGTCCTAGCTTCATCCTTACTCGCACTTGTTCCATCCGCAGGTAACGCACATCAAGCACCCTTCCTGGTAGATGACCGGCGTGTTACATTCGGGGCATTTTCGGGCCTGGTAATAGCCGTTACCGTTAGACCCATTTCCGTTCCNGTTTCCGCCTTCAGCTAGAAGCTTTATCTGTACGCCGTTCTCGCCGGACTGTATCGGCAAGGCCACAGCCTCTGCCATGTGCCGTTCCATAGCCAGGGCTACGGCGTCAGGCCCCGAACGCACCAAGGTCCCTTCATCCCAAGCCGGGCAGCAAGTGATTCCCCTCAGTTGCTCTACCACAATCTTAGGATCCAATCCAGAGCGAAGCGCTAGGGATACCAACCGGGAAATGGCCTCGAGCTGGGCCGAATCACAGCCGCCGGNTTTGCCCAGATTACCGAACACTTCGAAGGGGGTCCCCTCTTCGTCGAAGTTTATGGTCACGTACATGTTGCCGTGACCGGTGCGCACTCGCTCGGTGACGCCGTGGATGGACTGGGGCCGCCGCCGCGGTGTTTGGTAACCGGAGTGGCCCGTTCCCAGCAACTCGGCCAGCGCCGCGCCGGGATCCGATTCATCTTGCTTGCCGGTTGAGCCCGTGCTTAGGACCTGCCCGGATTTACTGCCGTCCCGGTACACGGTGATTCCCTTACACCCCAAATCATANGCCATGGTGTAAGCGTTAGCCACGTCATCCGTCGTGGCATCATGAGGGAAGTTGATCGTCTTGGAAACCGAATTGTCGGTATATTTCTGGAAAGCGGCCTGCATCCGCACATGCCATTCCGGGCTGATGTCGTGAGAAGTCCGGAAAACCCCTTTGACCCAATCAGGCACGTCCAGGGTCTCCAGGCTACCCGTCTCAGCCAACTGCTCCATCAATTCTTCGGAGTAGAACCCTTCCCTCCGGGCCACCGCCTCGAAGTAGGGATTGACTTCCACCAGACGGGTGTTATCCATCACGTTTCGGACGTAGCTGAGGGCGAACAGCGGCTCGATGCCACTGGAGGCCCCGGCAATTATGCTGATGGTTCCNGTGGGGGCGATGGTGGTGGGAGCCGAGTTGCGCATTGGACGCGGCTCCCCGAATGGGCCGTGGGTGCTGTACGTACTGCCTTCCCAGGCCGGGAATGTACCTCTTATATGGGAAAGTTCGCTGGACGCTAAAGTGGTCTCCTGATTGACGCGGCCCATCACCTGTTCCGCAAGCTCCAAGCCCTCTTCGGAGTCGTACCGGATGCCCATTTCTATCAGCANATCGGAGAACCCCATCACTCCCAACCCGATACGACGGGTGGTCTTGCTCATCTCTTCGATTTCCTTGATGGGGTAGTTGTTCATGTCGATGACGTTGTCCAAAAGATGGACGGTGGTCCGCACCACACTTGCCAGCCGGTNCCAATCCATCGTCACGTCACCGTCTTGGTACCGGACCATGCGGGCCAGGTTAACCGAAGCCAGGTTGCAGGACTCAAACGGCAACAAGGGTTGCTCGCCACAAGGATTGGTGCTCTCGATCTTTCCCAACTGAGGATTGGGGTTGTAGTGATTGATCAGGTCCAGGAANATCAACCCGGGATCTCCGGTCTTCCAGGCCATCTCCACCGCCAATTCAAAAATCTCGCGGGCATTCTCCCGGCCGGTCACCGCTCCGGTGCGGGGGTTGACCAAGTCGTATTCCTGATCCGACTTCACCCGTTCCATGAAGTCCCCGGTCACGCCGATGGAGATGTTNAAGTTATTCAGGTTCTGGCCGTCTTCTTTGGACTGGATGAAAGTCCTGATATCCGGATGGTCAACGTTGAGAATGCCCATGTTGGCGCCCCGGCGGGTGCCGCCCTGCTTGACCACGTCGGTGGCGGTGTCAAAGGCTCGGATAAAGCTAACCGGTCCGCTGGCAATCCCCCCGGTGGAGCCAACCACGTCGCCCGCCGGACGCAGCCGNGTNAAGGAAAAGCCCGTTCCCCCGCCGCTCTTATGAATCAGCGCCGTTTGCTTGACCTTGTCGAATATCGAGTCCAAGGCGTCGTCCACCGGTAGTACGAAACAAGCGGAAAGCTGTTGCAGCTCCCGGCCGGCGTTCATCAATGTGGGAGAATTGGGCAGACATTCCAGACGCCACATCATTTCGTAGAATTCGTCTTCGGTGGCTTGCCGTTGCTCTTCGGTAGCTCCGTAGTTCAAGTCGGCCTGGGAAAGGTTTCGAGCCACCCGGCGGAACATGCCGTTGGGNTCTTCCAGTATGTTGCCTTCCCGGTCTTTAGAAAGGTAGCGGCGGTCCAAGACCACCTTGGCGTTTTCAGTCAGCTCTTGAGTCCGCTCGTTTATCAGCCGGGAAATGCCCGCCTCGGACAGTGCCAGGGCGATTGCCCGCCGTCGTTCATGAGTGGATGTATCGAAACTCTCGCGAGTGGATGTCATTGCCGGGTCCTCCTAAAGGGTCACAGGGTGGAACAACGGTGCGGGAACGCGCGGCCTATCCCATCCCGCCATACCTCCCAACCNGTAACACCTTAACCGCTCGATGATGTCATTTCCTTGCCCTAATGTCAGTGAAGGCCCCGCCGTTTGATCCACCGATGAAGTCCGCTGAGGGAAAACTTTAGGGGTCAACGGCTTTTTCTTTCAACTAATTTTAAAAGTGTTTNAAACAACGACCAAATACCAGATAGTGTATGGNTGGGCCAAATTGCTACCATAAATGGTAGGCCGAATTGTACAAGCCGATATTTGGAAAGTCAATAGGACCCGGAACGGAAATGNGAAACTTCGAACATTCCCGGAAGGATTCGTGATTAGGGATACTAAAAAATGAAAAGCCACCCTCCGTTGTGGTCCCTTATAGGACGACGGAGGGCGGCATTTACGCGGTTCACTTTAATTGCGGAAAACAGGACGGGCAGCNNGTTGGCAGCACCGGCGCATCGCGAGAGTTCGACCGTTCTATATCCGAGGGCCCNTCAAGATCGCCACGGGGNAAAGGGGTGCTACTCCTCCGNCATTCCCAGCCAACAAGTCATTAAGCTGGCGCGCACATTCTGATCGATGGCGTCTTGAGTTTCCGCTATGNTGTTTATCTTGTCGGTCTCGAATTTTATATGGTGCTCCAATCGCAGACGGGGCACTGGCTCTTGACGCAACTGAGATTCCAAATCGTGAATCTCGCTGTTCAAGGTAAGCAGCCTGGAAAGAACGGAAGATTGCAAGCTATTGTTTGACAACGTTATCTCCTTCTGGTTCGCCGGTTGACTCTTGAATATTGCTTTCGCCGTTGGATCTCGAGATTCGGCCCCGCTGACGCGCCTGGCCGTTGGAGGACCTTCGCCTTTTTCGGCCGGGTTCTCCGGGCGGGACATCCATTAAAGGTAGCTGGGTGTTCTCTTCTCTAAGGTCTTGCACCGCTTGCTCAAAGCTTTCGATCTGTTGAAAGTCCTGGTAGATGCTGGCAAACCTTATATAAGCGACCCGGTCCAATTTCATCAGCCGTTCCATCACCATGGAGCCGAGAATGGACGTCGGGACATCTACTTGGCCCAAATGTTGCAGCTCCGCCTCGACATCCTCCACCATCTTCTCGATGGTCCGGGAAGAAATCGGGCGTTTGGTGCAGGCCTTCCTGATCCCGACGATAAGCTTTTCCCGGTTAAATTCCTCCCGCCGTCCATCATGTTTGGACACCATCAAAGCGGTGGCCTGAATCCTTTCATAAGTGGTGAATCTAAGGCCGCAACGCTGGCATTCCCTCCGGCGCCGTATGCCGTTTTCCACCACCCGGGAGTCGGTTACCTTGGAATCGCTGAATGTACAATAGGGACAATGCATATCTTGGCTGTTTTCTTAAAATAATTCCGAAATCATTTAAGAATACTACATACTGTGTAGTGTTTATGTCAAACTACCACCGGTAGTAGGCAGATTGTATACTCGAGTATAGCCAAAGTCAATAGAAACGCGCCGAATTCCGACTCTCAGGCTCCGAATTCATCGGTATTCGATGTGTTATGTCTGCTTGGGCCAAACCACAGCCACTACCAAAGGCGAGCTACAGCAGATTTCGGAAATTCCAGGCACTATTCTGGGCACAATCCCCAATCCCCGTCCCCAGCCCGAGAAGAATAGGCGTTCTCGTCGTTTCCCGCAGCGCCGGGTAGCGGATTTAAGGCTTGGGGGCAAGATTCAGCATGGACAAAAAAGTAGAGGCCGCCCCGCGATGGGACGGCCTCGATAAGGTTCTCGGCGCCTATTTGTTTAAGGTTGCTAAGGAAAGGGTATTATTGCTTCCAGGCCTCCGAGAATATTCCTCATATTTTGTGGAGCCTCTTGCTCCGATAGGTTTAGCCCGTGGCGCCCCCGGACGGTTTCCGGAGGCGCCACATCATATTAGCCCGCTTAGTTTATCTGAAGAACCCCCGGTTCCTTGAAGACGATTGACGCCGCAGGAAGCTGGGAACGTCCAGTTCCTCTTCGCTTTCGGGGATAACGTCCTGCAACAGCCGTTCCAGGTCGGCTTCACGGGCATGGTCATTGTCCGCCATCACCGGGAAGGAAGCCGCTACCATGGTGATCTTGACTTCGTCGTCCAGCTTGGGGTCACGGCAGGTCCCGAAGATGATATTGGCATCCGGGTCAGCCATATCCTGGATGACGTTGGCGGCTTCCTGGACCTCTTTCAGGCTCAGGGTTGGGCCACCGCTAACCACGAACAGGATCCGCTTGGCTCCGTCCATAGCGATATCCAGTAACGGACTCTTGGTGGCCATTTTGGCTGCTTCCACCGCCCGGTTTTCGCCCTTGCCCTTGCCGATCGCAAGCCAAGCGGGACCGGCGTTGCTGAGAATGGTCTTCACATCGGCAAAGTCCACGTTGATCTCGCCGGGTACCGTAACTACCTCGGCGATGGCCTGAATGGCTTGCTGCAAAACTGAGTCGGCCATTTTGAGGGCGTCTTCCCAAGTGAAAGTCTGCTCGCCCTGGGTGTTCATGGTCAACAGCCGGTCGTTGGGAATCACGATAACCGTGTCCACATGGTCCCTGAGACGGGCGATCCCCTCTTCGGCGTTCTTTCGCCGGTTATTGGCCTCAAAGGAAAAGGGCTTGCTTACCACGGCCACGGTCAGTGCGCCCGATTCCTTGGCGATCTGAGCAACCACCGGCGATGCGCCGGTGCCGGTGCCGCCGCCCATACCCACGGCTAGGAAAACCATGTCGGAACCTTCGACAGCCTTCTCGATTTCCTGCCGGCTCTCTTCCGCGGCCTGCCGACCTAGATCGGGTTGGGCGCCTGAGCCCAGGCCCCGGGTCAGATTCTGTCCGATGGCGATACGGTGCGCCACGTCACAGCGGAACAGGTGTTGAGAGTCGGTATTAACCGCGTAGTATTCCACCACGGGCAACTTTTCCTTGAACATCCGGCTCACGGCGTTGCTGCCGCCTCCGCCTATGCCCAAAACCTTAATGTTAGGGACGGCCAGGCCTCCTTCGGGCATCAAGTTCAAAGGATCCAAGTTTTCCCGTGCCGGCTCCCAAGACGCTGAGTTTTCCAAAACCATGGTTTCCCCTCCACATCACGAGTTTTATCCTGGTTCACACTGGTTGTTCCTGTATCATTCGACGTCGCGGTGTTGTTGATTCGATCACGCGTCGTCATCGCAATAAGGTCTTCAGACTGGGCTAAGCCCCAGCGGTTACCCGACTTGAACGCCTTGCTCTTGCTTGCGACCTCCCGTCAGCCGCTCCAGCAAGGACTTGTGGACCTTTACGGTCCGGTCTCCGTTGCTATAAGAGCGCCTTTCCCCTTGATGTTTGATTCCCCAAAGCAGCAGTCCCACCGCAGTGGAGGTGCTGGCTTTTTGCAATTGCGTAGGCAGCCCGGCGATGCCTTGAGGGTAGGCCAACCTAACTGGACCTCCCACGGTTTTCAGAGCCAGTTCACGTATTCCGGGCAACTCGGCGCATCCTCCGGTAATCACTAACCCCGCGTTTGGAAGTTGCCGTAGGCCTGACTGGCGCACCTGCAACAAGATCTGTTTCAACATTTCCACCATCCGGGCCTGCAGGGGCTCACAAAGGTCTCTGCGCCTGGCGATCCTTCGAGGCTGCCCCTGGAAGCTGGGCACGACCACTTCTTCGTCGGCCCGAACCAGTTCAGGCAGGGCATGACCCCACTTCAATTTGATGTCTTCAGCCAGGAAGTAAGGGATGCGCATAGCCACGGCCAGGTCCCTGGTGAGCTGATTACCGCCCACTGGAATCACCGCCGAATACCAGGGATTTCCCTGACGGTAAATCATTAGATCAATGGTCCCGCCGCCGATATCGACCAATACGGCGCCCATCTCTTTCTCGTCACCGGTCAGAGTGGACTCAGCCGATGCCAGCGACTCCACTACCAAGCTCTTGACCGAAACCCGGCTGGCCTCAACGGCTTTAACCGTATTCCTTAGCGTTGCCGCGTCTCCCATCACTACGTGGGATTCAACGTTTATTTGCTTGGCGTGAAGCCCGGCGGGATTTCGCACCGCTTCCATGCCATCGACTTCATACCCAATGGGTATCATGTGCAGAATCTCTTGTGACGGGTCCACTTTGGGAAACGACGACCGGATCAACTGGTCCAGGTGCTGAGGCCCAATATCATCATCGGCGCTGGGATTTTCCATCATGTCTTTCGTGTTAAGACAACTGATGTGGGTCCCGCTAACGCCGGCGTACACTCCGGAGATCACTCCCCGGCCGATGTATCTTTGTGCTTCTTCCAAGGAGGATTTAACGGCGACTTTGACCTCGTCTATGTTGTCTATGCGGCCTTTCTGCATCCCTTGGGAGGTGACCATCCCGGTCCCTAAGATCTTCAGATCCCCTTCAGCACCCACCCTAGCAACGATAGAACAGACCTTATTGCTGCCGATGTCAACAGCGGTGTAGAACGTTTCTTTACTCAAATTAATACCGTCCTTTCATCCTGGTTGGGCCTTGTGCCGGCCTCTTCAGCGGCGCTCCGCTACCCGCATTCGGGCGCTGCGGCTTCGTGGATTACCGGCCACTTCCTCCGAAGAAGGCTTGATTATTCTGCGATTTACTAGGTTCAAAACCGGTTCGTGCTCGCAAATGCATACCGGAATTTCCGGAGGGCAGATACAGCCGGTGGACTCCCGTTGAAAGGCAGTCTTAACTATCCTGTCTTCCAGGCTGTGGTAGCTGATGACCGCCAGTCTTCCAAAGGGCGCCAACAGATCTATCGCCGCCGCTAATCCGGTTTCCACACTGGCCAACTCGTCGTTGACTTCTATCCTGAGGGCTTGGAAAGTACGCGTAGCCGGGTGTACCCGGTGTCCCTTCCTTGATCCCGGCCCCAAAGCTGCCGCAACCAGCGAGGCCAGTTGGCCGGTGGAGTTGATGGGCCGGTTCCGGACGATCGCCCGGGCGATCCGGCGGGACCGGGGTTCCTCGCCATACCGGAATATAACGTTGGCCAGGTCCTCTTCAGAATAGGCGTTGACAATGTCGTCTGCGGATAGAGGCCCATTGGGGTCGTACCGCATATCCAGGGGTTCATCCGTCTGAAAACTGAACCCATATCCCGGGGTATCGAGCTGGCGGGAAGATAGCCCCAAGTCCATGAGTATCCCATCAACCCGGTCGATTCCCTGATCGTTGGCCATCGCCACCATTTGGCTGTAATTACCTTGAAGGGGAATAAAACTTTCGCCGAATCGCTCCAAACGAACGGCCGCGGTGGCCAAAGAGCGGGGGTCACGATCAATGCCCAAGACCCGGCCTCCGGGAGTTGAGGCTTGAAGCAATGCGGAGGTGTGTCCACCTTCGCCTACGGTGGCATCCAGGTAAACGCCGCCTGGATGCGCCAACAACCGCTCCAACGTTTCGGAGAGAAGAACCGGTTGATGGAAAACAGATCCTTGGTCAGCGGATCCAGTGAACTCTGTCACACTGCCGCTCCAAGATTCGTAAACAGGCCTTTCGATTGTCGATGCCGCAAGAACCACCGTGTCTCCCAGAATGGTAGGCCCTGGCCCGCCCTGGGGCATCCCTGCCTACCGCTGTCAAACTGTGTCGGCCGCCCGATCACCACGTAAGCACTGTGCGATGATCGCTAATTGGTAGATCAGGGATTCTTCCCCTAACCCACTCTAAAGGGCTACCGTTCCGGGATCTACCGGCTATCCTGCGGATCGTCAGGTTAGCCAAAGTTGGCCGGCTGATGCTAGAACCTTACGGCCTGCGCCGGCGTTGGTGCGGCAAGAAAATGGGGCCCTAGTCCCCTCAATACCCTTATCCGCGCCATTTGGGCAAACTTACCAATCCGGGTATGTAAATGTCAACGGTTTTTAATATTATTTTTATACCTTTTTTATGTTTTGCCCAAATAAAATCTTCAGGCCGTTCCTAGCGTGGTGATTTACTTTCCCCTGGTTCAGTACGTCATCGCTATTCTTTATGTATGTAGGGACAGAACCAGTACGGCCAAGCTTCGCGCATCTAGCCCTTGAATAGACGCCGTACGATTACCGCCGTCCATCCGGGCCCGCGAGGCCGGTAACCTTTTAACGAGGGGGTGGTTATGCTATACTGAGGCGTATTCCAAGTTCAAAAGTCGTCGTCGGTGTGGGGAGGGGCAGGCAGTGTTCAATACTCGCGGAATACAGTATCCCCAGAATCCCGTATCCACGGCATCTCAACGGAACGGAGTTAGTCAGTGGTGATCGTCACCAAGGAGTCCGTAACCCCCACAGATATCACCCTCAATGTATCCATGGCGTCCGAGGACGAGGAGCCCTTCATCGGCCGGTCATACCGCCGGTTGGCGAGCCGGGTCAAGATTCCCGGATTCCGCCCTGGTAAAGCCCCCAGATCAATAGTAGAAAGCCATTTGGGCCGCACCGCTTTGGTGCAGGAAGCGCTGGAATTCATGATTCCAGAGACCCTGGACCAAGTCCTCAGCGATGAAGATATCCAAGCCTTCGCCGACCCCCAGTTGGAACTTCTGGAGATTGAGCCCGTATCATTCAAAGCGGTTGTTCCTTTAGAGCCGCTGGTGGACTTGGGCGATTTTCGAAGTATCCAGGTGGACCGGGAACCGGTAACGGTCAGTGAAGACCAAGTGGACGAAGTTATCGAGCAGCTTCGCTCTGAAGCGGCCCCTTGGGACCCGGTGGAACGCCCCGTCCAATTTGGCGACCTGCTGAACTTGAACGTCGATGGCACCATCGAAGGGGATCAAGCGATCAACGATAAAGGGGTCGACTTCATCCCGCAAGAAGACAATCCCATGCCCATGCCCGGCTTCTCATCAATCCTCGAGGGCATGACCGCGGGAGAAACCAAAGAGTTCTCCCTCATCGTTCCAGAAGACCATAATCAGGAAGAATACGCCGGCAAAGAATGTCAGTTCAAAGTTGAAGTGCTCTCCGTTAAAGAGAAGCAGCTTGCCGAGTTGGACGATGAATTTGCTAAAGGGATCAGGGACGGATATGAAAGCATGGAGGCCCTCAAAGACTTCGTGCGTGGGCGAATAAGGGAAGACGCCGAAGCCTCCGCGGAGCGCCAAGCTCAAGATGCCAGCCTGCAAGAGTTGCTCAAGACGGCTTCAATCCAGGCGTCAGATCTGATCTATCAGCGAGAACTGGACCACATGTACGAGGAACGTGAGCGATCATTGCGCAGCCAGCGCATGGACATGGATACCTACCTTGGTTACATCGGAAAAACCGGCGAGGAGTGGCGGGAGCAGCTTCGGCCCAGAGCCGAGGAGCGGCTGAACACTTACTTGGTGCTGCGAAAATTGGCCCAGGAAGAGGGCATCGAAGTCTCGCCGGAAGACATCCAATCTGAGATAGATTCCATAGTTGCCACAGCGGGGGATTCCGAGGAATCAATGAGAGGTTCCCTTTCCTCCGAAAGCGCCCGGGAGTCTATCCGGTCATCCCTGGTAAACCGTCAGGTCATGACCCGTTTGGTGGAGATCGCCGGGGCGGCGGCCCCCGTGTCAGAGGACCAGTCTGCCAACGATGACAACGCCGAAGACCCCGAAGAAGAAACCACTGCGGCCGGTTCGCCGGACCCTGAAGTACCACAGCAAGGAGCAGAACCAGATGCTTAACTACCCCCAAGATCCATCGGTCAACCAAGCAGCCGGCTTCGGCCAGACGGCTGGAGAACATGGATTGTTTGTCCCCGAAAGTATAATTCCCATGGTCATTGAAACCAGTCCCCGGGGAGAGCGGGCATTTGATATCTACTCTCTGCTGTTGAAAGAGCGGATTATCTTCTTGGGCACTCAGATTCACGACCAAATGGCCAACGTGATTATCGCCCAACTCCTTTTCCTGGAGCGGGAAGACCCGGACAAAGGCATCAGCGTATACATCAACAGCCCCGGCGGGGTAATCAGTTCCGGCTTGGCGATATACGACACCATGCGGCTTATCAATCCCGAAGTGTCTACCATCTGCCTTGGCATGGCCGCCAGCATGGCTACGATATTGCTGTCCGGTGGCGCCAAGGGAAAGCGCTACGCCCTGCCCAACTCCACCATCCACATGCACCAGCCGATGGGAGGCGCCCAGGGCCAGGCCAGTGATATAGAGATTGCCGCCCGGGAGATTCTCCGGTTGCAAGACACGATACGTAACATCCTGTCCGAAAACACCGGTCAAACTTATGACAAGATTGCCAGGGATACGGACCGGGACTTTTATCTGACTGCGGAGCAAGCAGTTGAATACTCCTTGGTAGATGAGATACTTGGTTCCACATCAGGCGCATCCGATGACTCCGGCGAAGAGAAGAAGGACTAAATAAAACATCGTCAATCCATATAGTACCGAATCCATAGATAAGATTGGCCTTACGGTTCTCGAGGCAGGCAAGGCCCGGCGGCCAGGGTGGTACCGGACAGACGTTATCGNATTCGGTTTCGGAGGAATCTTCGTAGATCTGGGGGTGAGTGTTGGCCAGCAATAGAAACGCGCCGAGGCTCTCGCAGTGTTCGTTTTGCGAGAAATCCCAGGCAAGGTCTCGTTTGGTTATGGCTGGACAGGGAAGGGCGGCGGTCTGCTACGATTGTGTCCAGGTTTTAAACCAGTTGGTTGAAGAAGAGGCCCCCAAGAAAGCGGTGGACCGGGGGAATAATGGACCGCTGGTTCCCCGAAAGATTTACTCCAACCTGGAAACCTACGTTATCGGCCAAGAACGGGCCAAAAAAATCCTGAGCGTGGCGGTCTACAACCACTTCAAACGGATCTGGAACGGCAAGAACCCTTCGGATATTGAACTCCAAAAGACCAACATCTTGCTGATGGGGCCCACCGGCTGCGGCAAGACCCTCTTAGCCGAAACTTTGGCCCGCACGCTGGATGTGCCATTCGCCGTATGCGACGCGACGTCGCTCACCGAGTCGGGATATGTGGGGGAGGATGTGGAAAACATCCTCCTCCGTTTGATTCAGGCAGCCGACTGGGATGTGTCCCGGGCCGAGCATGGCATTATCTACATCGACGAGTTGGATAAAATCGCCCGCAAAGAGGGCGTGAACCGCTCCATCACCAGGGATGTCTCCGGCGAGGGCGTCCAGCAAGAACTACTGAAGATTATTGAAGGGTGCGTCGCCAACGTCCCGCCTCAAGGGGGCCGCAAGCACCCTCACCAAGAGTTCCTGCAGATCGACACCCGTAATGTTCTGTTCATTTGCGGCGGCGCCTTTGACGGCTTGGACGAAATCGTCTCTCGAAGGCTGGTGTCGGGTTCTTCCCGTTTGGGTTTCCTCGCCGGTGGCCGGGGTGGGGAAGAAGAGGAACCTAATTACCTGAGCCAGGTTGCTCCGGAAGACTTGCTGCAATTCGGATTCATCCCTGAAATGGTGGGCCGGCTGCCCGTAACCGTGTCCCTGGAATCCCTCGACAAAGACTCTTTGGTCAAAGTGCTTACCGAGCCCAAGAACGCTATCGTAAAGCAGTACCAACAGCTCTTCAGCATGGACGGCGTGGAACTGGAATTCACGCCGGAAGGTCTGGAAGCCGCCGCCGAGCGGGCTCTGGAACATCAGACCGGCGCCCGGAGCCTGCGCTACATCATCGAAGAGACTTTGCTCGACGTGATGTACGAGCTTCCTTCATTAACCGATGTCGCTCGGTGCGTCGTGGGACGGGAGGCGGTTGAAGGATCGAAAGATCCGGTTCTGATCGGCGAGTCCGGTGAAACCCTGAACATCTCTTTGGGGCTGGTGGAAAAGTCAGCTTAGGAAGCGCCCTAGGTTTGTTCCGAAGCCATTGCCTGTTTTATCTCTCGGTCCAGGCATATCCCTTGAAAAGTATTTATCCCTAGGTCGCCGGGGTGCGTCCCGGCAAATACCTCACCATCCCTGATGCTTAGCCGTCCTTGGGCTACGGCCNGCAGTGTTTCAAATAGCAGGTAGGGCTCCTTCAGATATTCAGCCTGTCGAATCAACTGAAACAGGGCGAACTCCTCTCCTTCTTCTTCCTTCACCTGATNCAGATTCCTTTGGTNCAAAGCCTGCCGATGCACATCGAATTCCGAACCGGTCAGCGGCGCCGTGCAGTAAGAGATCAACGGCCCTCTATCCACTTCTTCGGTGGCCAGATGGATCATAGCTCCGGTCTGAGTGGCCTTGGTTTCGATCAGACGCCAAACAACCTCTTGCCAAGTACCGGTGGGACCGTCGGGCAACGCCGGGTGCAGGTTCAGCAGCGGATACCGGCGGCACATGGCGCCGCCCACGATCAGCATGTATCCNGCCAGCACGCAAATATCCGGCTGAAAGCCCCCTAGCAATTCCATCACCCGGACGTCGTATTCGTCCCGATGGTCGGCAAACCGGCCTCCCTTTGATCTGCGGAACTTGTTGGAGGACAGGGCGGCCAAGGTCAAGCCGTACTTCCGGGTCAACTCGAAAAACTGGTCCGAACCTTCGGCCTCGCCGGGCTCCCGGTTGCTGAAAACGAACTGGATGCGGGCATCCAATAGACCTTTTGCCAAGCGGTCTTGGACAAATCGCAGCAGACCCTGAGAACCGGGTCCTCTCCCGGTGGAAAACCAGCCGATATTAAGCATAGCCACCCAACATCCAACACTGAGAAATCTACGCCTGTGGTTCCCACTCTTCCTCGTCCGAGTTCGACGAGAAACTGTCCTTCAGGTTCGTGATCTTCAGTTCGGCCTCATCCAACAACTGATTGCAGCGCCGGACCAGATTCATGCCCTCTTCATATCGGGCAGTAGCGTCGGCGAGGCTCAAGCCCCCATCATCCAGAGATTCGGCCATCTCGTTCAAGCGGCGAAAGGCCTCTTCAAATGAAAGGGTGTCCAGTTCCTGTGTAGACTGAGGTTCTTGAGAGTCAGCCATATCCAAGGTCTCCCCGGTTTAGCCTGAAAGCGGATTTCCTCTACCGCCCCGTAGACGAATCGTGCCGAATAAATCTCCGGGCGGCATCAATTATTAACACAAGGTGGACCTAGATNAGGCGCTCCATGCCGACGCCCGCGGCCACGGCCTTTTTCTTCTTGATGACGGTTTTCCGCTTGACCGCATGGCCGGCGGTGGCTTCTACCAGACCGTCGCTGACGGTGATAGAAAGGGCGTCGCCGTCTTCAACCTGGTCCACATTGGTTACAACTTGGCCGGTGACCTGCTGCTGAACCACGGAATAGCCCCGGCGTAGAGTGGCAACGGGATCCAGGGCGCGCACCCGGTCTTCCCGGTTTTCCACCTGCATACGGGTGATTTTCAACCGGTTGGTCAGGGTGATTCCCGCGCCTCTGGCAATGTCATCAACCCTCCGGCGCCAGTTGCCGGTATCGGGCAGGATTCCTTCAAGGTTTCCTGACAATCGGGTCACATCATCGCGGCGGGAATCCACCTGATAGGCCCAGGCCCGGTCAAAATAGGCTAGAACTTCGTCCAACTGTTGTCTCAAGACGTATTGGTCTGGGGCTACGATCTCCGCCGCCGCCGACGGTGTGGGAGCTCTGAGATCGGCCACCCGGTCGGAAATGGTGAAGTCAGTTTCGTGACCTATCGCGCTGACCGTGGGAATGTGGCTNGCGTAGATGGCCCTCGCCACGATCTCCTCGTTGAAGGGCCACAGCTCCTCCAGAGCGCCTCCGCCCCGCGCCAGCACTATGACATCGGCCCGGCCGTCCCGATTAAGGCCTTCAATGGCCGCGACGATCTCAGCGGCGGCTTTCGGACCCTGCACCAACGATGGAGCAAGCAGAAGCTCCACCAAAGGGTAGCGTCTTTGGATGACGTTTTGGATGTCGTGGAATACCGCGCCGGACGGCGATGTCACCACGCCGATGACCTTGGGGAAGGACGGTAGAGGACGCTTTCGAGACTCGTCGAACAACCCCTCGGCTTCCAAGCGTAGGGTCAACCGTTCTAATTCCAAGGCCAATTCGCCCACCCCGGCGGCCATGGCCAAATCCACCATGAAGTCGGTGGAGCCCCGGGGTTCGTAGAACTGGAGCCGCCCATGGACCAAAACAGCTGTGCCACCGGCGAGCAGTTCGGCTCCCGGTTGGCCGCGAAACATGACGCAGTTCAACAGAGCCTGATCGTCTTTCAGGGAGAAATAAGAGTGGCCGGCGGAAGAAACCCGGAGATTGGAAACCTCNCCCTCCACCAGCACGTCGGCCAGTAGCGGATCGCTTTCCAGGACCTCTTTAACATGTTGCGATACTTGGCTGACAGTGTATACAGCCACTGGGTTAGCTAACTCGCTCGGTATATTCTCCGGTGCGCGTATCCACCCGGACTATATTGCCCGCGGTGACGAACGTTGGCACGGTAACCCGCAGCCCGGTTTCCAATGTGGCCGGCTTGGTGCCCCCCTGAGCGGTGTTCCCTTGAAAATTCGGCGGGGTTTCTCTCACTTCCAGATCTACGTGGGTCGGAAGGTTGATGTTGATCACCTTTCCTTTGTAAAAGACGGCTTCAACCATCATCTGTTCTTTCAAGTAATCGAGGGACTTACCCAATTGGTTGGTCTCCAGATCATATTGGTCGAAAGTCTCTTGGTCTAGGAAGTAGTAATAGTCCCCATCGGTGTACATATATTGGGTCTGCCGGTTTTCGATGTCCGCCATGGAGAATGAGGTGTCGTATCTTTGGAAGGTCTTCTCTACCACTGCTCCGTTGAGAAGGTTCTTCATCTTTATCCGGGTAACCGGCGCCCGTTGCTGCATCTTATGNCGCTCGTAATCCATTATTTGCCAGGGCTGGTCTTCCAACTCAATGACCATTCCCTTGCTTAGATCGCTAAAGTTGATGCTCATTCCNACCTCCCTTCCGGTGACAAGCTGTCAGCCATCGGCTATCAGCGGTCAGCTACTGTGGACTCCGGCGTGAGAATTCCGCTTCCTTGCAGCNGCAATCCGGGTCACTGCCGTTCAATGTTCTCATTATCGCGAATTTTTCTGCTCCCGGCGCCGGCTNAGTCCTGACAGCTGAACGCTTTATTTGGAGGCTTTGCTCAGGACTTTTGCTCCATCATCTCCGAGGACCACGATATCCTCTATCCGGACGCCACCCCAGCCCGTTAAATAAATGCCGGGCTCCACGGTGAACACCATGTTCGGCTCCAGGGTTTCCGGGGAGTTGGGGCCAACCCTCGGGCTCTCATGAACCTCTAAGCCGACNCCATGACCCAGACTGTGGCCGAAATTATCTCCATAACCCGCCTCGGCGATGACCGTCCGGGACAAACCGTCGCAGTCCTCACCGCTCATACCGGCCTTGACCGTATTGATGGCGGTGAGTTGGGCCCCCAATACGATGTCGTAAATCTTGTTGAAAGTCTCGTCAGGCTCTCCAACCACCACGGTGCGGGTGATATCCGAGCAATACCCGTCTGCTATTGCTCCCATGTCAATGACTATGGGCTCCCCGGCCTGTATGGGCCGGTCCGAGGGCATATGGTGCGCCATCGNGCCATTGGGACCGGCGGCCACGATGGTGTCGAAGCTGAGTCCGTCGGCGCCGAACTCCCGCATCGCCATTTCCATCCGCCAGGCAACTTCTTTCTCGGTCATGCCTTCTTGAATGGTAGGGCAGACANCTTCCATAGCCGAGTCCGAGGCGTCGATGGCCTTTTGGAGCAATACCATCTCTTCCAGGTCCTTAACAACCCGATGTTCTTCAGCGATGCCGGAGGCCGCAACCAACGAAACTTTACCCAGATTCCCGTCTTCTTTCAGGGCATCCAGCACTTTTTCATAATTAGCCACAGTCATATGCCGGCTTTCAAATCCGACTCGTTGAACGCCGGTCTCCTTGAGTTGCTCCACCAGCCAGCCCCAACCGCCTCGTACTTGGATCACCTGAAAGCCGGGAGCTTGATTGGCGGCCTGCTCGGAGTAACGGGAGTCGGTAAACAACATGGCCCGGCTGGGGGTGATGAGCAAGTGTCCCGAGGACCCGGTGAACCCCGAGAGATAGCGGCGGTTTTCCGGAGCCGAGATTAGAATTGCGTCCAGATTTCTCTCGGCCAATTGACCCGCCACTCGCTCCAGGCGGTCGCTCATTGCGCTCCCTCTTCTTTGGTNATCGCGGCAAGGATGTCCAGAGCCGCAGTATAGCTTCTCCAACCAAACCCCGCAATCTGGCCTCGGGCGATGTCGGTTACAACGGAATGACGCCGCCATTCATCTCTTGCGTAAGGGTTGCTCAGATGAACCTCAATGATGGGCACTCCGGCGTCGATGAGGCCGTCCTTTAAGGTATAGCTGTAATGGGTCAAAGCACCGGGGTTAATGATGATCCCTTGGATNGTCCCAAAATGCTCTTGGATGCAATCAACCAGGTGCCCTTCCACGTTGGACTGGAAGAAAGTGACCTCCACTCCCAGCTTATCGGCCAGTTGAGACACTTCCCGATTCACATCGTCCAAGGTCATAGCACCGTAGATACCAATGTCCCGGCGGCCTAGGGCGTTGATGTTCGGTCCGTTGAGCACTAGGAACTTAGTCATCAGAGTCAGCCCCNTCACCGGCAGATGAAACCGGCGGCATATCGGAGCGGGGGTGGTTCGTCAGATAGGCCGAAAGGGCCTCCTGCTTGGTGACGTGGGTGTATATCTGGGTGGTGCTGGGGCTGGAATGTCCNAGCAACTCCTGGATCACCCGCAGGTCCGCGCCTCCCTCCAACATGTGGGTGGCGAAGGAATGCCGCAGGGTGTGGGGATGTACGCTCAAGGTTGTCTGCGCCTGGATTCCATAGCGGCCAACCAGCTTTTCCATGCTCCGGCGCGAGAGCCGGGCGCCGTAACGGTTTAAGAAGAGCGCCGGTTCAGGGCGTATCGCCAGTTGGGGCCTCCCCTCGTCCAGGTAGCGCCGCAATGCCGTGGCGGCAGGCTGACCGAATAGCACCCATCTTTCTTTAGAACCCTTGCCCCGGACCAGAATCTCTTGACTGGTGAAGTTCACGTGAGGCAAATCCATGGTTTGTATCTCGCCCAGCCGAACGCCGCAAGAGTAGAGCACTTCCAAGATTGCCCGGTCCCGCAGTCCCAAAGGAGACGCTTCATCCGGGGCATCCAAAAGCCGGGCCGCGTCCCGCTGTCCCAGGAAACTGGGAAGGGGTTTCTGGACCTTCACCCGGTAACTGCGGCCAGATGGCACCGGACTGGCCTTGAATAATCCTTGTTGGACGAGAAATAGGTAGAAGGAACGTAACACCGTGAGNTTGCGGGCGATGCTGACCCGGGCGTAGCNTTTGCCATCCAGGGCATCGGTGGCCAACCAGGCCATATACCCCCGGAGCATCGCCCGGTCCATGTCTCCCAGAGTTACCTCTTCCAAGCCAAGGTATTGCCGGAAGGAGCCGATGTCATCCAGGTAGATCCGGACGGTGTTTTCCGATANTCCCCGCTGCCCTCGAAGGTAATCTGGATAACCTCCGACGAGGGCGTCGAATCGGGTCAACTCGGCGGAAACGGGTGTTCCGTGGTCAATCGCCAACTGGCGTCAACTCCGGGGACGGCTCCAGGATGGCCTCACGCCAATCGCAGACGGTACACGAAAGCATGTCCTGGCCTTGTTGCACCATCATGCCGTTGCACTCGGGGCAGGGAGTGGGCACGGGGCGCTGGTTGCTGATGAAGTCGCAATCGGGGTAGCGGGAGCAGCCAAAGAATGGGCGCCGGCCGCCTCGGGCCCGGCGTTCCACGATCTCTCCGGTACACTCTGGCTTAGGGCAAGAGACACCAATCTTGTTCAATATCGGCTTGGTGGTCCGGCACTCGGGAAATCCGGTACAGGCCAGGAACCGGCCGAACCGCCCGGTCTTGATCACCATGGGCTTGCCACAAGTGTCACAGACCTCGTCGGTCTCCTCTTCCACCTTGGTCCGGGGCATCGACTCTTCGGCCTTGGCCAGGGCCTTCCCGAAGGGACCGTAGAATTCTCCCAGCATGGGGACCCACTCTCGTTCCCCNCGCGAAACCTCATCCAGCCCTTCTTCCATCTTTGCGGTGAAATCAGGGTCCATCACGTCGGTGAAAAATTCAAGGAGCAGTTCGGTAACCGTCACCCCCAGTGCGGAAGGCACAAGACGGTTTTGCTCCTTGGTTACATAGTGCCGGTCCAACAGCGTTCCCACGGTTGGGGCATAAGTGCTGGGACGGCCAATCCCTTTCTCTTCCATAGCCTTGATCAAAGTGGCCTCGGTGAATCTGGGTGGCGGCTGGGTGAAGTGTTGTAACGCCTCCAGGTTCTGGCAGCCCAAACGATCGCCGNCTATCAGCTCGGGCAATGATTGGCGGCCATCTTCCGACTCGTCATCGTCGCGGCTTTCCAGGTAAAGCGCCCGGAACCCTGGGAACTTCAACACCGAGCCGGTGGAGCGGAACATATAGACCTTGGACGTCCCTTTGCAGGCTGCTTCAATATCCACGGTAGTAGCTTCGGTCCGGGCATCGGCCATCTGGCTGGCCAACATCCGGGACCAAACCAAACTGTACAGGTTGAATTGAGGCCGGCTCAGGAAAGCTTTAACGGAATCCGGAGTGCGCCGGATAGACGTGGGCCGGATCGCCTCGTGAGCTTCCTGGGCCGATTTGGCCTTGGTGGTGAACACCCGCGGCTTTTCCGGAACATAGTCCTTGCCGTAAGTATCGGTGATGTAACCTCGGGCCTCGCTCACGGCCGATGTGGCCACCTGAACCGAGTCGGTCCGCATATATGTAATCAGTCCCACCGATTCTCCGCCACCCACGGGGAGCCCCTCGTAGAGTTCTTGGGCTATCGACATAGTACGGCGGGGGGTCAGCCGCAGTTTCCGGCCCGCTTCCTGCTGCATCGTGCTGGTGGTAAAGGGTGCGGTAGGACGCTGGCGGACTTCCCGTTTTCGCACGTTGGACACCGCGTAGGCCGCGTCCTTCAACTCGGCCTCATACCCGCGGGCATCGTCCTCGTTGGGGATCGACAAGCGGTTCTTTTGGCCTTTCACCGAGTGCAGTACGCCCGTGAAGAGATGGGGCCGGGCGGCTGGGCTCTTTTCTTTGTGGAGTTGGGCTTCCAGGGTCCAGGATTCGACAGGAACGAAAGCCTGGATCGCCTTTTCTCGGTCCACCACCATTCTCAGGGACACCGACTGNACCCGCCCCGCCGATAGTCCGCGCTGCACCCNACGCCAGAGAAGGGGGCTGATCTGGTAGCCCACCAATCGATCAAGAATGCGCCGCGCTTGCTGGGCGTTCACCAGCTCCATGTCGATTTCCCGGGGATGCTGGAAGGCTTCTTCCACTGCCTGTTTGGTGATCTCGTGGAAAACCACCCGCTTGGGAGGGTCGGGCCGTTCGTCCCACTTGGCTGCCGTTTGCAGGTGCCAGGAGATGGCCTCCCCTTCTCTGTCCGGGTCAGTGGCNAGATAAATAGTCTTGGCCTGGTCGCCGGCCTTCTTCAGGTCGCTGAGGATGGACCGCTTGTCCCGCATGATTACGTAGGATGGTTCGAACTCGTTGTCGATATCCACCCCAATCTTGCTTTTCGGCAGGTCCCGCACATGCCCTTGGGAAGCCACTACCACGTACTTGTTCCCCAACATCTGGCCCACCGTTCGAGCTTTGGCCGGAGACTCAACTATCACGAGCTGCTTCCCGGCCGCACTCCTAACGGTTGAGCCTTTCTTTGTTCCCTTAGCGCTCTTTGCGGTGGATTTACGGCTACCGGCTTTGGTAGCGCGCGATTTCGAGGCGGTTTTGGCCTTAGTTACCATAGACTTGGGATACCTCCCGTAAACGGACATAGTGCATGCAGCCCACCTGCCGCACCAAGCCTTTTAATTCCAGCATGGTTAGCATACTGCTTACAGACGAAATGGGGATGTCCGCGCTTCTTCTAATATCATCGATGTGTTGTGGATCGTCGTTCAAAAGACCCAGTAAGGCCGACTCAGGATCGCCATCCGTATCCACCGGCAGGGGCAGTTGCACCTGGCGTGCCACCGCCGTCAAGTTCAACTCTTCCAGAATATCGGTAACGTTGGATACCGGCTTGGCTCCTTCCTGGATCAACCGGTTGGTCAGCCGGCTCATAGGAGAGTAGATACTGCCCGGCACGCAGAAAACTTCCCGGTTCTGCTCCAACGCATGATACACGGTCCAACGGGCCCCGCTGCCTTCCCCAGCCTCAACCACCAGAGAACCCAGGCTGATGCCACTGATTAAACGGTTTCGCCGGGGAAAACTCCTGGAGTCGGGCCGGACGCCCGGAGGATATTCGCTGACGATGGCGCCACGGTCCACGATCTGTTGGGCCAAGTTGGTGTGTTCCCTGGGATAAACTATGTCCAGGCCATTGGCCAGAACGGCGATGGTCCGGCCGCCGTTTTCCAAAGCCGCTCGATGAGCCACTCCGTCTATACCTCTCGCCAGGCCGCTGACGATGACGATACCGTTGTGCGCTAACTCGGCGGTAAGCCCCGCCGTTGCTTCCCTTCCATACGAAGTCGGACCCCTGGTCCCCACTACTGCCAGCGACCTTTCGTCGGACGGTAAGAGCGTTCCTTTGAAATAGAGGACGGGCGGCGGGTCCGCGATCTCTTTCAGCCGCACGGGATAATCATCATCGTGCCAGCTAACCAGATTTATCCCGGCGCGTATAATCCTTTCAAGCTCGGATTCCGGCGTGGTCTTGCTACGGAGGGTTATCAGGTCTCCGGCGGTCCGATCGTCCAGACCCGCCGCCTTGAATTCACCAAGGCTTGCCTTCCAAGCCTTTTCCATGTCTCCGAAGTAGGCCTCTAGCTTGCGAAACCTTACCGGTCCTAATCTGGGCACAAGGTTCAACGCCGCCCAGTATTTTATGTCCACCATGTTAGCGATTCTAGCATACCGCTGAAGTTTGAAACAACGCCGCCAGGGACATAATTATTAGACATTAGACGGCGCTGGTTAATTGACAATAGACCGTGCCTGCTGTAACATTCGAGTCGCTACTTTAGATATGAACAACAACCCTACAAGGTTGTTTACGCTTGACCTTATGGCTCCCCCCCCAACCGAGGCTCGATGTTATCTCGAACGGCGCCATGGGGCTGCTCCGAACAATCACCATGACAGCCGTCACAAAATCCTTATACCCCAGCGTGGCGCGACAATTGTTTCTCCTTTGCAACCCCCAGCCCTTGCATGCCAATCGGCTTAACCTTAAAATCCAATCTGCCAGATACTGACCCAGGGAGAAATACACATGGAAATGCGTGACTTCGTCGTCCGGTTCGCCGGTGAAGGCGGACAAGGGGTGGTTACTTCGGCAGAAGGATTAGCCCAGGCCGCCACCCAAGTCGGCTATCACGCTTTAACATTCGCTACTTTCCCTTCCCAGATTCTGGGAGGCCCCACCTGGACCCAAGCCCGGATTGCCGTGGACGCGATTCTAAGCCCCGGCGACGACGTGGATGTACTTGTGGCCTTCAATAAGGACGCCTACGACGAGCATAACTCCGAGGTTCGAGATGAAGGCGTTATCATATTCAACTCCAACGAATTCCAACTTGAAGGCGACTCTCGAGGCTTTGGCCTGCCCTTCGACGAACTAGCCCGCTCCACCGGAAATAACCGGGCCGCCAACATGGTCATCATCGGGGCCTTGGCACACTTGGTGGACATGCCCCAGCGCTACCTGGAAGAGTTCGTTTCCAAGAGATTCACCCGCGGCCGCTCCGGTGATGAAGAGATTATCCGTTCAAATATCGAGGCAATGACCCTGGGCCGGGACCACATCTCCGAAAGTGGCCTCGCTCTGGGCGCCTTGGCTGCTCCCAACCCACCAGACTTCGCCCAGATTATGTTGAAAGGAAACGAAGCCTTGGCCCTGGGCGCGCTGGCCGGAGGCTTGGACTTCTACGTTGGATATCCTATCTCCCCGGCCACGACGATTCTGATATACATGGAACGGAATCTGGTCGGCGAGGGGAAATTTGCCCATCAAGTAAGTTCGGAGATCGAGTCGATCACCGCCATCCTGGGAGCGGGATTCGCCGGAAAAAAAGCAATGACGGCCACCGCCGGACCGGGATTCTCCCTGATGAGTGAGGGTCTAGGGCTAGGTTGGATCGCTGAGATTCCCTTGGTCGTCGTGGACGTACAAAGGGGCGGCCCGGCCACCGGTCTACCTACCAAGACGGAACAATCGGACTTGATGGCCTGCATGTTTCCCGCCCACGGCGATGTCCGGATGCCGGTCATCGCGGTGGGGACGGTGGAAGAGTGTTTCTACGGCGCGATCAAGGCTCTTACCTGGTCCGAACGATACCAAGGGCCGGTGATCTTGATGACCGAGATGTCTTTGGCTGAGCGGGTGCAAAACATCGCCAAGCCTGACCTTTCCCAAGTTGAGGATCGGCGGCGTCAGGTCTACGAAGGGACGAACGGATACCATCGATACGCTGGCTTAGAGTTGTCCCCAATGCCGATACCCGGCAATCCGGGGGCATACGTCGCCAACGGCAGCGAGCATGACGACATGGGCGACACAACTCACTTGGCCAGCCGCCACATACAGATGACGGAGCGGCGTTTCGGCAAGCTGAAGTTGCTGGAAGAGGACGAATACGAAAGGGACAACGTCGAAGAATCGATCGCCATCATGCCTTGGGGCGGCTCGAAAGGTCCCGCGCTGGAAGCCTATAATCAGCTGAAGGCTTCGGGAGTTCCTGTGGGCTGGTACTACACTATGTACCTGAACCCGCTCCCTCCAAAATTGCTGGAAGAACTCAAAAAGAAAGACTTGGTGATCGTCCCAGAGCTGAACTATCAGGGGCAGTTTGCCAGCATCTTGCGTTCCCAAGGGGTGAAAGCCGAGGCCATCACGCAATACACGGGTCTACCTTTCAAAGTACGAGATCTGGTGAAGCGGGTCACCGAAGTGACGGAGGCCGTTAGGAAGGAGGCGGCGGGGGTATGAGCAAAAAAAACGAAGAATACGACTTCAAGTGGTGCCCGGGTTGCGGAGACTTTGGGGTCCGCCGGGCGTTGGAAATGGCGATGATTGACCGTCTTGAAGAGACGGGGCTCCCCATCGAAAACAACGTGGTGGTCGCTGGCATCGGTTGCTCCGGAAACCTGGTTCATCTCTTAGAGGGCTCCCAGCCCTATGGCTTTCACGGTATTCACGGCAGGTCCTTGCCCATCTCCTTGGGCGTAAAGATGGCCAGGCCCGAGTTGAACGTGGTGGTTGTAGCCGGCGATGGAGACTTCCTGAGCATCGGTGGCGAGCATATCGGACCTCAGGCTGCCCGTAACCTGAACGTCTGCGCCGTGATCATGGACAACGGAGTATACGGGCTTACCAAAGGCCAGAGTTCCCCAACAACCAAGCTCGGTGAGATAACCAGTTCTACCCCCTTCGGCAAGATAGAGTCCCAACTAAATCCCCTGGAGTTGTATCTTACCCTGGGTGTTTCCTTCATTGCTTCCGGGTTTTCCGGACAGGTCAGGCCATTGGCCAAGCTGATTACCCAGGGGATGGAGCATAAGGGGTTTTCCATAGTACACGTACAATCTCCCTGCACCACCTATAACGATACCTTCGAACTTCTCAAAGGGAACGTACAAAAGGGGATTGAGCCAGGACTGTGGGAGGTTCCGGAAGATCACGACACCAGCGACAAGGGCGCCGCCCAGCAATTACTCCAGCAAGGAGGCGTGCCCGTGGGGGTTCTCTACGACGACACCTTCCGCCCTTCCATGGATCAGCAAGTGGAACAGATGTGGGCACGGGCAGAGCCCAAGACCGTGCAGGAATTGGTGGACGCGTTCGAATTCTGACCTGAACACAGCCTCAGAAACTGTAAAGCTCCCCGGCTTATGCGGGGAGCTTTTCTTTTGGACGAATTCGTCCGCCGTAACAAGTGGTAGACATGCCGCAATGCAATTTTACTGGTTGGAAGCTAAATACTCTTGAAGGTGTTGCCGAAGGAAGATGCGTCCCCGGTGGAGCCGGGCTTTTAGCGACGAGACGGAGATGTCCAGTATATGGGCGGCTTCTTCGTTGCTCAACCCCTGGACGTCTCGAAGCACCACCGCTGTTTTCAAGTTGGGTTGCAGCATGTCCAACCCCTGCTCAAGGTGTTGCCGAAGCTCGCTGTTCAGCGCCAGCTTCTCAGGACCTTCGCCCGGGCTGGGCAGTTCTATCTCTTCATAGCCCGGTTGGGTGAGGTTCCGCCTAGGCCGCTCTTTGCGAAGCTTCATCAACGCGGCGTTGGTGGCGATACGGTACAACCAAGTACTGACCCTGGAGAGACTCTCCACGAAATCGTTCGAAGTTTCGGTAAGCGGCTAAGAAAGCGTCCTGAGCAGCATCCTCGGCATCGGCGTGGTTCCCCAGGATTCGGTAGGTTAGGTTGAATACAAAATCACCGTATTCGGTTACGATGTCTTCGAAAGTTTGTGTGGTCTGAGATTCCATCGGTCGTCAATTATTGTAGGAAATATACCTTTAGTCTGCATTGTGCATCTAAAGTAATGAATTTGTCTATAGAAGGCCGATAAGCCTTTCCGAGGGAAGAGCCTAACCGCGCCATCCATCGCCATCATAGGCCTTGGCGCGGCATGCCGGCGGTTACCGTCGGTTGGACATGCGTTTACAATATCCTGGGGGTTATTACAGTGATTGGACTACTTCACAAGCTATTTCACCGAGGCGACGCCGACTGCAATGAGGTCCGTAAGCTTTCGTCGGACTATTTGGAGGAGGATCTCGCCCCAACCAAACGGTCGGCTATCCAAGCTCACCTGAGCAATTGCGGCCCTTGCCGTGCCTTCGTCGACACTCTGGCTTCCACCATCGGGATTCTTTCCCGGTTCCCCAAGGTTTCAACGCCTTCTACCTTCCACGACTCGGTCATGGAACGCATCAAGCAGGAAAAGAAATAAGCCGGATTCCTGATTGCGGATATCGGCCGCGGGGCAGTAGGGGTTAGGCCAGCAAAGACGTCTATCGGCTCCGTAGTAGTCTGAAGATTTCCCGCCTTCTTGCCTAATACACGTGGATAATCACCGCGTTTCGAATCCGGGCAGTCAGCTAGACAGCAGCGTTTCTTCCTGAAGCGATTGGTACTTTGATGGGCACTTCACGAGGATGGCGGCTGTCTGAAAGATCTGGTCCTCACCGTAGCTGCCTTCCAAAATTACCTCGGAATGTGGGTTGAAGAACAGGTCGGGCACTACCCCCA
>PAJQ01000059.1 GCA_002710215.1 Chloroflexota bacterium | reverse complement strand
TCCTTGAGAATGTTCTCCCGGTAGAAGTGTCCTTATAGGACTTAACAGATCCTCTCCGGGTGGCCTTGGCCATAGGCGTGGCCTTAGATTTCTTAGGGGTCTTCCCCTTGGGGAGAGGTGGAGTCTTAATCCTTCTGGATCGTGATGCGGGAGAGGCGAGCTCCGGGGGTCCCTCTGCTTGGGTTTGTCCATACATTCCCTTAAGTGGCTCATAGTCCTCGCTTACCGGAACGGCGATAAGATCCTTTTTCATGGTCTCTAGTTGTCCTGAGTTCTTCGCCGCCTCATACAACTCCGGGGCCGTCTCCTTAAGTATTTCATCGAGAGCCGTATCAGCATCCTTGGCCCATGTCGCACCGAGTACGGCGTCCTCCTCCGCTACTCCTTCCATCTGTAAGGTGAGGTCCACTACCTTGTAGCGGTTGGGTTTGCTCCCTTCAGAATCTCCTTCATTGAGGCCCCTGTCTCTCTCATAGAGGTCCACCAAGTTCGTAACGAGATGCTTTGCCATCCCCGGCAGGAAATGTAGAACTGCGGCCTCGGCCTGTTCCCTAGTGGGGTTTTCTGTTCCTGCCGCCCCCTCGATGTTGTCATACATATTCCCTGCCATCTCTCCGCCACCTGGGTTCCCGGCGGATGAGGACACCAAGGCGTTCCTTATCTCCGCCGCTGGGGAGGCGGGCTCCGGGGGGCCTTCTGGCTGTTGTTTCGCCTCATGTTCCGCCGCTCGGTAGCCCGCTATCCAATGGAGTGACTTTGTGCTTAACGCAATGTTTTGCTCCACGTTCAAGCCTTTACGCATTTGGATCCTGACTGGCATCGTATTTAGGGCCTTCCTATACGGATCCATCTCCCTCCAGTGATTAGGGTCTCCGGTGACATCTGAGTATTCACCACTTAAGAATGCGGCTTTGCCCTCATCAAATTCCTTCGCCTTAATGCCGTGGGTGCGGATGGGGGTTCCGGTGTCGTCTTTTTCCACAAATTGTTCCGGTATATATCCAGTTATCATTCTGTTGGCCTGTGGTCGATTGGCGGGGGAATAAAGGGGAGCCTCTGGATCCACATGCGGAACCACGGGGGCCGTTGCGACTGCGGGAGCGTCTTTCTTTTCGGGAGGTTTACTGCCACCTAGTCCAGAGGATGTAATGAGACCTGTGTTATGGTAGAAAACAGGTCTGAGATCGTCCGCAGGAACCATAGTCTGAGCGTGTAATAACGTAGGTTCCTTCGTCCTCATGTTCCAGAACTCAACGTCATAGAGGTCTAGTCCTTTGTCGTATTTGATAACAACCTTGTCAACTCCCTGCTTTCCCTTGGTGATCTTGAATTGCAAACCACCGTGATCTCCAATCCCGGAAACCAGATCCCTCGCCCCGGTCATCATGCGAAACTCTCCGCCGCCAAGCTGTTCCAGTATTGTTTCTGCCACGCCGTCATCCCCTCCAGAACTAGATGGAGCGGGTTTTTCGGGAGTCGGGGCATCGGTAGCCCCGGCCTGGGTCGAGCTCTCTGCGGCCAGTTTCTGAAGAATAGCGTAATAAGGATTTATGTGCCGATCACGCCAGAGCATGTCTTCTCTTGATGTCGATCCCTGCTTCTCAGATCTTGCAAGGATGTCCCTCATTTTTGCTTGTTCCGTGGCGGTCCCGAATAGCGTGGCGAGCAATACACCGTTCTCATTGTGCTCGTTAAGCTCTTCCTGTCTTTCGTAGGTGCGTAGGATGAGAGGCAATTTCTGAAACAGATTTTTGAAGTTGTCGGCTTTAGTTAACCCGCTATCTTTTTCGGGGGTTTCTTTGCTTTCCTCAGTTTCCTTCGTTAAGAGACCCATCCACTCAGAAGTGAGCTTTTTACGGTTAGCTATCTCTTCATCAGTTAAGGGCAGGCCGACCATCTGGTTGGACCAGAGCTCTTGCGTTAACAAAACTTCGGTGGGTTTCCCGTAAAGCTGTGCGAGGAGGAAGGCCACCTCGCTGTGCCGATTCTTGGACTCCCAATCCTCTATCTGTTTAGCGATCTCGCCCCAATCGTAGTTTCCCTCGGAATCCCGGAACTCTCTTGCTTCGTCTTTGATGTCTATATGTTGGGGAATGATTTCCTCTATCCGTGCTCTCTTCTCTCCCGGCTTGGTATATTCCTCTTCGCCGGGTGTATCGAGAACCCATTTTTTAATATCCTCCGGGTTGTATACATCCTGTTCTTTGTAGGGCGTCCCGTCCAAATATCCTTCTTCTTGAGTCCTGCCTTCCCTTCCCACGATGTTCCAGTCCAAATCCACAACGTAAATGCCGTGGTCACCAAGATCGTAATCTTCACCGGATCCCTCGTGGATGTACACGGTTAACTGTTTCTCAGGCCAGTCAAATTCGGTTTGCTCAAACGCCACGTCATTGATGATATGGGCGAGGGCCTTAAGGCCTTGGTTATTGGGGGGCAAGCGGAGTTCCTTTGCCACTTCCAGAAATCCTTCAACGCTGTCCCTGCCTCCCTGCCAGTGGAGGTAGAGGTACTGTTCCATTCCCGGCTGATTTATTCGTATGACTCCCCTGTTACCCATCTCGTTCCTCCTGATGTATTAGAGCGTTGCTCCCTGCTATTAGATGATTATATTTACTATTTCTTTATGCCGCCCAGAAAGCCGCAGTTAATGTAGGTCCCGACATGCTCCGACCAACCGTATGTCGTATCGTCACATAACACCACAGACCCGTCTGCGAGAACAGGCCAGATATACTCCATCTCAAATCTCTGGTGCTCTGGAGTATGTAATGAATCAAGTATTACGAGAGCTCGCACCGGATTGCGAGGACTAAGCCTCTCCTCGTGAACCCACTTGGGAAGGGTCTGCCTGATATCCCCCAGAACGAAAACAACCCTGTCCTGATCTTGTTCCGGAATAAGTCTCCCGACCCCGGATAATGGTAGCTCTTCCCACCGATAATAAGGGATCGCATCCTCCCCTGTCACTGACTCCTCCCGGTCAAAGGTCGTGAGGGTTGCCGCCAGAGCTCCGTCCGTTCCCCGCAGGGCCATAAGGGATGTGGCTCCAACCCCTGTTCCAGTCTCTATTACCTCTTCAGGTTTCATTCCCTTGGCCACCGCGTAAACGATGGCGCAGTCCCACCGGGATGCCGCACCTCCACGTTCCGGGCGGGCCATCTCATCTGCGAGCTCAAGCCCTTCCTTAAGTAAATCCTTAATGTATGTTTCCGAAAGTTCCGGAAGGAGGAGCAAAATAAAATCTTCCGGGCTCTGGTGAAACGAAAGGGACCTCATAATGTGAACGAACTGCTTTCCCATAAAGAGCCCGGACGCGAGCCCAGGTGATTGGAGACCCTGTTTCAGAGTGCCGTAGACAGTGGCGTCCAGTCCTGCGGCCAGTGCGTTCTTAGTTATCGCTTTATGGTAGATAGGTATTTCCATTACTCTTCCTTGGATGCTCTCCAGTCGAACGTAATATCGGAAACGTGTGTTGCGACAAGCGTGATTGTGAACGCTGTTGCCCCTTTGGTGCTTACATACCATGCGGCGTCAGCGGGATCCGTGGTCGCAGTCAGATGAACTCTGGCCGGGGTGGATCCGAGGCCGTGGGTTACGGTCTCAAATAGATTTCCCGCAGTGACCGTGGCACTCCCGGAGTTGGCGGTGGTCGCCACGGTCACATTAACTCTGGAATTGGTGGGATCATCAGTTCCTGTTACCGTTATTCCGCTACCCGAGATGAGGTTGTACCCGGACCTCTGCCCGATTATCGTACTGTCATCATAAAAATCAACGAGCCCGACATTGCTCGACCTGAGTAATGTTAAAGCGACAACCACAAAGATTATCGCCAAGGCTATGTATCCTCTATTATCCATTTAATGTATATGCCCTCACTAAAGATTTTCCCGATGCCTCCCAACTGAAAGAATCGGCCCGGTCCATACAGCTTGGGGCCATGCTTTCATAATTATCGAGAGCCGTGAGAATTGCCTCGCTAACCGATTCCGGATCCGGCGAGGTTATATATCCGTTCTTCCCGTGGTCTATGAGCTCACCGATGGCGGTGGTCTCCTCATCCATTGCGATAACTGGTATGCCACAGGCCATTGCCTCCAGTGCGGCGAACCCGAAACCTTCTCTCTGGCTCGTGTGAACCATGACTTTGGAATTTTTCATATGCCCCCAGACCTCCTCTGGGTGTTCGAGCCACCCGGTAAACCGGAAATCGACCTCCATGTTGTAGGCCTGACGTTTTAGATCATCTTTCAGGGGCCCATCCCCGGTAATTACGCCCTTTATAGGCCTTCCGAGCTTTCGCCCCGAAATCTCACTCGCAGAGAGGAGTAAATCTACTCTCTTGTGACTTACGAGTCGGGTTGAGTAGATTACATCGCTCTTTGGGCCTTCTGGGGCACACACCGCTATTTTACGGGTGTCCACTCCCCCGAATACCACCTTGATTCGTTCCTGAGATACCTTTTTCTCTATCAACCGGTTTTCCGTGTGATCGGATACGGCAATGAGATAATCTCCAAACTTCATCGCATTTTTCTCATAATAGGTGGCAAACGCCCCCATTAGTGGATTTCTCTCTTTCCTCCAGTGCGAGTATCCGTAAACCTCGTGCCATGTGACATACATCGGTATGTCCTTCTGCCTTGTCCACTTCCAGACATTGGGAAGGTGCATGTATGGGATATTGTTTGCCTCGACCAGATCCACATCGGGAATGTACTTATCAAGGTTCTGGGGAGAACACGCCGCCCCGAACATCATTGCATCCCCTATCGTCCTTTTTCCCGTTTGATCGTAGAGAGATAAGCCGGAGCTCACGCCAACGGCGGTAACACCGTCCGATAGCTCAAGATATTCATCTCCTTCCCAATCTTTCATCCCGACAAGGAAAACCTCGTGTCCCATGCGGGCGAGCTCCTTCGACAGGTGATGGTTTCTCACCTCTCCCCCTCCTTTTCGGAAGGGATATATGCAATCGTGTATTATCGCTATCCTCATCTAATGCCTCGTACTACTGTACTAATGTTATGTCACCCCTACTAAGCAACCATCTCACGATGGCATTACCAACCAATATCATCCCGCCGATCCAGAGAAGGAACTTCACAGGGATAAGAAACCACCAACCCGGAAGACGGGATGCCACAAAAGCTATACCAATCCCGGATGCTACCCCTATGAACGTCACCATCCTCTAGCCTCCGATACCCGGTAAACCATCATGTCTCCCGATGTGAAGACGGGATCCAGAGGACGGTCCGGTTTGGCCTTTGTCAAAAGATATCTAACTCCAAGATCCGAGAGGTAACTATCACACTCCTTGATAAAACCAAGGGTGCACCTTACGGCCTTGTCGTCTCTTGCCCACCACCCCCTAACCGCCTCCTCGTATGAAACCTCCCCTTTGTTTCCGCCATCCGGAGCCGTTGTTACATCTTGGCGATTCGCCACCCCTTGAACGTAGAATCCCAGAGTGACCGGATAGGCCCCTACTTTCTCGTCTGGATCCGTTCTCTCTTTAACCCAAGCCAGAGCCGCAACTGAATGTTCATCAAGTGTAGTGTAGTGAGGCATAACGGATTCAAACCTCAGATACCAACTCGATGAAAGATAGATAAAAGCAAATATTACCGCTACCCCGGCAAAGGCTTGGTACTGTTCCCGGGACAGCTTTCTGGAAATGTTCCGGAACATTTTCGGAACCCCCCAGACCGCAACCAGAGCCGCAAACATCCAGAACCATAATATTGATCTGCCGAGAACCGTTATCAGACTCAGGGATCCGGGTACGGTAATCGCCTGAGTGATCGAGGTGAGAGCTCCCCCAACCCCGATGACCATTCCGGGAACTCCGCCTATCTTCCTTCCCGCTATCGCAAAGACAATACAGCCGACCACAGCGATCAAAGAAGTGACAGGATCCTTGATCTGAATGTAGTAATCAACCGCATCCCCGTCCGCTGTCGGTACAGCCAGATTACTCATGTGGGCCATCGTGTATGGAATACTTCCAAGCGACAGGAGCACAAGCAGAGCTCCGCCCGGAAGAAGGTATTTAATGTGCATTCTCGGATCCTTAATGATGAGAGCGAATAGCGCGGCTCCAAGAACCAGTGCCAGGATCGGAATCGCCGTCTGGTTGAGATAGCACATTACAGCCGTGAGCGCAGATGCTGACAGAGCTCTATCAAGCGAGGGATCCTCGCTGTACCGGACCCAACCCCATAGAGCTAGAAGGGCGGTAGCTATGACCAGTATGGAAAGAAATCCCCATCCAAGCGTCTCAGCGTAGATGGGGAGCCATATAAAACAGATCGCTCCAACCGAGGCGGCCAGAGGTGAGGCTATCTTCCGGGCCAGTAGATAAAACGATAGGGAGCCAAGAACCGATGCGAAAACTGCGGCGACCTTCGCTCCTGCAAAGGTTCCGAAAATCCCTATGAATGGCCACATGAAAAACCCGACCAGTGGTGGCCGTTCCCCACCGTGGCCTGAGAAGTCAGTTCCCTTAATAAAGTTAAGGGTGGCGAGGTAGGTCCCGGTGTCATCCCCGATGACGAGATCAGAATGCGTCATGAAGATCCTCACAGTGAAAGTGAGGATTGTCCCGGCAAAAAGAATGCCGAGTGCTAGTTTCTCGCCACCAATAAAGCCCCGCATATACAAAGCACCATTCCTATGTACTGGTATGTATCAAATTTATCCCTGAAAAAGCCGACTATTATCACCGCACTAATCATTGCCCCTATTCCAGTCATAACGAAATATCCTCTCTGGCCACCGAGAGCCTCGTATATAAATGGACGCGCTAATATCGTGAGGGCGGACATAAAAATCGCCCCGATAAACCACGGAGATAAACCTAGTTTTAGAGCATAATTAAATGTGGCACTCGGAGATCCCACCACACGAAAGGCATTCGTATAGCAGATATAAGCTCCGGCGGCGGCCACTCCCATAAAACCGCACATCACCATCCCTTTCCAATTGAGCGAGTTAACCAGATCAGTCGCCATCATGCTCTTCGCCCTCTCCTTTTTCCCTCGGTGAAGGTAATGGTGTTCTTTCCCACTCTCACCACCGTATCCCCTAGAGTGAACTGTCTTTTCCTCGGTCTGGTACTTCCTCTCTTTACAACCTGAAGAGTATCGAGCGGCTTGAGATTCATTCCCCTTGGGAGTTTGTTATACAGCGGATTTGCACTGTAATAGGACTTTCCGGAAACGAGGTCCTGATAGCCATACACCTTTCCCTGCTTCCATCCCACTACCCTTGGAAAACTCGGAGTCTTTTTTTTCGCGGATTTCCGCTGAGTTTTCCTTTTCGAGGAAGGAATAAAAATTTCAGAAGGCCTAATACGCGGGGGGGCCACGGAAGGCGGCTCTTCTGGTGGTGGCGGCGGTGGCGGCGGCGGTGGTTCACCTTCAGGAATGGTTCTTATTGGTTCCGGAACGGGCACTGTCTCCGGTACTTCAATAGGAGTAGCCTCCGGAATAGGCTCTGCTGTTAACCGTTGTGGCCCTTCGCCAATGCCGACTTCTGGCGCAGGAATGGTCCTTACGGGGGTAAATGGGGTTGGCTCTTCTTCTCCCTCATCTGGAGGCGGGGGAGGCGGCGGAACTTCACTTGGCACATATACAGGAATACGGACGGGGGTTGGGTCCGGATCTGGCGGGCCGCCCGAGGGGGGAATTCTTTTTGGTTGTGGTATTGTTTTTGGTGTTACAAGCGGCTTCACTGGTTCCGGAATAATCTTCACTGGCTCCGGAATAATCTTCACTGGCTCCGGAACAATCGTCGGTATCTCTGCCGTTTCGGTTTCAGTTGTAATCCCACTCTCTGTTATCTCTTCCGTCTCAAATGCAGGGACTCCAGATGGGGGAGGCGTTAACGCGGGAGCTATCTTAGGGGGTTTGAATGGCGTGGTTCCGAATGGGACAGCCGGAGCTCCCTCAAATTCAGAGGAATCCGGCTTCACACGGGTCGGAAATTCCTGAACAAGTTCATTAGCCGCGGTTACATCAGTTGCCATAGCATCCTTGGCAACAGTGGCATCACCTTTTGTTGGCTGAGATATGCCTATATTTTCCTCTTTCTCGGACCACCGGGAGGCAAGCTCTCCAAGTGCGGCATCGGAAGGATCATGGGTATACTGAGGTGAGGGTTTGAATGGCGTGGTTCCGAATGGAACAGCCGGAGCACCATCAAATTCAGACTCCGGGGATGTCGTGCCGAACATATCAAGACCGGCTGACCAACGATCCGGAGCCTCTGGGGTCTCGGTATAGGTTGGGAGTCCCACCGCACCACTACCCCCCGCCCCTTCCGCCTTAACACCACCAAGGCCCCAATCAAACTCACCTACTTCAGGCCCTCCTTTCTTTGTGGCATCAAAGATTGCGGGACCTTTACCACCTCCAATACCGCCACTTCCCCACGGAGCATCCGGATCAAATCCCTCCGCCCACAGAACCTCCATTTGTTTAAGGTTAATTTTTTTATTTTGAGTGACCGCATCGTGGGCCAGAAGAACCGGAATCTGCCAAGTTTCGGGCTCACCCTTGAATGTTTTCATTACATCGGTAAGGATCTCATCCATCTTCTGGAGATCCGCTCCATCCAGTGCATTCAACCCTTTTATCTGGCTATGAAGGGAACGGATTTCATTCTTTACCGCATGGGTTTCCTCCAGACCACGAACTCCGGCATCGAGGTCATCCTGAAGTGACTTAATCCGACTTTTTAGGATAGTTGCTTGCACGTTATTGGCCTCTCGTAAGGCTTTGTGGGCGGCTAGAATATCCTTTACCGGTTCAGCAATACTCGGACCCGGTTCCCACCCCTGTACGGCATATTCAGCGATCCGTACTCTGGCACTATCATAGGCATCATCAACCTTTTTCGCCGCCGCCCTAACCTCGGGGAAAACATCCACATAGTTATAGAAGGCATTTTTTATCTCTAGAAGGTTGTCGGCGGACGTGGGAAAGTCCGACCCCTTGGCCAGGTTTGCAAGCTCTCCACCCTCACCGAACTCATTGGTGGATGCCTTAACAGCGGCAACCACCTTGTCATGGTTCTGGGCATATCCCTCAGCCGCAAACCCTACTGCCTCCTGAGCGGCTTTTAATCTTCTGGCATATTCAGCCTCGGATAAGACCCCGGCGGCTGTATACCCCGCACCGGCCTCTCTGGGGTAGCGACCATGCGCTTTTACATCCTCTAATGCCTGAAGTGCATCAATATAGATGTTCTTGCTCGTGTCCGCATGTTTAACGGCAGTTGACACACTAGCAGACCCTGTTAGGCCCAAGGCCGCATCGTATGCCTCCAGAGATCCTGCTATATATTTCTTAGTGGCAGTGCTCGCCGCTACTATCTTAGCCGCGGTGGTAGGGGCTTTCGTTCCTCTAAGTAAATGGATTGGAACACCAAATCTGAGAGCAAGCAATTCCCCCGCATCGAGGGCGACTGATGCCATCCTCATCTTGGGTCCCATGTCTTTCCATGTATATATAGTGGCAAGAGGACCGGGTATTGAGCTTAATACCGCTATTTTCGTATGGTGCTTTACGGCATCTTGGAAGATTTCATTTTCCACCCTATCAATTAGGAATGCCTTAACAAAGTCAGCCTCATTGGTCGGTGTATCCGGCTTCATCGTTGCTTTAGCAATGCTGTCATCAATGGTAGCTTGTGGAAAGCCGGGCGGCCCCATAGCTTGATAGGCGGACCACCGCGCTCCACCGAGTTCACCGGGGAGCTCACCGCCTTTGAAATTTCCATTGCTGTCATAAAATTCCGGATTCTCCTTCCGGAACCTCATAATTAGGGCTTGTTTTGATTCCTCATCTAGAAATGCTTTCTGGATGAGTTGCGTTGGATTTAGGGCGGACGGGGGTTTCTGGTCCACCGGTACAAAGGCCCCACTTGTTTGCTCTGGGTCATCTGGGATATCCCCTGTGTCAGTTTCAAAAAGTTCCGGAAATGCCGAATATACTCTGGAAACTGGTGCTTCCCCTAGTTCTGTGGCTGAGTAGCCCCCTTCTCCTGTACTGGACGGAGGACGGTCTGCGGCCGGGGCTCGGGGAGAAGACACCTTGGGTTTATCAGCAGGGTCAGGATCGGATTCTTCTCCCTCTCCCGACCACAGCTTGGCCAGTCCCCCGAGTGCCTCCTTATGTGCTTGATCCGCATCATCGCCATCTTCAAAGTCATAGGCCATCTCGTCCGCGATGGCATCCTGCATGGCAAGATCCTCAAGGTCGAGCGTGAGTCCCTCAAGGTCATCTCCCTCGGATGCCCCCACTCCTTCGACCCGCAGACCGCTCAAGGGGGTATCATCAGCAGTCGTTTTCTCAGGAGTGGGGACGGGCAAGCGGTCACTGACATAGGGGTCAGTGAGAGCTAATTCTGGGTATTCGGTCTCTCCTAGTTCGGTATCTCCAAGCTCGGCCAGTTGGTCATTTCCTATCTTGGCAAGGTCGGGCATTCCTTCAGAATCACTTCCCACAGGTGCTACCGCATCGGCAAGACCGGGAAACCCTGCATCCAGATCCCCACTACCACCTTTGGCAAGGTCTTCGGCTCCCAGGGTCTCAAGTCCCTCGAAAGCACCATCTTCGAGACCGTCAGGATCACCGTCAAATTCGAGGGTCACGTCACTGTTATACTCAAAATCCCCATCCTGATCCTCATCACCGGGCATCGGAAAAGACACACTCTCATTTGCGTCGGACACACTCGTAAGCATTTCTGACCCACTTGGCTCATCCGGTTTCCCTCTCGCACCATCTAATGGTTTATCCATATCAGGTTTAAGGTCTTTATCAAGGGCATACGAGGTCTTTGTCTCAGGGTCGTAAAACCGTCCGTGTGGAGAATCCTTATCACGAGCAAAAGGGTTGTAGTTGGCGGCATGGCCCATGACCTGACCGTCCGGATTCCTTCGGTGGAACTCCTCGGGAATCTTTTTAAGGAGCTCGCTGTACGGCACGGTGTTGGGATCGAAATCCTTGGAATCGGAGACCGCCGAGGATGTTCCGGAACTTTTTGAAAGGTCCTTGACATCAATCCCTTTGGAGCCGATTGCCTGATCTATTTCCTTCTGGTTATCAGCAGTTAATACCGTGGCGTCTTGGCCGTTCTTATTCTCTCCATTCTTCTTCTTATTCTTGGCCTCTTCTTTTACTGCCACTTTCTTTCCTCCATTCTTCTTCTTATTCTTGGAATCATCCTCTTCAGGCGGTTTCCCGCCGGGGTACTTGAACTGCCCGGATTCCTCGTAATCTTCAAAAAACCCACTTCCCATTACCATGATTAACTACCTTCCATTGTTTAACTATCCGCCAGTTTTATGAAGAAAAAGGAACTTTCGTTTTCTGCGGGGCTAAAACTTGCACAACTTCCACACATAAAATTGAATCTAATCCAGTGACTTGAGATATTATCAATGTCCACAATAGTCATTACCCGCCCGCAATAAATTGGGCTCCCCCCCATGTTGTAGTGTTCCCCATTATCACGACCTACCGCAAACCAACTACCACCGCTATTCTGGGTGAGTTCTATCTTCAGCCCCAGACTGGTCGTGGAACCACCTTCCCCATTACACATGGTCGCTTGGATTTCATAGATGCCTGTTTCCGGAAAAGTAAATACGCCCCCCGATTCATTCACAGTGCTTCCCGTAGTGGTAAAACCAAAACTAGCGGGCCAATGGGCATACTGGCCTGTTATCACCGTCCAACTGCTACTCCAACTGGTTGTGTCATTGTAGTAATGTCCGTCAATCACAGCGAGTCCACTACCGCCAGTTGGAGTTGTCCAAGTCATGCCTTTGTTGGCTGTTGAATCAGCGGTGAGCTTATCTCCCGGTGTGCCGACAGCGATTTTATCTGGGACGCCCCCGGTTTTCCCCACCAGAAGGTCACCCTTATCCGCCATGTCCACCGCCAAGACGCCACTCACTCCATTTCCAATCACGGCGGAATTAGCGGTAATAGAGGAAGTTCCGGTTCCGCCCTGAGATGGAGGAACATCGGCTCCCCCGGCACGGTAAACCGTCTCACCTTCAATGTTTATATCGCCCGCAATAGCCTCTTCAAGGGTGGTGAGGTCTGATCCAATATCCATCCCTGAAAGTATCCCCACCGTGTCTAGGGATGAGGAGAGTACGGTGGCTTTAAGTTGCGATCCTCCGAGGTCCCCTGAGTTGTAATTTGCCCCCGTATTTGAGGTAAAGTCAATCGTCTTATTTGTGACGTTATCTACCGAGGAGGAGGACATCAATGTTCCGGTTGCATCGGGAAGGGTTATCGTCTGGTCAGCCGTATTCAAGGCCGAGGTAAGGGTGGTGGTGTAGGCAGTTCCCCCCTTTACCCCCACCGTCCCTGTAAAGGTTGAGGTAGCACCTTCGGGGCACGACTCATCAGCAAAGGCACACGGCGGAGCCGATGCCATCACGCCAACTATGGATATGACTATCCCGATTGCGATTCCTGTTAGAGGTAAATGTAGTTTCATATCCTAATCCCCCAACTTGACGAAATCGAGGCGTATGTACCAGTAGCCAGTGTTCCCCATGTGCATAGTCGGGTCCGTGTAATCAGTGTATACCTGATAGATAATGTAGTCGTTCACAAGGTCATCAATATCAACAATAAAATAGACTGGCTGTGAGGTGTAACAGTAGTTATTACAGTAGTGATCCCGTGAATAATATGTCAGTTGATGATTGGAGGAACCCGCATTGTCTGTATAATTTATCGCTGTTCCCAACCCCATGATTTGACCACCATTCATTGAGTAATTCGTGTACCACGCAATTGATCCCCTTACCATCCATTGTCCTGTTTCCTTGAAAACCCAATTGCCCGCATATTGGGCGGGTTCATCCATCTGTGTTCCAAGAATATCCATGACATTACTCGCACCATAATAGTTCCACATATTGCTAGCCTGTTCTGATTGTAAATCCCGCCAAGCCCCGCCAGTGGGGGCGTAACCCGCGAAGTTATTGGTATAAGCCCACGACTGTAATGCCGTTGATCCACCGCCCCCTGCCGCCTCCCAAATCAAACCGGTGGGTTCACCAGAGTCGGATACAAGCTGATCCCCATCCGCTCCTACTGAAAGAAACTGAGGGACTCCCGTCCCATCCCCCGCCACAAGATCCCCCTTGGTTCCTAGTGATACTGACGTAAGTGCCACTGTCCCATTAACTATTACTCCATCCATTGCGAGGGTTTCCACACCTGTTCCACCATCCCCGATTGGTATGGTGACACCATCGTCACGGTAGATTACGTTCCCCTCGATATCGACATCTCCCGCACCATAGGTGGCACTCTCTGTGAGGGTCGTCAGGGCGGAGCCGATACTGAACTCATTTAGGATTCCGAGAAGAGTCAGGCTCGATGAGGTGACGTTTGGATTGAGGATCGTCCCGATAAGGTCTCCGGCGGCATAATTCGATCCTGTATTGAGGGAGAAATCTATCGTCTTGTTTGTAAGGGTATCGGTGGAGCTTGCGCTAATAAGGGTGCTTGTTGCATCAGGTAATGTCACCGTCCTGTCGGCTGTCGCACTCGCCCCTGAGAGAGTCGCTGTATAGGGAGTGTCCGACTGTATTCCCAGGTCTCCTGAAATGGCATCGGTTGTCCCAACCGGACAGGTCGTGACAGCGGAAATACAGGGAGGTGAAGTGATTCCTAGAAATGCGAGTCCCGCTATCCCTCCGGTTAGTATTCCGAAAACTGCGAGTCTCATTCTGGTTGATGACATTAAGTTCCTCATATGTCAGCTATTTTTTTGAACCAGACACGAACACCGGCATCTGTGTTATGAAACTGGTTGCCGTTTCCATACCGCATATAGAAATAGATACCCGAATCCGAGTCTGCTGAGGTGGCTTTCATGAGTCCCTGACCGAGTATGCATGTATAGGTGTAAGAAGTTGCATACCCCACCCGCTTTCTAGCCCACATGACCTGAGCTTCACTCGACCAGTTATCATTGGTCCCATAGGCATAAAGCTGAATTTCCTGATTTGCATAGACATAGCCACATAAAGAAAAGGAAATGTCATAGTATCCAGTTTCCCCAAATCTGTACCACGGTTTTGCACCGCCTGTGTAAGGCATATTTTGCCATGCACCGATATTTCCCACGCCACCAGTAATAAAGCCATCGGAGGAGGTTAATTGCACGATTGATCGGTTGGGGGAAGGAAAGTAGAAAGGAGAATTCATAGAACTATATGTGCCGTTTGTATAGGCATCTATAACGCTGTATCCCCCTGCGGGGGCATCGTCCCATTTCAGGCCCGTAGCCTCTCCTGAATCTGCCGTTAGAAACTGTCCATTGATTCCGGGTGCTAAAGTGCTTGGAGGACCTGTTCCATCCCCCGCTAGGAGATGTCCCTGAGTGGTCATGTCAACGGTGGTTATCGGGTTGGCGTCATCCCCTATAAGGGCGTGTCCTGTCGGAAGGCTCGTTACTCCGGTTCCTCCGTCATCCACAGGGATAGTTAATCCATTAGCCCTGTAAATCTCCTTCAACTCGATATCCACATTCCCCGCTGACGGCTGTGTCAATGTGGTTCCTGTACTTCCAAGCTCAACCTGGGCCTGTACTCCGAGGTTCTCAAGACTGGAGGTGACCACGTTGGCGGGGAGAGTTGCCCCGGTGAGAGTGTTGGCATCGTATTCAGTTCCACTGTTTCCCCCTGTGAGGAAATCAATGCTTTTGTTGGTGAGGGTGTCAGTAGATGCCGCCCCGATGAGGGCCGATGTGGAGTCGGGGAGAGTGATCGTCCGGTCACTGGTGTTTGCGGTGGTGAGAGTCGTCTTGTAGGAGGTTCCCCCATATATATCTATATTGTTATCAAATGTGCGTGTCTCCCCAACCATGCAGAGGTTATCCGCAAAGGCACATGAGGGAGACTGGACATAGAAAAAGAGCCCCACCATTACCCCTATTAGGGCTGTGGAGAAAACTCCCAATCTTGCTCTTATGCTCATTCCCTTACTCCTAGTTTAGAGGACATGCCGACCACCCTATGAAAAGCATCCATAAAACAGCGGGAAGTCCCCCGACCAAAGATCCTGCAAAAAGTGTTCTCATTAAATCGGGCTCAACCTCCTCAACGTGGCAATAACCTCAAGGATGACTGGCATAATCCTCGTCACGAGGATGAAACTCATACCCGCTGTAATTGTCAGGAACACCCACCGGACTATGTTCAAATTCCCCTTGAAGAACTCGTAGTCCCATAACATGAGTTTTACCATCGACCCGAAAAAATCTAGGTTCGGCCAAGGAACCGTAAAGGTCTGGGCAAAGAGTTTAAGCTCAGTAAACGTCAACACTTTGAGTTGGATAATTGTGTTCATGGCACTTTGGTTATCCTCCGTCGTGGAGTAGGCCATATCCATAAACCCCCCTAAAAGGGTCATGCTTATCCATATAAAGGTCACATACATCCAGAGTGAAACACCCATTTTTTACTCCTGTCCCCATCTTCCGATCAACCATATTGATATGGCTGACATTGCATATAAAACCGTTATCCACGGAGCGAGTAGCCCATTGAAAGCCCCGATAAGAAGTCCGGCCCCCGGGACAATAGCCGCTATCTCAGGTCGGTTCGTAGTCATAAGAACCGCAACTCCCAGAAGGCCAAATATTCCTCCGAAAATCAACGTCCACCACGCATCTGGCCCTATTCCCATATCGGATCGGGCTGTCTCCAGAACGCTGTAAAAAGGCATGTTGACATTGACTGCCCCTGCGGTAAAAAGATCATCCGCAGTAGGGTTGTTAAAGACGTCTGCCAGAGATTCCGGAATAGTCTCTGCGGGGCTTGCCGAGATAGGCATTACCGGCCCGAGCGAGTAAGTAATTCCGGACTGGCTCCTATTCCACGCATAGGTCGCATCATGGCTCGAACCCATCATGTTTACGATTGTTCCGGCATAATTGGGGTCCACTGCCGAGGTTTCCGCCATATCGACAGGATTGAAACCGTATTCCTGAACTTTTGAATAACCCACAAGACCTACATCCTTGTAGGTTTTAATCTCCCTTAAGATCCCGGCGAATCCCTCTCCCATAAGGAAGTCGTTGGCATTATGGGAAACGGCGGCAATGGTCCCGCCACTCGCAAGGCTGTCCCATGTGCTTGTAGCGGTGTTGTACTTGAAGATCTCTAACTTATTCCCTGCGCCGGAATCAAATCTCATCCGAAAATTTGCCTCCACTCCATCCCAAGCCCCGGATATCGTGTCCGTTGTTACTCCATCTCCGACCTTGGCCACCACGGTCCCATTATCAAAGCCAAAATAGTATCCGGTATTCGAGACAGGCTCATACTTATCGACCCATCCCGCATTTGTCTGGGTCATCTTGTCCGATTCGACTTTGGCTCTGACGATAATGTCAAAATCATCTGTCCATTCGAGATCGGTATGATCTGGAACGGTCATGAGATCTAACCCGGCGAGATTGACTCCCTGATCCCTAGCTATGTAGGGATTGCCGAGATAGAGCCATCCGGAAAAAGAGCCGGACGCAACTGCGGAAACCGCCACCCACCATCCTGCGGTAGTCGCCGCTAAATCCTGAGCCACGCTTTCAACAGGATTCAGGGAAACCGTAAATCCCCGAATATCCCAACCGTTGTCATCTATGAAACCCTGAGCCTTAAAATCCGAGGAGGGAATAGCCAGTCTCACAGGATAGTTGGAAAGTGGCGTTATGTTGGTATTGCTTACCGTTATTTTCATCCTGTAACAGTAGTCACCGGGTTGGTGATGCGCTCCCTCGACTGTGCATCTCGGAACTAACGGAAGGGCGTGGTAAAGAGAGACCATTATCAGGAGAACCGGGAGAATAAGACTCGGCAGACTCCACAATTTGAATCTTTTCGGACCCTCTCTTCTTGAATCGAACCAGTTGGAGGTCATGTTGGGAACCTCCTGAAAATATAGGTTGAGCCAAGCAAGAGGAGAAGTCCGATTAACACGAAAAGCCCGGCGACAGGGAATAACCCGGCGAACATGCCACAGATGAGAACGAGAACTCCCAACATGGAGCCATACATAACTGATCTTGTAACCAATCCGACCGTCATTACAACAACGATTGCAAACGTGAGAAAGAAAATCCCGCCCAATACCGTTGGAGTGGTTCCGAGGTATTCTGCGGCAACTCCGCCAAATGCCTCATATATTCTCCCGCTCTGATTTGCTGTGGCTATACCAGTTTCCAAGGCAGTCGGGGTAAGGGTAAGGTCAAAGTCCGTCCACGGTTGATCAATTCCAACATAGAAGGCATTTGGAGCCGCAGTTCCAATTGCGCTCATTGCCTCCCTTGGTATAACCGCCCCGGTTTGGGTAATTATGTTCTGGTCCACATATGTGTTGACTGTTTGGTTCATCTCATCCTGAACATTTGTCATTAGTGACGTTAGGATGGCAACCATGTTCTCTTTTTCAGCAACCGATGGAATAGTTATCCAGAGGGGATTCAAACATTCAACCGGAGTCGAGGTAAAGTTCGGACCTGTAAAAATGGTGGAGCTCCCCTCTATACACGTCTCGAATGAACTGGATGGCCCCCCAGGGTCCGGTAACCCGTGTCCCGCCCGGATGTAAATTCCACTTAGCCCCTGCCAGATGCGCGGAATAGATCTGATTCCAATCTGTGTGACACCGGGACCTCCTCTGGCCCCATCATAGAAAGTATGGAGCACCATGCCGTTATAGATAGAGGTATAACAGGGATCCACCAGAGTAATAGGCTCGGTGGGTGTTTCGCATGTCGCATCCACCATGAAGGCAACAGGAAGAGTCGGTGGACTCACCATCGAGGAATCAATCTGCCAATCATCTAGAGGTAGGTCATACCTCACCAAGATGAGCCTATCATCGGTCTCCAACACATTGGAGAATCCGTATGCCTCAACCAGATCAATAGGAGGAGGAGCGACAGCGGCGGCCACCACCCCTACCGGAAGGGTAGCTAAAACGACTAGGGTGAAAATCGCAACTAATTTTCTCATCTCCTCCCTACAATCTCAAAAAGTGACCGTCCTGCCTCGATTGCGGTCTCAATCAAAACCCACAGGGCAAGACCGTAGACAACAAAAGACAGAAAAGCCGATTGTGGTTGGACAAGAGTCATGCCCAACCACAAAACCGCCATACCCGCTAGAAAACTCAGAAAAACTGACATTAGTTAGACTCCGGGGGATATACTTTTTGCTTGTTTTTACCAAGGACTTCAATATTGAATCCCCGATCAGTTAATTCTTTCTTTAGATGGGAAACAGGAAGTTTCCTCCTGTGAAATCTCCGAATAAGTAGGTCGTAATCTACTCCCACCGATGTGATTTCATCGAAAATTCCGTTCATCTCATTTCGGGACGCCATCCCCTCGGGGGACTCGGGGTCAAAATGTGTTTCAGCCGACAGAAGTCCCTGCTCTTTCTTGGCCTCTTTCTGTCTCTTGTAATACTCCGTTGGCATCACAATCTCCTCGGTGTCGTAGAAATCCCAGAAACGGTCTGCCCTTGTCAGGTACATAGTTCTGTCGGGAGGTCTTTCCGGTGGCCAACCTGTCATTACCGTGCTTTGGTTGTCCAACCACCCTCCCCACTGGTCGTAGAGGTCTAATTTGATGGATCTCGCACCGGGGGAGCTCTTGCAATCAAATGCCACATCTGTCTGCCAGAAAATCGACCTGTCGATTCGCATTGGATTCTGGGCGGTGTAGAAAAGATGGACTCTTCTTTTCCTCAACTGTTCAACAAAGAGGCTGAACATCAGGTTGAGTGAGGACATCGACCTACGAGAGTTCGCAACCGCAGGGGTCTCATCCACAAGCAGTACAGATTGTGTGAGCTCGTCAGGAAAGGAGCTAATAAATTCNGCGATATTTTCGTGGTAGGCATCCTGAAAGGTCACGTTGTAGTTTGAAAAGCATTTCCAACCGAGCAATTTATTGTTGACGAGGGTTGTTCCACAAACAGGACACGCCGAACCGACAGTTAGCGTCCTCTTCTCGTCATAGCTATGTTTGAAGGTCCTGAAAAGTTCCTTGCAGTTAACGCAGAGGGGAGAATGCAGAAAAGACCACCCATAGGCGGTCATGCTTAACGTCTTCCCGGCTCCCCGGCGTCCAAAAAACCCTGCGACTGTTGAATCCAATGAATTTTGCCCCTTTTACCCTGTGAATAGAGTTCGCATGTAACACCCCCCTAAAATCGGGGGTTTTTTATAGCTAGAAAATTCTTTAGGGTATGCACACCCCTATTTATAGCGATTTACCTGACCCGGCGATCATGTTTGCAATGGTCATTTTCGACACAGACTTCTTTTTCCCGGCTTTCCCTCTCTTGGTTCTCTTGGGCCTTCTCTTTACGCCTTTTCTACGAGTCCCCATGACATCCTCCGATTGTTTTTAGATTTTCCATCCCACGGACATGCCCCTTTTCTTTCGGGCCTTCGTCTTCGTGTTTTTCTTAGGACTTTTCTTTATGACTTTTTTCTTAGCCATGAACTTCTCCTATTCTCCATACTTGCCTGTTTAATGGATTGATCTTCCCCGGAGTCCATAAGAACCCCGGCCAATCCTCTTACGGGATTTCGCAAGACTTTTAGTTTCGTCTAGTTTTTTTTGGGCACTAACCGCGGCACGAGCGGCTTTTGCGTGTCGGGTGGAATGCTTCTTTAGCTGAACTGCCGTCATTCTTGGGTTTCCTTTCCCCTTTGCCAACACATATGCGTTGAAGCGTTTAGTTTCCGCCTTGTACTGCTTCCTGGCTGTCTTTACTTTGCTTTGAGCCGCTTTTACCCCGTTACCATTTCTAGTTGCCATTTTTCCTCCTACCCCCGGTTTATATCGTCGAACTTCTCCCTTTACTTTCTCCCCGCGCTCTTGCGATACGCCCGTTGGGCTTTATCAAATGCTTTCTTAGCCAGATTGTGTTTATTGCGGGCCTTTGTAGTCCCGGTGGTGTAATACTTTTTAGCGTTTGGATCGTGAATGCCTCTAGGTCCGTACTTTTTCTTCATAGCGGCTTGGGTGTCGTAGTCAGAGGCGGTTTTCTCAAGATTCCGAGCCGATGACGCTAAGGTCTTCCTTGCTTGCACCAGTGAAGGCTTTCGCTTGGTTGTTCGCTTTCTTTTTGTTGCCATGAAGTTCTCCTATGTTCCGGAACTTATTTTTTCGGCTCTAGACGGCTCTACATCTTTTTAAGCCTTGGATTCGATTTGATCCCGGCAAGTTGGTCCTCAAGAGTGTGAAGGTTGAGGGCTGATTGCCTCGCTTTTGCACTTAAACGGGTTATTTTGGTGCGGTTGGCCCTTTTCTTATCCTTAAGGGGGAGGCCGCCCGTCTTGGCGGCATCTCTCACGGCCTTTTGATCCGCCTTTAATCTTTTTTTTGTTATTTTTACTTGGTTCCTAGCGGTTGATAAAAGGCTTCTTCTGGGCATATCCATCTCCTATGTTCCGGAACTTATTTTTTCGGCTCTAAACGGCTTCTTCTCTCGGTTTCTTTTTGAATGCCCGCTGTGCGGCTTTCTGCCAAGAGGCGGGTCCGGGGAATGGAGTCATAATCCTCGTGTACATCTGAACGGCCTCATGGCGGGCCTCGCCGTATTCAGCGATCCCCATGAGTTGTTCCATCTCAAGGAGCTTGTCGTTGTCCGGCAATCCCTTGTTCTTGATGAACTCGTCCTCGTATGCGAGGTCGCAGAAGTCCTTTCGATCAACTGGTGTAATTCTTAATCGGACGTATCGATCCTCCGGGGTCTCCCCTCCGGAGAGTATTTCCCTGATGAGTCCCTTGGGGGTCATCTGTTCGGATGCGTTGAAGATGTCACCGAATGGATCTGCGAACCCTTCTCCCCCTGCCATCTGTTGGAGCATCTCTGCGTCTATGCCCTGATATCCGTTGTTATTATTTTCCTGAACCATATGCTATTACCTCCGTAATCCCATCTAATGACATAGAGCTTTAATTAGCCCCATCCGTTACTTCGCTGAATATAATGAAGAGAAGAAACCCGAGCCCTCCTGCCAGAAGGACATACATGGTGGCTTGAGCCTTCTGCATGGCAGAGCCTCGCCGGGAATACCTCTTTCTCCTCACCTGTTGTTTTTCCATGTGGTAGACCTGTTCTGTGGTGGCCGTTATCTTTTCCAAAAACTCCTCCGGCTTATCCGCGAGGACCGCCTGTTTGCGATCCAATGGAATGGGGTAGTAGTTGGGGCCCGACTTAAATACACAGTACATAATCTTTGGTTTACCCAACCTTCTGGGAGATACGAAACGAGCTCGCAGTGGGAGGAGCTCCTCCGCTTTCTCCACATCCCAATGTTCCGTGCTAAGTGTAGGCCCAAGGATCTCAACCTCTACTGTCTTGGGTTTCTGGGATCGTCTTCCGATCCAGTTCTTGAAATTGCCCATGAAATGAAACCTGGGCTTTGGAATCGTTACTGTGACCAATGCTTTCTCCTGTGGTGGATATGGCGGTCATATATCCAGTTTCCTGTTCTTCTCCCTAATCTGTATGCAATGAGCCCTCCAACGGCTCCGAGGATCAATAGAGAGGCGTTGGTACGGGTAACCGCACTCTCCACTACATCTAACGCTATATCGCCCAATCTGAGATCCATCGCTATGGCCTCAGCAATCCAATCACTATTACCAGAGCTATCAGGATCCCAAAAGAAAGGATCACCCATGCCACGGCATTAGTAAGAAAGGAGGTGTCCGTGAGTTTCATTGTGGAGAACCGTGCGTTGTTTTTTGCAACCGCTTGGAGGTTCGTGACCTTGGACCAGTGGAGCTCGTAGTTCCAGTCATATAAGTCAAAGAGATTAAGAGGCTCTGGCTCCCCCCATATGCAATAGATACGTCTTCTAATACTAGGGGCGGCGATCCGGGCAAGAATGACGGCCCCGATGGGAATCGCAAGTATGGTGATGCCTAAGATGACCTTATACAGGTCTAATGTGGGTAAAACGACGGTCATAATATATATATATATAGGGACGACCAATAAAATGCCTATTCCGAGAGTGAAAAAAGTCTTTTTGAAAGGGACCCGAACTTCTCCTACATGGTGGTGGGGGTTTATGAACACACCTATCTGCGCTTTATCGTTGTATGCGTAATTGCCGTCAACCTTCATATCAACGGTGTGCCGAGATAAGTCGTGGCGGAATATGACCGCCTCTAGTGTTGTGTCAGATGGCATCTTCGAGTAGTAGTTCCCCCATGTATATTAGGAGCTTGTCTGAACTGACAATATCCTTTGTCTTTCTCAGGATCCTCTTTGACTTCGAGGACCAGAACTCTCCTTCCTTCTTCTCCCAATCCCCCTGTAATTCAAAGGGATAGTCCGAATGTTCCGGAATGCTAAATTCATATCCTTCGGGAAGTTTCTCTAACTCCCTTATAGTCAATTGCTTAAATGGAGACACGGTAGCCACATGATGTTTCTCCCTTCGGAACGCCTCATTCAATACCGCATGTAGGCACTTGAGCACATACTTGTAAGAAGGTTTGTGCTTTTCATGTTTCCATCTCCATGATGTGTTGTTGTCCGGGGCCTCAACTATATGGCCGAGTTGGTTCCAGTTGATCCCCATGAAGGCAACGGCGGCATCAAACACATCGAAAACTATCGGCCTTGTTCTCTCTTCAGGTCGGTAGTAATACTTCAACCTCGCCTTACTGCCGGGATCAGTCGCCTGTTGGGAACTTAAAGAAACCTTTGTCCCGCCAACGTCACCCACATCAGATTTAACATATATTCCCATTCTTATAAGAATATAAGAGCACTAGACCTTCGACAATCGGCATGTATATATGCCGAATTTACCAATGCTTAGTCACAGAATAGGCTATTCCCTGTCGTCCGTATTAGCACTGACCGGATCCTCACTGACTATAAGAGGACTGGAGATTGTACGGGCGACCAAAAAGACTATGAGTATTTTGAAAGGAATTTCAGCACTGTTCGGCCTACTACTGTGTACGGCCTTTGCTATCGCTTTCTTACCGAATGTTGCGGATCTGGTAAACACTTCAAGGACAGACCCGGCAGTAGAGACCGGGCTGACCTGTACCACCAATGGAGCGGGAGACTGTACGATCACCCTGGCTGATGCACACATGCACGCAGACACTTCTGGAATGACCGTAGACGAAACCTCCCCCTCCACCGCTGACAGAACCTCAAATACAACCGTGGGTGCTGACAGGGTGACTTTATCCCTTACAGGACTCGCGGCCATAACCCTTTACACCTTTACGGTGGATTACGAGAAGGTGGACGCCCAAGCAAGTACCGCAACGGGTCTCCCTGACTTCTTGAACCTAGCTCCGATCATTTTCGTACTGATGATGCTCGTGGTAGGCGTAATCGTGGGAGGTGCGGCAATGTCCCGCACATTTAACTAATAGCTAGTAAAGGGACAGCAAAGGTAACGAGTTATTGCGTCCCTAATTTATTTACTGGATAGGAGGTGTTTTAAGAACATGGCAACCCTGAAGGCCTTTTTTACCGGAATGGTAAAAGACCAAGAAGGGAACGTAAGCGTTCAGCAAATCATGGGAATTATCTTTGCGGTAATCCTCGTGGTAGTTGGACTGGTAAAAGCAAAATTGCCCGCTATGTCGGTGACGGCATAGATGAACCGGATGAACTGTCGGGAAACCTAAGTCGAAAGATAAGGCAATCCGCAACCAAGCCCCCAGAAAGACATAGAAGTAAGGGGGAAGGCTCAGAGACTAGAACTTGACCAGTCTAAGGAATAAAAGTTCACTAGCGTCCGGCAACTCAGATGAGTTGAAGAGATAGTCCTTGCCCCATGAAAATGTGGGATTAACAAGTATGCTCCCTCTGGTCCTTGACCAGACTTCAGAGGCCCGAGGTAACGCCAACATTGGGAACTTCACAGGTGAATATACGCCTCACCCATCGGTGACGATGGAGTGATAACCGGATGAACTGCGGGAAACCTAAGTCGAGAGATAAGGCAATCCGCATCCAAGCCCCGTAGAGCCGGGGAAGGTTCAGAGACTACCTGAGAGTGGTACACCACTCGTAATACAGGCTAGAGCGTCCGGCAACTCGGAAGAGTTGAAGAGATAGTCCACGCACGGCTGAAAAGTCGTGATTAACGTGACCAAATCCATAATAGATTTGATTCCTCTGTTGTACTCAGTTGGTGTCCTTGGTCTCGCAGGATTCGTGGCTATGACAACCATTCGAGGCAGGTAATTCCTCAATTGGGGAGTCCCGCCTTGAAGTTGGTGTCACACCCACGGTCAAGCAACCATACCCGGCGGTCTCTAGAACGGAACCAGATTGGATAACAACCTTTGCATTCTGGGAAAGGACTGGAGGCATCCGGGTTAACCGGAGGATTTATGAACCTATTGAGCGTAATCATTCCCGCACACGATGAAGAGGAATCTGTCGAGCGTGTGCTTAGGGATGTAGATAAACAAAAAGATAAACTGAAGGATCTCAACTATGATCTGGAGATTCTTCTGGTACTGAACTGCTGTACCGATGACACAGGGGCGATTGCCCAACGGATCAGCTTTGCATACGACATTCCCACCCGGATTCTCCGTGAGGAGAGGAAGGGATACGGATACGCACACAGGTTAGGGATAGCAGAGGCCAAAGGGGACATTCTACTCACCCTGGACTGCGACAACACCTACCCCGCCGATATTATTCCGGAACTTCTGGAAATGATGGAACAAGGCTACGGTTTTATAACAACTGACCGCCTCTCCCTCCAACCCGCAATGGGAAAGACCTCCAAGCTCGGAAACTTTCTCCTTACCCTCGCCGCCCGATGTCTTACTGGCCAGAAGATGGCCGACTCCCAGAGCGGGATGTGGTTATTCCGCAGACGGCACATTGCTGATCTTCTTGCAGGGATCGGAACAGGGATGGAGCTCTCGGAACAACTAAAGATCCGTCTGGCCCGGACTGCTCACTGGACCGAGGTCCCTATTAAGTATTACGAAAGAACAGGCGATTCAAAACTCAATCCAGTTGGAGATGGTATCCGGTGTCTCTGGAGACTGGTAATAACATGAAAAACACTTGCGACTTGCACGATGACTTGCACCCCCTTGCAAGTCGGCAGGGGGTAGCACTTGCAAAAAACTCTTATGTAATAAGAGTTTATTTGCCAAGTCCCACCATTCCCTCTGATCGGGGAAATATTTAATAAAAAAGAACTTGCCGTGCAAGTAATAGAAGGAGAAGGCAAATGCCTAAAGCAAATGGAAAACACTACCCCTATACAAAAAAGATATGTGGTCGGAATTTTCGTAGTAGCGGAAAGACTTTTAGCCGCGTAGATGCCGACAGCAATGCGAGGACAGTGCGGAAACGTGGTAGCAACGCTCGTGTAGTCCGTCTAGGTAAGTCAAACAGATACGCCATTTATTCAGCTATACGTTTAAGTAGGCGAAAGTAATGGGAACACGCAAGGGATACAGGGTAACTGTTACCGACAGGACAAATAACAGGAGAGTTGCCGCTTTCAATGTTACGGGTGCATCCGGATCCTTCAGTACAGGATCCACACGTCCTCCATCCCTCACAAGGAAGAAAAAGAAACCCGCCAAGCCCAAGAAGAGACCAAGTAAGAGAAAGAGCACTCCGGGGTTAGAGGGATTCTCCCTCCAGGCCTATGACACGGGCGGAGATAGGTAAATGCCACCCACATGCCGACATAAGTGGCAGTTGTCAGCCCCCGAGAAAGGATGGCGTTTGGCACAATGTAAGGCCTGTCACAAGCAGGACGCCTTTCCTGTCGGGCCAGTGGGCGAAACAGAGTATTGCTCCCATTGCAGGACGACACGCCTTAACAAGGATTTATATGGTGAATACTTCTGCTTTGTCTGCGGTAACCGGCCTTTAGGTCCCACGATAACCAAGAGGGAGTTCTTCCGCTACAAGGGGATCAGGATGAGGCTGACACAGGAGGAGATGGCTCCGGTCATCAAGTACGCATCCATCCACGGCATTACGGCGGCATCAAAGCACTTCCAACATCCTCTTTCCACCGTGGGGAAGTGGGCGGCGGGTATGAGCCCCAAGAAATGGCCAGAGAAGGAATATTCTGAGGTCGATAAGCAGAAAGCACATGAGGTCTACCAGTTAACAGGTAAGAACTTCTACCAGACATCAAGAGAGACAGGAATCCCCCGATCAACTCTCCAGAGTTGGAAGGAAAGAGGAGTGTGGTACAGAACGATATGAGTTTGAAAGTATTTGCAACAAGTCTTTTAGAAGTTCTGGTTGACCCACCGGGAGAGATGACCCAAGTAAATGTCCGCCAGAGAATTTACAGAATGGGAATATATACATGGCAGTCAGCGAAAAAGCTGTTGCCATTTCTGAATAACTACTCCCATCTCGTGGGAAGGATCGCCTTTGCCCTCTTCCCCCCGCATAAAGGAGAAGTAAGGGCAGAAGTTCCTTGGAACTTCTGGGCAGTCGATGGTCCAAACTACCTTCTCCTCCCACCTAACTCGCCAAGCTCCCGAACCTACGTCTCCCAGAGGTATGAACTGGAGGTGGTGGACAAGATGATAGAGTTACCCCTCGGAATTTCCGGGACCACCGCAATAGACGTGGGTGCACACGCGGGATACTACACAAAGCTAATGTCAGAGCGGGTTGGTCCCACAGGAATGGTTTTTGCCTTTGAACCCAACCCCATCTCGTTTAAGTATCTCCAGAAGAACATGAAGAAGGCTCTCCCTATGCAAGGGTCAATCTTTCCGGCCCAGGTTGCGATTGGGGAGAGGAAAGGAAAGGGATTTCTGGAGGATGTGGATGATCTTGAACACGGGCAGATTAAAAGTTCCGGAACATGCGAGGTCGTTGTCGAAACCCTCGATACTTTATTCGCCGATAGGCCATCCCGAATCGGGCTTATTAAGATAGACACCGAGGGCCACGAGGTCAACGTAATCAAGGGTGCGAGAAACCTTCTGGCTAATCACCCGGAGGTTGAATTGATTATTGAACACCAGTCCCTCCGGGAGAACGATGCTTACGAGATGCTGAGTTGGATTCTCTATGTCAGGGGATTCACGAGGTATCAGGTTATCGAGCGGGGGACTTGGCATTACCTGAGAGAGCCATTTCCCTACCAGACCCCTAACATTGTCTACAACCTATTCCTTCCGGCACGGGGAGAGTAACAATGTTTACTATTCCTCTGCTAGGCCTAGCCAGTATCTACGACCTTAAGAGTCGGAAGATCCCTAATGAAGTGGTGATAGTCGGCATGATTGTCGCTCTGGGATCCGCGGCGTCTCTTGGATGGGATCCGCTCGGGTGGTCCGTGGCCGGAGCTCTGGTCGGATTCATCTCTATGATCCCCCTTTACAACTGGAAGTTAATGGGAGGAGGTGACGTTAAGTTAATGGCCGTCATCGGAGCAATGGTAGGGTTTCCGGGCATCTTGCTTGCCGTCCCTCTCTCCCTTGCAATCGGTGGGGTGGCGGTAGCGACTCTTCTATGTTCCGGAACAATCAAGACAGGGGATAAGGTTCCGTTCGGTCCGATCCTATCAATAGCCGGGATCGTATCCTACTTCTGGGCGGACTGGATCTTCGCCTCGTATGCCAGTCTCTTTGTTGGATAAGTAATTGAGGATCTCCTGTTCACTCACGCGCCAACGACCCGTCTTGGCATCCGCTGTCTTCTTGCCCCTGAGCTCACCGCTCTGGAGGAGGGCATACACCTTCTTCTTGTCGAACTTCAGGATCTTGCAGACCTCTCTCACGGTATATGTCCTTAATCTCCTCTGGAAATTTAGTTGGACGTCTCTCAGGGACATAACAAACCCTCCTCATATATGCTTTACCCGATTTTAACCCACGCCAACCGGCTAAGGATGAAGAATTGATGCAAATTCCGGGAACAGCCCCTTACTCATACGACTCCATCAAGAAAATGGCCATGCGGTGGGAATACGTCATGGAAGATTACGAATACCCAAGCCGCCGCCATGCCATGAGGATCCTGTACCAGATGATCCTTTCGTGGATGGACGGTGATGGATCCCACGATAAGGATCCACAGCATCTCTATGAACTATTCCTCTCAGGGTTTGCCAAGGATGTCTGCCGTTGGCTGACCGAGTATCCAAATGTCGAAACCTACTGTCCCACGTTGGTGAGGATGGGACTGAACACACCACAACTGATAGAGGAGGCACTTAAAGAATGATAAGCCCGGCAAAGATAAATATTATTGATCGCTTGGATGAATGGGCCCAGATTAACGAGGTGGACCTCCAGTATCTAGGAGGAAGTCTTACTAATTGCCCAAAGGAGATACGGGAAGAGATCGAGAGGTTTGTCCCGGCCATATTGGGAGTCAGTGACGGATACTGGACCACAGAGGAATACGATGACCGGATCGCCGTTATGTATGATGAGGACAAAGTGATTGAGATCATCTCAGAGGATATGGAACCGTGCGGGGATCCGGATGACCCGGATGATGAGTACAACAACCCTCACTTCCTAGCAAGAGAATACTTTGACTACAACGTAAAGGGAGGGTGGCACGGAGACCACACCCCCATTTTCATTCAGACCTTTAAGTGAACGGACGCTCTTCGCCTGTGCTACATCGTTTTTGAGGGCTCGCTCCATATCTTTGCTACATCCTTCTTCGTGGCTCGCTCGATCTGCTTGCTACATCTTCCGGAATGGCTCGCTCTAACCTGATGCTACATCGTCTTCGTGGGCTCGCTCAACATAAATGCTACATCGCCACCCAGAGGCTCGCTCATATTTCCTGATACATCTAATTATCTGGCTCGCTCTTCAGACGTGCTACATCATGCGGTAGGGCTCGCTCAATCCTCATGCTACATCGCCGAGTTGGGCTCACTCCTGTGCTGTGCTACATCATCGACTTTGGCTCGCTCATGACATTTGCTACATCCCTGAGAATGGCTCGCTCCGTGCATTTGCTACATCACCTATAGTGGCTCGCTCTTCTGCGTTGCTACATCGGTCCGCGTGGCTCGCTAGTCCCACTCGTCATGAGAGATTACAAGCACATTTCCCACCATTGGCCGCATTAGTTGGATACTCGCCGCGTCATTTGGCTCCAGTTTCTTTTGCTGACCGTCTTCGTCACAAAGAAACACCCGCGCCGGGTAGAGGTGTTGCGGGACCACTTGAAAGTATCCCCCGACATGAGCTTGGAGCTCCTCCATTGAGAACAGCTTTCCATTGGAGGGAGCTACCTCTGTAATCTCACCGCCTACGCTTATCAGTTCTGCCATATTGTTGATACCCCTTTTTTTTGAAACGCTCTCATTTCTTGCTAGATCATTCTGAGTGGCTCGCTCTGGCCTCACGCTACATCTCTCTCAATGGCTCGCTCGTTTATCTTGCTACATCATGCACAAGGGCTCGCTCAAAGCTGATGCTACATCTCTTCATTTGGCTCGCTCACTTTGGATGCTACATCTTGGCTAATGGCTCGCTCCGTCTCTGTGCTACATCGCCTTTGGTGGCTTGCTCATGATCATTGCTACATCGTTATTGAGGGCTCGCTCTACGTTTCTGCTACATCTTCCTCAGTGACTCGCTCGTTGCATTTGCTACATCAGATAGACTGGCTCGCTCTTCAGATTTGCTACATCATAGAACCGGGCTCGCTCTTCAACCATGCTACATAATCTTTATTGACTCGCTCTACTTTGGTGCTACATCAGCAACATTGGCTCGCTCGATCTGCTTGCTACATCATCGACACTGGCTCGCTCTGAATAGGTGCTACCTCGATCATTTTGGCTTGGCTATTTGAGTTCCTTTCCTTTCTTGTTAAAGAACTTTTTGATGTTTGGCACAGCTAGTACACCCCACGGGTGGAGTAAGCTGAGTTGTAGGCGGAACCATTCATCGTTGTCCGCATGTTGTTCCTCACTCAAACCCGGGTAATACTTTTTACTCCAAGTCTGTACGCCTCGTAGCGCGTTTTATTTAGGTTAACCCTAGTTCCGTTAACCTAACACCTTAATGATTCTCGTGTTTTTTTATCAAAGTAGTAGATAAATCTTTTTTTGGGAGGATCTTTTTGTAACAATACAGTTCCATCTTGTCCTGTATAGCTTCTTTGGTAGATAATTCTATTGGTAAATAAGTCTTTATATTTTGTAACACTTCTGCTATATCCATCAAAGATAAAGTTACATGCCTTATAGAGTGTACCTGTGTGTCCTTGTTTTGGGTCAGCCCAAGTTACAATCCCCTCAAAGTTTGAAAATTCTTTCTGTAATTTTTTTATACAGAAAGCAATAAATTTACTTTCTGTATTTCGGGGGCATCTATCGTCAATCCATAAGCGAGAAAAGTCGAGGTATTTTCCATCGTACTGGATTCTTCCATTACTAAATACAGCACCTCCTACTGGAATTATATTATTGCTTTCTAGTAATATAAAACACTTCAATATGCCCGCTGGCATACGATGTAGATAATGATATGTTGTAATCAATGGTTCTATATCTCGTGATCCACAGGAGTCCATTATAAGTTCATATAAGTTGTATTTATCCATAATTATTTCAATGCTTGTGTGATTTGGTACATCCCGTGCCGTGGCTTTGTTCTTGTTCTCCCTGATTCATTAAGAAGGGCTCTCCCAATTCGGAGGTGCTATAAAGTCCTGATGCCCTCCGATGGCAATTACCCACGGCCGTGCCGGGGACTTACCGTGTTTTATCTCGTAGCCCACTTGGAAGTAGTGGGAGAGGAATAACTTCTCCACCCACCGGAAGGCCCTTGCCCGGATCTGCCCGGCGGGTAACTTCCCGGACTCATATGCTTTCTTTGCAGGAGTCGGGGCCTTAAAGGATCCCGTGGCGAGCTTGGCCTCTGCCTGTTCTTTGTACAGGCCGAGCTCGTTCCTCTCGGTCTCGTAGTTCTTTCTCTCGACCATCATGTGGCCGTAAAAATCCTTATCATTATTCTGGACCTTCTCGAAAGATGAGGCGATCTTAAAGCACAGAGTTTTGAGAGTTGCGTTCCAAGGTCGCCTCTGCCCCTTCTTCCATTCCACTGTCGGGTCCAGACCCGCAAACCTCCATATGGCCGCAGGGGTCTTTGCGATATCAAGATCAATATGGGCAAGGAGTCCCGCACTGAGCACGGGGCCTATCCCATGAATCGACCTGGCCCATTGGCCGAGCTCCTGCGCCGCACTATATTCGTCCAAGATCTTGGCGATCTGGTTTTCAGCGTATCTAAAGTTCTTAAGGTTTAAACTCAGGAGCTCCGCCGACTCTAGATCCTCATTACATGACCTAATCTGGTTCTGGGCCCTTATGCGGTTATGTTGAGCTACATAGAAGTTGTCGATTAGATAGCGGGCTACCTGAGTGGTGGCCGATCTCGCCAGATTCCTGACGTCCTTGTCGATGGCTTGCATTTCCTGTGGATTACAGGTCGGGCATATTAGAGTTTCCCCGCAATCAGTACAGGGCTCCCCTAACCCTTCATCTGTCCATTCCGTGGTAATTTCTTCAGCAGTAACCATTACTTATCCCCCTTTTTGAGATTGTTGTATTCCATTTACTGAAACGAATCTTTCATGTACTAGGCCNGATAGAAGGTGGTGTGTTCTCTGGCCGGGGCCATATAACTTAAGGGCCACCGATGTTCCGGAACATCCGTCCAGTTCCCTAACGGGCCATGTTCCTTTTGTGATTTCGGGATCCGGGTAACCATCGTCATCGTCATCGTTGGTCTCGAAATAGACGATTGCGTCTCTCTCGGAGAAATACTGTTCCCCCTCTTCGAGAAGGTAAGGCCGGGTTGGGTCTGCGGTTACGATGTCGTACCGGGTGTAGAGATCAGGGCCCACGATGTGGTCAATCATTTGCTTAAAGGTCATTCTTTCGGCCCTCCATAAGTTCCAGTAATACAACCCCGTGACAGTCGATGGGTTGTTCACCGGGGGTCCAGTCCCCACACCAACAGGCGAGGTCTTTTCCCTTAAGCTCGGATAGATCGAGACCGCCGTATCGCATTGAGAGGAGGAGGTATCCTCGGTATCTCTTCACCGACTGTGCGGCAGAGAAGTCCTCGGTGACGGGATAGGGGTTCTCCCATTTACTTGGGCGTCCTATATAGACGGTATCGGGGGGCATCCGCCACCCTTTGGATCTTTTCCTTTGAATAAGTTTGGAGACTCTCACGGATATCAATTAATGTCGAAAGCAATCGCCCATCGCNGGATCTCTTCCTCAGCAATCGCCCATCTCATCCGGACCTCTTCCTCCGAGTCAAAGATCAGGGAAGTGACGAACCCTTGGGTGTCTTCCGAAAGAATCGCAAACGCCGCCGACTCTACCCCGGAATTGATTAAGAGACCGTACCACTCCATCGGTGGTTCAGTGACACTGCCGATTTCCTCATCGCATCCATCCATAGATGCTTTGTGGAGAGCCTCAGTGATTCCGTTTTGGAATTTGGNCGTTGAATAGTCTGCCATGCGATACCCCTAATATTATTGTGGTCTGCCACTCTAATGGCATAGAAGTCTCATGGTATAACAAAATATATAATATTCACAGTACCGAGGGAAAGGAGATTACTTATAGGGATGGTGACTCACCCCGGACTCGAACCGGGAACCTACTGATTAAGAGTCAGTATTAGTTCTTCCTTATATAGGTATATATAACCACTCGTGTAAGACTTATAAAATTAAATACTTTCCACCTCCTACAAAATGAATCACTTTTATACGGATTTAAATGATTAAGAGTTATAATCATTGGTTAAGCTCCAACGTGATTTCACTATACCGATTAAAGAGGATCTTCTTGGGAGGGCTCTGCCTTACGGCAATAACCACTTTGTTGCAGAGGTTACAGCATTTTCCACTGGACAATGGCTCGCCGCTGTGCGGGCGGTAAGTGAAGACTTTTCCGCAAAAGCAACATTGCGTTTGGCCGATATCCAGTCCGAATACAGGTTTTCTATTACTCATAGATGTTCACCCTTACAACTTTCCTCAGAGACGTTTAAGGCGTGTTGAACAACGGGTGGATACTTAGCTGTGTCCATAACAGATACCCCCTTGATATGGATATGTATTACCACTCTATTAGAGTAGTGAGCCAGTATCTTATAGGAAAATAGATATTATTCAATGGGCAAAAGGGGTTCCATTTGTGGTGGAAAATGATAAGGTGCATTAGCAATCTAAAGGAAGTTCATGGTATCCAATAAGAAAGAAAAACAATGGATCCGCGCCAACGGGGAATATGAAGTAAAGATCCTTTTTGAAGAGGCTTCCGCCTCTCTTATCACGGATTTCATGTATATGTTTAGCCAGGAAAAAGACGGGATCACCTATGACGCATTCAAACACAAGGAAACCCGCAAATATATATTTATCCCGAAACGGGGTGACGGGCTCCGTCTTACTGAGCAGTGTACTAATTAAATAGCGTTTTTTGAGCGGGGTTGGAGTCGGTTTTTTATGGCTATCAGCCCGATGCCAAGTCCCCCGCTCGGGGCGGAAGGTGGGGGGGGTGGTGGCCCATCCCTCCCCACTCGATCAAATAGGTTTTCGAGGGGGGGATGTGGCCAGTCCTATTTCGCCCCTCGTAACAGTTTCAGGAGTCGTGGGAAATACCATCAAAGAAAGGAAACAACTTTAAGGTGTAAAGCTATCCCCACGGCTCCGCTTTCCAAGGAGGAAATTATGACAGGTATCGCAGATCCACACACTCTCTTAATGGAGAACGATAGACTCAAAAGCGAGATTTCTTATTTGCGCAACTTCATTGGTTACATAAAGGAGTGGGATCAGGTCAGGGACGCCCGCATGGACCGGATCGAGGACTTGGCCCGGTCAATGACGTGGGAGTGCAACATCTCCCCACTAGACATCGTGAAAGTAGGGAGAATCGCAGTGGATATGGCTAGCCGTATTAGCGAATATAAGGGGGAGCCCGAGGTGAGACTGCCCCTGAGTTCCGGCAATCCTCCCAAACCCCCACGGGAACAAGCACTCCCGGTGTCCTCAACCTATGCTCGTAGCACGATTTAAGGGTGGAGCTCCCTGATGAACTAAGGGAGGAGCTATCCCGGGAAGAACAGGTCCAAGCGGCGGAACACCAGTTTCTTCCACATATAGATAGCTCCCTCGCCGGAAAGATAGTAATCACATTCCCGAACCTCTGGGCTCCTATCGAGCTCTCTTATGACAGGTTCCGGGAGGATTCACGCCACTCGTGCAAAGCAGATCTCTCCGTTTACTACCGGGCGTTCGGAAGAGAGCGAGCTATCTTCACCGGGCGTCTGGACCTTCGGGGTCCCCGGAATAAAAACGATGCCGCCAAGGAATGCCAAGGTACTGCCACATCATTCCTCCAGTGGGGAGATGTAATACAGGTCGGGTGTGAGACCGCCCTTGAGGAATTTAGAAGGGGTGAACCCTTTGTAAACATACTCAATGTCGAAAGGCGCAGGGAGATCACTTATTCCGCTTGGCCTCTGGTAGTGGAGAGGAACCCTACGATAATTTTTGGAATGGGCGGATTGGGCAAATCCCTCATTGCCGTTTATCTGGGGGTCAGGGTTTCCTTGGGCCCCGATTACAACTCGGATCTTGATGATGGTCTTGTTGTCCACAAAAGGCAAAATGTGATGTATCTGGATTGGGAGGGTGATGAGATTGAGGTGAAGGATCGTTGGGCCTCTATCTGTGACGGTATCGGTGTAGCGGAGCCTTCGATGCACTATCGCCGCATGTATGGATCCTTGGCATCCCAGGTCGAATCCGTCAGGGATATGGTCCTTAAGGAAGATATAGGTTTTATCTGTGTTGACTCTGCACTTCCGGCGGTTGCGGGTGAGGCCGAAAGCGCACAGGCCACGGAAGAGTTCTTCACTATCCTGAGCAGTCTTAAAGTCTCCTCCGTAATTATTGCCCATCAGTCCAAACCCCAAATCGGGTTAAGCAACAATATGCCGTTCGGATCCACGTTCTGGTGGAATCTGGCCCGGTCCATCTGGCAGATCGAGGCTGAGGGAGAACCGGGGCAGAACCAACTCAGTGTAGGCCTGTTTCACCGGAAGGTGAATCAGGGAACCCGGCAGGATCCTCTAGGACTCTGGATCCAGTTTGCATCCGCTATTCCCGGCATCAACGAGTATGGAAATATCAAGTTCGACAAGCTCTCTCTAGGCGACTCTGGCCTCCGGGAGAAATTAGGGACCCGGCAGTATATCGAGGCTGTCCTCAGTGATCTTAATGACGCTCCAACCGGGGAGCTCACGGTAGAGGAGATCCTCGACAAGATGCCGGGAAAGAAGAAAACCCAGATTGAACAGGCCCTCTCCCGTGGTAAGAGAAAAAATATCTTCCTGAACGATGCGGAAACCTACAAATGGAGTATCACGCCAGAGCACCGTCAGGAATTATTGAGGAGGTTTAGATGACGCAGGGAAATTACAGGAGGAGAAAGGGGACGTGCCAGAAGAGGACATATCCGACAAGAGAGGCCGCTGAGGAGGTGGCCGCCAAGCTCATGACGGGTAAACGAGTCTTTTTACCGGAACAGGCTCCCCTAACGACCTACTGGTGCAACAGGCACAGCGGGTGGCATTTCGGACATACCGATTGGAAAGAGATCGCAGATAAGGCATACAACCACAGAGCCAAACAGATTCGGGAAGGACGTGGATGACAAATCACCCAAAGGAAAGGAGGATGAAAACCCTATTGGAAGTTTTTACTGATGAATAAATCTGTAAGTGTGAATAATCAGAAGTGCCGCAAGTGTCGGGCGGGCTACATTACCGTGGACGTATATGAGGAGGCCCTATGCCTTAACTGCGGGGCCCGTCCTCGGGGATGGGTTTCAATCACCGCGAAACGGGGACCCGATAAGCGACATTCTCTTCCGGGCGAGAAGTGGGCTACCTCACCGGGGAACCCCGACCTTCAGGACATAAGGCTCCCGATCCATTTTGAGAGGAACTCATTTGCAACTGAAAAAGGTGATGGTAGGAGCGAGCTCCACCAACTTCCGGAACGGCGTAAATTGATGGTCCTCACATATCTTGAGGAAAGTTACTCCCATTTGAAATCCACATGGTGTACCCCGATCTGGGTTCATCCCAGAAAAAACGATGAAGAATTTGAATGGAGAGCCTATGCCGTAATCAATCTGGTGAACCAGTTCCAGAAAACCTTCGAGGAAGTGATCGGTAAGCCGTTAAATCACGCACAGGAATTTTTTGAAAGCGAGAGAGAGGAATGGTTAAAAAGTTTAGGAGTTCCCAGTATTCAGAAAAAAGAGTGAGCCAGGTTGTGGTTCGCGCAGTGAAAACCTCGTTGAGCGAGGCCGCCCGTGTCTGGAAAGTGCCAAAGATGACGGTGGCGGGTTGGGTGGAGGCATATGCAGATGGGCGTCTAAAAATTGACGAGCACTTACACCATTGGGATCTGGCGAGCCCGAATGGTCCTGTAACCACCGGAGTGTGCAGAGCGTGTCAGGAGGAGAGAAAGTTTCGTATCAGTGACAACTTTAGAGGATGGAAACCTAATTCCAAATGAGAGCCGCCCTATACGCCAGAGTCTCAACCACGGGGAGGGGTCAGGATCCCGACAACCAACTCTTCCATCTCAGAAACTTTGCGGAGGCTAAGAGTTTTACGGTTGTCGGGGAATATGTCGATTATGCGAGTGCTCTGGATATTAAGAATCGGAAAGCACTCCGGGATCTTCAAGGGAATATCCGTAAACATAAATACGATGTGGTCCTGATATGGAAACTTGATCGGATGTTCCGGAACATGAGGCATATGCACTCCCTGATGGGGGAGTGGGAAGGATATAACACCCAACTTGTCAGCATGACAGAGAGCATAGATTCCACTTCCACGAATGGGCGGTTAATGCTCAACATCCTTGGATCCTTGGCCGAATGGGAAAGGGACGTTATCAGGGAGAGAACCCAAGCCCAGAGGGACAGGAGAGTAGCTCAGGGTTTACCGATAGGCCCGGACCAGATTGAAAAAGATAACCCGGAACTGGAGAGAGACCTATGGAGGGTCTACGAATCCCTAGACCGGGGTGAAGGCAACATCAGTACCTTTGCCAGACAGTTGGGAGTTAACAGATCAACGCTATCAAGGAAATATAAAAGATACAGAGAAGGGGGTAACTAATGGCAACGCCAAGACAATCGACACATGATTCCAAAAGAGAGTCCCTACCGGACCGTCCTAGCAGATTAGGTAAAGGGGCTAGCACCGGGGAATATCTCCATGAGGAAAGCATCGTGAGGAGGAGGACCGCCGTCAGACCCTGGGGTGAGGCGGCGGATATTGAGGGAACCGATAAGTTCCGGATAAAGATCCTAACGGTGAAACCGGGAGGGGCACTCTCTCTTCAATTTCATCTTTACCGCTCGGAATTCTGGTTGGTCTTAGAGGGAGCCGGGAAAGCCCAGATCGACAACAAGGTCCGGCAGATCTTCCGGGGGGATGGAGTCTCAGTACCGCTTGGTGCAAAGCATCGGCTATCGAATCCGGGGAAACGTCCGCTGAAGGTCCTAGAGGTCCAGACAGGCGAGTATTTCGGTGAGGACGACATAACACGCCTTGAGGATAAATACGGCCGAATAAAGGACACAGAGATCATTTAGATAAATGGACGAGAACTTCTGTCCGACCTGTTTATATTTCGGACATGACAACACGGCTCAGACCATCCATAAGCAGGGAGAGGTCTGCCCTAAGTTATTAACGATCCAGTTGCAGGACATAGTGGACACGGTTTCGGAAAGGGTCAGGGAGAAAAAATGAGGCGGACAAGAAGTGCGAAACAGCGGAGCCGGGGCGAGTATCCAAGGGACTGGAAAGAGATTGCCACAGCGGTCAAGGAGAAAGCCGGGTGGAGGTGCGTGAGGTGTTTCCATCCCCACGAGACGCCGAGTCAGCGGGTTGAATGCGACAGAAGGTGCACCCATTCCCCAGACGGCAAACAGAGAATGCTTACCGTCCATCATCTTGACATGGACAAGGGGAATTGCCGAGCTTGGAACCTTGCTCCCCTCTGCCAGATATGTCACCTCCAGATTCAGGGGAAGGTGGACATAGAACAGGACTATATGTTTGAACATTCGGAGTGGCTGAAACCATTCCTCGAAATGAGAAAGAACGAGACCCGGAGAGAAGGTCAGGCCGGATGGTGGGTCGGCGGCTGAACGAGTTCCGGAACTAATTTTTTCCATGAAAAGGTTCTGATAAGATTTGACGAGGTTTTGATAACCCTATAACATGGCAAGTGGATTGGTCTAATCCAATGGCCCGGAGCTCCGGGCCATTATCATATTAAGGAGACAGAAAATGCAAATCAACGGCAAATATAAACTAATTCTAACTAATGAAAATAGCGAAATTCTTGACACTTACGAACTAGAAGGAATGGACCTTGATAAAATGGCGGGTCGATTTCTGGCAGCCGACATTTCTGAAGAAATAAAAAAAGATATGAAAAGAGAAGAAACAAGGAGAAATGGATAATGCTGAAAGTTTACAAAGTACAACAGACAGTGACCTTACAAATGGAATCAGAAGTTGTTGCCCATAGCAAAGCAGAGGCAAAAAGACTTCTGGAGGAGGGGGAAGGAGATTTTAGTGATTATGAATCGACCAGTACCGCTACCGTGAAAGTTCTATATGAGATGGTCGATGAACCAGTTTATCCATTTCTTCCAAGGGGTTAGGCCCAAAGCGGCAGGGGGTTCGCCCCCTGCGTCCCAACACAATCGGTTGTTTGGGCAATCGAACAGAATCAGGTAAGGAGAAGTACATGGCTAGTCGAATTAAGAGATGGAGCGAGGCTGTTCAGTCCATAGAGAAGGGGGTCGAACAGTTGTCGGGTCTTTGTGAGGAGTACAGGGAATGGAAGGAGAATATGGAGTCTGCCGAAAATTCCGACAACCTCATGCAAAGCGAGACCTACGGGAAGTTAGAGGAATTGGAAGGTCTCGATATCGAATCCAAATTGGAGTGGATTACAGAAAACGTGGATGAAGTAAAAGATGCCGATCTCCCACGGGGGTTCGGGAGAGATTAGGCAAGGGGTTAGGCCCAAAGCGGCAGGGGGTTCGCCCCCTGCGTCCCAACACAATCGGTTGTTTGGGCAATCGAATAGAATCAGGTAAGGAGAAGTACATGGCAAAAGCTAGATTTGATGTAAGCACAGAAGGGATGGCCGGGCTCCACGAGGGCCGGGAGCTCTGGTCCCTTGTTAAGGAACTGGTAGCAAATGCGTGGGATGAGGACACCACGATATGCGAGGTTATTCTAAGTCCTATTTTCGGCCCCAAGGGTGAAGAGAGGATCGGGATATTCGTGGAGGATGACGGGCCCGGATTCAAGGACATTAACGATGCCTTTACCTTAATGGCCCCGACCCATAAAAGGGAAGAGGCCGAGGTCCGGGGTCGGTTCAATATCGGGGAGAAGGAAATTCTCTCCATCGCTATCGAGGGAAAGGTGGAAACCGTTGGTAAGACGGTTCACTTTCCGGAAGAGGGTGGCAGGACTGTCACCGATACAAAGAGGAAGAAAGGGACAATCGTGTCCGCCGTTGTTAAGAGGCCTCACCACGAGATAGAGACAACTGTGACGGCCCTCCGGGGGTTTCTTCCACCCCACCACATTGACTACCGGGTAAATCTGGAGAAGGTCGAAAACCGGGAGTTCCTGGCCGAGACGGTTGGTAGGCTCCGGACGATCATTGCCGGGGGCTTGGGAAAGCATCTGGAGTACAGCTACCGCAAATCCCGGATTGATATCTACGAGCCCCGTGGGGAGACGGGACATATCTTTGAGATGGGTATCACCATTCAGCCCATTGAGATGCCCTATGACGTAGACATTCAGCAGAAGGTCCCGATGCCCCCAAACAGGGATACCGTGACAGTCCAATACCTCCAGAGCATCTATGCCGAGGTTCTGAAAGTTGTCATTGATGACCTTGATGAGTCCGAGGCGTCCGAGTCGTGGGTTCAGCAGGGAGTCGAATACAAGAGGACAACCGATGAGGTCGTCAAGAAAGTCATGGAGAAAAAGCTCGGGACGGACGTTGTTCTCTGGTCAAAAGATACCTATGCCAATGAGGTCGCCCACGATGCAGGGATGGACGTCATACAGCCCAAGACTCTCTCCAAGGTAGAGAGGGATCGTTTCAAGAAAGTGGGACTGGAAACTTCCCACGGAGCATATGGTCTGAGAGTTAGTCCGACCTTGGAATTTGACTTCACGGTTCTGGATGGAGTCGAGATTACCCCTGCCATGAAGAAGGTTGAGGAGTACACGAAATGGCTCTCCAACCAACTTCTCGGATTCGAGTGTGAAGTCCGATTCCTCTCGGAGGGATTCACGAATCATGTGCTCGCCCAATACGGCAACAGGAGCCTCGATTTCATAGCGTCCAATCTCGGGGAGCAATGGTTTGAGATGGGGGATACGCCCACCGAGGCTCAGACCGAAATCATCCTCCACGAACTCGCCCACGAGGGTGGGAGCAAGCTCCCTCATAGCGGTGAGTATGTGGACAGGATTGCCCAATTGGGGGCGAAGTCCACTCACCTCGCAATGACCGCTAAATGGTGGAATGGGTCTATGTCAAAACCGATCTCACAGACCGTACAGGGCCTGTCCCGGGAGCTTACTTAATTGGATGCGCTAGAGATGTGTGAGACAATCCTCACGGTCCTCAACAGGGACTTACAGGCCGCCTATGATGAGGTGCTCGATCTAAGGGGTTCGCAGGGTCCGGTGGACGTCCCTGCGGACCCCGCATCCCTTTCGAGGGCCGAGGGTAAATATTTCGGAATACAGCAGTCTATGAGAATAATAATGGGATTAAAGGACCAGTTCGATGAGCGAGCCTAAAGCAGAGAGGACATGGCTGACGATCCCGGAGGTCGCAAAGAAGTCGGGACGTACTGACTTAACAGTCCGCAGGGAGATCTACCGGGGGAGACTTAAGGCCCATCGTCCCGGCAAGACTGCCAAATACCGAATAGAGCTCCGGGACTTCTCCAAATGGTTTGGGGGGTGGGTCTCCATCCCGCAGGCCTCGGAGAGATCCGGGATGAGCGAGAGTACCATTCGCCGTCACATATTCAGAGGGAACTTGCCCGCCCATCGTCCGGGGGGCACGGCGAAATATCGAATTGAGATCTCAGATTTCAATGAGTGGCTTAACAGTAGGTAAAGGCAAATAAGGATCCCGAAAGCGGGGTTTATAGAGGCGGGGAGGGTACTGATACCTCCCCGCCTTTTTTATTGCCTATTTCGAGGCCGTAAATCGCTTGGACTTAGGCATTGAACCTTTGGTTCTTCTGGAATAGGTGCGCCCGGTTGCGGTGTCCTTATAGGACTTGACGGATCCGGGACGTTTGCTCCCCCGTCCCCTTACCGATCCCTTGGAGGCCTTTGCTTTTTTGGGGGCTCTCTGCTTTGGCAAGTTGGGAGCTTTCATTTTCTTTACCGGGTGGAGAACTCCGTCCCGGTACTCGGAGACTTTAACGGTTGGCCCGGTGGGAACATCATCAACGATATCTATAAGCTCGGCCTGGGTCACCTCTTCCGGGTTCGGGGAATAGACGTGGGTAAATGTCTTTTGAGACTTCCCATCGGGCGCAACCGACTCGGTGACCCAGAAAGTGTCAATGGCCTCGGCATCACCGTGGTAACTCATTCGTGCGAGATTAAGGTGGGGGAATACCTCCCTTACCCTTTCGACAACTGTCTTTCCTCGAACCGGGGTAAGAAGTTTCTTTCTTATCTCCTTTTGTTCCTTCTTGGTCAACGTCTCATCAAGGCTCCTCTGCCAACTTGGGGATGCGCTGTTTCTCGACATTGCCTCGGTGTCCATCTTTAGAACAGCGGCCGCAAGCCTTGGAGGAACTTCCGGAACTATCGCTTGGAGGTTCTCAAGGCTCTCACGGGAGAACTCCCCATCCTTGGTTTCCACATATCCTTTTTTATCACCCGGCATAATCATGTTTCGCATCAGCAACCTGTCGTACATAATTTTGGATAAGGTCTCCTGATCGTTTATATGTCTTACCCTCTCCGGGGGATCCGACCCGTGAGTCAGTGGGCCCCTCTGAACGGGGCTCGATCCTTTCCGCATGAGAGATCGTCTTAGCTCCTCTCTCTGGTCTTCCGGAAGTTTGTCGAGACGCCTCTTTAATTTCGCTTTCTCAGACTTATTGAGGGTACTGAAGAAAGCATTGAATCGGTTCTGTGTTGGAGAGTGATAAATAGGGTTGGGCGTCCGCTCGTCTTTTATAAGTTGGTGATAGCCCGCGGAAGTAGCGAGGGGCGACATGTGGGAACGGCCCATAGACTCCGCATCGGTCATCGCCTCTTCGATATCACGGTCCGACTTGTCCCATCCGAGGCTCTTTCTCCCGGTTGCTCCCAACCTCGATTCGTCCTTATGCCGGAGATAGTGAATCATCTCATGGGTCATTGTGTNGTCATCTATTACGTTTCCCTTCATAGGGCCCTTAATAAATGTTTGTTCGCCTCTAACGGATTTTGTCAGGAAATTGGGATCCACCCTGATTAGAGATATCTCCCTCTCCTTCTTAAGACCGGGCATCCGGAAATAGCTCTGTTGGTGGGTCCCCGCCGAATCTCCTAATGGCCGAGTAAGGTCAATGATTACCTCTTTCATCAGACGGCGTTCCGACTCTGTGAAGTTCGTCTCAAGAATTTTCTCAGCGATCTGCTTGTTTTCCGTTGTCCCGATCATGAAAGTCTTCAGCCCGTCTTTCTCACTCCCGGTATGAAGATAGACCAGAGATTCAGTGCCGAGGAGATTATCTATCCCGGTCATGTCAACCTGATTCGGGAGCATGTACCAGATCCGGCTTATCATCTGGTCTGCCGGACTGTTTAGAGGGATCATCCGTTTGATTCCAGTCTTGGTAGTAGTTCCACCAAAAGTCTTTTCTATCTCCTCCCCTTCGTCAGTGTAGATCTTGGCTTTTCTGTCCAGATCTACAACCATGTTCCGGGGATGGGATCTGGACCCTTTGTATAGTTCCCGGCCGGGTTCCTTGAGGTCTTTAATCTTATGGGGCATTCCTGTATCAAAGATCTCGGCAAAACGGGCTAGAGCGATCTCTGGTGGAATGTCCCCCCTAGAGTTTCCCCTCATGTCAAAAAAGAGAGGGGAGTTCCAACCTGTCGGTTGTTTTTTCTTTCTCCCGGTAGGGTAAAGAAAACTTATATTTGAGGCCCTGTTACTTTCATCCACCCCCTGCCTAAATTCGGGCTCGTAGAACCTTTTCTCGTTGGACATTACCCCACCCCAGGGCGAATATGGGGCACTCGCCACAAGGAGAGTTTTGGTGGTTCTATATGGGGACTCGTCTTTCTTGAGTGGTCTGGAGTTGACCGTATGGCCATCCCCTACCAGTGTCTCTTGGCCGCCCGTGTCTCCGAACATAATCAGGGATAGTGGATCATCCCTTCCGCTCATCTTGTTCGATATCTTTTCGATGCCATCGTATTCCCAATGGGTGGGAGACAATTTTTTTAGAGGCTTAAATACGAGATCGTTGGAAGGGCGATCCGGCTCGTGCCGGCCAATGGGTTTTCGGCCGGGACCGTAGTAGATCTTGTCCCAATCCCAACTGTGGACAACCATCTCCCTTTCTTTCCCTCGGTTCTCGTAGGTCTTCGTGTCAACCTTTGTATTGTCCTCCTTGGCCCGGAGGACAGCCCAGAGAGCAAATGCCATATCTCCCTTTTTGCTGTTTACATATTCAGCCCGTTCTTCTTTATGGGGACCGTACAGCGGGACGAAATCGTATATCTCCATGTCCGGAATAGGAAGATCGCCCGGTATCTTATCCAAGTTCACAGCCTGTTCTATTACGGGGAAGGGCATCCTCACTTTGGTTAGGACCCCGCCCTTTTTAATGGCTTCTTTATTGGCAGATCCCATCGCCTTATCGATCTGTTTCTTGTCCCTTTTCTCAATGGCCTCCCAGAGCTTTTTGCCGGACTTAAGATCGAACAGGCCGGGCATTGCACTTGTGCGGGTTTTCCCTGTTTTGCTCCACGTTGCTTTCCCCCCCTCCCGACTTAATCCAAGATTGTATGCGAGTACCTTGTGTTCTATATTCTGGGCGAGCTCTTCGGTTCTCTCTGTAAGAGCATCCTTGGAGGGGGCGTCCGCTTCTTTCTCAGCGGGTTTCGATCTGGGTTCTTCATCGACACCTTCCGAGGAAGGTGGTGGAGAATAAACTCTAACTCTCGGCCCCTCCCTGAAACTAGGGGATTCTAACTCGGTGTCATAAGAGGGTTGGTCGTAATCCCAATCGGGATCGTCTTCATCAAAAAGAGCACGGTAGTCATCTTCAACTTCCTTAATCCCCGCCCAGATCCGGGCCGCTTGTGCCTCCGCCTCCTTCTCTTTCTTTTTTTTCTCCCAAGCCGCCATTCGCTCCGCTATGATCTTTTCCTTTTCCTCGTCTGTTAGGACTGAGGTTCTTGGAAGTTTCTTTGGAGGTTTCTTTGCCATGACAGTCTCCTATACCCTTGTGAACCTTTTACTCTTGGGCATCCCGCCTTTTCCTCTCCTTGAGAATGTTCTCCCGGTAGAAGTGTCCTTATAGGACTTAACAGATCCTCTCCGGGTGGCCTTGGCCATAGGCGTGGCCTTAGATTTCTTAGGGGCCTTCCCCTTGGGGAGAGGTGGAGTCTTAATCCTTCTGGATCGTGATGCGGGAGAGGCGAGCTCCGGGGGAGCCTCGCTCTTTATAAATAATTTTTCAAACTTGCCACCGATGCCATCAGGTCTAAAGTGCACCTCATCGGAAGATTCTCGGACGTAAAAGGCATAAGACATATCGTTGCCCACGCCAGAGGCTAGACCCGTGCCTCTCTTTTTGGCCTCATCTTTCATATATTTCTTTAACTGGTCATAGGTCTCAAATGTCTTTCTTGAAAACTCCATCTGTCCGGATCCTGATGCGGGGGACTTAAGAGTTCTCCCTTCAGAGCGGCCACTGGCTTTGTAATACTGATCCCTGCTTTTCTCTAACTTTTCTGTTAACTCTTTCGCACACTTCTTACACTTATAGGCAGTGTCAGCGACTCCGGGATCACGGGTTCTCTCCGCCAGTGGTGCATCTACGCCGCACCTCCAACACCCCTCTTCAAAGCCGTGCCGATCCACTTTGATCGGGGACTTAAGAGTTCCGGATCCGCCGGAGTCTCTTATCGTTGTCCCACCACTCTCTGAAAGGGTCTGCTGTTTGAATCCTTTCTTCTTTATGTCTTTCTTGACATCGGCAATACTCTTTTTTGTGAAATGGTTCCACATCCCTCCGGTAAAGAATCCGCCCAATGCGTCTCCTTCGGCGAGTGGGCCTCCTGAAAAGCTCTGATTGACAGTCCAGTATTCCTTCAGAGGCTTTGCGGGTTTACCTGTCTTGGAGTCCACCAGAGAGGTGCTTGCAGGAACTACGGCTACCCCGTGTTGCATTCTCCGGAACTTATTTTTCCTGGGGTGTACGAGCTTATTGTGTTCTACGGAAAGCATTTCTATTGTGCCGTCAGGTTGCTTAACCTCATAGCGTTCAACACTCTTGGTATAGGCCTCCGGTTGTCCTCTCCAAACCATTCCACCGGGACCCAGATCCAGACGCTTTTCAATCTTTTTGAACCTCTCTCCTTCTTTTTCCCCTTCGGCCATCCACTCCTTGCGAGTCATCTTTTTTCTTCTACTAGGAGACTCAAGAATATCTACATCAGTAGCGGTGTCTGGAACCTCGGTCATCCCTCGCAGTTCCTCGTCCCTTTTTTGTAGGGCGGCGAGCTTTTCCTCTCCCTCGGCAACGGTAGCCAAGGTATCGGTAAATTCAAAATGAAAGTCTGCGAAATGCCTCTGCCAATCTTTCGGAACATTCTCGTCAACCATGTATTCTGACTCTAGATCAAATTGCCGGACACGATATGTCTCATCATCTACCCAATCTGAGGATAAGAAACTCCTGTAAAGCTCAGGGTACTTCTCCTCGAACTTGTCCCAATCCGTGTCTCCAGACTCCTGATCCCTCACCTCCGGATCGAATGCCGCAAGACCATCGGTAAGGGCATCCAGTTCTTTATAGACCGTATAAGTGGCCGCTCTCTCATTAGCGGCGGAGATAAGGAACGCCTTGGTGTCCTCATCCATGTCCGGGTGAGTCAGGGCTATTTCCTGGGCCTTCTCAACCTGTACAAACTCGTTTTCTACTGGAGCACTGAACAGGTTTCCTTTTGCCAGAAAATAAGCTGTTTTCCCATGTTCCGGAATAAAGGCCTGAGCCTCTCTTACATTGCGGATTTCCCTCTCCAGATCTTCATCTGGTCGTCCGGGTGATGATAGAGGCTCACTATCAGAAGAACTTTGACGAACTCCGCCCTCATAGAATCTAGGTGAGGAAAGACGGTCTCTAACTTTAACTACTGGGTTAAAATGAGGGAACCCCAATTCTTCATCGGAAGGGACATCTTCTTCAAAAGTTTTGTGCATACGTCCGTCATGTTCAAGCAGTAAGCCCGCCTCGTCACCATATAGGGGGTGTTCGTACCATGTGCCGAGCATATTCCTGCCAACAGAGGTGGGGTCGTATTTTTCCTTGTATTCCTGAGCATCTATTTTGAAAGTTGCCTGAGTTTCGTACTCTGAGATAGTCGGATTTACACTTATGACTTTTGCGTCTGGTCGTATGGGTGATGCGTCTGGTTTATATTGCCGTATGTGCTGTTCAGCTATAAACACTCTGCCCATAGCCTCCCTAGCCTCATTAGTTATTCCCTTAAGGTCCTCATTGGTATCGAGTTTATCCGGCCTAAAATGTCCCTTAGAGGGATCGTCCGGGTCCCCGTATACCACGGCCTCCAATTCGGTGAGGGTACTTGACAGTTCCTCATGTTCGTCCCACATCCACTCCCCGAAATCTTTGTCATCGGATTGGCTCTTTGCAAAGAGATCCTCAAGTTTCCTGTTTAGTCTTTCCGCTACTTCGTTTGCCTCCTCCCAGATCTCCGGATCAAACTGACCTTCTCTTACGCCCTTCTTAACTTTAGCTGAGTGTGCCATCTCTTCTTCCTCCATCTTGTTGGTCTTTTTCATCGGGCTCTCCAGAACCGTTGGGTCTGTCTGTTCAATTTCATCGTCTACCCTGTCCCATAGTTCCACGCCCATATAATGGTCGATCCATCGAAATGCGTCATCTAATTCTTCGTCTGTTTTCGGTACTTTTGATTCTTTAAAGAAACGGGTTTCTTTTTCGAGGTACTCCAGAATATCCCCTTCATTGAAAGATATAGCTTCCCCTTCTTTGCCTCTGACTCCGCCCGGCCCATCATGGTAGTATTCGTCGAAATAATCTTTGACAAAATCGCCCACTATACCACTGAAATGATCGGCATCAAATGCTTCTTTTTCTTCCTTTGCCATGACAGTCTCCTATATCCTTGTGAACCTTTTACTCTTGGGCATCCCGCCCTTTCCTCTCCTTGAGAATGTTCTCCCGGTAGAAGTGTCCTTATAGGACTTAACAGATCCTCTCCGGGTGGCCTTGGCCATAGGCGTGG
>PAJQ01000058.1 GCA_002710215.1 Chloroflexota bacterium | reverse complement strand
TGGACAACGATCCACAGCTTAGGCATCGAGAGATGTACCGGGACGTGGAGCATCCCGCGCTGGGGACCTGGCCGCTTCAGAATGCTCCCTTCGATATGTCTGAGACACCTGCGTTCAACAGCCGGCCCGGGCCCTTGATCGGCGGACACAACAAAGGAGTCTTTGAAGGTCTGTTAGGCATCAGCCACGAGGAACTGGTGAATGGTTTCGAAGACGGGACCTTCTGGCCGAAGGGCCTTAGTATGAATGAATATCCGTACTTGAAGGAGATGATGGAGGATGCTACCCCCGTACGGTGGGACGGGAACGAGCCCATGGCAAATCCCGGTATGGCGCCGGCGCGGACTCCGGGAGCGGGGACCTTTGGCGGGCTGCGGGTGCTGGAGCTGGCCGATGAGAAGGGGCAGTGGTGTGGCAAGCAGATGGCTGACATGGGAGCGGACGTCATCAAGATAGAGCCGCCCGGTGGCGAGGCGACACGGAGCGTGGGGCCCTTCTACCAGGACATACCGAACAAGGAAAGGAGCCTTTACTTCTGGCACTACAACACCTCCAAGCGCGGGATCACTCTGGACCTGGAGACCGAGGACGGACGCCGGCTGTTCCGGAAGATGGCGGAGAAGGCGGATGTGATTCTAGAGACCTTCAGTCCCGGTTATATGGCCTCCCTAGGGCTGGGGTACGAAGAACTTAAGAAGAACAACCCTGGGTTGATCATGTGCTCACTGACACCCTTTGGGCAAACGGGGCCGTGGAAGGATTACCAGACCAGCGACCTATTGCATCTGGCGGCGGGCGGACAGATGGCCAGGTGTGGATATGACTACGAGGTCGTGCCAGATGCACCGCCCATCGCGCCCGGAGGAGGGCAAGCCTGGCACATGGGAAGTCACTACGCCTACATCGCCATCACCGCGGCGCTGGTTAATCGATCTGTGACGGGCCGCGGGCAGTACATAGACGCGGCCGTACATGATGCATGCGCGCTCACGACCGAGGGCCATGTCAACCAGTACATCTATACGGGAAACGTAGTCCCTCGAAGAACTGGAGGCGGCAACAGCGCCACTGGGCCCAACGCACAGGTCTTATGTAAGGATGGAAAATACGTGAATGTGGGTCAGATCACGCTGGAGCGGGTGTTGATGCTTGCGGCTTGGATGGATGAGCACGGCTTGGCGAGCGACTTACTTGATGAGAAATACCAGGACCCAGGGGTGATCGACGAGAACCAGTCACATATTCGCGAAATTTTTGTAAACTTCCTCGCCANCCTCACACGGGACGAAGCCTACCATGGNTTACAGAAGCNTGGCTCCAACGCGGGGGCGATCCGTTCACCCGATGAGGTCATGCAGGACCCACACCTGGAGGACCGGGCGTTCTGGACAGATGTAGAGTACCCTGAACTTGGCAAGACCTTTCAACATACCGGTTCAGCGGCCATCTTCAACGGATCGCCCTGGAGAATATCCCGGCGGGCGCCCCTCATCGGGGAGCATAACGAAGAGGTCCTGTGCGGGGAGTTAGGACTATCAAAGGCGGAATTGGCCGTCATAGCAGAGAGGGGTTCCGTGTAAGCATCAACGCACCTCAGGCGATGCATATGTATGCGCCCGAAGTCGTTCGATGTTCAAATGACCTAGCCGACTCTTTACGATACCGATATCCTCTCTTCAATCATGATGCCATACTCGTTATAATTACGGCCGCGCGCGAAATGCGCAGCTAGTCCGGGTTCGATACAGAGTACATCGTATGCCGCTTTAGGGAATGGCGGATCTAGTAGGACGCAGGGAACGGAGGATAGTCATGGCGGGAGACGTTCGATACAACAAGGTAATCGATCTACTAGAACATGGAAAGCCAGTGTTTTGCTCTGGGCTGGTGTGGAATGGAAATCTGGATGACTTGACCTACGTGGCGGACGCTGACTACGACATGGTGATCATGGAGATGGAGCACGAAGGCTTCAGTTTCAATAACCTGCGGACCTCACTCCAGTTCATACTGAACCGCAAGCGCATCTCGGGAAGCGGTACCCTCCAAGCCGACCCGGTGCCACTGGTGCGGATACCGCCAAACTCAAGAGAGACCAGCCAATGGATGATCAAACAGGCGCTGGACACCGGAGTGTACGGGCTGGTGCTGCCCCACCTCAACACTGTAGAAGATGCCCACGCAGCAGTGGTGGCGGCCCGGTATCCCCAGGTGCCGGGAGTGGCCGACTTTGAGCCAGAAGGGCAGCGTGGCTGGTGGCAGCGCATCGCCCCGCGCTACTGGGGCTTGACCGCCCAGGAATACTATGACGCCGCGGACCTGTGGCCCTTAGACCCTGACGGTAACATGCTATTGATGGGCATCGTTGAAGAGCCTGAAGGAGTCAACAACCTCCCGGACATACTGAAGCAGGAAAAAGGAATAGGGGCGATCTGGGCGGGACCGGGGGACATGTCCGTGGCCATGGGCCACCGTGGCGATTCCGCTCATCCCGAGGTCCAAGCCAATCTGCTTAGGATACTCGAGGCCTGTAAGAATGCCGGGGTGCCCTGTGCCACCGGGGCAACCGCCGAAGAGGTCCCGATGCGCCTGGAGCAAGGCTTTCGCATCATCATCACCTCCCCGGTAAAGTCCAACCCCGGCCTGGCGGAAGGCCGGCGCATATCAGGCCGCTAACGGCGAAGCCTGGAAATCGATCGCGTCACTTCAGTTGGCCCGCACCGCCGATGCGGGCGTTGTATTATAAAGACGCCAACTAAGTAAGTTAACAAGATTCCGAAAAAGGGGAGACCTATGTCAACGATCCCAGGCCTGGAGAGACCTGCCCCGGTTCCCAATGATCTAACGAAGCCTTTCTGGGACGCCTGCAACGAGCGGCGGTTGGTCTTGCAGATCTGCACCGGCTGCGAAAGGATGCAGTATCCGCCCGCCCAGCGGTGCAACCAGTGTGGCTCGGCCGACAAGCTGGAATGGAAAGAGGTGCAAGGCAAGGGACACATAGACGTGTACTTCGTGATACGCGACTCTCGTATCAGAGGGTTCCGATCGGCGCAGCCTATCAATTTTGCNGTGATAACCTTGGACGAAGACCCGGGCATCAACTTCTTGTCAAACCTTCCGGGTACTCCGCCGGGCGAGGTTCCCGTTGGGGCGCCCGTGGAGCTNATATTTGAGGCGACGAGTACCGGCCAGTTAGTCCACGAGTGGCGGGTGCTCACCTAGCCCAGTTGGGCAGTGAGGAAACTGTTAACAGCACAGAAACGATAAGGGAGCTGAGATGGTTAGTGACACGAGTTGGATGAGAGATCGTGAAGGTATGGGAATCTGGGAGCACCGAGGCAAAGTAGCCGTCGTAGGCTGGGGACAGTCCCANATGGACCGGCGCTGGGACGGCGTAACCATGGACAGGAGCTGCGGCGGCTTGGCGAAAGAGGCATGCCTGAAGGCGATCGCGGACGCGGGCCTGTCGCTGGACGACATTGATGGGCTTATCACCAGCACGGATACCCGCGCCGAACAAACCTGGGCTCCAAGGCCCTATTTCGCACCGCCATACGACACGGAAGATGGCCTGATCAAGGCTTCAGCCGAGTGGATAAACAAGGAGTTGGGATTTAAGAACGCAAAGTATTTTAAATCAGATGCTCCCTACATCGGCCCGATGATGGGCCTGGCCGCTCAGGCCGTGGGTGACGGTTTATGCGAGACCGCCCTGGTGTGGTATCCAATGGTTAACCTCGAAGGCCGGTACGGGCACAACAATCCTCAAAACTCGAATGAGGAAGCACCCGGGAGTAGCGCCTTTACCCTCCCGTGGGGTTATCAGAGCGGCGCCATGTTCAACAATCTCGTGATATTCCAGCAGTACTGCAAGAAATACGGCAAGTCCCACGACGGGCTGGCCCCATTGTGCTTGAATCTGCGCAGAAACGGTCTGATGACCCCCTGGGGATACTACGCTATGCACGAGCCGCATCAACTCACCACTGAGGATTATTTGAACGGGCGCATGATCGAGGAACCTCTGGTGATATTTGACTGCGACAGGCCCGTCAACACGTGTGGCGCCTTCATCTTTACCACGGCGGAACGTGCCAAGGACCTGAGGCAGAAGCCGGTCTACGTCCTAAACCATGCCCAGAACACCGGCAGGGGCCGGAGCACGATGTCCACGCTAGAGGAGCATCAGGAGGCGGTCGCCGGTCTGGCACGGAAAATGTGGGAGGGTTCCGGGCTAGGTGCAGCGGATGTTGACATCTTCAACCCTTACGACGGCTACCTCACTTTCACCCAGCAGTTCCTGGAGGGCTTCGAGTGGCACGGTGTCAAGTTTGGGGAGGCCCACGACTTTTATGCCGACGACATCAGGGTCGAAGGTCCGCATCCCTTCCTTTCAAGCGGTGGCAATAACGGAACGGGGCGCAACCGCTCCGTCCTCTACGCTGATAGCATTCAGCAGCTTCGGGGGACCGCGGGTGCACGGCAGGTGACGGTGCGGGCNGAAACTGCCCTCGCTGGCTGCAATACGCCCGACAGTAACGGCTTCATCATGTTCAGCAAGTATCCAAGCTAGAGTCCAGCGTCGCCGAATGAGCTTTGTTAGCCCCCGGCCTGTTGCCACCAAAGGAAATGGCATGGAACCGGGAGTTTTACGTAACCTCTTCGCTTACTTCTAGGTGCGCGTTCCCTAGGCTTTGAGCGACCCCGTATTTGAAGGTGGAACGAATGNGGTGCCGCCTAANGTCCCTGGTTCTCAAACCCCAACAACCCAATGCCCAATCCATCCCCTTTGGCNTGGCCAAGCACTTTGAAGCCGCCATACTCGTCCGGGTTCACCAGGCTCATTATGGCCATACGCCCCAGTTCCATCCTAGCGGCGGACAGGCCTTGCGTTTGGAGCGCATCGAGGAACGATGAGAAGCCAAGATTCTTCAGGAACTGGCTCTGTAGGGCGTAGCCCACGGTGGTTAGACCATGCCGGTNACCTAGCCGCATGAGGGACGTGAAGTCGACCTGGGCGGTGATGTCCTGTTGACCGATGTCTTGGTATGGGTCGCTGCTGACGACGTGCCGGTTGTAGCAAACCAGCGTACCTTGGGAATTCTGGGGCGAATAGAGGTCAGTCGCCAGTTGACCGTAGTCAATAGTGAGAACAAACCCGCGGTCTAGGGTTCTCGTAAGCTGGCTGGTCCAGTCCTCCATCGCCAAGTTCACTTCACCACGATACCCTTCAGGCAGGAACAGGCCCAGACTGGCCAGCCTCTTTTCGATGCGGGGTGTTGATGGCTCGTCCAGGACTTCGGCGAGATTTCCTCCCTCCAATGTGACGAAGACTTCCTTGACTCTTCCATCCTGGATGGCGAACCGGTGGACGGGGAAGTTATCTATCAACTCGTTACACAGGATACAACCAATAACATTTTGGAAGGGCCGTAATCCTTCGGTTTGAACTCGTTGGATCCCCAAGATCGTGTCTTCTCTCTTGGGGTTCATCAAGGCTTCAGTCCCGTAGCCCCACCCTGAGGTGTGGTCGGGTGATTGGAGCCAGCAAGGCTGGTAGTCCGCAGCGACGTAGTAAAGCGCCTGAGCCAACCGAGGGGCCATCCGCCGGCAGGCTTCCACGATGGATAGAGCCAGGGCGCCGTCGCCGGAACCCACCTCAATCACATGGAAAACGGGAGGGTCACCAAGGAGGCGCCACATCTGCTCCAGTTGCCGTGCGATCAGGGCGCCAAAAACCGGGTGACTCGTGGGGGAGGTCCCGAAGTGGCTACTGATCCTGTTCTCCCGGGAATAGTAAAATCCTCCACGGGGCGAGTACAGGCACATCTGCATGAACTGGGCGAATGTGATTCGCCCGTTCTTTTGAATCAAATCTTTGATCTCCTGGCCAACTGTTGAGCTCAACCTCTTCCCCTAACAGTCCATTTGGCGATGACATCCCTAGTATCTCTGGAATAGGTCCAAGCCACAACTGGAGTTGGGAGGTGGAAGCAGAAACTGACAGGCTTCTACCTATGAGAGTGGGGTATCCGACCGAATCCGAAGGCATTTGACGGGCTTTGCCTCGACACTGTCATTCTGAGGCTCAGAGGCCGAAGAATTTGGGAAGGGNCGTCAGCGTAAGCTAGGCCCACCACCCCAGACCCTTCGATGTGCTCAGGGTGAAACGGCCGCGGAGACTATTGAGGCAACGCCCATTTGACGCGCTTAGGTGCCGTATACTAGTTCGAGATATCCCAGAGGGTCACATTTTTTAAGGAACCAGGTTGATCCAGGAAATTCTGCCTGAAGGGGGAGGTGAACCGTGTCAGGACCATGTAACGGCCTAACCGTCCTGGATTTCTCATTGGGGATGCCAGGGGCGATATGCACTTTGGTGATGGCCGACTATGGGGCNGAGGTGATTAAGGTGGAACCTCCCGGCGGAGACCCCTTTCGTTTTCAGCCCGCCTGGTTTTCATGGAACCGCGGGAAGAAAGGCATTGTGCTGGATCTCAGCACTGCAGATGGTCGCGAGCAAGCCATCCAGCTCGCCGGCGAGGTTGATGTGCTGGTAGAGTCCTTCCGTCCCGGCGACATGGCCGGCTGGGGGTTGGGGTACGACAACCTGTCGGAACTTTACCCGCAGCTGGTCTACTGCTCCATCACGGGCTTTGGGCAAAAAGGCCCGCTCCGCAGAGTAAAAGGATACGAGGGTGTCGTTGCGGCCAAGGCAGGCCGGATGCTCAACCTGGAGGGACAGCCAACCCGGGATGGTCCAGTGTACTCGGCGGTGTATACCGGCAGCTGGCATGCCAGCCAGGCGGCGGTGCGCGGAATCATTGGCGCCCTCCGTGTGCGGGACCTATGCGGGCGTGGGCAATGGGTCCAGACCAGCATCCTCCAGAGCCTGGCCTCTCCCCACGACAACAACGCTGGTGACGGTGGACTGGTGAATATGCAGCTCCGGCGCAGGGACCCGGAGCGGTTTCCCGGAAGACCCNGCGGCGGTAGAGGCCTCTCCTCCATCGGATACATTCCAGTGCGGACCAAGGACGGGACATGGCTCCAGCACGCCAATCTGAGGGCGCCACACATCCAGGGCCATATCAAGGCCATCGGCCTTGGGCACCTGCTCGAAGATGAGCGGTTTAAGAACGTTCCCGCCATCAACTTAGACAACCGGGAGCTCCTGCGCCGGGAGATATTGAAGAAGCAGTTGGAGAAGACCGCCGACGAGTGGATGGAGATTTATCTCNAAGACGGCAACATCGCCGCCGAGCCCTATCGTCACAGCATCCAGGCCATGGATCATCCCGCGGTGCTCGCCAATGGTACCGTGATAACGATCGATGATCCTCGCGTGGGCCTTATGCGCACCTTGGCCCCCCTCGTGGATCTCAAGGACACCCCGGGAGAGCCAAGCGGACCAGCCCCCGATGTGGGACAGCACAACGCCGAAGTGCAGGGACGCCTACGGCAGCAGCCCGTAACCATCAGCGTTGGCTTACCTGACGCCGATGGCGCCGATGTGCCGGTCCACCCCCTGTCAGGGGTCACCATCCTGGACCTGGCGACGATCCAGGCCGGGCCCTACGGCGCCGCCCTTTTGGCGGACCTTGGGTCGCGGGTCATTAAGATCGACGCCACCGACGTGCGATTGGATGAGGGGCGGCGCTCCACGGCCCAAGCAATGGCCGACGCCCGGACCTACGCCGGTAAGGAATGCATTCAGGTCGACCTCCAGACTCCTGAGGGCAAAGAGATCGTCCACAAGTTCATAGCCAAGGCCGATATTCTCTTGCACAACTATCGCCCAGGCGTTCCGGAACGTCTCAAGGTCGATTGGGAGACCTGCCAAAAGATCAATCCCCGNCTGGTCCATGTCTGGATGGGAACCTACGGAGAAAACGGGATACACGCGCGCAGGCCGGGCGCCCATCCCATTCCCGGCGCCGTCATCGGCGGCCCCATGCGGCAGATGGGCCGGGGCATGCCCCCGCCTCCGGAAGAGGTCATGGACATTGAGGAGATCGTTGAGGCGACCCGATGGATCATGAGGTCCAACTGGGGACCGGACCAGAACACTTCCGCCGCCGTGGCCACGGGCATCATCCTCGGCCTCCGGGCGCGGGACATCTCCGGTAAGGGTCAGCCTGTCCACGTTACCATGCTGAACGCCAATGCCTGGACCAATGCCGATGAGTATTATGACCACGCCAATCGCCTCCCCATCGCGATGCCCGACGAAGAGATCCATGGCCTCCATGCCCTGTACCGTCTCTATCGCTGCCGGGAAGGGTGGGTGTTCCTGGGTTGTCTGTTCCAGGACGAGTGGGAGACATTCTGCCGCACCGTTCAGCGGGAAGACCTCCTGGCCGATCCTCGCTTCTCTAATCGGGAAACACGGCATGCAAATGACGAGGCCCTTATCACCGAAATCTCGAGAATCTTCGCCGGGCGCACCGCTGACGAGTGGGAAGAGTTGCTAATCAAGGCGGACATCGGCTGTGTCCGGGCGGACGAATCTGTGGAGGGAGAGTTTTATGCGGACCATCCCCACGCCAAGGCGAATGCNCTTAGCGTTGAGGTGGAGCATTCGCATATCGGCAAGTACCTCCGTTACGGCGGGTTGGTCGAATTCTCCCTGACTCCGGGACTCTACCGAACCTCAAACCAAATCGGCCAGCACACCAAGCCCCTGCTTCGGGAGATGGGCTACGACGACCAGCGCATCGAGGACTTGGGAATGCGGGGAGTTATCCAGTGGGCGGATCCACCGGTGGATGGGGAACCGTAGGCGAGTACGCCCCAACTCAGGGCACGGGTGTTCGCACACTATGCGCGATTCTCACTAACGCCCCGTCTGTTGCCCGGTGTGCTTAGGCCATCCCCCAGGCTATAGCGTTATGTAGCAGCTGTATGTAGGCGTCCGATTCCCAGGTAGCGCGGAGCACTGCTGGCCTGACGCCGGCGTCCTCGATGTTGGNATCGACTGCGGGCTGGCTTTGGCTCGCGGGTGAACAGTGGCCAAGAGCAATATATGTCACGCCTCCTTTGCCAACNTTGCGGGTGAACCCAAGCGCGCGCGTCTTCCCGTCTGGCTGGAGCGCGGTGTCCTCGTCATACTCGAATCCAGAGCCGGGCGGTGAGTCATCTGGGCCCAACTCCGCGGTGAGTAGCAGTTGCGTCTCAGAAGGGTGCTGGACCTCGATCATNTAGGGCTCGTCTATCGTCTCGAACGACTCCGGAAGGTCCCTGGTCAGCGGGTGGTCTGGGTCAACAACGTCGACGCGGAACTTGCGAATCGGTGGGTGGCTGAGAAAGAATCCTCCGAGCGTGTCGTGGTGGCTGGTCTTGACCATCCGCCGTCGCCTCCCGTTTCCCACCCGCGTTGCCTTGCCACCACTCGTGCCGTGCAAACCCAACCAGTGACCACCGTCGTCGAGCCATCGGCGCACGATCTGGTTCTGGCCGTCGTCAAGGAACGGCCCGGCGACATAGGTTATCAGCAGTTGAGTCCCGGATAGCCAGCGATGAATATCGCTGAAGTCATTTCCCACGGTGGCGGTCAGACCTTGCTCCGCGAGCAATCCCAGCAGCCTGAGCCTTGCGTAGTCCATATCGTGCCCGCCCAACGCTCCCGGCGGGTAGCCACCAGCGATAACGTGAACACGGCTCGACATGATTGTGCTCATCAAAACCTCTCTCGGCGAACCACTCGGCTCCAGCCTGACTGGAGTTCGCCCGTCGTCCTGCAACTTCGGACCTCAAGAAGCGNCGCGTCTCNGAAACACTCNCCTGATCCTGACTCGTTTTCTGAATTATACTGCGCGGCGCTGCAACTCTGCCACGCTTTGTATCTTCCCATCGGTAAGCGGGCGAAGTGGGTTGACCAAAGCCAATGCGAAGCCGAGCCCTGGCTCTAATGGAATCTGCCCAACCCACACTATCCGCCAATAGTGTCGGTATGCGCGTTCTCCAAGTCCCTGAATATCCTCTTCTCCCGCCCGGCCTCCGGCGTCAACTGGTAGCGAATCTTAAATAGCGGCTCCGGCTCCTACGACTCGGCCTCCTCCGCTACGACCGGTTATTGCACAGCGAGATACCTGTATACGGTGATTCTCGGTATCTACGACGTAGCCGTTGCCGGAGCTGTCCAGCCCCGATCCCTTCGCTTCGGAACGCGCCCAACCACCGACCGGCGGCGTCGAACATCTGCACTCGGTGATTGCCGGTGTCCGCAACGTAGATTCGGCCGACCGAATCCGCTGCGATTCCCGATGGCATATTGAACTGACCGGCGTCTGCTCCCGGTCCAGGCTGGCCAGAGGCAAGACTTAAGTTGCTTTGAAGGACGGAGGGACATCATACAGAAGTCCCATCCACGACGTTTCATCTGCTCGCAGCAAGTCCTTTTATCTGGTAGCCCAGGCCAAATTGGGATAAAAATATAGTAGGGCTGGAAGATTACAATATTTGACCGTCACTACCAGGTCTTAGTGTCTTATATTCTGGCTGCGTCGCTGAGTCTTACTGCGCCGCCATCGGGTATCATTCCCGAAAACACTTCAGGGTGAATGATCTCCGCCATTATCTCAAGTCCAGTCACTAGCCGTGGACCCAACCGGCTGGTGTAGGCGTCAGCATCTATAATAAATACCTGGTCGTTTCGTACCGCAGGGATAGAATCCCATCCCTCCAACTTCAACAATAAAGGCACGTCTTCAAGGGCCCGTTTCAAATCAAACCCACAGGGCATCAACATTATTATCTCTGGTTGACTCGCTATTACCTGATTCCAGTCCAGACGCGACGACCCCGTTTCTTTGCTGCCAAAACAACTTTCCCCGCCAGCTCTTTCCACCATTTCCACCACCCAGTGACCACCGCACAACAGGGGATCAGCCCACTCGAGTTGGAGCACTTTAGGACGGTACTCTGCCTGGGCCGCTCTCTCGGTAACAGCATCGATACGGACTTGCAATTGGCCGGTTAATGATTCAGCGGCTTCATCCTTCCCAGTCGCCCTTCCAACACGCCGGATGTCATCCAGAACATCACCAAGTGACTCCGGGTCTAGCGAGATTACCTGAGGATTCTTGTTAAGCGTCAAACCAAGCTCAGCCACCTGCCGAGCGGACAGGGCTCAAACATCGCATAGGGCTTGAGTCAACAGGATATCTGGGTTAGCGGAACGCAACGCCGCTTCATCGGTAATGTATAGTCCCAGCCCTTGTCGGAGTTGTTCGGAAATAACCTCGCTGATTTGGCCGCTTGACGGGCTGGTGCCATCAAAAACGCTGCGAACGATGACCGGTTTGGTTCGGGCATCGACCGGATAGTCGCACTGGGCGGTAACACCGTAAAGCTGGTCTTGCAATCCCAACGCGTAGACTATCTCGGTTGCCCCAGGCTGAAAGCAACAGATTCGCATGAATTACCTCTCAACAGATTTCCGCTCACAATATACTCCGTTGCCATAACAGAGGTTAGCCCGGAACGACCATGAAGCCAGTGTGCCCGCCGCGATTAGGTGGCAGGGGTTGGAGGACGTAATGTGGTGGCGAATTTGGTTCGGAATCAAGGATTCCTACTCGACCAATACTCTCACCCGTTGGGCCATGTTGTTCCCCATTCCCTGGGCGTTCCAAAACTGATCGATTGGTTGTACGTTTTCCTCGGTATCGGTGGCCCGCACATACAGAGTGTGCCATCCCGGGACGGCATTCCAGTCAAACGACCACTCCCTCCAGGCAAACGTTGAAACCTGTTCACCCAGGGTGGCTTCGGACCAAGTTGATCCATCGTCGACGCTGACTTCCACACGGGAGACCCCCAATCGACCGGCCCAAGCCCTGCCGGTTAACGATTGCTGTCCAGCAGTCAGCCATCGCACTCTGCTCATCGTATCGGGAATTCCGGGCGGAATCATCAGTGCACGGACGCGAATCAACGTCACTGGTTCACCGGGTTCTTCTCTAACCTGGGTGTAGCGGTAGGCCTTGGCCATCTGGTAACCCTGGAACTGATCCTCGACGGCCTCGATTCTGTCTAGCCATTTGACGCTGGCCATGCCGTACCAGCCTGGCACCAAGAGCCGAAGCGGGTAGCCGTGCTGGGGCTGGAGGGGCTGGCCGTTCATCTCATAAACGAGCATCATCTCTTCCCGCATGGATTCTTCAATGTTCAAGCTACGTTGGTAAACCTGCAACACTTCCCCTTGAATCCCTTGATCCGCTCCTGAGAAAACAATGTTCACAGCTCCGTCCGTGAGACCGGCTTCTTCCAAGATCCCCTTCAGAGGAGTACCGGTCCATTCGGCGGTGCCGATCCCTTCGTTGAACCATGGCTGACTGAAGACACGAGGATTTAGTAATGCTCGGCCGTTACCGGCGCATTCCATGGTCACCGCCATCGTGCGTGCCGGCCGCTTTTTTATGTCGTCAAGGCTCAAGCTGAGGGGTTGGGAAACCAGACCTCCTACTTGTAGTTTCCATTGGTCTATGTTGACATCGGGGATATCAAAGTGAATGACAAGATAGTGCATCCCGGATGGGGTGACAGGATAGCGCATGATCTCTAGTGGCATGCCTCGGTTGCGCAGGGCAAGTTGTACTTCTTCTCTGTGAAACAGATCTGTGGCTTCCCGTTCGCTGGTATCCGGGAGTGTTGCAAAGCGCGATGTTGGGTTCTCCGGGGTCATGTTCCACCTCGTAATCCCTAATCGGGCTGCGCCGTCAGCTTACTATCCTAACTGGGATTTCCGCGTTTAGGAAGAAGCGGCGACGCGTGCGACAAGCCCATTTGGCCGACTCTTAAAAGATCGACGAGATATTGTTTGGCGTCCGATTTATTGTTGATTGGGCACTGCCATTAACGTATGATCGCTTTAGTTGGGCATTATTCCTTAAACGATTGGCGATATTGCTGGACCTGATTAGCACGATAGAAAGAGGCTCGGGATGAGCGGCCCTTCACAACGTCACCACACATCGAAAGTAACCCCTACGCCGAGCCGGCTGAAGCTATATTATCTCGTGGTGCAGACAAAATCGTCGTGAATATTCAAGAGTGATCAGCCCTAGCGGGCGCAACTCCGCTTTTCAGCAAACAGTGATGGACCTGCGTTTTCGCCGTTTACATCCGATGACACTTGTCGTGTTCCTCGTCATTTCGGCTTTGATTTCGTGTGATACCGGCCATACTCCGGCAACGCCTCATGTACCGCCCTCCGCGAACGTCATCCCAACCGAAGCACCACAGTCTGTCACCCCGACGCCGCTCATCTCCGGCTACGATGTCCTGGCTGAGTGCATCCAAGCCATCGATGTCTCCACCCATTTCCACGTCCAACTGACCATCACCCTCCATGGCCGTATTTTGCCGATTCCCTCAGAGATTGGAATCGATAGAGGTTGCATCAATCCAATACACACCCACGCCGGCAGCGGCGTTATCCATGTCGAACATGCTGTATCGGAGTCTTTCACCCTGCAAGACTTCTTCTTAGTGGGTCAGCGCTCGGGAGGGTTCAACCCCCTAGCCGGCAGACGGGTGGTCCGGGTATTGGTCAACGGCAAACAGTACCCGTTCGATTTTCGGACCTTAACACTGCGCGACGGGCTCGACGTCCGCCTCGACCTCGTCCGGCTGACTTCGGCAAGAAGGACGGAGGGAAGGAGTAGGTTTCGTGCTCGGAGTTCTTCCATTCGCCACTCACGATACGATTGACAATCGGTGTGAAAGATACTTACTCTGTTCTCCCATAATGAAAAAAATCTAGGGCCTTATAAAGGCGAGTATGGCAGAATCCGACCGTATCAAATGGGACCAGCGATTTGCGCAATCCGATGAGATTGATATAGCGCCGCCGAACTGGCTCAAGGAAGTTGAGTCCTCGCTACCCCAGCAAGGTTACGCGCTGGATATTGCGACAGGCGCCGGGCGTTTGGCGATTTGGCTGGCAGGCTGGGGACTAGATGTGCTGGCGGTGGATATCTCACGGGCTGGGCTGGAACTGGCGCACCAAGGAGCCGCGGCCAAGGGGTTGCAGATCGAGACCCTAGCAAAAGACTTGGAAGCCGAGTTGTTGCCTGAAGGCCCATTCGATGTGATTACCTGCTTCAACTACCGCCAACGCGACCTGTTCCCTTTTATACGCGAGCGCCTGAAGGTTGGGGGATTTTTTCTGTCTGAAGTTTCAACCGTTTCCAACTTGGAGCGCCACTCCCACCCATCCCTGAAGTACCTAGCTGAGCATGGAGAATTACGCCAAGATTGTGCGCCGCTCAAGATCATATATTATCTGGAAAGCTGGTCAGACGACCGCGCTTCGGCCCGTGTTCTTGCCCGTAAGATCTCTTGACGACAAGCCTGCGATCCCCGTCGACCACAAATTGGAGGCGCCAATATGACAGAGGACCGAGTTTCCCAACCCCAAGGGAACGGCATTACCGCAATCGAACCGATGACCGCCATGCGATGGCGCTGCATCGGTCCTCCCAGGGGAGGCCGTGTGGTCGCGGTGGCCGGGGACCCGGAGGACCCGGCCGTCTTCTACTTCGGCGCCTGCGCGGGTGGTATTTGGAAAACCACTGACGCCGGAACTTATTGGGAGAACGTGAGCGACGGGTTCTTTCGCACCTCAGCCGTCGGCGCTATTGCCGTCGCCGACTCCGATCACAACGTCATCTACACCGGTATGGGTGAGTCTTGCATTCGCGGAGACGTATCCTACGGGGACGGCGTTTACAGATCCACCGACGGGGGAAAGTCCTGGATCCACTTGGGACTAGAAGATACCCGGCACATAGCCCGGATCAGAGTCCATCCCGAAAACTCCGATCTGGTATACGTTGCCGCCCTAGGCCACGCCTTTGGTCCCAACAGCCAGCGTGGCGTTTTTAGGTCCCATGATGGTGGAAAATCGTGGGATAAAGTGCTGTTCCTCAGTGAAGAGGTCGGCGCCATCGACTTGTCCTTGGATGCAACAAATCCCCGAATCCTATACGCAGCGATGTGGGAAGCTCACCGAACGCCGTGGAGTTTGGTTAGTGGAGGCCCAGGCAGCGGGATTTACAAATCTACTGACGGTGGGGATTCCTGGCAAGATCTTACCGGGAACCCAGGACTGCCTCAAGGGCTGAAAGGGCGCATCGGAATCGCGGCGTCGCCGGCCAAATCGGGCCGGGTATGGGCGACTGTCGAGTCGGAAGACGCCGCCCTGTATCGGTCAGACGACGCCGGCGCCACCTGGGAAAAAGTGAGCGACAACCAGGACATCCAAGGGCGGCCGTGGTATTACCAGCACATCTTCGCCGACCCCCAAGATCCCGATACCGTGTGGGTCCTCAACTATCAGACCTGGAAGTCCACCGACGGCGGGAAGAACTTCGATCAGGTGACCACACCCCATGGCGACAACCACGACCTTTGGATCGACCCAAGAAACCCCCGTCGAATGATTGAAGGCAACGACGGCGGCGCCTGCGTTAGCTTAAACGGCGGGGAAACCTGGTCTACCATTTACAACCAGCTTACCGCCCAGTTCTACCACGTGGCCACCGACAATGAGTTCCCGTACCGGGTATACGGCACGCAGCAGGACAATTCGGCCATCTCCGTTCCTTCCCGAACCCACAAAGGAGCCATTCCCTGGGGCGACTGCTACACCGTCGGCAATTCGGAGAGCGGCCACATCGCCGTCCACCCCCAGGACCCCAACATCGTTGTCTCCGGAGCCGTGGGAAGCTCGGCGGGAGGCGGCGGTAATCTGGTGCGGTACGACCACACGACCGGACAGGTCAGGATCATCACTGTATGGCCGGAGCTTAGCACGGGCCGGGGCGCCAACGAGATGAAGCACCGTTTCCAGTGGACCTTCCCCATCCAGTTTTCTCCTCACGACCCGGACATCTTATACGTGGCAGGCAATCTGGTGTTCCGTTCGACCGACCAAGGCAGTACCTGGGAGCCGATCAGCCCCGATCTAACTCGTGGTGATACTACAAAGATGGAAACTTCAGGAGGGCCAATCACCAAAGATACCTCGGGTGCGGAAACCTACGGTACCATCTTCGCGTTCGTGGAATCCCTCCATGAGCCGGGGGTTTTCTGGGCGGGCAGCGACGATGGCTTAGTCCACATTTCCAGGAATGGCGGCAAGACGTGGAGCGATATCACTCCCTTAGACCTCCCGGAGTGGACCCTTATCAACATGATCGAGGTCTCTCCCCACGGCCCTGCCACGGCCTACCTGGCCGCCACCAGATACAAACTGGACGAAACCAGGCCCATGCTCTATAAGACCTCGGATTATGGGGGCAGTTGGACCGATATTTCACAAGGAATCCCCGAAGGCGACTACACAAGGGTCATCCGGGAGGACCCGGCCCGCCGGGGTTTGCTGTACGTCGGCACCGAGACCGGGGTTTACGTCTCTTACGACGATGGCGGCACCTGGTCACCTTTGCAAGGGAATCTGCCCACCGTACCTATCTACGACCTGGCCGTCAAAGATAACGACTTAATCGCCGCCACCCACGGCCGGAGCTTCTGGATCTTGGACGATCTGACTACTTTGCATCAGCTTACTAACGAATTGGCGGAGTCGCCGGTCCAACTGCTGCAACCCCGCACCACGGTCCGGCTTCGTTCGCCCGCCGCGTCGCGCAAAATTTCCAAGGGCAAGCAGTATCGCTTGTCCCTGGGGGCCGACGTCACATACACCGAGAAAAATGGGCCCGGCGGTGAAACAGTGCGCCAATTCCTGGATGCGGGTGAAAATCCGCCGCAAGGGGTGATNGTTACCTACTATCTGAAGGAAGCCCCTGAAGGAGAGGTGACCCTGAAGGCTTGGGATAATCAGGATAGGCTGATAAATACGTTCACCAGCACCGTTCCAGAGAATCAGTCCGGCGACGGTGACCAGGAGCCAAGGCTTCCCGCAGTGTCCGGTATAAACCGGTTCGTGTGGAACATGCGCTATCCCGACGCCAGGAAAGTGCCCGGAGACAAAACTACGGAAGACATGACCACCGGCCCAACGGCCCCGCCGGGAGACTACCGGCTTAGGCTATCCGTCGACGGCATGGAGCAGACCCGGGAATTTCAGATCGTCAAAGACCCTCGAGTGGCCGCCAGCCAGGCCGATTTCGACTCCCAGTTTGAGCTGCACATCGGCATCCGGGACAAGTTGTCTGAGACCCACGACTCTATCAACAAGCTTCGTAACATACGGCGCCAGGTGGAGGAGTGGGAGCAGAGGGCCGAGTCCCACTCCTCGGCAGAGGCNGTGGCGAGCGCGGCGATCCCNNTGAAAGAAAAANTNGCGGCGATCGAAAACGAGTTGGTGCAGGTGGACCACAAAGGGGCGCGGGACCGGCTTAATCTGCCGGTGAAGTTGAACCGCAAGCTGGCCGAAGTCATCGCCGTGGTGGCAAGCGCCGACTTTGCGCCCCCTAAACAAGTTNGTGAGGTGTTCCAGGACCTTTCCACTCGTATCGACGTTCAGATCAAGTTTCTGGAAGATGTAGTCAAGAATGACGTCTTCCAGTTCATAAGCCTGGTAGAGGAGTTGGGTATTCCCGCTATCATCCCCAGCGCCGCTCCTCCCNCCGGATCCTAGATGGAGTCTGGCGGAACGGAGCGTAACTATTACTGTTTCTAGATGATTTTGATGCATGGACCGACACCCCCATCCCAACCTTCCCCCGTCGAGGGGGAAGGTTGGGATGGGGGTGAAGCCGTNGACATCAATTTCAGATTGACGCAGTACTAGTACTCGGGGCCGTACGCGTAATGAATTCATNGGCAGACGTATGNAGAAAAAGGGCATGTNGCCGAAAAGCGGTANCATGCCCTATCATCCACAGGGTCACGGTTGCCCGCGGGCATAATATCGAAACCGCAAAGGAGTCGCTATGTACTCGCTGATTCGAGTTCTACCGCTGCGGCGTCTACTCTCGGATCAGGCCCCGGCTTTTGGGTCATCCTTGCTCATCGCCGAGCTGTTTTACAAATTCCACAGCTTTCTCTTAGAAACCGGCGCGTTTCTCGCGACATGGTTCGTGGTTGACATGGTGCTCTCAAGCGTGATGCAGCGATTGCGCCGCAGTCGCGCCACGGCAACGATTCCTGATTCCCCGTAGATCGGGAACGCCCGTTCCTGCCGATGACGGAAAATAAGCNAACGCGTACTGGAGCCGCTTGGCGGGAGCCATNTGCCCGATGAGGAGAAGCCCATGAATCCCGTGACGACTGGCGNCTTGCTCTTGGGCGAATTGCCTGCTAAGGAACTAGCATCGCTGGCCCACCGGATCGAGGAATGGGGGTATGACTACCTTTGGCTTGCGGATGAGCGGTTCTTCCGCGAAGTGTACTCGAGCCTTACTTTATGCGCGTTGAACACTTCCCGAATCAAGCTGGGACCATGCGTCACCGANCCATATTCCAGGCATCCAGCCTTGACAGCTCAGGCNATCGGCACGCTGGACGAGATCTCCGGCGGCCGGNCGGTNCTGGGTATCGGAGCTGGTATATCGGGATTCACCGAGCTTGGGATAGCCCGGTCCCGGCCAGCCCTGGCGATCCGGGAGGCGGTAACACTGATTCGAGCCCTCATGAGAGGCGAAGAGGTTGATTTTCAGGGCCGCACCGTGGAATTCAAGGGTGGGGCCCTCAATTTCCCCCCTCTCAGGCCTGACTTACCCATCTACATCGCCAGCAATTCACCTCTGGGACTTAAACTTGCTGGGGAACTGGCCGATGGAGCCATAATTTCTAGCTGCGCNACCCGGACNACTGTGGACTATTCCCTAGGCATTATCAGCGAAGGCGCCTCTAGAACCGGCCGGGACATCGCCGCCATCGACCGGGTAGCACGCCTAAATTGCTGTATCGCCGCAGACTCTCAGGAAGCGCTCCAAGGGGTAAGAATGTCCGCGGTTCGATCTTTATCCACCTATACCCGCTTCGCTATCGCTGCTGGGTTAGAAGTTACACCTGATCTGATAGACGCAGTCGCCCAATTAGGCTACACCCACGACACCCAGAAATTGGAATCTCTGGCCAAACAGGCGCCAGATGATCTGATACGGGACGCCACCCTTGCCGGAACGGTAGAAGAAGTTAGCGCTAAAGTCGTGAGTATGATCGAGTCGGGAATCACTCAGGTAACGATCCGAGCGTCCGCGACTCCCCATCAAGGAATCGCCACGACGCTGGAGACCTTCGCCACCCAAGTTATGCCTCAGGTACGCGAGCAACTCCGCTGACAGTTAACGAGGAACGGGCCTGCTCACAAGTCCAGACCCTGAAGCGGGGACCGGACATCAGAATCAGACGATGTCTTTAGCTCAAGTCATCGCTGAAGCTATAAGGCGCTTTGGGGCGTCCGCCTTCCGGCAGGCCGATGGGCAGATGGACGTTCAGNAGGAACGGACGCTTCTCATCCTCCACCATTTTAAGTCCGTGCTCAATGGCGCCAGCGATACTTGATTCGTCGGTAGCATCCATGGCCTCGACGCCAAAGCTTTCCGAGAGTTTCACTGGGTCTATGTTGTCTAGGACAACGCCCCGGTACTCGCCGGTCCGTTTCATGTCGGCATCCGCGCCGCCAAAGGCACCTGCCACGATTCCGTATGCCCCGTTGTTGGAGATTACGTAAAGCACGGGGATGCTGTGGCTTGCCGCAGTCCAGAGGGCGGAGTCCGAGTAGTAAAGGGAACCGTCGCCCACGAGGCCGACGACCGGTTTGCCGGGAGCGCCGAGCTTCGCTCCGATGGCGGCGCCCATGCCGTAGCCTTCCGAGCCACCGGCGGGTCTGATGTACTCGTTGTTGCCGGCATCCCCGGTGTTCTCAAGTATGTCTTGGGCGACGGCGAATTGCTCAATGGTCACCAGCCCACCACCGATCCGCTCTAGGGCATTGTCGAGAGCGTCCGCAAGTACATATGGGCGCACCTTGCCCTGCTGTTGGGGAATCGACCGGGCGGCGTCCCGCCGCCGTGCGCGCCGAGGC
>PAJQ01000057.1:229-50709 GCA_002710215.1 Chloroflexota bacterium | reverse complement strand
GAGGAATTGGAGCGGCAGCGGGAAACCATGTCCACCCTGGAGCAAGGCCAGGCCGCCGTCGCATCCTTGAAAGCCCTGAGAGAGCATATGCGTGACCGGCTGGACTCCGCCACCCCGGAGGACCGCCGCACCGTTTTGGAGGCCCTGGAGACTCGCGTGACGGTCGGAGTTGACGGACTCTTGGAGGTCTCGATTGGCATCCCACAGCAGGTGGCCGATTGTGTCCACAGGACCCACGGCCAGTAGGGCGGGGTCCCCTCTTCTTCGTAGCAACGGCCCCAGAAGACCTGGGCGCCTTGCTGCTCGGCGTAGGATGCTAGCTCTTGGGTGGTGCGGGTCTTACCGATGCCGGGCTCTCCAACCAGCATGAAAAGGCGCCCTTCGCCAGACAGTGCATCATCAGGGCAGCGGTAAGCTCTGCCAACTCCCGCTGGCGGCCAACGAAAACGCTACCGATGGGTTGTGTGGATCGAGAGTTTACCATGCTTGTAGCTTCCGGGAGTCCGATGGTTTGAGGCTCTCTGGTTGACTATGGTGGAATGGTACGTTGGAGGTCGCGGCATGTCCAGCGGGAGATTGATCACATAGTGGCGGAACGTCATCGGTAAGCCGCCTCTAAAGCATGGCTATNATTGCCAGAGGCAAAGGGAGCGCCAACGTGCTGGTCAATCGGCCGCCAGGGCCTGTTTTCCGGTGTCACAAAGGTCCAGCAGGCAGCAGCCGTGGCAGCGGGGCNTTTTAGCGCAGGCCTCTTTGGCGTGGCGGTCCAGCAAAGCGTGGTATTCGTTGAATAGCGGAGCGTCGGCGGGCAGATTGTCGTGAAAGATAGCTTGGCAGCCGTCGTAGCTTTTCGTCTGCTCGTCACCGGCAATGCCCATACGCTCCACTATCCTGCGGGTGTAGCTGTCGATGACGAATGAGGGTTTCCCGGCGGCGTAGAGGACGATATCGTCGGCGGTTTCCGGTCCGATGCCGTGGATGGACAGCAACTCGTCGCGCAGAACCCCGGCTTCCTGAGACAGCATCTGGTCCAGATTGCCGGCGTGGTTGACTTGAAGGTGGCTGGCGAAGGCTTTGAGTTTTCGAGCCTTGGCGTTGAAGTACCCGGACGGGCGGATGATCTCGGCGAGAGCTGCTTCCGGTTGGTTATCTATGGCTTCCAGGGACCAGCAATCGGCCTCTTTTAGATTGGCGATGGCCATTTCCACGTTGGTCCAAGCCGCGGCCTGGGTCAAGATGGCCCCGATTATCACGTCGGCCGGACCGTCGCCGGGCCACCATCCCTGGGGACCGTAGCTCTGGTACAGGCGTCGATGGACCTCCAACAATATGGCGGGTAAGTCTGCTGGATCTGATGGCGTCTGAACTGGTGACTGGAGTTTCTTGGTCCGTCTTCTTGCGGCCAAAGGAATCACACCTCAAAGGGCAACAGGTTGGCTAACTCGATCGAATCTTCGGTCACCCGGCAGTTGTAGGCAAATGCCTCCACTCCAACAGACAAGGCGTGACGGAACGCCTGGCCGAACTCCGGGTCGGCCGTCTCGTGAGTAGCGAAAGCGCGGGCGTCCTCACGCTGTACCACGAAAACCGCCGCCGCCCGGTGACCCACCGCCACGGCCTGCTCCAGGCTTCTCATGTGCTTGGCTCCTCGAATGGTGGGCGAATCCGGGAACAATCCCACACCATTGACCACCAAGGTTACCGACTTTGTTTCCACGTACCATTTACCGGCCGGACCGTCCAGCATCAGGTCGAGACGGCTCTCACCAAATGTGACTTCACGCCGAACGTGAGGGTAATCAACAAACTGGGGCAGGCGCCCCAACTCAAGAGCCTCCGCCATCAGGGCATTGGGTAGCCGGGCATCGGCGGAGCACATGGAGAAACCCAGGTCCACCAGAGCGAGATCGAACTTAGTTTTGCGGTGTTCACCGGATCGGGGCTTTAACAGCACCCGGTATCCCGGCACAAATAGCTCGTGCATCCGCCCGGAGTTGGCGATGTGCACCAGAACCTGCTCACCGTCAACTTCCACCAGAGCCGCGAACCGGTTTAGCCGGGTTAGAAAGCGGCCCTCCACCAGGCCGGGACCAAGCTGCATAAATGGCCTCGATTCCCCCTGCCCTTCTTGTGTACGGGCACCCTGGGCGGACGGATTATAGATTGGATACAATGTTAACAATCTCCAATTAGGCCAGCAACAAGCCTGAATTCTCACAGAGGAGTCCTTCTGGTTCCGCAATCATGGATACGAAACTAGGCGTGCCGGAATACCTCCAATGAACATTCTTGAGTATGTAGAGTGCGTTTAGATCGTCCAGCCTATTGGGCTTTCGCCGCGGCCGGGATTTTTCTGATTGCGTGCGTTGGACAGGAGATTGTGAGACCCAAGCCGACTATCACTAGAATAGAATCGCCGACAAGCAAGGCAGCGCTTACAGTGCTTCCCACGCCTGTCGGAACGCTACGATCAGTACCCAGTCTTGTGCCCGCTCCCACCGCTGCTCCTACGCCGACACCGGCCGCCAGTCCTGCCGCGACATCGTCTCCTATCCCAACTCCCACGGCGACACCCGTTTCTACCTTAATACCCACATCAACTCCGGCACCCACCCCCGAGCCCACCNCCCACAATGCCTANNNNTNGCCTATGCCTACGTTAACTCCAATTCCAAGCCCGACGCCAACTACTCACCCAACGCCCACCGTGCAACTAACGNCAGTCCCAAGCCCAACGGCTACATCAGCGCCACTTCCCACGCCTATCAGCGGCACCGGCCAGGCAGTACATCTAATTGCGGATGGCGTGACGGAGACCTATGCACTGATCTCTGGCATTCTGGGAGGAAACCCCATCGAAATCCCTGATTGCGCTCACCCTGAGTTCGGCCCACACATCACCCAGGAATGGGATGACGGTCTGGGGAAGCACAGTTTCGTCTTTCATATCCACGTCGAACCTGACAATGACCGGTGCAAGACCTTCGACCGTCAAAGAAACGAGATCAAAACTCACAGCTCATCCCCGGATTATGTAAAAGGCTTCCTCAACGAGACCGTCATCTTCCGATGGAGATTCAAGCTGGATGCAGGGTTTCAACCCTCGAGCAATTTTACTCATATCCACCAACTCAAAGATGCCGGGGGAACATCTCTTCACCGATCATCACTCTGACACCACGTGTTGGAAGTCCCGACAGGCTGGAGATCGGTCACAAAGATTCGGAGGGCGTGAGTTCCGTTATCGCGACGGTCCCATTGGAGCCGTTCAAAGGTCCTTGGATAGAAGCCTACGAGAAGATGACCTATGGGCACCATGGTAGTTACTCGATTGAATTGAGGAACTTGAAGACCGGAGCCTTGCTGCTGGCCCATGAAGACTCGGACATCGACCTGTGGCGGGTCGGCGCCGAGTTTATCAGGCCCAAGTGGGNTATCTATCGNAGCCTAAATAGCCAAGAGTACCTGCGCGACGAGCAGGTGCGATTCGACCAGTTCTGTCTCGCGAAAGGCGATGACGATTGCCCGTGATGAGTAGGTGCCCGGCCGGGACAGCAGGTCTATAATATCGGGAGCGGGCCGCATGCCGGCCTGATCTGCCGCTAGAGGTGCTGAATCTGGGATATGACAAACTTTATCGACCGTCTGGACCAATCGTGCGAGGCCAACCGGTCTTTACTATGCGTGGGCTTGGACGTTGACCCGGAGCGCATGCCGGTCGCCGACCCCTTGGAATTCAATCGAGCCATCGTCGATGCCACCGCCGGTCTGGTTTGCGCTTACAAGCCCAACTTAGCCTTCTACGAGGCACTGGGGATACCCGGNCTGAAGGCCTTGGAAGGAACCGTGGAGTACATTCGCCGGAACGCGCCCTTGGCCGTCATCATCGGCGACGCCAAAAGAGGCGATATTGGACCCAGCGGCGCAGCCTACGCCCGGGCCATGTTCCNGGTTTGGGACTTTGACGTGGTAACCGTCAATGCCTGGGGCGGACACGACACCGTGGCTCCCTTTCTCGAAGATCCGGACCGGGGAGTGTTCATCTGGTGCCGGGGCTCCAATCCCGGATCTACCGATCTACAAGACCTCACCGTGGACGGGCCAGAAGGCGTGGGGCCGCTGTATAGCCATCTGGCTCGGACTGCCGCGTCCTGGAACGAGAAGAGCAACGTTGGTCTGGTGATGGGAGCCACCAATCCGCAACAGTTAGCGGATGTCCGCCGCATCTGCCCGGACCTCCCCTTGTTGATACCCGGAGTTGGCGACCAGGGCGGGGACNTGGAGGAGGCTGTTCGTTTGGGCACGGATGAAAGGGGGCGGAGGGCATTGATAAACTCGTCCCGGGGGATTATCTACGCTTCCAGCGGTCCTGATTTCGCACAGGGGGCCNCGCGGGAAGCGGCAAGCCTGCGGGACTCCATCAACCGGATCTTGGAGGCCGAGGGAAAGGGATGGCATTAGACCTGAAAGTGGGAGACGTGGTGCGGATGAAGAAGGCCCATCCCTGTGGCAATCACCTGTGGCTGGTGACCCGGCTGGGGGCGGACATCGGGATCACCTGCCAGCAGTGCCACCGTCACCTGATGTTGGCCAGGTCATTGATGGAGCGGCTGGTCAGGGAAGTCATTCCACGGACCCAGGCGCCTCTGGATACCGGGGATGCCGTGACTACGGGGATCTAGTGGGCGCCTTCGGCCGGCTAGACTTAGTCCGCTTCACCTGAGGGCACTGTCGCCTGGGATTCATAGCCCCAGTCCAACAGCTCGGCGTGGAACCCGCGCATCTGGTCAGCCATGGTGTCGATGAAATTTCTCACCGCGCGGCCCAGGAATTTCCCTCTCAACGTGCATACTCCTATGACCGAGGACTGGAAGATGTGGTCCAGGCGGACTACTCCCAGTTTGTAGTGGTCTTCTTCGTGGAGAGTGAAGTCGCTACAAATGGCCAGACCCATGCCGATTTCGACGTACCGTTTGATGGATTCAGTATCGTCCATCGCTAGGACGACGTCGTAGGTGATGCCCTGACTTTTCAGCGACTGCTCTACCTTTTGTCTGGTCAGGCTTTCCGGTCCGGTTAGGATCAACGGCCACTCCGCAACATCCTGCAACTGGATCGGATGCCGCTCCAATANGGAATGTCCCGGTGGCGTCATCAGAACAACGTTGTACTCGAACAGTTCCTGGAATTCAAGAGACGGTTCGTCGGACGGCGGTGGTGAGCAGAACGCCAGGTCGAGTTCGCCGGACTTCACCAGTTGAATCAACGGCGCGTAGGCACGGGCCATGAGTCTGATGTGTACGTCNGGGTATTGGGAACGGAAGAACTGAATTCCCCTTGGCAGGTGGTGCATGACCAGGTCCTGGTACGCGCCTACCACGAAGGAGCCCAGCCGCTCCGAGTAGTCCATCTGGGTCTTCAAAATGTCCACCGCGGTNACCACCGGAGTGACCAGATCCAGCAACGTGATGCCTTCGGAGGTTAGCTGAATCGGCCTCTTGATCCGGTCGAAGAGCGTAATGCCAAATTCGGCTTCCAGTTTTCTTAGGTGGGTCGTCACGGTAGGCTGACCCAACTCCAAGGCCCTGGCTGCCCTTGAGACACTTCGCAAGCGGGCGACGTGGTAAAAGCTAACTAATTCCCGCAGTTCCATAGGCGTGCTCCCCCAAGCAAGCATATTGGGAATTTAATATAATATATCATATGTTATCGCTTGACAAAATAGAGGGGGCGAATCGAGAATAACCTTTAGGGTAGGCTTCCCCCTATTGTCGGCTGGTGGGCCAATTAGATCACCCAACCCCCGGTGTCAGATTTATGCCCTATATAATTACCGAGCCATGTATCGGAGTTAAAGACGCTAGCTGTCTAGAAGTGTGTCCGGTTGATTGCATCGCAACTACCGACGCCGCCGATATGTATTACATTGATCCGGTAACCTGTATCGACTGCTCCTACTGTGAGTCGGTCTGCCCGGTGAACGCTATCTTTGACGAATTCACCGTCCCTTCCAAATGGCGAGAGTACATCCGCAAGAACCGGGAATTTTGGGACGGTAAGTAATCGCTCCCAGCAGGCTTCTTAGATTCTTCCCTGTCTGATTTGGCGGAAGCCGGATATCGACGTGGCCAAGCCCCAAGANCAAATAACACTCCAGCCGCCATTGACGTTGTATCCGTCATCCACTTGCGAATAATAGATATATAATATTCCGTACAGTTATGTCAATAGTTTTCCCTCGGTAAAAATTATTTCGGTAGCGTTCTCCGCTGGTTCAGTCACGTTGTCAGTTATCGGAATGCAGGGTAAACTAGCGGCCAATTGAGTCGCCGGCGCCAAAAAACCGGTGCGGTAAACCTTGAAAGGAAATTGATATGGCCTTATTTTTGCGGGATGAAGAAGTTTCACGCGCCGTCACCATGGACGACATGTTGCCGGCTATCGAGTCGATGCAGGGGCATTTTGGCCGAGGTGAGGCCATGATTTTGCCCCGACGCAAGATAATCGCCAGCGGGGGGATGCTAGCGGTCATGGGCGGGGGACTCTTCTACGACGGCGTCTTGGGTGTTAAAACCTACACCGTGGTTCGTGGCACCTACTCTTTCCAAGTGAGCCTTTACGACGCAGCCACAGGCCGTCTGATGTGCTACACGCAGGCCAACCGCCTGGGCCAACTAAGAACCGGGGCTACTACGGCGGTCGCGGTGAAATATCTGTCCAATTCCGATGCTGCCACCGTGGGTATCATCGGAACCGGGTACCAAGCCCCAACTCAGTTAGAGGCCGTGAGCAAAGTTCGAAGCATCAAGAGCGTCAAAGCTTTCAGTCGCTCCGCCGAGAACCGGGACGCCTTTGCCAGGTCAATGTCCGATTCCCTGGGTCTGGACGTTGCCTCGGCAGCTGGTCATCAAGAGGTGGTGGAAGGCAGCGACATTGTTATCTGCATCGCCGCAGCTACGGAGCCGGTGATGAACGGGGAATGGCTGGCAACGGGGGCGACCCTGGTCGGGGCCGGCCCCACAACTTGGCGGATCCGGGAGGTGGACGACGCAACGCTGGTGCGGGCGGACAAGATTTTCGTGGACTCAGCCGAGCAGGTCCGTGACGAGGCAGGTGACATGGCCAGCGCCGTGGACCGGGGATTACTTCAGTGGAGTCATCTATTGGAGTTGCGCCATGCCGTCGCCGGTACTCTAACGGGCCGGGACAATCATAGCCAAATAGTCTATGCCAAGATGATGGGTACCGGGGTGGCCGACGTAGCCGCGGCCAAACTGGCCTATGACAAGGCCACGGAGATGGGGTTGGGCACGGAGATGGAGTGGTAGCTATCTAGGGTCTAAGTACTCCTTGGTGGGCAGGACGCTGTAGGTCGTGCGCTCCATCAGGAGGCTTTCCACTGCGGCCCGGGCTGTGTCCAGCGAGGTGAAGCAAGGGATCTGGCGCTCTACCGCAGCCCTGCGGATGAAGAACCCGTCCTGCATGACCGAAGTATCTCCCGACAGGGTGTTTATCACGGCTCCCACGGTGCCTTCGGTGATCAGATCCACCACGTTGGGATGGCCTTCGCCCAATCTTTTGTTGGCCACGGTAACCGGGATGCCCAAAGCGGAAATCATGGCGGCGGTGCCCTCGGTGGCGTAAAGGGGGCAACCCGCCTGTCCCAGGTCCCTGACCAGATCCAGGGCTTCGGCCTTATTCTGGTCGGCGATGCTTAGCAGCACCCCCATCTTCTTCGTCAAGTTCAGGTTGGCGGCCAACAGGGCTTTGGATAGGGCGCCGGCGAAGTCCCGGTCCACGCCCATAACTTCCCCCGTGGATTTCATTTCCGGGCCAAGGTGCCAGTCCACGCCTACCAGCTTGCCCATGGAAAACACCGGGGCTTTTATCCCAACCAGTTTCTGCCTGGGCCAGAGACCGCCTTCGTAGCCTTGGGAGGCTAGGGTTTCGCCCAGCATCACCCGGGTGGCGATGGGGGCGACGGGCACGCCGGTAACCTTGGAGATGAACGGGATGGTCCGGCTGCCCCTAGGATTGACCTCTAGGACGTACACGGACGTAGCATCGACGGCTGCCACCGGCAAGTGAGGGCTTCGATAGGGAGGTCCCCCAAGAATAACGAATTGTATGTTCAACAGGCCGCGGATTCCCAAGGACAGGCCGATGTGCGTTGTGTAGTCCACGATGGTGGATACTTCTTCATCTGTCAGGTTCAGAGCGGGGTACATGGCCATCGAGTCGCCGCTGTGTACCCCGGCCCGTTCTATGTGCTCCATGACGCCGGGTATCAAGACTTGCTCCCCGTCACAGATGGCGTCCACCTCGCACTCCTTGCCTTCCATATACCGGTCGATAAGCACTGGTTGCTCCGGGGCCAATTGAACTGCGGCGGTCAAGTAGCGAATCAGCTCCGAGGCGTTCTGCACGATCTCCATGGCCCGGCCTCCCAGCACGTAACTGGGACGCACCACGGCCGGGTATCCGATGTTCTGGGCGACCTGAAGGGCCTCGCTCACCGAGGTCACCGCCGCGCCGGGCGGCTGGGGTATTCCCAGCCGGGACAGGAACTCCTCAAACTTGTGCCGGTCCGAAGCGGTGTCGATGGCCTCCGCGCTGGTGCCTAATATGGGCAAACCGGCCGCGGACAGGACTTGCGACAGGTTGATGGCTGTCTGGCCGCCGAATTGCACCACTGATGGCGGAGGCCGGTCATCCACCGTCTCGTTGTCGATGATGTCCCGGACGGCTTCCTCGTCCAAAGGCTCAAAGTAGAGCCGGTCACTAGAGTCGAAGTCCGTTGACACGGTTTCGGGGTTGGAGTTAATCATTATGCTGCGGACTCCGCTCTGGGAGAGGGCCTGGGCGGCGTGGACGCTGCAATAGTCGAACTCGATCCCCTGGCCGATCCTGATGGGTCCGCTGCCGATCACCACCGCCTTGGGTCCGGGCAAAGGCTCGGCTTCGTTCTCCTGGTCGTAGGTGCTGTAGTAATAAGGCGTGACCGCCTCGAATTCGGCGGCGCAGGTATCGACCGTCTTGTAAACCGGCCGGATGTCCCACTGGAGCCGGAGATTCCGTACCTGCTCCGGCAGCATGTCGGCCAGCGTCCCCACCTGTTCGTCGCAGAATCCCAACCGCTTGGCGCGCCACAACAGGTCCGGAGCCAATGGTTCGGACAGCAAGCGGCGCTCCATGGCGACGATCCGCGTCAACGCGCTGATGAACCAGGGGTCGATATAAGTACGCTCCAGCAGAGCGGTTGAGTCCACATCCCGGCGGATCGCCGCCATTATGGCCCAGAGCCGCAGATCGTTAGGTTCCAGTGGCAGGCGGTCCAGGGAAAACGTGCCGCCTTGGCGCCACGCCGGGTCTTCCCACAAAAGGGTGCGCCCACCCAGTTCCAACGACCGCGCCGCTTTCTGCAATGCGGCCTCGAAGGACCGGTCGATGACCATTACCTCTCCCGTGGCCTTCATCTGGGTGGTAACGCTGCGGTCGCCGCTGGGGAACTTATCGAAGGGCCAGCGGGGGATCTTTATCACACAGTAGTCCAACGCCGGCTCGAAAGCTGCCTTGGTCTTGTCGGTAACCGCGTTGGGAATCTCGTCAAGCCGCTTTCCCACGGCAATCTTGGCGGCGACGCGGGCGATGGGGTAGCCGGTGGCCTTACTGGCCAGGGCCGAGCTGCGGCTAACTCTCGGATTGACTTCAATCACGTAATAAGGAGAGTCGGATTCAGGTTCTAGCCCGATGGCCTGGGCAACCCGGCTATGGGGTTGCAAAGCGAACTGGACGTTGCAGCCACCCTCGATACCCAGTCCGCGAATAATCTTGAGGCTGGCGCTTCGGAGCATCTGGTAGTCTTTATCGGTCAGGGTTTGGCTGGGGGCGACTACGATGCTGTCGCCGGTGTGGACGCCCATGGGGTCGATGTTTTCCATGTTACAGATGGTGATGCAGTTGTCTGCGCCGTCGCGCATGACTTCGTACTCAATCTCTTTCCAACCGGCCAGGGACCGCTCCAGGAGGATCTGGGAGATGGGGCTGGTGGAAAGACCGCTTTCGACGATGGCCTCGAACTCTTCCCAGGTGCTGGCGAAGCCGCCGCCGCTGCCACCCAGGGTGTAGGCGGGCCGCACCACCAAGGGCAGACCCACGGATCTGCCGATGCTCCGGGCCTCTTCCATGGTTGACGCAATCTCGCCCCTTGGTTCCGGTTCGCCGACTTCGCGCAGAAAATCCCGGAACAATTCCCGGTCTTCGCATCGGCGGATGGTATCCAGAGGAGTGCCCAGCAGGCGAACGTTGTACTTATCCAGCACGCCGGCGTCAGCTAAGGCCACGGCCAGGTTCAAGCCGGTTTGGCCGCCTAAAGTTGGCAGGATGCCGTCGGGCTTCTCCCGCTCAATGATGCGGTCGAGGACATCGACGGACAGAGGTTCTATGTAGACGTGGTCCGCCGTCGCGTCGTCGGTCATGATGGTTGCCGGGTTGGAGTTAACGAGTACCGTTGTGACGCCCTCCTCACGGAGGGCTTTGCAGGCTTGTGTGCCCGCATAGTCAAACTCGGCGGCCTGGCCGATAACGATAGGTCCGGAGCCGATGACCAGTACCTTTCCCGGTTTTCCCGAGATGCTAATCCCTTTTGCTCCCTTTAACCGCCACTGACCGCCGACGCGCCAGCGGACCGGCGTTATTGATTCTGAATGCCTAAGACGTGGGAAGGAGGCCCGGCAGTGTGATTAGCTCCTTTTTTTGGAGCATATTTAAGGTTTGAAAGATAAATGATCCCAAGAAATTTCCCGCCGGATCAAACTCCGAGTATTCGGCGAAGTTCTCCCGGTCCCGCGGAGGGATCCGGAAGACAACCTCCCCTGGGTTTTGAGCCTCCAGCTCGATATGCCCCACCGTGGGCCGGTCCCGGTCCCGGTGGACCGAGTTGATAAGTTTGATAGATAAGTCCCACCGGACTCCCAGCTCCGTCCGGCCTGGAGTGAGCTGATATTCGTGTCCGGAATGTGAAAACCAGGGTACCTCTTCATCCAAGAGCGATACAACGCTCGTCAAGTCGCCAGGGATCTCCACCTCCACACCCTCTTCCACCAACACCAAGGAGAATGAAGACATTTGGTTACCTCCAAAATATTCCTTTGTCCGTGCAAGGTTTGACAGACCTGGCGTATTTCATAAATCTTCCGGGTTACAAACTACATAGGCGTTCCTCCTTGGCGAAGATTTGGAAAAGCACTTAAATGGCCCCTTGAACCAACTTGAGGAAACGATCGAACAGGTATTCGTTATCGTGGGGCCCCGGCGAACCTTCCGAGTGGTACTGAATGGTAAAGACCGGCAGGTCCCGGTGCCTCAGCCCCTCGATGGTATCGTCGTTCAAGTTTATGTGGGAAATCTCCAGCTCCGGAGGCAGCGAGTCCCTGCTTACGGCATACCCATGGTTCTGCGCGGTTATGTAAACTCGTCCGTCGACGAGATCCTTCACCGGATGGTTGCCACCACGGTGACCGAACTTCAGTTTAAAGGTCTGGGCGCCCATGGCCCTGGCCAGAATCTGATGTCCAAGGCAGATACCCATCATGGGCACCCTGCCTATCAGCTTTTCTACGTTGGTCACCAGATAGTCCAGCAGTCGGGGGTCCCCCGGACCCGGCGAAAGAAGGATCCCGGCAGGTTTCATCGCCAGCATGTCTTCGGCGGCCATGGTGGCCGGCACGGCGGTGACCTGGCAGCCCCGCTGGCGCAGGAGACGCAGAATGTTGTATTTCAGTCCGCAATCGGTGACTAATATCCGGTGTTCCGGAGCGCCAGGCTCCAACGGAGGATCGCCCCATGCGTAGTCGTGATCGGTGGTAACCGTGCGCACGAAGTCGACATCGTCGTATCGGGTGGATTCGGCCAAGCTTTCCAGCGCCAACTCGGGGGATTCCGTGGTGATGATGCCCGACATCACGCCGCGATCGCGCAGCCGCCGGGTGATGGCCCTGGTGTCCACCCCGCTGATGCCCGGTATATCCTGGGACTTGAGAAATTCGTGAAGAGTTGCAACCGCTTGGGAATGGCTGGGCTCATCGCAGTGCTCCCGGACTATCAACCCGGACACTTGGATCCGGTGCGACTCGAAGTCCTCCCGGTTGATGCCATAATTGCCCACCAGGGGGTAGGTCAATGTCACCAACTGCCCGGCGTATGACGGGTCGGTAAGGACTTCCTGATAACCAGTCATGCTGGTGTTGAACACCACCTCGCCGTGTCCGCCGGGTTCCGCCCCAAAGGCCTCTCCACGGTGGATCGAGCCGTCTTCCAGCACCAGATGCGCTTGCTTAAACAACGGCGCCATCCTGGTAAACGAACCGGCCTTGCACCATCGTGGCCACCACCTGACCCTTCAGCGTTGCGCCCTGCAGCGGGGTGTTCTTGCCCATGGATTGGAATTCGTTGGGGTCCACCACCCACTCCAAGTCGGGATCAAAGATGACAATGTCCGCCGTAGTTCCGGGCGCCAGCGTAGACAAATGGTCGAAGGAAGCGCCCAAAACACGAGCGGGGCCCACGGTCATCCGCTCCACCAGAGTGATCAGGCTCATGTGGCCCCCGTGAACCAGTTGCAATGCGGAGCCCAGGGCGGTTTCCAATGCACTGATGCCAGAAGGAGCGTCTTGGTAGGTGACCAGTTTGCTGATCAGTTCGTGGGGGGCGTGGTCTGTGGCGATACAGTCGATCACCCCTTCGGCCAGGCCCTGCACCAGGGCGTTCACGTCTTGCTGGCCGCGCAAGGGTGGGTAGACTTTGGTTAAGGTGTCGTAGGCGAATGATTCGCCGGTGCCGGTTCCGGTGGCCTGGCCGCCCAATACCCATTCGTCGGTGATGGTCAGGTGGTGGGGGCAAACTTCGGCGGTGACCGGAATGCCTCGTTCCCGGGCCTGCCTTACCAACGGCACGCTGCCGGCGGTGCTAAGGTGGGCCAGATGTATCCTGCCACCGGTTAGTTCGGCCAGAGCAATGTCCCGGGCCATCATGGCCTCTTCAACCGCGGACGGAATGCCTGGCAGCCCGAGACGGGTCGCCACCCGTCCCTCGGCCATTACCCCGTTTCGTGACAATGACAAGTCCTGGCAATGGTTGGTGACGGGCAAACCCAGGTCGGAGCTGTAGGTCAGGGCCAAGCGCATCAGGTTGGGGTCTTCCACCGGGTCGCCGTCGTCACTAAAGGCCACGACGCCGGCGACGGCCAACTCTTCCATCTCGGATAACTCTTTCCCTTTGCGGCCCTTGGTGACGCAACCTATGGGAAAGACCCGGACTATCCCTTCGTCCCTGGCCCGCTGCCGGATAAATTCAACCATGGCGGAGTTGTCTATGGGCGGGTCGGTGTTGGGCATACAACAGATGCTGGTGAAGCCGCCCCGGGCCGCGGCTCGGGTTCCGGCGACGATAGTCTCTTTGTATTCGTAGCCCGGCTCCCTCAGATGGCAGTGGATGTCGATAAAGCCCGGACTGGCCACCAGGCCACCGGCCTCGACGACACGGCAATCTTCCGGGATGTCATCCGGAGAGATTGTGCCCGATGCCAGAATAACTCCGTCCCGAATCAAGATATCTCCCACCTCGTCCACCCCTCTGCCGGGGTCGATGATGCGCGGTCCTTTTATCAATATCGTGTCAGGAGCCAATCCGAACACCTATTCCCCACCAGCGGACAAGTGGTACAGGAGGGCCATGCGGATGGCCACTCCGTTGGTTACCTGCTGCTCAATGACGGACCTGCCGCCGTGGGCTAAGGTGGAGCTTATCTCTATCCCTTCATTCATCGGGCCGGGGTGCATAACCAATGCATCGGGATTGGCTCGGCTTAACCGGGCCTCGGTAACCTGCCAACGGCGGATGTACTCCCTCATGCTGGGCAAGAATCCGCCGTTCTGACGTTCTGCTTGCAGTCTCAGCGCCATTACCACGTCGGCGCCCTCCAGTGCTCGGTCCAGATTAGTTTCGACCTGAACCGATGCCAAGGGATTATCTTGGTCGTCGTTGCCGCTGGGCCGGAGCATGTCCAAGGGCAACAGGGTGCTTGGTCCGCAAAGGATTACCTGTGCTCCCATCTTGACGAATCCCCAGATGTTGGAGCGGGCCACTCTGCTGTGCAGAACGTCGCCGACGATGACGATCTTCAGTCCTTCCAATCGTCCCAGTTTTTCTTTTACCGTGTACAGGTCCAGCAGCGCTTGGGTGGGATGGGCGTGAATGCCGTCCCCCGCGTTGATTATTCCAACGCGGTCCAGGTGCTGGGCCAGCAGGTATGGCGCTCCCGAGTGGGGGTGCCGAATGACGATTATGTCGACTCCCATCGCTTGGATCGTCAGTCCGGTATTGAGCAAAGACTCGCCCTTCTCAGTACTGCTACCGCTCGCGGACATGTTGATAACATCGGCGCTGAGAATCTTTCCTGCCTCTTCAAAGGAGATACGGGTGCGGGTGCTGGCTTCGTAGAACAGGGTAACGACGACCCGTCCACGCAGGGCCGGCACCTTTTTGATGTCCCGATGTAGGACCTCCGACATGCCCTCAGCCGACTCGAGGACTTCGAGGATCTCCTGTTGGGAGAAATCGTCCAAGTCCAGCACGTGACGCCGGCGCTTGCGCACGGCGGCTGCTTCAATCTGGGGTTGGGCCTCGGTTTCGATGGCGTTCAAGAGGCTCATGACTGCCTATTCCTCCGCCCGAACGATAGCTACCTCGTCGATCCCGTCGGTCTCGATCAGTCTGACCCGGACTACTTCATCCGGCGCCGTGGGAACGTTCTGCCCTACGTAATCGGCGCGTATGGGCAACTCCCGGTGGCCCCGGTCCAACAGGATAGCAAGCTGCACCTGCTGGGGGCGGCCGAAGTCGTTGAGCGCGTCCATTGCGGCGCGGACGGTGCGTCCGGTGAAAAGCACGTCGTCTACCAGCACTACCTTTTTGCCCTGAATATCAACGGGCATCCTGGTGGGGCGAATCCGGGGGCTCATCCTGGATTTCACGTCGTCGCGGTAGAGATTGATGTCCAGATCCGCCACCGGCACCTCACTTCCTTCGAATTCCGAGAGATTGCTCGCCAACCGCTGGGCCAGGTGGACGCCGCGGGTATGAATCCCCACGATGACCAGGTCCTCAACTCCACGGTTTCTTTCCAGAATTTCGTGGGCCACCCGGGCCAAAGCCCGCTTGATGTCCTGGTCATTCATTATCTGCCGGTCGGCCATAAACTCCTACGTGACGCCATTGCCAAATTCGACGAAAATCCGAGCTTACGATTGGCCTCTTGAGCCTAGCTCTGCCGTTATGTAACGTAGGCTCAATCGACCCACGCAACAAAAATCCCCTTGCCCATCAGTTGGCAAGGGGTTTATGCGCATCCAACACGCCCTTGATGGCGAGTTGGAGTGGAATGGGCGCTAAACTTTGCCAGCCTCACGGGACTGTCTTAAAAGCCCGGCCACCCCAATCTAGGACAGCCTCACGACCCGGTTCTATTTTTTGTTTCGGATATGTTAACAGACCTTTATCCAAGAGGGAAGGGGTTTCAAGGCCTAGTAGTGTCTTAGTTTGACTGGCGATTCTTCGAGCACGCCTCTTCATCAGAACAAGCTAAATAAAATCGCAGTGAGAGACGATTTCCAGATATCCACTGATCTCCGTGAACCAACAAATCCTGTGGAACTGCTCCAGATTGCCCGCAATATGCACAGTGCAGGGGTGGTCCATCTGTAAGGGCACCTTTAATGGCATCAATATCACCTAGGTTATGTGGCAACAACATTAACGCCTCCCCCGTGTTGGTCTCCCTTGCTCATACTCGTTATTCCGGCGCAAGCTGAAATCCAGTGGCACCACGGCTATTGAGAGAGGTTCAGACCCCTACGCCATAACATTTTCCGGCGGTTCTGTACATTGTGCACCAGCACATATTGAACCACGTTGGGCGAGCTTGGGGTGAAAGCCCAGGCACCACAAGTCGGGTTACACGAGACGCAATTGCTGTTTGGCCTGGGATGATGTATTGGCATGAACCCAATCTTCTATTTGCTTGGCGCAACGTGTCGTGTGGTTATATACAGTTGTCGCTGCGAAATGCACAAATTCGCAGTTAAGGAGCTTGCGAATTTTTTCTTGACGTTCTCGGTCATTGGTAACTTGAATCTTTCTATGATGGCTACCGAAGTCGTCAATTTCTATTGCGAGTCCTGGTCCAGAGGGGATATAGGTATCAATGTAATATCGCCAATAGCCTTCAGACCACCACTCGCCAGCGCAATAATCAGGCTCAGCCCCTTCATCTCCATCGTCCCAGTCTCCGGAATCTGGGTCTTGCCAAGGCATGCCGCATTTACAGTGGAATAATGACCGGCAAACGCCTGGGGTCCAAAGCACTGGTTTTTGAGGCTCGCAATTGATGCCTCTCTGTGTCAGTGCGCTTATTAACTTCTGCTCTATCGGCGTGGTCCGCAATGCTATTCTCGCTGGTCATGCCCACTGGTATGCACTCTAGGTGGGAGTCCCCTTACGCCACAACCTTTTTTCGGCGGTTCTGTACATAGTCCACCAGAACGTATTCTCCCAGGTTGGCGGAACTGGAGTAGAAAGCACGACCCCGGTTGATCCGGGTCAAACGGTCGATAAAGTTCACCAGCTGGTAAGAATTCTCCAGCATAAAGGTGTTAATCAGGATATCTTCCTGAGTGCAACGCTTGACTTCTTTCAGAGTTTCCTGCTCAGTACGGTAGCTGGGAGGGTAGCTGAAGTAGGCCCGGTCCCCTTCCAGGTGGGCCGTGGGCTCGCCATCGGTAATCAGCAATACCTGGCGGGTGCTCCCCTTTTCCTGGTTCAGCAGCTTGCGGGCCAACATCAAGGCGTGGTGCAGATTGGTGCCGGAAACCCAAGCATTCCAACTGGACTTGGCCAAGTCTTCCTCTTTGATCTCCCGGGCGTAGTCGGAAAAGCCGATAACAAATAGGGAGTCACGCGGGTATTGGGTCCGAATGAGAGACATCAGGGCCAGGGTTACCTTTTTGGCCGCTTGGAAGTTGTTGAATAGGCCCATGGACCGGCTTTGATCCAGCAGGACCGCAGTGGACGACCGAGTCATGTGTTCGCTGCGGTAAATTTCAAAGTCCTGGGGAGTCAACTGGACCGGTAAGCCCGGACCACCCCGGATGACCGCGTTCTTCACCGTGGTCTGCAGATCCACGTCGAAGGGGTCACCAAACTCGTAAATCTTTGTCTCGCCCAAACGGTCGCCGTTGGCGCCTCGAACATCCATTCGGTGATCGCCCAACCGGTCCTTCTTCAAGTTGGCGAAAACTTCCTTAAGGGCCTTCTGGCCGATACGGCGGATGCCGCGAGCGGTTAGATCCATCTTGTCGTCAGCGGTGACGTAACCCGCTTCCTGTAACATTTTGCGCAGGCGGTCCAGTTCCTCCCATGCCTTGCGGGCCTCTTCTCCCAGCAACTCGGCCAGCTTATCCGGGTCCAAGTCGTCCAACTGCCCGGTACGCATGGCCTCCTGTAGCTGTTGTTCCAGTTGGTCCAAGTCCTGTAGATTTGCCATCATCTCCATGGCCTGTTCCATGGTTAGGCTGTCGTCGCCCAGGAAGGGGTATTGGCGCCGCAATTCGTCCATGGGCATCAGTTGCTCCATGAGCGACGCGAACTGGGACATCTGTTGCCGGGTCTCAGGGTCCAAGGCCGACATCAGCGCGTCTTCCATCTCCTGGCGCATCTCCGGGGACATGCTGTCCATCATGGACTGCATCTGCCCAAGCTGCTGTTGCAACATCTCCATGAGTTCGTCGAAGGACTGGGGAGGATTGGGGCCGAAGGCGGAGCCGAATTGGTCCATGAAGCCCTGGAAGTCGGGTTCCAGGCCCTCCAGCTTGTCTTTCATCATCTGATTGAGTTGGCGCAGCATCTCCTGCATCGCCGACATCTGGTCCGGGGTCATACCCTGGATCTGGTCACGCATCTGTTGGGACACGTTTTGAGCCATCTGGCTTTTGAGCATGTCCAGAAGCTCCTGGAATTTCTGCTGGGCTTCCGGGTCCATGAAGTCGTATTCCATGAGTTCTTGGATCTGCCCGCCGATCCCTTCCGGTAATTGGTCAAGTTTCTCCTGGTTGCGCCGCGCCCGTTGCTCCAAAAGCTTGTATAGGCTTTCTTGTTCGGACCGCTCTTCTTCCGGGGTGGCATCGACCTGTTCCCGAGCCTGATCCAAACGGCGTTGGATGCCTTCTCTTTCCGTGCGGAGAATGTCATCCAGGCGTTCCTTGAGATTGTCTACCACCGAGTCCATGTTATATTGTTGCATCTGCTGGCGGCGGCGGTTCTTCAGTTGCTCCATGATGTCCCTGAGGCCGGGAATCTGCTGACCGTCCCGGTCTTGGAAACCTTGACGAAGCATTTCCCTAAGGGCGCGCATGACATCGCCCTGGTTCATGATTTCATCGGAGAGCCGGTCCATCAGCTCTTCAGCGCCTAATTCGAAGATGCGCTGAGTGCCGTCCCACTGGGAGTAGAGGTAGTTACGGAAGAGCATTTTAACCTCGTTCCGCCGGATTTGGGCCGCGCCAGGACTAGGAAAACATGGCCTGTACAAACACCATCATACCCCGGTAATTTGAGAAACCGCAAGGCGGAAATGCCGTACTATAATCCCGCCACTCGCCCAGGAGGGCCAAACGATGCTCAGCCCCTACACGGTTTTAGACCTGACGGATGAGAAAGGCGAGTTGGCCAGCATGGTGTTGGGCGACTTGGGCGCCGACGTCATCAAGGTGGAGCCGCCCAGCGGCTCGCCAAGCCGGGCGATGGGGCCGTTTTTGGACGACGCTCCGGAGATGGAACGGAGCCTCCAATATTTTGCATTCAACCGCAACAAACGCGGCATCAGTCTGGACTTGGAGGCAGAGGCGGGACGCAAAACCTTGTTCTCCTTGGTGGGGAAAGCCGACTTCATCGTCGAGTCGGCCCGGCCCGGCGAGATGGCCGGGAGGGGGCTGGGATTTGAAGCCATGCGGCAGGCCAATTCCCGCATCGTTTACGTGGCGATAACTCCTTTCGGCCAAGATGGGCCTCACGCGGATTTGCCCGCCAGCGATTTGACCCTGGCGGCCATGGGCGGTCCCATGAGCCTGCAAGGGCATCCAGACCGTCCTCCAGTCCGCCTATCCCTCCCTCAGGCTTGGCTGCATGCGTCGGTGGAGGCGGCGGTGGGAGCCTTGACCGCCCACGCTCTCATGCTTCGCACCGGCCAAGCCCAATTTGTAGACGTTTCGGCCCAGACGGCCATGACCTGGACCATGCTGCAAGGGATGGTCGCTCATGCGGTCCAGGGCCGGGATTTCAACCGGGGTGGCAGCATCGTCCAGCTGGGAACCATCAACGTGCAGTTGGTCCACGAGTGCGCCGACGGCCACGTGGTGGTATTCCCCATCGGAGGAGCGCTGGCTAAGATGGTTGAATGGTGGGTCCGAGACGGAATCGTTCCCGAGGATTGGATGACGGCCGAAGACTGGCCCATGTATCACGTCAAGTTGCTCCAGCAGCAACCCGTAGCCCACACGATTGAAGAAGTATTGGACGCTGTTGGCGCATATGTTCGGGATAAAACCAAGAACCAATTGCTTGAACAAGGGATCGCCGACGGAGTCTCCATAGCTCCAGTAAACAATATGGAGGATTTGACCCGATTTCGCCACTTGCAGGAGCGGGGTTTTTGGCTAACCGCGCCACTGCCCAATGGACAGGTGGCGCAGGTGCCGGGCATTTTCGCCAACCTGAGTGAAACGCCAATGAAGGTTCGCCGGTGGGCCCCCAGGTTGGGAGAGCACACTGGGGAGGTTTTGGGGGACCTATTGGGAATGTCAACGAGTCAAATCGCCGCCGCTTCGGGCCGGGCGTTAGGATAGAGGTTCAGATGCCAGATACGCTGCCCTTTGAGGGAATCAAGGTCGCCGACTTTTCTTGGGTCGCCGTGGGTCCTACAACCACAAAATACCTCGCCGACCACGGGGCAACGGTAGTACGGGTGGAAGCCAACAGCCCGCTGGACATCCTGCGGGTGGCCGGCCCATTCAAAGACGGTGTGCCCGGCCCGGACCGCACCCAGTTTTTCGCCGACTATAACACCTCGAAATACGGAATCACTCTGGACTTAAAAAACCCAGCGGGCATTGAGGTGGCTCACCGCCTTATTGCCTGGGCCGACGTTTTTACCGAGAGCTTTACCCCCGGCACCATGGACGATTTAGGCATTGGCTACGGAACAGCTTGTTCCCTGAATCCATCAGTAATCATGCTGAGCACTTGCCTGATGGGGCAAGCCGGTCCCGCTGCCAGTTTTGCAGGTTTCGGATTTCACGCTGGCGCTATTGCGGGTTATTACGAAATTACTGGATGGCCAGACCTTCCCCCTGACGGTCCTTGGACCGCTTATACCGACACCCTCTCCCCCCGATTTTTAGCTGCCACCATAATGGCTGCCTTGGACCACCGCCGGAGAACCGGCGAGGGTCAATATATCGATGCTGCCCAATTGGAGATGGGCCTCCAATTTCTTGCGCCCCAATTGATCGATTACGGTCTAAGCGGCCGGCCGGTTACCCGAGACGGTAACCGGTCCGACGTTATGGCTCCCCATGGAGCATTTCCTTGCCAAGGAGAAGACCAATGGTGTGCCATAGTCGTGGAGAACGACCACCAGTGGGCCGGGTTGCGCAGGGCTTTGGGGGAACCGGATTGGGCCAAAGACGAACGATTTGACAACTCGGCAGGCCGCCTAGCACACCAAGACGAGATAGAAAGCATGTTGAGCGAGTGGACACACGCCCTGCCACCAAAAGCGGTGATGGAGGCTTTGCTTTCGGAAGGCGTACCAGCAGGCGTGGTGCAGCGGAGCAGCGACCTTCAGCATGACCCTCAGCTGGCACACAGAGGGTTCTTCCGAAACCTGGACCATCAAGAAATGGGCACCGTCCCATACCCTGGCCACCAATTCCGCATCAGCGGCTACGACAGCGGTCCCCGCTCTCCTGCCCCTCTCCTGGGGCAGCACACCGAGTATGTGCTGAAAGAGCTATTGGGGATGACCGACGAGGAAATGGTCGAGGCGGTGATTACCGGGGCGATTGCGTGAGGTAATTCCGGGGAGATCAACCATGTCCCTTCCCCCTTTACGGGGGAAGGTTAGGATGGGGGTGATACCCCCCACCTTAATCCTCCACCACAAGGGGGGAGGAGATTTCGCTTTTCCCTTAGACCACCTTCGCCCCTAAAATCTTCTGAAGATGTCCCAAAGCCCACGTGTGGGCGCCGGGGTCGAATGTTGCCACGCAGTTCGTGGGTACCTCCACCTGGTAATCCCGGTTCCGGGCGTCGGCGGTGGTGTGGAGCACGCAGATGTCGGTGCAAACGCCGCAGACAATGATTTTCTCAGGCTTGGATGCATCAAGTCTTTTGGCCAGGTCCGTGTTGAAAAAGCCGCTGTAACGGTTCTTGGGCACCACGTTGCCTGTGGTGACGAAGGACTCCAACTCAGGGATGACGTTCGGCTCCTCGGTCCCCTTGACACAATGCACCGGAAATACTTGGAACTCCAGGTCGTCGGGGTCGTGGTGGTCCGAGATAAATAGGATTTCAGAACCGGCGGCCTGTTCCCGCTGCAACAAACCCAGCACGTTGGGGATGATTTCCCTGGCCTCGTCGCCGCAGTACAGGTTGTGGCCTGGCTCTAGGAATCCCTTAACCATGTCTATAACCAGTACGACGTTTGCCATATTGTTCCTCTTTTCAGGGCCGTGGCGTCAACCGGACCGGCCGGCTTACCGAACCACGAGATAGATACCGTAGCAGACTGCCGATACCAACACCAAGACCGCCAACGCCAGGAAAACCTTGAGGGTGTCTTGCGATTTCATAATCTGGTCATCCTTTCCCGATTACCGGGGACAGATGTAGGCCCGGCCAGGCTCTCACACTTCCCGGTAGGGGACAACACGAACGCCGGAAGCGTCGATTGTCAAAAGCACCCGGTCTCCCGGAGCTTCGGCGATTCGCTCGTGAATTGCCCTGAGCTCTTCGTCAGTCACTGTAGGCACTTCGGCATCGGGGTCCAGTGTTTGCCAAAGGCGCACGTTAATACCCAACTGGGCCTCCAACCGCCGCACCAAGGGCTGGGCTGCCTCTGTGGCCATGGCGATAACCGCCTTCCCCACCGGAATCGCCCCAGCAGACGGCTCCTCCGGCTGTGGCAATGCCCGCCGGTCCTCCCTAAGTATCAGCCAATAGTACATGCTGATGGCTCCCGCCGTCAGCAGCACGCCTACACTCCACTTGATATTCTGGGCTGTTTGTGCCGAAAGCTGCCCCTCCAGCAGGTCGCGAAGGAACATGAACAGAATGGCGCTTAGGTTCCCCAGAGCGGCGAGAACGGTGGCGCCGAGAACGAGATAGATGAAGGTGCGCCGGGAGAAGGCGGAATGTTCCGCCATGCTAGTGCCGGCAGCCCGCTGCACGCCAACCCAGTAAAAGCCCCACAAGGGCGCTCCCACCAGCGCCAGGGACACTGCGAGAGCTAATGGGTTCCTCCACCAGTCGCCGCGGACCAGGCTTTCTCCTGCTTGGGGTACTATCACCCCGATCATTACACCAAACAACATTACCAACGCCGTGGCAAGGGTGCCTAGACCCAAGGCCGCCAGCAGATAGCCGTACACCCGCTGGGCCGCCGGCAACCCCACTAAAGCTTTAGGAGACTCCTGTTTGGCGACGGCTCGATGATAGCCCCACAGTCCCCCGCCGATAATCAAAGCTGCCAGCGCACCCGGTAGGAATTGAAACTGGTCCGCCGTGCCCGGCTCACCGAAGGCCAGCTTGAGCGCTCGAAACAGGAGAGTATTGAGAGTAACTAACACAGTGGCGGCGCCACCCAAGATGGCAAAGAGATGCAGATACACCTGGCGCAGAACTGAATTTATGTCATCCCGGGCAACTCGATGCCAGTGCCAATACCAGTATGCGCCGCCGACGAGAAAAATCGCCAAGGCGGTTTGGGTGGCGCCGTTCCACAGCGCTCCCTCCCCCGGTAGGAGGACTTGAGTAGAAGAGAGGGCATCGTAGGCTTGGGCAAACAGGTGCCTCAGGATGATGCCCGTGCCAACCAACATTAGCACCAGGCCATATAAGGATGTGGCGTAAATGTAGGCCCGGTGGATGGAGTCGCCAAACTCGGTCCTAGGCACTTCCCGGATCGCAACATACCAATGGAAACCCCAAACCGCGCCCCACACCAAAGGGAAGGCTAGATGAAGCCCGTTGAAGCTATCGCCGCCGAACAGCCAGCGTAGTAACGAGATCAGCCCGAAGGCCCCCAGCGCGGCGGAAACTCCGAGCACCACAGTCAGGTATACTTTCCGGCTGACCGCGCGTATTTCTGAAGGGAATCGGCTGATGGCTCTCTGAGCCAGAATCCAGTGGAAGAGCCATATGGGCGTGGCTACCACAGTCAGCGCGATGGCCATGGCCAGTTGAGTCGCACCCCGCGACAGTATCTCCGGCCCGCCGAAACTGTCGCTCACGTAATCCACCAGCATTACGGCGCCACTGGCCGATACCATGAAGGCCACGAAGGCGAGCCCGTAGTAATACAGGCGCCGCAGGGTCCCTATGCCCGGTTCATCCTCCACACCGCTGTGGCGCCGTACCAAGACCACAATGGCAGCTATGATCGCGACGATCACAAGAAGCGGCAAGAAGCTTAACAAGAAATTCAACGTCCCAGCACCTGCTTCCCACTCAGCGCGGTACCCGCCGTGGCTGTCCCCCCGGAGATGGCTTTCCCACCACCTCTGGGCGCCATCTCATGGGCCAAGGAGGGTCAACAAACAGCCAGTTTCCCTCGGTCATCTCCAGTGTGAAGCGCTCGCCGTAGGACGACTCACCACCGTCGAAAGGCGGCGAAAAAGGGGATGGAGGAGAGAGGTGGAACCTGGTAATCCTCACTCGCACATCCACCACGCCGTTATCGGTCTCGGTCCCCTCAAGCGTAACCCTAAGGTCATTTGGATTACGGATATCCTTGTTTTCAAACCAACGGATGGATTCCCGAAAATGGTCGTAGGTGCAGTCATCCCGCAGATCGGGGCTCAAGAAGTCGTAAGCCTGGCGTCTATCACCCTGTTCGATAGCCACCAGAAACCGGTGCACTGTTCCCTCGGGGGTGCCCTCGGGGAGCAAGGGTAGCTCGCCGGACCGGTATAGGAAAGCCACGGTAACTCCGACAGCGGCCACAATCACAACCACCACGGCCACACCGGCCAGCCATCGGGATGATGCGGTTTGAAGCCTAATCATTTTCTCCAGCTACCGGCTCCGCATTAGCGTAGCGTGAGTCCAGCGCCAGCATGTGGGAAAGGCCCACCGTTTCAAAACATTGATGAAGGGTCGCCATTCGGTCCATCATGGATGCCGTCGTTCCCGTATTTTTTAGCTCACTCATCAACTCGGAGACGGCCTGGCAGACCACCATGAAGGCGCTTCCCGGGAAGATAACCAACTTGAAGCCCAATCGCTCCAGTTCATCGGCGGGAATCAAGGGTGATTTGCCGGATTCCACGAAGTTGTACAGCAACGGAACGTTGAAGTTGCTGGTGACCCTCTCCGCTTCTTCGGGCGTCCGTAGTGCTTCGACGAACAGGACGTCGGCGCCTGCCTCGACGTATGCGTCGCAACGGCGCATGGTGTCGTCCCAACCGGAGACCGCCAAAGCGTCGGTGCGGACGATGATTACGAAGTCTGGGTCGTTGCGGGCGTCCACCGCGGCCCGGACTTTCTGAACCATGTCCCCGGTGGGAATGATCCGCTTGTCGTCCAAGTGCCCGCACCGCTTGGGGATGTCCTGGTCCTCGATATGGATGGCGGCTACCCCCGCCCTCTCGTACTGGCGCACCGTTCGCTGCACGTTCAAGATGCCGCCGTATCCGGTGTCGGCGTCGGCGATGACCGGCACGTCAACCGTATCGGCGATACCTGCCGCGTTGGCGACCATTTCCGTCATCGTAGCTAATCCCAGATCGGGGTAGCCCAGGGCGGCGACGGAGGTGCCGGCGCCCGTCATGTAAACGGCCGGGAATCCCGCCTGCTGGACGATTCTGGCGGTGAGGCAATCGTAGGCGCCCGGCGCGACGATGATGCCGGGCTCACGCAGCAATCGGCGCAAACGGCTGGCGGGTGTCTCGCGTGTGTTCATTGTGGCCTCCGGGCAGATTGGAGGACGGACTGCCTAAGCGATCAAACCTCCGTCTATGGTCAGCACTTCGCCGGTGATGTAGGAAGCGCCCTTGCTGCAAAGGAAGACTACCGCTTCCGAGACGTCCTCGGCAACGCCGAAACGGCCCATGGGGATGCGGCTTAGTATCTTCTCCCGGGCGTCCTCCGATAATTTCTCCACCATGCCGGTGGTTATGTAGCCAGGAGCCAGGGCATTGACCGTCACGTTGCGGGAGGCCACTTCCCGGGCCACCGATTTAGTGAACCCAATCAGACCGGCCTTGGCGGCGGCGTAGTTGGCTTGCCCTGGGTTGCCGCTGATGCCCACCACAGATGAGATGTTTACGACTCGGCCGCTACGCTGTTTTATCAGATGAGGCATAACGAACCGGGTGCAAAGGAAGGCTCCCCTTAGATCGACTTGGAGGACTTGGTCCCAGTCATCCGTATTCATCCTGAGGAGTAGGCGGTCACGGTTGATGCCGGCGTTATTGACGAGAATATCGATGCGTCCCCAATGGTCCACCACCTGCCGTACGGTCGACTTGGCGGGTTCCTCTTGGGCTACGTCCCCTTCTACCAGCAAGGCTTCCCCGCCCGCGCTGATGATGGAGGATACTACTTCTCCAGCCGACTCCGGGCTTGAAAGGTAGTTGACTCCAACTTTGGCCCCGGCCTCGGCCAAGCGGCAGGCAATCACCGCGCCGATGCCACGAGAGGCGCCGGTCACCAGAGCGACGGACCCACTTAAGTCAATGCCCGGCATATGCTAGCACTTAGTGTCGTAGTCTCCCGTTAGAATCCTCCGTTCGCCCTGAGCTTGTCGAAGGGTCCTTCCGCAGCAGGATGGTTCGACAGGCTCACCACGAACGGGAGTTGGTAACGCTGTTTTACATGCCATTTCCTAGTTCTTCAGGACTTCCGTGCTGGAAAGCTGAGCCAATTCTTGTCTCATACTGTCAACCATACCGATCTGGGCGCAACGCACGCCGGTATCGATCGCGCCTTCGATACCGCTGGCCCGGCAAGATCCATGTCCCAACATGACCATTCCGTTCACGCCGAACAGAGGGCCACCCATGGTCCGCGGCATGTTGGTTGTTTCCCAGAGGTCGGAGGAGACTTTGGCAAGCTCGGCGGCGGGTAAATGGGCCGCCAAGCGCTGCTCCACGTAATGGGAGAGGGCGGTTCCCAATCCCTCGGTGAATTTCATGAGGATATTTCCCACGAACCCGTCGCAGACAATAACGTCGGCCCGGCCGGTGAAGAAGTCCATCCCTTCCACGTTGCCGATGAAGTTGAGGTGGCTTTCTTGAAGTAGCTGATAGCTCTCATGTACCTGGCGGTTGCCCTTGGCGGCCTCGGAGCCCACGCTGAGCAAACCGACTCTCGGATTTTCGATCCCCAAGAATTTTTGAGAGAAGACCGAGCCGAGAGCGGCGAAGCTCAGCATCAAAGGAGGGCGGCAATCTATGTTGCTTCCCATGTCCACGAGCACCGTCCGAGGCGCCACGCCGAGAAAGGGGCCGCCGATGCATGGGCGTTCCAGTCCGTCCATCAAACCAAGGATGAAAACCGAGCTGGCCATCGACGCGCCGGTGGAGCCCATCGACACCAGAAGGTCGGCATCGCCACTCTTCAGCAATTTGGTCGCTACCAAGATAGATGATTGAGGTTTCCGGCGCAGTCCCTCGATGGGGTGTTCGTCGTCCCCAATCTTGCCAACTGAAGCAACCACTTTCACCGGTTTGCTCTTGATGTTGTAGTGGGCCAGTTCCGATTCCAACAAGTCTTGGTCGCCCACTAGAAGCAACTCTATGTTGTGGGTATCTAGCCCTTGCAGAGCCCCTTTTACCGTTTCAGGGGGCCCAAAGTCGCCACCCATAATGTCGACGGCCACCCTGATCGGGACATCTCCCCTTCCCTGATTCTTGAGCATATTTCCTCTTTTAATCCGTGGGCCTTTGGGTATGTCCCTTGGGACATGTATATTGAATCATCGTACCGGCGATTTTGTACCGAGTCTCAGGCAAGAGCCGATCTAGCCGTAGCGCTCCCGGTTATAAGGTCCTGGCCGCTTGCCGGATTCCAAACGCCTACAGAATACTCCACCCTTGAATCATTGTCCCCGGTTTTTCGGCCCCAGGATTCAGCATCGTCCCCCAAGTATGCTGCGCCCTTAAACCTAGCTTTGATAGCCCCGGTTTCAAGCCAGGCCTGCCCCAGTTCGGCCGTCATCATTTCCCCGATAAACGCCAGGGTCAGCATACCGTGGGCTATGATACCCCCGAAAGGGGTGTTGGCCGCGAATTCGGCGTCCAGATGCAAGGGATTGCCGTCACCGGATGCTTGAGCATAGGCGTTCAATCGTTCTTGAGAGATCGTTCTGGAAACCCTAGGCATCGACCCGTACCGATCGCCGCCGTTTCCAGAATCACCCCCATTTGTAATGGGGGGTTGGGGGGATTTCGTCCCGCCAGATTCCTCTTCAGCGGAGTCCACTACCAAGACCGTGCTCTTCCCAGACTGTACTTGTTCACCCGCACCGTCCGTCAGGGTGTAACCGGCTGAAAGAAATTTCAAGTTGCCGCGCTGCCTGGGACTGGTGACGTAAGCGGAGGCGCGAATCTCTTCGCCAAATCTGACTCCCCGGTAGGTTTCCAATTCCTGCAGGCTGTGGATGGCTCCCGGTGGCAGAGCTAACTGATCCAACAGCGCTCCCAGAGACCAGGCCGATAGGGCCAACGGCGGCGCCATGGCCAGATCGAAATAGGCTGGTTGTTCGTCTCCTACCGCATTTAGGTACTGGCGGACCTTATCCTCGGTGACCGTCCAGACTCCCAAATCCAGTTCGGATCCCGCTGAAACCGCCAATCCATCCTCCCCTTGCGGAATCGACGTGAACCCCCCAGGGAATCTCTAGTGGTCGATTATACCCAGGGTGCTCCCAAGCAGCAACACTATAGCCTCATCACTAGGGCCATTTTCTTTTCTTTGCCTGCCGGGAAACCGGTCACTACAGACCAAAAGTGTATCCGAGCGGCGAGCCAGGCCGCCTCGGGACGGGTCAACCGATGTAGCATCGGGTTTTTCTCAAGACTATTGGCCGAACGCCTCCGCCGCCAACTCCACGATGTGCGCGCCGATGGCCAGGGACGACGTAGCACCGGGTGATGGCGCGTTTAAGACGTGGACGGCTTCCCGGCCTCGAATTATGCTGAAATCGTCCAGCAACGCGCCGCTACGGGAAACTGCCTGAGCCCGAACGCCGGCGCCGCCGGGGGCCAGGTCGGTGTCTTGAATCTCGGGGATCAGGCCCTGCAAGTCCCGGACAAATACCTTTTTGCTGTAAGAACGGTGTATTTCCCCAAGGGCCGTTTTCCAGTGCTTCATGGCCATTTTCCAGAAACCGGAGTAGGTGAAGGTCTGAAAAGACTCCCCCAGGTTCACGTCGACTTTGCGATAGCCCTCTCGTTTCAAAGCCAGTACGGCATTGGGGCCGGCCTCCACATAGCCGTGAATGTTACGGGTGAAGTGGACGCCCAGGAAGGGGAATCGGGGGTCGGGTACCGGATACACCAAGCCGTTCACAAGGTGGTGGCTCTCGGGGCGCAGCGTGAAGTACTCGCCCCGAAAGGGAATTATTTGAACGTCCACGTCTTCGCCCATCATTTCGGCCACCCGGTCGGCGTACAGTCCGGCGCAGTTTATCAAGTGCTTGGCGTGAAGCGCGCCACCGGGAGTTTCCAGCACCAATTCGTCTTGGGTTCGGATTATCCGGCTTACCGGCGCGTTGGTGAAAACGTCGCCTCCGGCCTGCTGGAACTTCTCGGCGTAGGCCGCGGCAACCTTGCGATAGTCGACGATGCCGGTGGTGGGGGCCCATAGCGCCTGGATCCCGGCCACGTGCGGCTCCAACTCTTTCAGCCGTTCCGGGCCGACCATTTCCAAACCCTCGACTCCGTTGGCGATTCCCCGCTCGTGGAGGGTCTGCAAACGGCCCGCTTCCGCCTCGTTGGTGGCCACGATCACCTTGCCGCACTGATTGTACTCAATCTCGTTTTCGTCGCAAAACTGGCGTAGGGACTTGGCGCCGCCCACGCAAAACCGGGCTTTGTGGGAATCTGGCCGGTAATAGATTCCCGAGTGGATGACCCCGCTGTTGTGGCCGGTTTGGTGCGTGGCAATCTCGGAGTCTTTCTCCACCACGGCAACCCGCCAATTGGGGTATTTTCCCAGTTTGATCTGCATGGCGGTGGAGAGGCCGATTATGCCTCCTCCAATGACCACGACATCGTAGGATTTTGAATCCATCATGAACCTTTTTCGAGGCCGTAGCGCATCGAAGTACGGCCTCGGTAGCTTCGCCTTGCGGCGCCGGGTAATAGTAGCACCAGGTTGGCGGAGTGTAAATCCGGCGCAGAGGCTACGACTCCAGTATCGTGACGCGCAATAGGTCCAGGGCGTGGAGGGAGGCCCTGGTCCGGTCGGGCAAACCGGGACCGGCAAAGTTGTAAGCGCGGCGGCTGATGCCCTGGCGATCCGCCACTGCTATATAGGTGTTACCGGCTCTCAGGTTTTCCGAATTGGAGCTGGAGTTTCCTCCGGCTGGAGCGCCGGAATCCGGCAATGACAAGACCGCCAGCCCCAAGTCTGCCCCGGCCCCGGCCCGAACCGCCGAGGCCAATTGTCCGGTCAGGGTTTCAGGGTCCGTTGCTGAGACGGCCTTTTCGTCGATCCCGCCGTTAACCGCCAATACCGCCCGAAGCGTAGATTCGTGCTGGCCGATAGTGCCTTGCAGAAAGCGTATCCCGTCGGCTTCTTGAAGTTGTTGGGCGACCAGTCCGCCCGTTAGTCCCTCGAAAGAAGCAACGGTCAACTCTTTGGAGCGCAGTAACTCGCCGACGACGTCCTGCATCGTTTGCTCCCCGGTGGCAAACACGTGATCGCCCAGCAAGGATCTGACCTCTTTCTCCAATGGAGCTATCAGGGCGTTGGCTTCATCCTCGCTGGCCGCCTTGGCGCTAATACGAACGTCCACCTGTCCGGGATGGGCTAACACACCCACCGTGGGATTGTTGGAGTTGGCGATGAGGTGTCCTGCCAGGTCGTCCACCCCGCTCTCGCCCATGTCCGCCACCTTCAGCACCCGGGAGTAGATGGCCTCGGAAAGATCGAACTTCTCCCGAAGATAGGGTATGACTTCGTTGTCGAACAACCACTTCATCTCGAAGGGGACGCCCGGAAGACAGATGACCACGGCCCTAGGATCTTCCACGATAAATGACGGAGCGGTTCCATTGGGGTTTTCCACCGGTATGGACCCTTCAGGGATGTAGGCCTGGCGGTTGTTGTTTTCCGTCATTATGAAGCCCCGGCGGCGGAACCTGGCCTCGATCTGGGCTAGCAGTTCCGGGTCCAAGACCAGTTCCCTGGAGGATGCCTTGGCTACGATTTCCCGGGTCAAGTCGTCCTGGGTGGGGCCGATACCTCCGGAGGTTATCACCACGTCCGACCGTTCCATGGCGGCGGTGATTGTCTCCAGCATACGCTCAGGATTGTCCCCGACTATCGTTTTGTAATAAAGGTTCATACCCACTGCGGCCAGGCGTTGCGCCATCCAAGCCGAATTGGTGTCAACTATCTGACCCAAAAGGAGTTCCGAACCTATGGCTACTATTTCCGCGTTCATGTCATCAATCTCCTGAGTGGTACCGGCAAGGGTAGACTGCCGCACTTAGGCGGTCAAGAGCCGCTCTCCACGCATGGCCACCGGAGGGTGTAACTCTGCCCTGTGATACAATGTGCCCTGGGAACGAAACACTCCGCAAGGCTAGCTTCCCACGAGTAATTTTGCCATTTAGGAGACGACCTCCGTGACCAAATCACGGCTCGTCCGGGCTTCGCTAATCTCTTTGATCTGTATCCTCGCTTTGTCCTTGGCCGCTGCTTGTGGCGTGCAGCAACTCGGACAATCCGGTGGCGTCGATCCTACTCTCGACGGATTGCCCCCCGAGTTCGAACGTCTGCTGGAGGTTTGGGAGCTTCTGGAAGGGGAGCACATAAACGGTGAAAAGCTGGACCCTCAGGAAGTTAGCGACGGGGCAATCAAGGGCATGCTTGACGCCTTGGGGGACCCGTATTCGGCCTTCTACAACGCGGAACAATACAAGATCGCGACCCAAGACTTGAAGGGATTTTTCGAAGGCATCGGGGCTGAGGTGGGTATCAGGAATGGCCTGGTCACGATTCTCGCTCCCATGCCCGATACTCCCGCCGAGAGAGCGGGCATTCGCCCCGGCGACGTGATTCTGGAGATTGAGGACGAGAGTGCTGAGGGGATCAGCCTCATGGAGGCAGTCAATAGGATCCGCGGCAAGAAGGGAACGATTGTTAAGCTCCTGATACTTCACCGGGACGAAGCCGAGCCGGTGGTGATCAATGTGACAAGGGGGGTGATTTCGCTGACCTCGGTGCGCCTTATCGTGGGAGACAACGGCATCGGCCACCTTCGAATCTTCAACTTTGCCGAGACCACCAATAAGGACTTGCTGAATGCGTTGGAGCGGTTCGAGGACTCCGGCGGCGCAGGGATCGTTTTGGACTTACGCAACAACCCCGGAGGGTTGCTCACCTCAGTGGTGGACGTTACCAGTCAGTTCCTTGAAGACGGTTTGGTGCTTTATCAGATCGACGCTCAGGGTCACCGCACCGATTGGAAAGTGAAGTCCGGTGGCAAAGCCAAGGAAATCCCCTTTGTGGTTTTGGTCAACGAATTCAGCGCCAGCGCCAGCGAAGTGTTTACCGGCGCGATGATGGACCACGAGCGGGCTACCATTCTCGGGGACACGACATTTGGCAAGGGCAGCGTGAGTAATCTTTGGGCCTTACAGGATGGCTCCGGCGTTAACTTTACCATCGCCCATTGGTTTACTCCCAACGGCCCCTTGATAGAGGGCGAAGGTCTCTCGCCCGATATTCAATTGGACAAGCTGGAGGAAGGTTCTGAAGATGTCCATCTGAACCGGGCCATTGATCTTCTGCGGGAACAGATCGCCCGAGGGAGCTAAGGCATGACCACCAAAAAAGCTGAACGCCCGCAAAAAACCACCCGGACCATAGCCTCCAACCGGAAGGCGTTCTTCGACTACGAGATCCTGGACCGGTATGAAGCCGGTCTGGTTCTTACCGGGACGGAGATCAAATCAATCAGGGCGGGAAAAATCGACCTTCGGGACGCTTACGCCCGGCCTCAAAACGGCGAGCTTTGGCTGATGAACGCCCATATCGCTCCCTACGACGCCGGCAGCATCTACAATCATGACCCCAGGCGGCCCCGTAAATTACTGATGCACCGTGAGGAGATAGCCAAGCTGAAGAGCATCGTAGCCGAGAAGGGCGTTACGATTGTGGCTCTTAGCGTCTTCATCAAGGGTCACGTCGCCAAAGTGGGCCTGGGGCTGGCTCGGGGCAAACGTCAATACGATAAGCGGCGGACGCTGATAAACAAAGACCTGGACCGGGAGGCCCGCCGGGCCCTTGGCACCGTTCGTTAAAGGGTTCGGCAGCCATCTTCGGCGCTCTCCCTGGTTTCTTCGTCTAGATACCCCCGGGGATTTTCTCTGGACCACAGACTCTCAACCTAGTGCTGTGAGCAAAATCTGCCAAGGTTTAACCCCTGATAGGGTAGGATTATTATATTAAAAAGGTTCTGATTTGGAGCTGCTTTGCCTGATTTATCAATAAAGAACGTTCCTGCCGAAGTTCTGGACCGGTTGAAGGTCCAAGCCAAGAAGAACCATCGATCGCTTCAAGGAGAACTCATGACCATTTTGGAAGGGGCGGCGCAACAAAAGGGGTCGTCTTTGGAAGCGTTGCATTCACGAATAACAGAATTAGGTGTGAGGACTGGGTCGGAGTCGGTTAAGTTCGTACGTGAGGACCGGGATGCCCGGTAAAGTAGCCGATGCATCCGTGCTTGGCGCCGTGGTTTTTGGAGAGCCACGAGCTGCCGAAGCTCGTTCGTTGCTTGCCGGTGCGGACCTCTACGAGCCGGTTTTGCTAGCCTATGAATTAGCCAGCATTGCCCGCAAGAAAATCGGGATTTACCCCGAGCAGAAGGACATCATATTGCTCGCTTCGGAAGAGTCTTTGAATATGGAAATTAACTGGGTGGAACTTCTGCACCCAGCAGTGGTTGATTAGGCTTTGGAGACCGGTCTGACAACTTAAGATGCTAGCTATTTGTAATCGGCTGAATATTTGGGTATGCCCCTTGTGACATTTGACCGGAAGTTGGAAACATTCGCGCCGTATTGACATGTGAAATCTAGGGATGGCTTTGCGTATTCTCGGATTCATAGCTTGTCCTTGGGCGTCGGCACACGACTTCCTATTACTTAACCCAGACGCTCGGCCACCGGCAGTACCCGGTCCGCCAAGTGCTCCATGACTTGGATGGACTGGTCGATTCCTTCCACCCGAAAGTCGTAGGTTAGCTGGTCTATGCCCAGTTCCCGGCAGTAGTGAACGTCGTCAATGATCTCCTGAGTTGTACCGATGATTGCGCCGCCGCTGCGCACGGATTCCCCTTCGCCCAGCCCCATGTCGGTGAAATGCAGGCTGCGCTTCAGGGATATGGACACGGATGCCGGGTCGCGGCCCGCCTCCTCGATTTGCCGGTGGAGATAGGGCAGGTTTCGCGCCACAAAGTCCGGGGTTTGGCGAGTGGTGTGCCAGCAGTCGCCGTACTTGGCAGTCCGGCGCAGCGCCCTTCGAGTGTGGCCGCCCACCCAGATGGGGATGTGGGGTTGCTGGACAGGCTTGGGGTAGAACTGAATCCCTTCTAAATCGTAAAACCGGCCGTGGAATACCGGCTCGGGCTGGGTCCATAGGGCGATGAATATCTCCAGAAACTCGTCGGTCATGGGTCCCCTCTCCGCGTAGGGAACGCCCAGAATGTCGAACTCCTTCTCCAGCCAGCCAACACCCACGCCGCAAATCATTCTGCCGTTGGTCAAAACGTCCAGTGACGCGAACATCTTTGCTTGGACCACCGGATTGCGGTAGGGCAGGATGATGACGGTGCTGCCCAACTTGACGGTCTCGGTGCAGGCCGCCAAGTATCCCAACAACGTCATGGTTTCCAAGAACGGCTCATCGGCGGGGCGGGAAAACGAGCCGTCGGACGTATATGGATACTGTTGGGTCCCTCCGGTGGGCAAAACGATGTGGTCGCCCGCCAGGACCGCATCGAAACCCAAAGCCTCAGCCCGCTGCACGAATGCGCGTAGGCCGGGACCGTCGGGCAACCGGGGGATACTGATGGCGACTTTCATTCTAAAAGTGCTCCTTTGGGTACAGTCATTCTGGTTCGGTCTAGGATGGATCTTCGACGAACTATCTATAATGCAACGTTATGTAATATAAATTGTTTGGGACGGCTACTGGCCGGATGCCTGCCGCGAGCCCATGGCAGGCGCGATTGGGAGTATATCACCCATGAGAAGGCGGTCCAATCAAGGAGGGCCTTGGTGAGAATAGGTGTGCCCAGATTGGATTTACTCGCACCCCGGTGGATAGGTTCGGGTTGACACCTGCGCTCCTTGACCGTCGAACAAGCGGGCGGTATCCGGATCGGAGTTGTTCCATATAGAGCTACCCCGCTGGAAAGAGAACCCACCCCATTCCGGGTGCACTTGATTGGTGTAAACCCGGACCCTTTCCCCGGGCACGATGGAATAAGTGGGGAACGTGAATGTAGGTGAGCCGTCGGACACGTCTTGGAGCCGCCAGCCCTCCAGAGACACGGTGTCGGCGCTCAGGTTGGCGATCTAACATATTCGTCGGCTTCGCTTCGGGGAACCAGGCCGTCGAAAAAGATGCACTCGATCACTACGCTGCCTGCTGGTGGCGGTGGACTTGTAGGTGTTGGCGTTGGAGGAGGGGTCGCAGTGGGGACGGCCGTGGGGCTGGGAGTTGGGGTTGATGTGGGGGTGGGGGACGGGGTTGGAGTGGGGACAGGCGTGGCGGTTGGAACGAATGTCGGAGATGGTGTCTGGGTGGCCGCCGGAGTTGGAGGCTCTGGGGTTGATGTTGGGAGAACCACGGGAACAGCCGTGGGTGGGGGCGCGAGGGTTACCACCGGCGTGGGCGTTGGAACCGATGTTGCTTGTGGCGTCGCGGTGGGCGGACGAGTTGGCGTAATTAAAGTGGCCGGAAATTCCGGGCTATCCGTGGCGATAAGAATTGGCGCGGTTGTCGGGCTGGGACGCGGTGTCCAGGTGGCTACAGCCGATGGCGTGGGGGTGATTACCACGGGAGGGGCTGGTTGGGCCGGGGCCTGAAACGGCGTAGGAGTGGGAAAAGGCGTGTAGGTTGGGTATAGGGTGTAGGTTGGCAAGGGCGTGTAGGTAGGAGCGGGCGCCGGTGTGAAAGTTGGGGTTAGTGTTGCGGTTGGGTTGGCAGTGGCGGTTAGATCTCTGGCCGGCGGTAAATCGACCTTTGGTTGGGGTGCTGCCAGGGTCGGCTCTGGCCCTGAATGAGTAGGCGGCCCGGCAACTTCCGATGGGCCGCAACCGGCCATCAGTGACCCGGCGATAAATATCGCCAAAAAAACCTGGCCCTTTCGTTGCCAATCGACCGGCATAAAACCCCAACGGGAGGTGGCTATTCCCGTTTAGTCTTCGGTACGGCCAGGATTTTGATTCAACACATATGTTCCGCAAATAGAACAATTCCAAGAATTTAACCCAATTAATGTGTTCCGGCAATAGCACAGCTCTCCGGTCTAAATGGTTATGTCTACAAAGTGTTTGCCAGAGTTGATTATCATGCTATAATTCCGGGCAGCAACTGCCCCTGTATGGCATGGTTGGAAGGGTTTAGCCAGCCGTCCCACCGTACAACATCCGGCAGTGGAATCGGGTACCCAAGACCAGCGCGTACAGCTCCCGGAAGGGAAGCCTCTCGTAACGGTTGGGGCACTCACAAAAGGATAAGGAGGACAATCGTGGAGAAAGGAACATCCGTAATCAACGCAGGCGCTGTCGATCTCGCGATGGAATACAGGACCGATCTTATGCCGGACCAGGGGTTGTGCGTTCAGGTTTATGGCAAGGTTGAGGGTAAAGACACGGAGATTCTGCGGTTCGACTGCTTCGACCAGACTCCTCATTACCACTACGGACCGGAGAACCACAACATCCGCCTCAATATGGACAAGACCACCGCGGGCAACCCCTTGGGTTGGACGATGGACAACATCCGTCACCGGCTACCGTCGATGATTCGCCGGGCCGGTTATGAGGAGCTAGCCTCTGCTGTTGAGGCCAGTCCCGCATCAACAACGACGTTGGATGAAGCCGAGGCCAAGGGCCGGGACCTGTCCCGGAACGGACGGCGAACCGTGCATCACCTCATGCCCGAATTGGTCGAGGGCGACAAGATTGAAGTCGGCAACCTGAAATTCGGCCTGGAATACCGCCACCTGCCCCAGATCAACGACGAGGGCATGGCGATTCACGTCCTGTCCGATGTTGCCGGTCAGGAAGTGGAGTTGCTGGCGTTCGACTGCTTCCAGAAGGGCCCTCACTATCACTACGGACCCCGCAACCAGGACGTCCGGGTTTATTGGGACGTCACCACCTCCGGGGAGACTCTTCGCTGGACCTTGGACCAGTTCAAGGCCGGTAACCTGCGGTCCATGATCGAACGGGCAGGCTACCCGTCCATAGCCGCCGAGGTTGATGAGAAGCTGATTCAAGAGAAGATGCCCCAGATCGAGGCCAGGTCATGGGAGTTGGTTGCTCAGAACAATCAAGCTTCAAACGGCATGACCGACAACCGGAAGACCAAGGCCCAGCTCATCCAAGAGTTGGAGTCCCTCCGGGAGCAGGTAGTCGCCCTCTAGGACGACCATCCTGGAATCAGCGGTAAGCGGCCCCTAAAGGGTAGCCACCCGCTAAGCGACAATGCTCACGTTAAACGGCCCCGATATCATCGGGGCCGTTTTCTTTTCCTAACTAGAGCCCGTGGCTAGGAAATTTTGGTCTACATCATGGTGTAGCCGCCGCTAACGCTGAGGGTTTGGCCGGTGATGAAGCTGGCGGCGTCTGAAGACAGAAACACCACCGCGTTGGCGATTTCGCTGCCGTTGGCCAACCGGCGGAAAAGGTAACCCCGTTTCACCCGCTCCAATACATCTTCGGTGAAGATGTCTCTCATCTGATTCCACATGCTCTCGCCGCTGATGGATTCGTCCTCGCCCGGCACCACCAGTCCGGGGCACACCATGTTCAGCCGCAACCCGTAGCGGCCTGTTTCCCTGGCTATCGCCTTGCTCAGCGCGATTACTCCGGCTTTACAGGCGGAATACACCGCTTCCCGGTATTCGCCCATCCGTCCAGCGTCGGAGCTGATGCTGACAATGGCGCCGGATTGACGTTCTATCATCGAAGGTAATACGCCGTGGATGCAGTTGATGGCCCCCCAAAGGTTGACCTTGACCTCCTTCTCCCACTCTTCCCGGGGCTTCTCCATGAACAGCCGGTCTATGGTCCAGCCCACGTTGTTCACCAAAACATCCACGCTACCGAACTCGGCGACGGATTTGGCGACCATTTCGTCGACCTGTTCGGGGTCGGTGACATCGCAGGCAATCACCTTGACCCGGCTTCCCGTGTTCATCTGGCTTACCTCTCCGGCAACTACCTCGCCCTGGCTAGGGGAGAGCTCGGCGATGGTGATGTTGCTTCCTTCGGCGGCGAAGGCGTGAACGATGGAACGGCCGATGTTAGACCCGCCTCCAGTGACGATAACGTTCTTTTCTTTCAAGCCTAGTTCCATTAGTTGAAAACCTCCATGGGGATTTAAACTGTTTGCGGGGATTTCAAAAGGTTAGTTTTTCCGGAGATGGGGGTCACCCTCTGCCGGGGCGGGGCTGGGTGGGGGGAGAATCTGCGGTGCGTCTGCTACTTCGTCCAGGGGCTGTAGACAGATCCAATGCTCCGCCTACCGGCGATTGGGACTGGCCGGCGGGGAGACCCTGGGAACGCCGCCAAAGCGGAGGCGAAAGAGTCCTTTGATATCTTCGGTAGCGGTGCCGGCGACGTTCACGGTACTGTCCGGGTCGTCGTCCCATTTGACCGGCAAGGAACTGATCTGGAAACCGCCCTTGGCGGCGATTATCAGTAGTTCTGTGTCAAAGAACCAGTTGTTGTTTTTGATCTTCGGCAGCAGCGTCCTGGCGGTTTCCCTTGTCATTGCCTTGAACCCGCACTGGGCGTCGGGGAATCCGGTAAAAAACATGGACTTAATCATCAAGTTGTAGGTGCGGGAGATGAACCCCCGGCGGAAGGACCGGGTGATTTTAGACTCCTTGCTCAACCGGCTGCCGATGGCGATGTGCGACCCTGATTCGATAGAGTTGATCAACTGGGGAAGGTGGACCAGGTCGGTGGAAAGGTCCACGTCCATGTAGCAAACTATGTCGGCGGTGCTTTCCATCCAAGCGGCTTTCAGAGCCCGGCCCCGGCCTTTTTGGGGCAGGTAAAGGTAATTTACTCCAGGATACCTCTCACACAACATCTCGGAAACCGAGCGGGTGCTGTCGGTTGACGCGTTGTCGGCGATGATTATCTGCCAAGGGTTGATGACATTGGACCTGAGGTAGTCCGTTAGGATGAGGATGCTGCGAGGGAGAGCCTGCTCCTCGTTGTAGACGGGTACCACAATGTCGATGGTCAAAGGCATATCCAATTCCCGCCTTGATTTATCCCGTATCGATTACCTATCCCAGCTAAACCCCTTTGAAGGGCTTATTTGCGAGGGTGTTGCGTTGGGTCTAGTGCCGGAAGTGGCGTACGCCCGTAAACACCATCGCCAGCTTGTGCTTGTTGGCTTCTTCTATGACCTCGGCATCACGGATCGAGCCGCCCGGTTGGACTATGGCGGTGACTCCGGCCTGCGCCGCAAGTTCGATGTTGTCCGGAAAGGGAAAGAAGGCGTCCGACGCCAGGACGCTGCCCGCAGCCTTATCCCCGGCCGCACGCCCCGACAGGTGGACGCTGACCACGCGGTTGGGCTGGCCGGCCCCCATGCCCACCAGAGTCAGGTCTTTGGCAAACACGATGGCGTTTGACTTGATATGCTTTGCAGCCTTCCAGGCGAATGCCAGATCCCGCATCTCTGCGTCCGTGGGAGGGCGGTCGGTGGCGGTTTCCCAAGTGGCCGGGTCTTCGTCCAGGGCGTCTGGCGCCTGGACCAGCACTCCACCGGTGATGGGACGCAGATCGTAGTCCAGCCCACCGGTGCTCGGTCCTACCGCCAGGATACGCAGATTACGTTTTTTCTTCAATATATCCAAGGCCTCGGGCTCGTATTCGGGAGCGACTACGACTTCGTAGAAAACCGGATCCATCGCGCGCGCGGCTTGGGCGGTGAGCGTCCGGTTATACCCGACGATGCCCCCAAAAGCCGAGACCGAATCACCCTGGTAGGCCCGCTCGTATGCTTCGGCTTGGTCCTGATGGCTGGCCAAGCCGCAGGGATTAGTGTGTTTGATAACGGCCACGGTGGTTTCGGCAAAGTCGGAAACGGTGCGCCAGGCCGCGTCGGCATCCATCAGGTTGTTATAGGAAAGCTCCCGGCCGTGTAACTGCTGGGCGTGGGCTATCCCCCCGGCGCCACCCTCCGCCGGTACGTAGAGGGCGCCTTGTTGGTGGGGATTCTCGCCGTACCGCAGAGATGCAAGCTTGTTCAGCGAAAGGGTCAATTCTCCCGGCAAGCTGTCCGCTTCTTCTGATGACACATCAAGATAGCCGGTGACCGCGGCGTCGTACTGAGAAACGTGGCGGAAGGCTTTGGTCGCCAAAGCACGGCGTTCCTCTTGGCTCAGACCGTCTGCCGCCAGCTTTTCGGCCACCCAAGAGTAGTCCGAAGGGTCAACAACCACTGCGACGGACGGGAAGTTCTTGGCGGCGGCCCGCAGCATCGTCGGGCCACCAATGTCGATGTTTTCCAGAGCATCTTCCAAGGTGACGCCGGGCTTTCTTATGGTGGCTTGGAAGGGGTACAGGTTGACGACCACCAGGTCGATGAGGCCAATACCGTATTCGGCCAGTTCCGCCATGTGGCCCGGAACATCCCGGCGGGCCAGTATGGCGCCGTGGACCACCGGATGCAGCGTCTTAACCCGGCCGTCAAGAATCTCCGGCGAGCCGGTTACCTCGGAGACCTGCCGCACCGGCAGACCGCCCTCTTGTGCAAGGGTTTGGTGGGTTCCTCCGGTGCTGATTAGCTCGAATCCCGCGCCCGCCAGACCCCGGGCGAACTCGACGATGCCAGTCTTGTCGTAGACGCTAAGGAGCGCTTTCACCCGCTTGACCGCCTCACTTCTATTCCACCCTACAGGGTGGTGGTATACACCCTGACCGTTGGCCGTTTGACTTTTTGAATAGTTGCCCAGACTCGGATGGCCGATCTAGCCATCGAGTATGGTTACCTGGGGTCCATCGTCTCTCTGGATGATCCGGCCCACCACTCGGGCGTCGGGTATCTTATCGGTGATCGTCGTCAGGTCGTCCTCGGCGCAGACCGCCACCATGCCCAGGCCCATGTTAAATACCCGGTACATCTCGTCTGTGCTTATTTTCCCTTCCCGCTGGATGATCTCAAATATGGGCGGGGCCGTCCAGGTCTCCGGGCGAAATTCGGCGGCCAAATGGCCGGGTAGGATGGCCGGCATCTTACCTGGCAGTCCTCCCCCGGTAATGTGGGCCAATCCTTTGAACGATTTTAGCACCGGCTCCAGCATGGGATGATAGCAACGGTGCCGGATCAGCAGTTCCTCACCCAGGGTGTGCCGCAACTCATCATAACGGCGGAACAGGACCGACGGGTTGTCATCAATGTCGAAGACGCGGCGCACCAGTGAGAACCCGTTGGTATGTAAACCGCTGGAAGGAAAGCCGACTAAGCAGTCGCCGAGCTGCATGTGAGACCCGTCCATCAATCCATCCGGCTCAGCGGCGCCGACGACAAACCCTACCAGTTCCAGATGGTCCGAACCGTCCGGCCCAGGCATCTGGGCGGTTTCCCCGCCAATCAGCGCGCATCCCACCTCGCGGCAACCCCAAACGATGCCACGAAGCAGGGTGTCCATCACTTGCTCGTCCAGGGTGGTGAATGAAATGTAGTCCAGGAAAAAGAGGGGTTTGGCCCCACGGGCCAATATATCGTTGACGTTGAGTGTGACCAGATCCTGGCCTATGGACTCGAAGTGCCCCAACTGAGCGGCGATTTTGATCTTCGTCCCCACGCCGTCGGTGCTGGCCACCAGCACGGGTTGTCGAAAGCCCCTGAGCCGGAACAGGCCGGCGAATCCACCCTCGGGGTTCAGGACTTCGGGTCCATGAGTCGCCGAGGCAAATGCCTTTATCCGTTCTTTCAGGGCGTCCATCTCATCCAGATTCACGCCGGATGAGCGGTAAGCCTGACTGGTCAACTGGCTACTCCTCCCCTGGGCCGTCCACGTTATATTGGACTGCCGCCCCGCAGTAAAAGGGTAAAACAGCCGGACCCGCATGGCAAGGGGGAGCCTATTCTGGGTCCGGTTTTGGGATAACCGCCGTATGGGATGAGACGGCCGGAAATCAAATGCCCCTGATGGACATTAATCGGAGAGGAGCTCAAGCTCCGCCGGCGGCTCCTCCAAGACCAGTTTGGTCAACTCAAGTTGGACGGGCACCGGATAGTTACCGGTGAAGCAAGCGTCGCAGAACCCGCCATCGGTGCCGCCGACCACTTTCANCANNCCTTTNACNNCCAGNTANCCCAGNGNGTCGGCGTCNATAAANTGGCGAATCTCTTCNACGNTCTGGTTGGCNGCGATNAATTCCTGNCGGNTNGCCATNTCCACNCCCATGAANCAGGGGTGCNTNATNGGNGGAGCGCATACNCGCATGTGNATCTCNNNNGCCCCGGCCTTNCGCAGNAGACCNACNACNTGNGGNGTGGTNGTNCCGCGNACGATGCTGTCGTCAACCACNACNATCCNNTGNCCGGCGATGACCTCGGTNAGGGGNTTGAATTTTTGCCTNACNCCCAGNTCNCGCATCCGCTGTTCGGGTTCGATAAACGTCCGGCCGACGTATCGGTTCTTTACCAAGCCTTCACTGAACGGAATACCAGACTCTCTGGCGTAGCCCACCGCCGCTGCGGTTGACGAGTCCGGGATACCGATAACCAGGTCGGCCTCCACCGGATGCTCTCGGGCCAATTGGGCGCCCAGTTCTTGCCTTACCGAGTGGACAAGTTGATTGTCCAACAGGCTGTCGGGCCGGGCAAANTAGATAAGCTCAAATACGCAAAGGGCCCGGCGGCCGGTCGCCCCGGTCCAGACGGAGGAGTGAAACCCTTGAGGGTCGATGATGACGACTTCGCCAGGCTCCAACTCTCTCATGTAGGTGGCGCCTAAGTGGTCAAGGGCGCAGCTCTCAGACGCAATTATCCAGCCGCCGTCCAGCTTGCCTATGCATAACGGCCGGATACCCAGGGGATCCCGGGCAGCCATCAGCGTATCCTCAGTCAGGGCGACCAAGGAATAGGCGCCTTCCAACTGGCGCATGCAATAAAACAGCCGCTCTTCCCAGTCGGCCCCGGAGGCGTTAGCCAGCATGTAGGCCATCACTTCGGTATCCGTACTGGATTCGAAGCTACAATTCCAGTCCTTCTTCTGTTGGGTTTGCAACTGGGCACAATTGATGATGTTCCCGTTGTTCGCTAAGGCCAACCGGCCCTGATACCCTTCGACGAGCATGGGCTGGGCGTTGCAAAGGAGGCTGCTTCCAGTGGTGGAGTAGCGGGTATGGCCGATTGCCCGTTCGCCGGNAAGAGGGTAAAAATCCGGCTCGCGGAATATCTGAGTGACCAGGCCCATTTCGGCGTGGACGTTGAGGGTCTCGCCGTTGGATGCTGCGATTCCAGCACTCTCCTGGCCGCGGTGTTGTAGGGCGAATAAGCCGAAGAAGGCCAGGCGGCTAGCTTCGGCGCCCGGAGCGTATACCCCGACTACCCCACATTCTTCATTGGGGTTGTCNAAGGGGTCGTTGAGCCTGGGAGACTCAAACTCGCTATTCACAGGGTTATTCTAGGTTTCTTTTGGATTAAGGTCAACTCTCTCCCGTCCCCACCTAAACTTCTGTGAATCGGATTTCCTACTGGTTCGGTTTGGGTATGATGTTTACCTTCCGGTCGTCTCCCATCCCCGTGCTCTCGGTGATAACACCGGGGTGGTCCGTCAAAGCAGTGTGGACGATGCGNCGGTCGGCGGGTGACATCGGCTCCAATGCCACGGCCCGATTGCTTTGAACTACCCTGGAGGCCACTTTAGTAGCCATGTCCCGCAAGGAATTTTCCCGCCGTTGCCGATAACGCTCCACGTCCAAGACAACCCGGACTCCCTCGCCATACTGATTGCGGACGATCAAGTTGACCAGGAACTGNAGGGCTTGCAGGGTTTGGCCGCGGCGTCCAATCAACAGACCCGAATCTTCACCTTCCAGGTCGATTATGGGACCGCCGGTTTCGGGATCATTGGCTGCCCGGACCGTCCGGGTGACGTTGACCTGGGCAGCCNGCAAGATCCGGCCTACCGTTTCAGCAGCGACGGCGGCAGCGCCGGCTGTGCCTCCCTCGCCAGTGGCTATTTTGGTGACTCGAACCCGGGCTGGTTCGCCGCCAATGCCGAGAAATCCCGACTTGCCCCTACTTAGTATTTCTACCTCGGCCTCGTCTCGGTCGGCGTCTAGCTCTTTCAGCGCTAGTTCTATTGCTTCTTCGACGGTTCGTGCCGTCATTACGCGTACTTCCATTTTCTCGAGTCTCCTTCTGAGGATCATCTTCCGCCGCGCGCGCCGTGGGTGGGGGCGCCTCCGGCTTGGGGAATGGCGGCCATAGAGGAGGAAGCTCACCTTTAGGGGTTACCAGGTATTGTATGGCGACACCGATGACGTTTGAGACTATCCAGTACATGGACAGCCCTATGGGGAACTGTACCGAAAAGAAGGCAATCATTATCGGCATCATCCAAAGCATCATCGTCTGATTCGACTGTTGCTTTGGATCGGTGGATGGGCTGACGGTTAATTTTTGCTGGACCCAGGTGGAAACAAACACTAATCCAGGAATTAGTACCATCGCGATNGATTCCGGATTGGAGCCCAAGTCCAAACCGATGAAAGAAGCATTTAGCGGAGCCGCCGAGTGAACCGGGACCCACGGGATCCAGGTGTAGAGCTTTTCCGACAACCCTACTAGTTCGTCCGGTTGGGAGAACACGGTTTGAATCAACACACGGAACAGCCCGATGAGGATGGGCATCTGAACTACCAGCGGCCCCAGGCATCCTATGGGGTTGACCCCGGCCTCTCGATACAGACGCATGGTTTCCTGGGAAGCACGGGATCGGTCCCCGCTGTAACGCGCCTGAATATCCTTCATCTTGGGCTGCAGGGAACTCATTACCCGCATCTGCCTGATCTGCTTCAGGGTAAGGGGCATGGTGATTGCCCGAACTAGGACAGTCAACAGGATAATCGCGATGCCCATCTGATTGAAGCTGACAACGTACAATACCACCAGGGTATTGAGCATGGGCCGGATGATTACTTCGTTCCAGAGGATAAAGATGAATTCCAAAACTCTACCCTTGAGCCCGCCGGTGTGATGCCCGGTTTACGGGCCAGCGCCCGGTTAGTTGCATAGATCATCCTCGGTATGAAAACACCACATCAGCACAAGATTGGCTCTAGCCTCGATGCGCCGGACGGTGCTATCCTGGGCTGCCACGAACACGGATTCATCCACTGCGGTCAGAGGGGCAAGNATCTCAGGGTCTCCCCTCAAAGGTAGGAAAGCCCGTACACGTTGCAAGCCCACTTCGGCCAACGAGGTGTCCAATAATCTGATCCTACCGTCCCTGCCTCCAACAACCAGACCCCCGGGAACCAACACCGGGCGGGAGACGATGGGCGTTTCAAGATCGTGTTTCCACGACAGATTGCCTCCCCGGTCCAGGGCGTAAACGTTGCCATCCATGGAAGGAGCGAAAATCGTCCGCCCGTTGGTGACGGCACCGGCCCAGAACCAGTTTTCTCCCAGGAACTCCCAGACCTTTCTGCCGTCTTTTATGTTGATCGCGTACAATTTTTTATCGAATGAACCGGCTATCACCATATCCCTGAACAAAAGAGGGCGGCCCGCCACGGTGCCTCCGGTCAGGAACTTCCACTTCAGCGTACCGTCAGCCAAGGAAACCGCGTAGATGTGCTTGTCATGGGACCCAAAGTAAACTACCCCGTCTTTAATCACCGGTGTAGACCAGATCTTGTCTTCTGCCCGGAAGGGAAACCCATCCCGTGGTTCGCCGGTTTTGGCATCATATGCGTATAGCCGGCCGTCTTCGGAGCCGACTACCACGGCATTGCTTTCCGGGTCCAACGCCGGTCCCGCCACCAATTGGGGACGTTCGTCCTCGGCGATGCCTTTGGGCTGCTGCCAACCGAAGGAGCCTGTTTCCCGGTCTATGGCGTAAAGGACGCCGTTTATGGCGCTGACGTAGACCAGGTCTTCGCCGACTACCGGNCTATCATAAATCCCNAAAAGGGCAACCCCGTCTTCGGAATCTCCGTCTCGGTTAGCGGGAAAGGTCCACAAGGTCTTGGATCCCTCAAAGCCGTTGTCCGTGAGTGCTGTGACGGTGCCCTGCTTAGTTCCCACGTAAACGGACCCGTCCAGCCCAGTGGCCGGAGACCAACCGTTGCCGGTTTGGCTGAACCTGCCTGGCGTGCAACCCAAAAGAAGAAAAACGGCGGCCATCAGGAAAAGGGCCGGCAACGGTAACCTAACCTGATGCCAGAGGCTGAGAGCAAGCGTCGGTTGGGGCGGCAAGGCTACATGCCGAAGGGATGCGAAGTGACCGGAGATGGATTTTAGGAGCAAAATAATTGAAGACAACAATCAGTGAAAATCAAGCCGAAAAATTCATGGTACAGGGTCGAAACCTTTGCCTCCCCAAGGGTGGCACCGGGCCAGCCGTTTCAGGCTGAGCCAAATTCCTTTGACCGTTCCGTATTGCTGGACTGCCTCTTGGGAGTAGTGAGAGCACGTGGGTAAATAGCGGCAAGCCGATGGCAAATATGGCGACAACACTCCTTGGTACAACCCGATGGCCATTATCACAACACGTTTCATCCAGNGGACTCCGTGGCCGGTGCGGCGCTTACCGCTAACTCCTTATCCGCNACCAGGTGTGTGCGCCGCAATAGGTTTTCCGCTGCCTGCTTTAGTTCCTGGAAATCAGCCAGGTTAATGTCACGGCGGGCGATAAAAACGGCATCCCATCCCGGTTTNACCGGCGTGAGCCGGACCACTTCTCGTAGTCTGCGTTTCACCCGGTTTCTCACCACCGCATTCCCAATACGCTTACTGACTAGGAAGCCGAAACGGCTGTAATCAAGTCCGTTGGAAAGGACGCGAACCACCAGGAAACGGTTCGCTATGCTTAGGCCCTCTCGATGGATCTGGGAAAACTGTTTGCTTGTCGTGAGGCGATGTCTGCGTTGCATCACCAGAACTAACTGGTTATACGGTGAGATTGTGACGGCCCTTGAACCGCCGCCGCTTCAATATGGCCCGGCCATCAGACGTGCTGGATCGTNATCGGAAGCCGTGCACCCGGGCACGGCGGCGCTTTTTGGGTTGATAAGTCCGTTTAGGCATAATTCAGGTACTATCCGAAGGTATGGTTCATTGGGCTCTGACTTAAGGATTATAGGCTGCGCCCGTTGTCACGTCAAGGTAAATTGCGGGAGACGCCGCCCTCCTTCGTGCCCTATTATTCCTTCAAATCTGCTATTTCGCGCTTCGGAATGGTACCACCGTTATGATTTATACTAGCCGGGATTCAATTACGCTACTGCCCCATCGGGGCGGATGAGCGTCGGGGGATGAGCGCAATGTCGCTATTAGATCTAAAGATAGACCGGCACACTTTGAATGACACGGACGGATCGTCCGAACGCCCGAAACGTCTGGAACATCACGATCTTTTGGTAGACGTTTTGCGTGAGGAACTCGAAGAGACGGTTCGGGAACTCCGTGCTTTGGCCGTAGGCCCCGACCCACGTACTCGTTAGGGCCGTTCGCCGCCGGGTCCCAGACTCTCCACACCCGTACCGCTGCCATTTCCACGTTGCCGCAACCTACTCCTGAGCGGACAAAATCGGTAATGATTACCGCGTTGGCGGCAAGGCGGTAAATACTCCGTGGACGAATACGGTATCCCCCGCACATGCGCCACTCAAGGCTAGTCGGTATTTAAGGGCTCAATGACGTGGGTTCTCTCTGACGACTCGCTCCAACCCAACTGACTACCTAGATAGGCCCGGACTTTCCAGGTCCACTGCCTGTTCTGCCCAATGAAGTATGCATCTGGATTGGTGTACGTATACGATGTGGAATAGAGGGTTTGGATATCACCGACTCCAAAGTTTAAGTGATACCAAATCGATCCAAGGCAATTCGACCACTGGAAATTCCAAACAATACCATCTTGGCGGTCGACACGCCCATTGTCTAATAATGCCCCCTCTTCCGGTGAAATTAGTGTGGGAGGACAAGAGGTTGACGGTTCCGGGGTTGCCGTCGGGCCAGATGTTGAAGTGGGGTCGCCGGGTGTTGAAGTGGGAGCATATACCCTGGTAGGCAGCACCGGCGTGGGAGTAGGACCTACGGCGAGAAGAACAAACGGGATCGAAACCCCGGAACGATTGAACTTGTGCACTTGTAGGTTGTCCGATTCGAAGACGTATACAAAATCCCCCGACTCGTCAAAGGTGATGCCACCGGGATTTCCCAGCTTTCTGTTCTCCCCGGCCAGCTCCCATGACATGATGAATCTTCTTGACGCGTTAAATTTTTGNACTCGTCTGTTTCCCCCTCATCGAAACATCTTGATGAAGCCTGGATAGAAAACGATCCATCCTGGGCACCGAGCGTCTGTCCGCAATGATTGCTCCCTAGCCAGTTGGAATGTCTAACGCCAACGAAAACCGACTGGAATGCCTCCTTGTCCAGGTAACCTGCTCGACCCGTAATGGTCATGAAAGTAGGCAATGGTCCGGCGCGGACGGTGAGGAAGGCGGCAGTGTTCGGGAAGNCATCTGTAAACACGACGGCACTTAGCCGGAAAAGACCGTCACTTGGAGGTGTCCAAGTCGCAGAAAATATGCCTGCCGAGTTCGTTTGGCCGCTCACGCTACTTGAGCCAAATGTGCCTTCGAATGTCCCTGGCGCACTTAACCTGACTTCCGCGCCTGCGATGGGGCCGCCTGGTGTCGAAAGGACCTCGACCGTAATTACCGTAGAGCCTCCCGAGGGTACTGGGTCCTGGGCTGAGGTCATATTTATGGTCAATGCCCCGGGGATTGTCGGAGCAGGTAAAGAAGTCGGAAAAGGTACGGGCGTGGGTTCCCCTATTTCGGGAGCCGCAAGCCTTCCGGNCAAAAATGATCGTGTTCTNGACCATTCACCCCATACGCCATCTACATAGGCNCTGACTTTCCAAGTCCACGTCAGCCCACTCAGACCTCCGGCTGAAATGGTGATATAGCGCAAGGACGAGTCGGTCGACTCTTTATCAATCTCTATCTGTTGAGGATCCAAGATAACGACATTGTAGTTCGTTGCGCCTACGCNATCTGACCAATCGAACGTGAAAGCGGTTGCATTCTGATGAGATAGGCCCTTCGGAGAAATTATTATCGGGATGTTTCCGGTGTCACACAGGAAGGCTCCAGTGTCCACTAAATCTCCCANAGTGCAGGTGGACCTGGCATAGGCGTCGCATGTACTGGCATCCCAACTACTTCCGGAGAGGTCNGCTTGGGTAAGAATAGCACCAAAGAGGTTGGTCCCCTCCAAAATAGCATCATTTAGGATGGCCCCACTGAGATTGGCTGCCNTAAGGTCTGCCTTGGAAAAATCAGCCCCGGTGAGATTGGCGCCCGTGAGGTTAGCTCCGCCGAGGTCAGCACGTTTAGCCGAAACGCCATTGAGGTTGGCATGAGAAAAGTCCGCACCGTTGAGATCGGCATTCACCAGAGAGGAGTTGGACANATCAGCTCCCGAAAAAGTTAGCTTTATAGAACCTTCCATTCGAAAGGCTGGCGCCGGATAGGTCTAACCCACTCAGGTTATCCCCATTGAAGCTAAACCCATTCCGTACGCCAGCNTCTACGCGCTGTTTCGTCAAGGGATTAGGCGTCGGTGTAGGCGTCGNTCTAGGTGTCGGCGTAGGANCGGCTGTGGGAACAGGCGTGGGTGTAGGAATTAAAGTCGGTGTGGGTGTCGGCACGGGTGTGGGTGTTGGCGTAGGAGTTGGTGTAGGCACTTGGGTAGGCGTGGGTGTCGGTATTGGGGTCGGCATCGGCGTAGCCGTGGGTAAGCGAGTTGGAGTAGAAATTGCTGGTGGAGGTGTCGGCGTCGAGGTTGGTGAAGACGTAGCAGTTGGCCGAACTGCCGTTGTCGCTTTAATGCTAGCTGCGACGGTGGCCTCGATGTTGAGCGTTGGTAATGGAGTCTGAGTCGGTTCCGCAGTGGGAGTCGTAGTTGGCGTAAGTGTTGGCGTTGAAATTGCGGTATGGGTTGGCTCTATGGGAATGCCCGTGGGTGGAGTTGATCCGGTGCATCCAGGCACCAGAACTACCAAGAACAACAAAGAGAGAGTCAACTTTGCGATTACCTGGCGTCCCATGTACGCATACCCTTTAAACGATACAATAAGTAGTGCGGCCAGGCGACGATACATTACCATATAGGGAGCGAAAACCGCAACAATGGCCGGGTCCGAGTCTAGGGAGCGTGGTGCCGTGGCTGGCAAGGGACCGGGTTACGTCGTCCATCTCAACAGTCCGGAAGTATAGGATTCCGGGTATATTGCGCGGGCGTGTTAGCAAAACCGGTTCAAACTGTTGGGGGAGGGGTACCAAAGACGCCGATTTAGCTATAAAATAACGCCGTGCCGAAGTGGCGGAATGGTAGACGCGCCGGTCTCAAAAACCGGTGGGGGCAACCCCGTGTCAGTTCGACTCTGACCTTCGGCACCACCT
>PAJQ01000057.1:0-223 GCA_002710215.1 Chloroflexota bacterium | reverse complement strand
GCNTCAAAATAGCGACTTTGGTGCCACATCGTTACATGGGCCGTTAAGTCTAGCTTTCCCAATATCCACGGATTGTCCACGAACTTTTTCTGGGCACATGTTGCCATGCCTAAAACTGGGCCACTGTCCTTGCGAGTTTTCACTGGTACCAGAGAGGATGTGGGGGGGTTATCAGTGAAGTCGCTGAGTATTAATCAGGCATGGCAGTCAGTGGTTTGCCTGG